>JBGQCJ010000017.1:0-46665 GCA_041495285.1 Verrucomicrobiia bacterium
GGTCTTTCGCATAGGCAAACGAACGGTTGTCAAAGTGCAGCTTCAGAAGTAAATGTATCGCCAGTAGTCGGGGCGTAGCTCAGCTTGGATTAGAGCGCCTGCCTTGGGTGCAGGAGGTCGCAGGTTCAAATCCTGTCGCCCCGACCAATTCATCTTGCATTCCGAATCCGCAACTCCGGCAGTTTCGCGTGGTCGAGTTTTCGCAGCGCTCGCCGCCGTGTATTTCATCTGGGGCTCGACCTATCTGGCCGTGCGCATCACTCTCGAATCGTTCCCGCCGCTCATTCTCTCGACATTGTGGTCATTAATCCCCGGCGTCATCCTCATTGGGGCGATGCGACGGCGCGGTGTATCGTGGCCGACGCGCCGGGAGTTGTGGTCGTCGGCGGTCGTCGGCGTCTTGCTCGTTGGCGGCGTGAGTGCGTTCGTGTGGGCGGAACAACACGTCGCGTCCGGCATCACCGCGCTGATGTTGGGGACGATCCCGTTGTGGATGGCGCTGGTGGAATGGGCGTGGGGCGGGGGACGGCCGACCGGCAGGGTGTGGATTGGACTGCTGATGGGTTTTGCCGGCGTGGTGGTTCTCGGCGCGCCACAACTGCATCTCGGCGCGGCGATACCGTTGGGCAGTGCCGGCTTGCTGCTGGCGTCGGCGATTTCGTGGTCGATCGGATCGGCGTACGCGCGGCGGGCGAAGTTGCCGGACTCGATGCCGATGTCGGTTGGTCTGCAGTTCATTACCGGCGGCGTGCTCCTTGCAATCGGGGCAGTCGTGGCCGGCGAGACAGTGCAGCAGGTGACGATGCGGTCCGCCGTGGCGCTCATTTATTTGGCGTTGGTGGACTCGTTGATCGGCTACACGGCGTTTCTGTGGTTGCTGCAGAGAAAATCGTCGGCGGTGGCGTCAACGTACGCGTTCGTGAACCCGGTGGTCGCGCTGGCGCTCGGCTGGTGGCTCGCCGACGAACCGTTGACGGCCCGGGCACTGATCGCTGCCGGAGTGATCGTCGGCGCGGTCGCGTTGATCACGCTCAAGCCGAAAGATTCCGCGGCTTGAAAAACTTGTAATTCCGCACGCGCGTATCGTCCGGCACGAAGATCGCCGCCGCGCGTGGCGGCACGTCGAGCTTGAGATTGCCGGCTTCCATGTTCACGACTTGCGACGGGTCGAGCAGGTTTTTCATCGGTAACGCGTGATAGAGATGCGAGTGCGGCGTGAACACGATCTGCCGCAACGGTTGCGTCGAATTGTTGATCGCGACCAGCGCGACCTCATTGATCTCGTCGGTGTGACGCAGGAACACGAGCGCGTCGGCGTCGAGTTTGTGGCCGAGCACGGTAAGCGCGCCGCGCCGCAACGCCGGGGTTGACTGCCGGATTTCGGTGATTCGTTTGTAGAACACCAACGTCTCCTTGTCCCAACGCTTTTCGTCCCAGATCATCGGTCGCCGGCAATCGGGATCGTGCCCGCCGTCCATACCGATTTCCTCGCCGTAATAGACGAACGGCACACCCGGCAACGTGAACTGCGCGACAACCGCGAGCAGGCATTGCACCGCGTCGGGAATCGTCGAGCGCAGCCGGGGCGTGTCGTGACTCGACAACATGTTCCACGAGCTGATCGCGCCGGTATGACCGTAACCCCGGTAGTACTCATCAGCGGCATGGTTCGCTTGCCTGGCCGAGACTTCGCCGCGCAGCCAACCGAGCACCGCGTCGCGAAAGTAATAGTTCATCACGCCGTGAAACACGTTGTCGTTGTTGCACCACTCGCCGGCAAAGCACATCACCTCGCCGAGCAGCACCGCGTTGGGAAACCGGCGGTGCAACGTTTGCCGCATCGCGCGAACCACCGGCAGGCCAATGTCCACCGCCACGTCGAAGCGCCAGCCGTCCACGCCCATGTCGAGGTACTTCTGCAACACGCTGTCCGGCTTGCGAAAGAGAATGTCCAGCAACTTCTTGTTCGCAAGGTCCAACTCCGGCATGTTTTGAAAACCGCGCCAGTACTCGCCCGTGAAGAACTCCGGGCGTTTCGTCCACGGATGCCGGTCGCTCACGTGATTGAACACCGCGTCGAGAATCAACCGCATCTTTCTCCGGTGAAGCTCCTTGATCAGCGCTTTGAGCGTCTTCTCGCCGCCAAACTGCGGGTCAATCGTGAAAAAATCCGTCGTGTCGTACTTGTGGTTCGACGGCGCAATGAAAACTGGCGTCAGATAAACGGCTGTCATCCCGAGGTCTTGAATATAATCGAGTTTGTCGATCACACCCTGCAGATCGCCGCCGAAGAAATCCTTGCCGCGCGACGGATTCTCCGGCATCTCGTCCCACCGCCGCCGCGCGTAGTCGGGGTTGTGATAAACCGGCAGCTTCAGTTTCGACGCAGACGTGTGCGGCTTGCCGATGGCGAACCGGTCGGGAAAGATCTGGTATGTCACTTGATCGGCCATCCAGAGCAGGGAATCTTTCATCGGCGCGATTGTAGCTGTTCGGTCAACGCCTGTTCAACCGCCGCCCGTACGAGCGGGTTGTCATCCCGGTATTCGTTCTTGGCCAGGGCGAGCGCCCGCTTGTCGCCGAGTTTGGCCAGAGCCTCGATGATGTGTGGCCGGGCGCGCGACGACGCCTTGGCGAACGCGCGCCGCAACGGGCCGATGCTCGATTTGCCGAAGCCGACGAGCGCATCTTCAGCGGCGTAGCGCACATCCCACATCTCGTCGTCGAGCGCAGCAATCAGTTTCGGAATCGCGCGTCGGTCACCGATACGGCCCAACGCTTGCGCCGCGCGCAGACGAACCAACTCACGATCGCTCGTCAAAGCTTTCATAGCCGGGGCGAACGCTTCCCGGGCGCGCAGATGGCCGAGGGTGTAGAGCGCCGTCGTGCGCGTCTTGTCGCGATTGAGCAGCGGCAGCACATGCGGAATCGCGGCGCGCGCTTTTTCATCAAAACGCGCGAGGAAATAGCAGCAGATGCGCGCGACCTCATCGTTCTTCGCTTTGGCGATGCCTTCGATGAGTTCCGGCACGGCGTTCGTGCCGAGGGAGTCAATCAGCTCCTCCGTTTTCACACGCACCAACACGTTTGGACTGTCGAGGCGCGTGAGTAGATACGGCAGCACCTCGATGCCGCGCTGCTTGATCTCGTCCCACGCCTTGCCGGCATCGGGCTTGTCGGAAATCGCGCGGCGCAAGAGGCGTTCGATGGGATGATGAGGATCAACCGGGGCGATTTGCCATGTTCGGCGCAGGTCTCCCGCCCACGCCGAAACAGGCGGGAGACCTTCGGTCAAAGCTTGTGCGCGGTCGGGAGACCCGCGCACAACGACGGTATCTAACCCCGCGCCGTACCACGGCTTCAACCAAATCATATTGTTCGTTTGGCCTTGCGAATACGTGTCTTGGCCGCCGAGGTCGAGCATCAAGGCAATCGAACCGTACTCGCGTTTGTCACCGTCGTGACCGGCCGCTTGCGATTGTTTTGGGTCTTTGCCGATGTAGGTGTCGTTGCCGGCACGGTCGAGCAAAAGCGCGAACGAATTGTTGATCGCTGAGCCTTGGGCCGTGGTGTCGCCGGTGTACTTGTCGTTGCCGGCACGATCAATCAACATGCCGACGCTGTAATCATGCGCCGCGCCTTGGCAGATATGACCGGCGGTGTACGTGTCGTCACCGGCCCAGTCGATCAACGCGCCGCTGCTGAGATGGATACCGGCCCCTTGACAGTATTGATAGGCGTCATAAGTGTCGTTGCCTTCGGCGTCGAGCAACAAGCCGACCGAATACCAATAGCTTGCGCCTTGGCCGTACACGTCGGCCACGTAGTGGTCATCGCCTTTCAAGTCACAGAGGATGCCGACTCCACCGCCAGCAAACGGCCGCATGCCGTAGCCGAAACCTTGAGCGAGTGAGAAGTAATGTCCGGCCAGCCAACCGCACGGATACTTGCCGCCTGCGAAGTAAGAGTCGTTTCCGCTTTCGTCCAGCAACAGCCCGACGCCACTCGTACCGCCGAAACCTTGCGCCATCTGCGCCGCTTTGTACGTCGTGTCGCCCCCGCGCTGCCACAGAATGCCGGCGCCGAACATCCCGGCACCCTGACAAAACGTGTCGGCCTCGAACGTTTGCTTGCCCGGTCCGGTCATTAACAGCCCGCAACCGAAAAACCCGGCACCTTGTGAGAAATGCTTTGCCTGAAACGTGCAATTGCTGCCGAGTGCGGCAAGGATGCCAATGCCGAACACGCCTGACCCTTGCGAGAAGCTGCGTCGTGAAACGAACTGATCGTCGCCTCCCATATCGATCACAACAGAAATCGGTCGCCCGACGAGACCGTTCGCGCCGCCCGCTGAGTTTTCGTACACATCATCTCCACCGAGATCAATGATAAGGAATGCTTCGTTCGTGTACACGTTGCGTCCGACTCCGCCGACGATGATCTTACCGAGCGGCGTGTCTGTCTCAACTTGGAACTCCTCCGTGAATTTGTTCGTCTGCAACTCGGCCACCGCCTCATCGACCGACCGCGCCAGCAACTCGAAGGCTGCCATCAGTTTGTCCCGATCGAGCTGGTCCGAGGCGGCGAGGATCGCGTCGGCAAGTTCGGTATCCTGAAGCTCCAAATCTTCGTCGCGGCGCAGCAACTCGGGCGCGATGCCGAGATCGTTCCGCTCGTCGCGGAACGTGTCGAGAGCGAACGCATCAAAGGCGGCGTTGTCTGGCGCCGGCCAGAGCGGTCGAGCGCGCCCCGCCGCTTCACAGATGATCTGCACGGCCCGCGCCACGGCAGGGGGGACGCCGGTGGCGGTTATGGAAGCCGTGTCATTCTGAGCGGAGCGAAGAATCTCTGTCGTTTCGCCGGTACGACTGAGACCCTTCGCTTCGCTCAGGGTGACAACGAGAGAGGAGAGCGTTTTGAGTGAGTGTGCCGCCCTGAGATTGGTCAGGGTCTGTTGACCGAAGCCGGGCAACGCAAGCGGTTGCTGCAAGAATGTCCGGGCCTTCTGCAAGACAAGCTCCGACTCGACGTTCGTTTTGGAGAACGAGAGGTCGCGCTCGGTCATCTTGAGGGCGCGGAGGGCGAGCTCGATTTGCGCCATGTCAGCGCCGTCGAGAACGGGAAGCGGTTGCGCCGCTACGGCACAAGATGCGAGAAGCCACACCGCGAGAACTTTGGTGACCATCGGGAGTGTGATACACTGCGGAGGAAATCCGAGCAACAAAAACCGCGATGGAAGAGCCGACGAGTCGAAGAGAATTCCTGAAAACGGCAGCCGGGCTGGTGTTGGGTGCGGCGCTCGGAAGGTGCGTCACGCGCAACGTCCTGGCAGCAAACGTGGCGACGATGCCGCGACGCAAACTCGGGCGGACCGGCTTGGAGGTTTCGTTGCTGGCGCTGGGTTGTGGCATGGGACCGTTCCCGCGCACGGAACAGCGGGCGGCCGGGGTGGAAGCCGTTCATCGCGCGATTGATTTGGGCGTGAATTACTTCGATACCGCGCCGACGTACGGAATGAGCGAAGTATGTCTTGGGGAAGCGCTCGCGGGACGCCGGCGCGAGGTGATTGTCGCGACGAAGACGCAAGACCGGTCGCGGGATGGTTCGTGGCGGTTGCTCGAGCGAAGCTTGAAGCGGTTGCGAACCGATTACGTTGACGTCTGGCAAATTCACAACACGCGCGGGGAGATTGGCGACGTGGACAAGATGTTTGCGGCCGACGGCGTGATCAAGGCAATGGAGCAGGCGCGCGAGCAAAAGCTGGTGCGGTTTGTCGGTGTCACTGGCCACCGGAGCGCGGCGATGGTGGCCGAGGCGCTGCGCCGGTATGAGTTCGATACGACGCTGATCGCGTTAAACGCGGCGGACCGGAGGAACGAATCATTCATTGAGACGGTTTTGCCGGTGGCACAGCAGAAGGGCGGCGGCGTGTTGGCGATGAAGGTGCCGGCGTATGGCAACCTGCTGAAGCCCAAGGGCGCACTGACCGTGCAGGAGGCGATTGATTACGCGTTGACCCACCCGATCAGCTCGGCGGTAATCGGCTGCGATTCAGTTGAGCAATTGGAGGAGAACGCAGCGGGCGCGAGCAGTTTTCGCGCGCTGTCCGCCGACGCGATGGCCGCACTCGAAGCCCGGGCGATGAAGCAGGATGTGGTCGACGTGTCGTGGTTCAAATCTCGCTGGTGATCAGGCGAAGCGGTCTTCGGTCCAAGGGTCGGCGGTGTTGGAGTAGCCGCGCACTTCCCAGAAGCCGAGGCGGTCGTGTGGCAGGAAGACGATGTCCTTGACCCACTTCGCGCCTTTCCAGGCGTACACTTTCGAGACGACGACGCGTACCGGGCCGCCGTGCTCGCGCTCCAGCGTTTTGCCTTCCCAGTGGTGAACGAGCAGCGCGTCGTCCAGAGCGAAATCGAATGGGAGATTCGTCGAATAACCGTCGTAGCCGGTGAAATACACGTGCGTGACCTTCGACTTCGGTTTGACGAGGTCGCAGATGGTTTTGAACTCGACGCCTTTCCAGTGATTGTCGTACCGACTCCACGTCGTGACGCAGTGGAAGTCGTTGACCTTCTCGACTTGGGGCAGCGCCATGAACTCCGGCCACTCCAGCAGGACCGGCTTTTCCACCCAGCCTTCGATGTTGAGCGACCATTTGTCGAGCGGGATGTCCGGTTGGATGCCGAGATCGAGCACGGGCCAGTTTTTCACTTCATGCTGGCCGGGCGGCAACCGGTTGCGCGTCGGCCCGGCCACCTTCGGCTTGCCGTGTCCCGCTTGGGCAATCCGTTCCTTGCCCTTGATCAGTTTTTCGTTGATCTCGTCCATGCGACCCTTCGCAGCCTAACGCAACCACGCTTCTCAATCAAACACGTTGGAGCAGATACGTGGTGTGTGGCACGGGCGTGCGCGAGATGTCTTCGGGCGTTCCGTGCGAAGCGTGCACACCCGGTGCAAGATCGATTCCCGCTCTCGTGAAGACGTACTGAACGAAGCCCGAGCAATACATGGATTTACGCCGCGCCAGAAGATTGCGCCGGGGGCGGAATCGCGCGTGTCGCAGGGCAAACGCGGCGCCAATCAATTCCCGCAACGAGTATACCGCGTGGAGCGCCACCATTCTCAATCCTTCACTCAACACCGCCGCGACTTGCGCGTCACTTAACGCAAAGTCCAGCACTGCGAGATGGGGATACATCTCCTCCTTGTAGTATTTCGCAATGCGATTCTCTTGAACACCGAGCTGGATGTGTTTACGGTGGATCTGTAGATCAGATTCGATGACCCAGTGATGTCCGTCGACACGCTTGCCCTCGAACAACATCGCGTGCGACCATAAACTCCACTGTTCATTCTCATCGACATGGCGCTCCGCCCGCCGGATCGCCTTCTCGATGAGTGTTGTTCCGCCGACGAGCCCCACGCGACCGGAACGAGCGTACTTCTCCAAAAACTCCCGGTTCGACATTTTCGGAACAGTGATGACCTCGTTCAAGCGACCACAGTGATCTAATGCTGCTGCTTTACGCTTTCTCGCGATTCTCCGTCCTCGACTCCCAAGAGCGCCCATGGCTGTTCTATTGGACTGCAACGATGGTTTATCCAATCCAATGCGTCGGCAGCTCTGCCCTTAACCGTCTGGTGCATAGCGATTGCGCGTAATGTTCGAATACGGAAAGATGCCTCCTGAAGGTCCATCGCAATCGATACGGCCTCTGAGTATTTCCCGTCTACTGCAAACGCTTCGGCCACTTGTCCTAATAACTTGTCTCGCCAGTACTCCGACTTCATCTCTCGCGCCGTCTTGAGAGCTAGGCCAAGGGTATGACCTTGAATTTGCGCTTCGACCATTGACCCAGCCCAGTCATAATCGTCCAATGGATCTCCCTCCGGCCAGCGCTTTCGTGCCAACTCTAGCAGTCGTTTTGCTTGCCATGTGTCCCCCGCGGCAAACCGATCCATACTAATGAAGATGAGCAAAGACGCACCTTCAGGTTCGTTGGTATTGGTTATGGAGAGTTGAATACTTCGCTCCAGAGTGCGTCTCGCTCCAATTTGATTGCCAAGTTTCTCCTCCGCCTGAGCGGTTCGAAACAACGCCATTACACGGGCAGGTAGCAGAGTGATTTCATCTGCAACTCGGAGCGCAGCATCAGCGTGCCCCGACTCGGCGAGCGCTTCCACGACCGCAAAATAGGCGCTAGCTCGCTGCTCTTGGTTTGTGATAGGCGCGAGAACTGTCACCGCGTTCTCCGGTTGCCCGGACTTCGCTTGGACTACGGCGATTCTTTGAAGCGCAGAACTCTTGGTGTAAGAGTTCGATATTGTGCTGACAGTTTCTAGCGCCTCGTTGACCATACCGGCTTTGGCTTGAAGTTCGGAAAACCATTCCGCTGTGTCGAATTGCAGAGTCGTCTCATCACGAGTCATCGCTTCGCGGAGCACCAGTTGCGCCGTTGATAGCGCACCATTGGTGTCACCGAGGTCAAGTTGGGCATGAGCAATATCTGCCAGCGCTTCAACTCGCCAACTCATAAACTTAAGTCTCGTGGCTCTCGAAAGCGCCACTTGAATTGCACTCTGAGCTTGCGCGGCAGCGCCACGTTTCATCTGAATCTTTGCAGTTTGGACGAGCCTTCGACCCGGATATACGGTGTCATTAAGAGTCTCTGCCGCCTCCAAAACACCTTGCAGGTCACCGGCCTCCGACCGGATCCTGAGAATGTCATCGAACCGCGTAATTCTCTCGGGCACGTCTGGATAAGATTGAGCCAGCCGAATCGCTCGACCGGTTTCGCCTCTCTCGGCCAAACCACGAATGACCGACGTCAAGATCCACGATTTGTTGGGAATACTTTGTTCCGCATCCGCGATCTTTAGGGCTTCGTCGATTCTCCCAGTTCGAACCATTGCGTGTTCGACCTCTCCCTGTAGAGCAACTCGGTCAGAGGCGTTGGTTGAGTTCTGCGCCATATGCTCAACGCGATCAAGAAGCTGGAGCGTCGTTGGAAGCCCCGCCGTCAAAGAACGCTGGCATGCAGCGCCGAGTACGGCGAGTGACACAGCTAGGCAATAGGCGGACAGATTGGATGACCACGGCCGGGACATCCTGCGATGGCATATCTTCGTGGCAATAAACCGAAAGCTCATAATGTCCGCAGCTAAACTAGCAAATCATCCCGGCGCGGCCCGATTCAACTGGAAAATACCGGGCGGGAGACATCGCGGCTCGGTGTTGGACTCTTCAGTAGGGCTTCCACCTTCCGCTTCGCTTCCTCCATCTTTGGATACCGGATTTCCCGGTAGCCGCGGACTTGTTCGACGCAGCGGAGGGCTTGCGCGTACCGGTCGTAGGCCGCTTTGCCGTCCACGTTGCGGAAGTTTTCGACGAGGCGGACGTACCAGTCGCGGAACTCGTGTTCGCGGCGATGCCACGCCGGCATGACGCGGCGCAGCCACCGGAAATGTTTCAGCAGGTTCAGATGCCATTTCTTCGGACTGAACTTAAAGCGGACGTCCCGGCCGAGGATGTTGAACTCGGGCCGGTTGAGGTGGTGATAGACAAGTTTGTCGCCGCGTTCGGAATCAACGTGATACCGGTGATTGTCGCGGCGCGTCTTTTCTTCGCTGGTCAACAGGTGCGCGACGTACACCTCATCTTTGATGATCATCGCTTTGTGCAGATTCCAAATGACCGCTTTCGTGGCGGCGTAGTCGAATTCAGTCGAATCTTGGGAATACACGCGCTCGACCAATTCGAGGTACCGGCGGGCGTAATCACCGGCGCCAAACTCGACGAGGTCGTAGAGCCGCCAAACGATGTCGCGCACGACTTGTTCGCCAAGTTTGATGGATTGTTCGCTGCGGCGGACAAGTTCTTCAAACTCCCGGGCCCAGCGGTCGCCGGCGCGGTGGTTACGTTTGAGCACGTCCATGCGTTCGGCGACGAATTGCGCGTAGGTCTCGTGCAACTCATGCTTGTGGGCGAGTTCCGGCTCGAACACGAGTTTGCGGCCGAGGTAAAAGGCCTTGATGTTCTCGGCGGCGGCGGAGCCCATTGTTTCCCGCAGACCCCATTCGATGTTTTCGAGCGAGAGCGGCAGAAGCCCTTGCTGAAACGCGATGCCGAGCATGACGACGTTGGCGTAGAGTTTCGTGCCGAAGAAATGTTCGCTGATGCCGGCGACGTTAAGGCCGAAGTATTCGTCGGACTTGGTGTACCGGCGCAGCATGTCTTCGCACTCGGCGACGCTGAAATCGTGCTGGCCGAGCAGCGTCATGATCGTCGGCGTCTTATAAGCATTGATGACCGCGACGGTGCGCTCGGGACTGCCGCAACGCTGGTTGCCCTTCGGGTCGAGACTTCGGATAGCCTCCAGCGGATCAACACCGATGAGCAGATCGGCCTGGCCGTAGGGGATGATGTTGGAAGTGTAGTTCGAGCCTTTGGTGAAGGTGATCTGCGAGTAAACGCCGCCGTTGCGGATGGCGAGACCTTTCTTGTCGCAGAACAACACCCGGTAGCCTTGCTTAAACCCGGCGCGCACGATCGTCGCCGTGCACACGCCAATGCCTTGGCCGCCGATGCCGGCAAGGTAGCAGTGCCACACGTCGTCAAAGTCTCGCGGCCGGGGGAGGGGAATCGCGGAAAGATCAATCTCGTCAATCGGCGCCGGCGGTTTCTGTGTGCGGACAACCGTGATTTCTTCAAACGACGGACAAGCATAAATCTTCGTGCACGCCGTGTCGGCCACGCACCAAGACAGGTCGGTCTGAATTTTTGCGCCGAACGGCGTGTCCACAATGGTCAAACCCGGGCAACCGGTGGCCATCGTGCATTCGAGGCAGTACTCGCAGACGTCCGTATTGATGTTTACGAAACGTTTTTCGCGGAGGAAACCGTGTTCCTTGATTTCCTTGCGCTCTTCGCGCGACTCGCGACGGTGATAGGTGATGCCGCATTCCTTGTCGGCGACGATGACTTTGACGCCGTCGCGCAGGATCGTGTCTTCGAGCATCGAGCGCCACGTCTCGCGGTAGGCCGGGTTGGCGCGCACGACGTGGACGCCTTGGCCGAGCATGGCTTGGACGATGCCGTCAATGTTCTGCCGGTACGTTGTGTTGCCGAGAATATCCACGTCCATGCTCGGCGTGGGCTGGTGACCGGTCATGGCGGTCGTCTGGTTGTCGAGAATGATGTAGGTGATGTCCTGGCCTTGCTTGAGCGCGTTGGAAATGCCGAGCATGCCGGAATGGAAGAACGTTGAGTCGCCGAGGAAGACGACTTGTTTGTTCGTGATGAACGGGTCAATTCCCGCACCGGTGCCGCCGCCGAGACCCATGCCGGAATAATTGTGCATCAAATCTTTCGTCGGCTCGAACATCAACATCGTGTAGCAGCCGGTATCGCCGTGAAACAGCAAGTCCACCGGCCCGCGCCGGTGATGTTGCTTCATGTACCGGGCGTCCATGAATTGCTTTTTCATCTCGATCAACACGCTTGCACTGTCGCGATGCGGGCAGCCGGGGCAGAACGTCGGCGTGCGTGGCGGAATCCGAATGTCGAACTTGTCCGTCTCGCGCAGCAACGCGACGGCCCGCTCGATGCGGCGATGATCGATCTTCAAGTCCGGGTCATGGAAAAATTTCTCCAGAGGAGCGAGCAGGCCGATGAGAATACTGGGATTCAGGCCGCGCGTGGACGGGATGGCTTTCAGTCCGGCGGGAAACTCTTTGCCCCAGACGTTGGTGCGATTCGCGTTGGTGGCGTTCTGGTTGAACTTGCTGATGATCTCGGAAATCTGTTCTTCCATGAATCCGCGCCGCTCTTCGATGACGAAGATGCTGCGCACTTGCTTGGAAAACTCGATGACGATTTGCGGGTCAACGGGGAAGCTGATGCCGAGTTTAAGGATCGGCACCTGGTCGGCCACGCCCAACTCCGCCAGCGCGTGCTCGAGGTAGCTGAATCCCAGTCCCGACGCGACGAACCCGATCTCGGCGCGCCAGCGCGGATTCTCCCGTCCGTTGATGATGCGGTTGACCCCGTGACTGCGGGCCGCGTCCAACAACCGTGCGTAACGTTGCGGCATGCCTTCTTCTTTGATCCACGTGCGCGGCGGCAACAGCACGGTGTTGTCCAAATCGATTTTTGCGGTGTCGAGGTTGAACTTGCTGACGGCGTTGACTTCGGGGAAACGGTTGGGCCGGACCTGAACGCTGCCGCCGCCGTCGGCTTGGTTGGTTGTGACGAGATAGCCGATGAAGAGATTCGCCTCGCGCGAAAGCCGGAACCCCAAATCAATCCAGTCCTTCAATTCCTGATTGTCACTGGGCTCCATCACCGGCATGAAGAGGTGTTTGCAGAGATACCGGGAATCGGCCGGTACCTGCGTCGAATCACTCCACGGATCGTCGCCGATGACCACAATCGCACCGCCTTGGGGATGCGCGCCAGCCAGGTTGCCCAGCGCCAGCGCGTCGGCGGCCACGTGCAAACCGACGGATTTCATGGCGCAAATGCCGCGCAGCGGGCCCATCTGCGAGCCATTGAGCATGGCCGCGCCGAGAGCTTCGTTGTTGGAGATGCAGGCGCGGATGCCTTTCTCGCGGTAGAGCGGCGCGAGCAGTTCCATGGCGTCGAAGAACCCGGCAATGGGCGAGCCCGGATAGCCCGTCAGGAGGTGCGTGCCGCCTTCGGCCTCAAGAGCGCCTTTAAGCAGGAGCTCATTCCCAATGAAAACCTCGGCTCCCTCCTCCTTGAGGAATCGTGGATCGACTGTCATGATTTGGTTGTAGCGAGGCACAAGCTACCATAGAATCGTCTGGCCATGCAAACCTATAAAACCGCGATGTTTTTCTCATTCCTGCTGCTCACGTTGACCGGCTGCGCCTCCCGCCACGACCAATTCACGCTGCGGTTTCACGAACAAGTTAGCGATGTCTTGCCGGAAAGTCGCGTCCACATGGTGGATGTGCCCAGCACCGGCCAACGGATCGCCGTTGATCCGTTTGCGCAATTGTCGGAGAAGGACGTGATGGAGGCGCACATCGAGATGACTCCGGGTGGTAGCGCGGTCTGGCTGCGCTTCGATCTGCACGGCGCGATGAAACTCGGCGAGTTGACCACTCGGATACGCGGACAGCATGTCGTGGTGTTCGTCAACGAACGGCCGGTCGCCTGCGTGCTGGTGGACAAACGCATCGACAACGGCGAATTCCTCCTCGAAGGCGACCTGACCGATGCCGAGCAGCAACAATTGGTGGATGATCTGAACAAGCTGGCCGGCCGCCGCCGCGATGCGGGCGACGTACAGCACGCGCCTTGAAAACGTTCGCGGTTCTTCTGCTCTGCTGCCTGCCGGGCAGCGTTTGGGCGCTCGACCTCTGCCTGCCGACCGCCAACAACGCTTTGCTGCGCGCCGACGGCGATGCCGATTTTTTTCAGCCGACAATTGAAGGCACGGTCGAGTCCGGCATGTTTGGCTGCGTGCGCGCCGAAGGCCGGCGTTTCCACGAGGGCATCGACATCAAATGCTTGCAGCGCGACCGGCGCGGCGAGCCGACCGATCCCGTCCACGCCGTCGCCGACGGCGAAGTCGCCTTCATCAACACGAAGCCGGGCCTGTCGAACTACGGCCGGTACGTCGTGCTCGAACATCGCTGGGACGGCGTGCAGGTCTTCACGTTGTACGCTCATCTCCGGGAGGTGGCCGACGGCCTTGCGGTCGGCCAGCCGGTGAAGAAGGAGCAGGTCATCGCCACGCTCGGTCACTCCACGAACACCCGGGAAGGCATTTCGCGCGACCGGGCCCATCTCCACTTCGAGATCGACCTGATGCTCAATCCGAACTTTCGCATCTGGTATCCGAAACGCGATCCCAAAGCGCCGCCGTTCGGCAATTTCAACGGACAAAACCTGTTCGGGCTTGATCCGGCCGCGTTTTTTCGCGCGTACGCCGCCAATTCGAAACTGAATTTCGCGGAGTATGTCGCGCGCCAGACGGTCGCCTTCACCGTGCTGGTCGGCGCGCGGCCGTTCCCGTGGTTGAAGACCCATCCGGAACAGATGCAGCCGGCGACCGGTGTGCCGGTCGGTTACGAAATCGGTGTGACCGCGTGGGGATTGCCGGTCACGGTGCAGCCGGTCGGGGCGATCGAAAGCCGACGCGTGCCGGCCGTCGGCCGGGTGAACGAAGCGGAGTTGGCGCGCAACAATTGCCGGGGACTGGTGCGACGCGGCAAGCGCGGCTGGGAATTGGGGGAACGCGGACGCGAGTGGGTGGAGTTGCTGACGTACAACCCGTGATGGCCGGAGTTCGAGTTCGGCTCAATTGGTGGTCAGCGGGGCGACGTCGTGAAAAGCGGCCAGCGCCTCCATGAGTTCGTCGAAGCATTCGATCCGGTCACCGTTGGAAATCAATGCCGCCACTTGCCGGATGGCGGGAGCAAGCCCGACGCATTTGATGTCGCCGCCGCGCGTGCGCGCGTAGTGGGCGAAGTCGAGGAGTTCCTTCAGTTGCACGCTGCCGATGTAGGTGACCTGGCGGCAGTCCAGCACCAGACAAGGAGTCGCCTCGTGAATCAACCGGCCCAGTGAGGCCGACAGGTCGGCAAAGCTCATGGGCTCGACGGCTCCCGAGAGCGAAACAATTTCGACGCCCCGAATTTGCCTTGTTTCAAATTGCAGGTCGCGCATCGTCGTCCACTTGCCACGCCTTTAGCAGCATCGGGTGTGCCTCGGGGGCAGATTGCGGTCGGCGTGTGCGCAGAACTGAGAAGGAGCGCACATTTTTGAGGACGCGGCGAACGGGATGGTGCGGCGCTCAGCGCCGGCGCTGGCCAATGGCGTCATACACCAGAAACAACACTCCGACGCCGATGGCAAACAGGCCGGCCGTGCGCATGAGGGTAATGTCCGGGGAGACGTGGTTCCGTAGAATCGCGGGCAGCCGATGCAGGTTCTCGAAAAAGTCGCTGCGGTTGTTCCAGAGCAAGCGGTCGAAAACCAGCAGACTAAGGCCGATTGAATTGGTCAGGATCCCGAGCGAGTAAACGTAGGAGACGTTGCGGTTGGCCGCCCAGATGGCCAGGGTGGTGATCAGCACCGCACTGACCCATGCCCACAACGAGAATACCGGGTTGTCGGTGATCCGCGCTGTTGCAAATCCCACGACCAACAGCGGCAGGTCAGCCCCGATCAACGTCGGCAGCAACCAGACCCACCACGGGCTTTGTCGCAGCGATGATTTCATCCGTTATTCCTCTTCTTGGCTCAACCGGGCGACGACTGAGAAATCTTCCAACGTCGTCGTGTCGCCGCGCACCCCGCTGCCGGCGGCGATCTCCTTCAACAGCCGCCGCATGATTTTGCCCGACCGGGTCTTCGGCAGCGCGTCGGTGAACCGAATATCGTCCGGTTTGGCCAGCGATCCAATTTCTTTCGCGACATGGGCGCGCAACTCGTCCTTCAGATCAGGCCCCGGCGTTACGCCGCCGCGCAACGTGACGAACACGACAAGCGCCTGACCTTTGAGTTCATCGGGTCGCCCCACCACTGCCGCCTCCGCCACGCGCGGATGCGACACCAGTGCGCTCTCGACTTCGGCGGTGCCGATGCGATGACCGGCCACGTTCAGCACATCGTCAATGCGTCCGACAATCCAAAAATAGCCGTCCTTGTCGCGCCGGCAACCGTCGCCGGTGAAATAGACGTGTGGAATCTCGCTCCAATACTGCCGCTTGTATCGTTCCGGATCGCCGTAAATTGTGCGCAGCATCGACGGCCACGGCTTACGAATCACCAGATAACCGCCGACGTCGGGCGGAAGCTCTTTGCCTTCCTTGTTCACCACGGCCGCATCCACGCCGAAGAACGGCAACGTGCCACTGCCGGGTTTGGTGGGGATGGCGCCGGGCAGCGGCGTGATCATGATCGAACCGGTCTCCGTCTGCCACCATGTGTCCACGATGGGGCAATTCTTTCGGCCGATGACATTGTGATACCACATCCACGCTTCGGGATTGATCGGTTCGCCGACCGTGCCGAGCAACCGCAGCGAACTCAGGTCGTGCTTGCCGGGCCATTGATCGCCCCATTTCATGAACGTGCGGATCGCCGTCGGCGCGGTGTAGAACACGGTGACCTTGTACTTGTCCACGATGCGCCAGAACCGGTCCGGCTCCGGCCAGTTCGGCGCACCTTCGTAGAGCACGGTCGTCGCGCCGTTGGCCAACGCGCCGTACACCGTGTAACTGTGCCCGGTCACCCAACCGATGTCTGCCGTGCACCAATACGTATCTTGCTCCTTCAAATCAAACACGTACTTCGTCGTCAGATAAATGCCCATCAGGTAACCGGCCGTCGTGTGCAACACACCCTTCGGCTTGCCGGTGCTGCCGCTGGTGTAAAGAATGTACAGCGGATGCTCGCTGTCGAGTTGCTCGGCCGGACAATCGGCGTTCACATAATCCAACTCCCGGTGCCACCAGACGTCGCGGCCCGGCTCAATGTGGATTTCATTGTTCGCCCGCCGCAGCACGACGACCCGTTTCACACCCGGACACTGTTTCAACGCTTCATCCACATTCTGCTTGAGTTGTATGATCGCCCCGCGCCGGTAACCGCCATCGGCGGTGATGACCATCTTCGCACCGCAATCGTGAATCCGGTCAATCAACGCTTGCGCGCTAAACCCGCCAAACACGACCGAGTGCGTCGCGCCGATGCGCGCACACGCCAGCATCGCCACCGCCGCCTCCGGTACCATCGGCATATAAATAATGATCCGGTCGCCCTTCGCGATGCCATTTCGCTTCAGCACGTTCGCGAACCGGCAGGTCTCGCGGTGCAAATCGGTGTACGTCAACACCCGCTCTTCGCCTGGATGGCCGGGACCAGCGGGTTCGCCCTCCCAAATGATGGCCGCCTTGTTCCGTCGCGGGCCATCGAGATGCCGGTCGAGGCAGTTGTAGCTGAGATTGATTCTGCCGCCGATGAACCACTTCGCAAATGGCTCTTTCCATTCGAGCAATTGCTTCCACGGCTTGAACCAATGAAGCTCCTTCGACATCTGTCCCCAAAACTTCTGCGGCGACCGGATGGATTCCCGGTAAAGCTTCCGGTATTCGGCGAGCGATTTGACGTGCGCCTGTTTGCTGAACGCCGGCGCCGGCTTGAACTTTCGTCCCTGCTTCTGCAGCGAAGTGATGTCTGTGCTCGACATGGTTAACGTGCAAGTCCCAAGTGTGTTGCGGTCGGATAGTATCCGCGTGCGATAGGAGGGTCAACCGACTTTTCGCCGCGCTTACTCAGGGTTTCACGTCTTTGTCGGCGGCGCAGCGGAAGCCGAGGGTGTCGATGCGGGTAAGGCGGTTGATGGGCGCGGGACGCTTGTCAACACTCGGATTGGAATCCTTCCATGAGCCACCGCGTACGATGGCGTAGTCGAGGCCCGAAGCGGTCGCCGTCCATTCGCTCACGTTGCCGGCCATGCCGATGGCGCCGGCAGCGCCGCGGTCGTGAGCGTCGGCGTAAACCTCGGTCAGCTTGTCGTGCCCGGAGATTGACGGTGCACCCTGTGCAACCCTTTCCCATTCGAACTCCGTCGGCAATCGTTTGCCGCGCCACGCCGCGTACGCATAGGCGTTGTACCAATCCACGCCGAAGACCGGCGACTCCCACGTCAGGTGCGCGTCGTTGAAAAGTTGTCCGCGCTCAACGGCCTGCACGACGAGGTCCCAGTTGGCGGGCCGGTAATCCGTTTTGCGCGGTGGCGTTTGCGGATGGGCTTTCAGTTTCTCGGGGTGCGCTTCGGTGTCGTCGAGGAATTTCTTGTAGTCGCGGATCGTGACTTCGTACTTGTCGATGTAAAAGGTTGGCAGCATCTGGTTCTTCCCGTCGTGGTTGGTGAACTGGCCGGCCGGCACTTCAATCATCGTGCCCAGATCGCCGGGAGGACCGAACTGGGAGAGGTTCTTCGCTTCGCGCCATTTCATCACTGCTACTATCGCGATCAACGCGACGATGGCCAGCGCGGAGACAACGAGAACGACCGGCTTGGTCTTCTTCGGTTGCATCTTCTCGACGCCATATTTTGCCGGCGTGACCGGTGGAAACAGTTGCCGCTCCAGCGTCTCGGCGGCGCCGACAAGTTCCGCCAGCGACTCAAACGGCTTACGATCGTGGGCGGCCATCATGCGCTCGACCATTTCCGCGACCGGCTTGCTGACCGGCGCGATTTCGTTGGAGAGTTGAGCCAGCGCCAGCCCGAACGCCAGAACGTCCTCCTGCTGCGTCTGGCTCGGCGGCAGTTCGATGGGTTCGACGTTGATGAGCTTGGCGGTGCCTTCGCTGTTGATCAGGATGTTGCGGATTTCGGGCGGCTGATGAAGAATGTTTTTCTGCCACAGAAAATCCAGCGCGCGGGCGATGCCGGCAATCAGTTGCAGCAAGAGCTGCTCGTTCACGGAATGGCCTTCGCGCAAAAACTCCGTCAACGCCGGACCGTCCATGTATTCCATCGCGCAGAAAAAAATCCCGTCGGTCCGGCCCGCCTCGAAAATCCGCACGATGTTGTGATGCGAAAGCTGCGCCGTCGCGCGCGATTCCTCCAGAAAATGCTCGATCTTGCCAGGCAACGCGGAAATTTCCGGTGAAAGAATTTTCAGCGCCACCGTGCGGTGCACGGTCGTCTGCAACGCCCGGTAAATCGTGCCCCACCGGCTTTGCCCGATTTCCGCTTCGACGCGATACGCGCCGACAGTTTTGCCGACGAAACTGTTTTGATTGGAGTTCGGTTCGGCCATAAGATTCTCTCAAGGTGCCGGCTCGGAAGCCGCGGACAACAACGTGGGCGGCACCGCCGCCACGTCCTGCAACTGCCGGCGGTAATACGTGCGCACGATGTAACCGGCGAGCTGAGATGCCGGGCCGCGAAACGGCACGGTGAAGGTCTGAGTCGAAAAATTCTCCCAGCGCGGAATCCGCAACCAGACCGGCTCACCGGGCGCGACCGGATTCCCCGCGCTGTCGCGCGAGAAAAACTGCACGTTGATTGCCGTCGCAGTCGTGTCCAGTTCGCGTTCGCCGACTTGTGCCCGCACCGCGATGCCTAACGTCGTGACGTTGCCGGAGTCCGTGCGATCCACGCGCAGGATGCGAATCAGCCGGTTCAACACGCTCGGCTCGGTCGTGTGCGGTCGCGGCGCCGCAGGAGTGGCCGGTGGCGTAGCGGCAAGCGCTGGCAGCGAGTCAGCGGGCCGGAGCGTTTCCTGAGCGGCGGCGGAAACGTTGGCGGCTTGGTCGGTGCGGGGTTTGTTACCGGAGTCGAGCGGCATGTCGCGCTGGCGCGGGTGGGAAAAAATCCAGCCGAGCACCGCGAGTTGCGCGAGGATGCTCGCGGTGACGATGCCGGCGGAGGCCAGTTGGAGCGGATCGGTGGTGAGGCGTCGGCGGGCCGGGGCGTGGACGATCTCGAAGAAGAGGCGCACCGAGCCGAGTTCCAGTTCGTCGCCGGTGGTGAGCCGTTGTTCGTGGACGGCCTGGCCGTTGACGCGGATGCCGTTGGCGCTGTCGAGGTCGCGCACGTAGTAGCCGTCGTCGCGGCGTTCGATGGAGGCGTGTCGGTCGCTGACGCCGTTTTCCAGCAGCGAGAGATGGCAAGTGGAGTCGCGTCCAATGACCAGCAGCGGCTCGGTCGTCGCGAAAGGTTCGCGCGGCTCGGCGCGGTTCTCGAATACCAGACGGTACATGGTGCTTTCGCGTTGGATGATAACACAGCGCCGCCGACGCGCCCAGACGATTTCGGTGTGGATATTCAGGCCGGCTCCGGCTTATGTTCTGCCGCAAATGGAGTTGCGCTGTAACAACTGTGGGGAGCGCATTCATCTGGACGCCGCGAAGACGGGTCAGGAGATCGCCTGTCCCAAATGCGGCGTCACGCTGGTGCTGCCGTCTCTGCGCGCGCCATCGAGCGAAGGCGAACCTCGGCCCACGCAACAGACGCTGAAACGCATCTTTGAACCGATTCCGCGTCCCGTCGCGTATCTGGCCGGCGTGGTGTTGATTCTAATTATCCTGTCGCCGTTCTGGATTTACCTGCTTCAAGATCGTTTCGAGCGGCGCACGATCGTGCTCAGCCCGGACGTGGGCACCAATGGCATTCCAGAAGTCCCGGCGGGAACCAACGTCACCGGGCCGGTCTTGGACGTGCCGGCCAGCGACTCCGCCGTGACGCTGCATCAATACCGGGGCGTGCGTCTGGATGCCGCGCGTGAGGACCTGCAGCGCCGGTTCAGCCTGCGGTTGCAGAACACGCGGGGGATGGTGCCGGAGATTTACGAGGCGAGCAAGATCGGCGACATCGACCAGCTCACCGCGCATTTCTACAACAACTCGCTGAAAGAATTTTTTCTTTGGATGCGTCCGCAACGCGCCGCGCCCGACGCCGTGGAGAAAGAGTTGCGCGAGGAATTCGGCACCCCGAAGGAATTTTCCGAACAAACCAACACGACCGGGGCGGCAACCATCGGCGGGCTGCCCGGCACGCTCGGCGTTGCCGGCGCGCGCGACGAAATCGAATCGAGGCTGGCCGGTTTTCCGCATCGGCGCTATCTCGCGTGGGAAGACGCGCAGGATCGCGTGGACGCGACGATCTACTACAGTTCGCTCAATCCAGCGCAGTGCGTGTCCATGCTTGTCGTGCACGTCAGCGCGGCGCAATGGCTGGAGGCAAACCGCGCGCGGTTGGGCGCAGTGGCGCCGCCGCCCACGAATTTGTTGGAGCGCACCAACACACCGGCGCCGGAAGTCGAACCGCCCAAGCGTTTGTTTCCGTAGTTCATGGTGTAGTGGCCGCCGTCCCGGCGGCGAGGCGGCATGCGTCCGAGACGGACGCCTCTACAATGAAAACCTACTTGTAGCCTTCGGGATGGAGCCGGTGCCATTGCCAGGCGCTGTCCACAATCGCTTCGAGCGAATCATACTGCGGCCGCCATCCGAGAATCTTGCGCGCTTTGGTTGAATCGCCCACCAGCATCGGCGGATCACCGGGCCGACGCGGACGTGTGACACTGGGGATTTTGTGGCCGGTCACGGCGCGGACGGTGTCCACGACTTGTTGGACGGAGTAGCCGGAGCCGCTACCGAGATTGAACACGTCGCTCTTCGGGCACTTGAGCGCGAGCATGTGCGCCTGGGCGAGGTCAACGATGTGGATGTAATCGCGGATGCAGGTGCCGTCGGGCGTGGGGTAATCCGTGCCGTAGATTTCGACCTGCTCCTTTTGGCCGAGCGCGACTTTGAGGACGTTGGGGATGAGATGCGTTTCCTGCCAGTGATGCTCGCCGAACTGGCGCGTGGCACCGGCAGCGTTGAAATACCGGAGGCAAACGTAGGGCAGTCCGTGCTGGCGGTCGTACCAATTCAGGATTCTCTCGAACATCAATTTCGATTCGCCGTACGGATTGATCGGTTCTTTCGGATCGTCCTCGGTGATGGGGACGCGCTTGGGCATACCGAAGATGGCGCAGGTGGAGGAGAACACGAACCGGCCCACGCCGGCCTGCACGCAGGCTTCCAGCAGGTTGATGCCGTTGGCGACGTTGTTGCGGAAATACTTGCTCGGGTTCACCATGCTTTCCGGTACGAGCGCGTTACCGGCGAAGTGCATGACCGCTTCGGGCCGAATCTGCTCCAGCGTCTTGAACAGCGACGGACGATCGGCAAGGTCGCCCTCGATAAACTCGGCGCGCGCATCAATCGCCTGCCGGTGGCCCTCGCTCAGATTGTCGATGACGAACACTTCGTGGTGCGCGTTGAGCAATTCTTCCACGCAAATGCTGCCGATGTAACCCGCCCCGCCGGTGACGAAAATTTTCATGCGCGCCGATGCTAAAGCAGCAGTGTGTGCCGTGCAAGCATGGCGTGAGCCCCTCATCTTTTTGTTGTTGGGAGGGACGCGCTCCGTCGCGTCCGTTCGCAAAATGCGGCCATGACGGAGCATGGCCCTCCACATTAGGACACGACCGGGTTTTGAGCCGCATTGCATTCGGCCGGGCAGTCTGATAGTTTGCATTGCCATGGTAAAGAAGGGCAAAGCGACCAAGAAGAAAGCGATGTTGTTGGGTCTCGGACTCGACAACAAGGACGGTCACACCCGCATCACCACCGGCGAGAACTTCAAACTTATCGGCGGCAGCAAAGAAACGCACAGCGTCATGCAGGAAAAGGCCGTTAAGATGAACGAGCATCTCAAGAAACGCGGCAAGAAGCTCGAAGAGATGAGCCACGAAGAATTCCACGAACTCGCCGACAAACTCGAAATGCCCTTGCTCGACGCCCAGCACGCCCGCCGGAAGAATTGAGCCGGCTTCCCTCCTGCCCGCGATGCATTTTGCCTAACGCTCAAGATAGCCGACGGGGCGAAGCCCCGTTCGGCTCATCGGCTGGTTGTCTCCAATCACTATTCGACAGTCCATCCTGAGACCTGATAACCTTGGTTTCCGGAAGCATTGGCTAGGCACTTGTCTATCCACTCAATCAGTTCCCCAACATCGGCCACAGGGACAGTCCATAGACGTTTTGCAGCCGGTCGCCACTTTTCGGGAACGTTCGGCATAGTGACCCAGCCCTTCTTGGCAACTCCGAGATTGAGTTGAAGCGTACGCTCGTCCACAAACGCCACCTCGACCCACGGCTCTTTGCCGAAGAGACGATTGATAAACCATCCACGTGCTGCGATGACCTCGAAGTGCGCCCAAGCACTATCGTCGTTCATCTCGATAAGGCGATCTAGCAGTGCCTTAAAAACATCCTTCGGCGTCGGGTGTTCTTGTGTTCCGCTTGCTATCCTACGAGTGTGCATAGGCCTTTTTTCAGCCAACAGTGCTAATAGCACAAACTCATCTTGCGAAAGACAAAGCTCGTGCGCCGGGCACAGCGTAAGTCGCGGTTCTGCTTGCGTCAATACGTCTTGCGCAGGTTGCTGGGGAGGATGTTGAGCTCGTTGCGGTATTTGGCAACGGTGCGGCGGGCGATAGGGATGCCTTGTTCTTTGAGGATGGCGACAATTTCCTGGTCGGAAAGCGGTTTGGTCGGGTCTTCGCGTTCGATGAGCTTGGAAATCTGTTCCTTGACGCTGGTGTTGCTCATCGAGGTGCCGGAGGCTGTCTCGAAGCCGGGCGTGAAGAAAAACTTCATCTCGAACAAACCCTGCGGCGTTTGCATGTACTTATTGGCCACCGCCCGGCTGACAGTGGTTTCGTGGACGCCGACGACTTCGGCCACCTGCGCCATCGTGAGCGGTCTCAGGAAGGCGATGCCTTTGTCGAGGAACTCGCGTTGCCGTTCGACGATGACCTTGGCGATGTTGTAAATGGTTTGCTGGCGCTGGTGGATGCTCTTGATGAGGAACTTGCCGGCGCGGATTTTCTCGCGGATGTAGTCGCGGGCCTCATTGGATTTCTCGGCGCTGGCCATGAGTTCTTTGTATGTGTTGCTGATGCGGAGATGGGGGATCTGCTCGTTGTTGAGCAACACGACGTACTCGTCGTCGACACGCTGGACCACCACGTCCGCCGAAACGTATTGCTGCTGTTCGGTGCTGAACATCCGGCCGGGCTTCGGCTCCAGTGTGGAAATGAAATTGGCAATCTGCTGGACTTGTTCGACGGTGAGGCCCATCGCGCGCGCAATTTCGGGATAGCGTTTGCGGCCGAGGTCGTCGAGACGCTGGTTGACGATCACGGCCTCAATGGACTCCGCCTTGCCGAGCCGGTCCAACTGAATGAGCAGACATTCCTTCAAATTGCGCGCGCCGACGCCGACCGGATGAAACGTCTGCACGAGTTCCATCGCTTCCTGCAAGTGTTCCATCGAACGCCCGGTGCTGACGGCCAGTTCTTCAAGCGGCGTGAGCAGGTAGCCGTCGTCGTTGATGCTGCCGATGATCAACTCGGCCACCTTGCGTTTGTCTTCCGGAAGGTTGATAAAGTTGAGCTGCTCCAGAAGATGCTGCTGCAGCGACTCCTGTTGGACGATCGAATCGAAGAAATGCTGGCGTTGTTCCTCCTGTTCGACTGACCGGCCGCGGAAGCTGCTGGCCTGCGAAAAATACTCGCGCCATTCTTCGTCGAGCTTCGAGAGAACCTCGAACTCCTCCTTGAAATCGGCTTCCTCCTTCGCTTCGGCCGCATCCTTCGGGCCTTCGTCGGCGGACGGCTCGACTTCGACGCGGGGCTCGTCCTTGGATTGCTCTTCGAGCAAGGGGTTCTGCTGGAGTTCCTCCTGCACGAGCGTGCGCAACTCCAGCGTCGGAACTTGAAGGAGATGCAAACTTTGCTGCAACTGCGGAGCAAGAATCTGCTGCAGCGATAGTTTCTGAACCTGATGTAATCCGGGACCTGCCATTGATTTAACTCAGCCTAGTGGCCAACAATTCTAGCCCACTATAACCGTCAACTTGAGCAAGTAAAGGGGAAAAGATGTCCAACCGACGTGACAATTTCGCGCCGTACATTTTTGAAACGCGTCGCGTGGTCCGGTGCCGTGCTCACGGTCGGCGGCGTGGTCTATCCGACATTCATTGAGCCTCACCGGGTCCGAGTCAGCCGCGTGCCGGTGAGAATCCGTGGCTTGCCACGCGCCTTCGACGGGTTGACCGTCGCCCAGCTCACTGACCTGCATCGCAGCCGGTATGTCAGCCGGGAGTATCTCGACCGCTGCATCGACATCGTCAACGCAATCCAGCCGGACCTCATCGCGTTCACGGGCGACTATATCAGCCACGGCCGCCGGCGTGGCGAACGTGCCCGGCTTGTGTACGGCGATCTGGATGAAGCCCACGAGAACGCGCGCGAAGTGGCGGCAAGTCTCTCGCGGGCGCGAGCCAAGCGCGGTGCATTCGCCAGCCTCGGCAATCACGATCACTGGTACAACGCGGCGGAGGTGACCAGATTAATTGAACACGCCGGTATTCCCGTCTTGCGCAATGCAAGCGCCACCGTTCGTATCAACGGCGAAGCGTTGCCGGTCGTCGGTCTTGGCGATCTCTGGGAAGAAGGCGTTGACGTAGCGCGCGCGTTTGCCAACGTGGATTCGCCGTTCGCGCTGGTGTTGATGCACAATCCGGATTTCTTCGAGCACTGGCCGCGGCCGGGCGCGCATTTGATTCTAGCCGGACACACCCACGGCGGTCAGGTCAACATTCCCTTCGTCGGCCCGCCGGTGGTGCCATCCATCTACGGCGCGAAATACGCGCAAGGCCTGTTCCAGCGTGGTGACACGCAGATGTATGTCAGTCGCGGCGTCGGTTTGATTTATCCGCCGGTACGGTTCAACTGTCCCCCGGAGATTGCCGTCTTTCAGTTGCGGCGGGCGTGACGTTACGGCAGCGGGATGACTTGAACCTTGTAGAACTTGCCGCTGCCGACGGAAGCATCAAGGTTGGTGGAAGTCGCGCCGGCAGCAGTGACCTCGCCGCCGAGCGTGCTGAAGTTGATGAGGTTGGTGGACGACCAGACTTGATACTTCCTGCCGGTAACGCTACTCCACACGATCTGGCACGAGCCGGTGGGCAGACGGTTGACGCTCACGATGCGCAAGAACGACGACGAATCATTGGCCACCGTGCCGGCAATGAACTCCTTCATGTTGCTCATACCGTCGCCATCCTTGTCGCCATCCGCGCCGTTGACGCCGGTGCCGCTCAAGCGGTCGAGACCGTTGGACATTTCCCAACCATCCGGCAAGCCGTCGCCGTCGCTATCGTTCGACAACGTCGAGCCGGTCTCGAAGCCGACTTGGAAAGTCGCGCCATTCGTTACTTCGAGTTCAACCTGCTGCGTTTGCGCCTGATTGCGCATCACGAGCGTGTCCCACAAGTTGTCGTCGTCAATCGCGGCCACGTTGAATGACGCGCTGTTGCCACCGCCGGCGTACCGGATATAGGAGCGCGCGACGTTTTGCGCGTTGTTGTTGACCACGCCGACGGTCTGCCCGTCGTTGATGAGACCGGTAAGGTTCTGCTGGCCGCGCATCAACAGGTCGTACAAGTGCGGTGCCAGTCCGGAGCGCACGAACACCTTGTTCATGCCGGTGATGGCGTAGTTGGCGCTGAAGGCCGACGCACCGGCCGCGAGCGTGATGCGTTTGACGATCTTGCCGTCGGCGCTGGTGAATTCCCAGCCGGTGCCGCTCGGCACGCTGGCGGCGGCGTACAGGTCATTGACGTACTGGTTGGTGCCGACGCCCGCGCCGCCGGTCTGCGCGAACCAATCCTTGAACGCGCTGGTCCGGTACGCGCCGGGGTTGCCGCCGGTGGCGTTGACGTTACCTTCCGTTTCCATATCGCTGCCGGCATAGCTGGCGAGGTTGCCGAGGGCTTGCAGTACCGCGCTGGTGTTGAGGTCGCGCACCCAAGCAGCGGTCATCCGTCCGCCGATGCGCTCCAACACGGCGAACACCCGGTCGTTGTACAGCAGGTATTCATTCTCGCCGTCGAGGTCAATGTCCTCCTGCCCGGCAGCGGCGCTGGAATTGTACGCGCCGCCTTGCGCGGCGGTTGCCCACGTGTCCACGCGCTTGTAGATCGCGGCCATGCGCGTTTGGGCCTGCGTGATGCGCGCGAAATCAATAACGTTGTCAGATGTCGTGTCGGGATAGACGTATGTTCCGTCGGTAAACTTCGTCAGGTTTGCCGGATTCGTGGTTTGTGTGTGGAACGCAGTCTCGAAGACGGACGCGTGCATCACTGCGCGCGCGAGTTTCGCGAGCAACGTGCTTTGATTGCTGAGGGCGCCGACTTGATCCCACGCGCTCTTGGCGATACCGCTGGTCGTCTGTTTGCCGTACGCGGTCGGCAACGGGACGCCGGTGCGGACGTTGAACACGAGCGAGTTCAAACTTTGGTTGTACGTCGAGCCGTTGTACCAGTTGTCGAAGTTACCCTGCGACGAGAAGTTGATCCAATCCGTCGAACGCTTCGCCAAGGTGAGGCCCGAGCCCCGATTGACGGTATTCCAAACGTCGCCGGAACCGTTTGGTGGCACCGAGATGTCCACTTGATTGTTCGCGATCTGGTCGGGTGTGACGAATTCGATCCAGCCTTTGCTCGCCATCCAGCGGATGTTGTTGTCGTAGGCGTCGGCCTTCGATTTGTCGGTGAAATCCTCCCAATTGCTGAACAGCGTGAAGACCTGCGGATGCTGGTTGTCCCACTGGCCGGTACGCGCGCGGCGGTTGAGCAATTGCCGGAGCAGAATCGGCGGACCTTTGTCCGTATTGCTGAAACGCAGGTCGTTGTATTGGTCGGTGATCGGGAAGCACTTCACGCCGTTGATTTCGTTGAGCCGGTAACCGTCCACACCGATGGCCGCGCTGTAACCGAACCAACCCCGGATGTGCTGCATCTGGTCGAGGAACGTGAACCCGAAGCCGAGGTTGTTCTTGATTCGTGTCAGCATATCGCCGTCGAGAAGCCGCTCCGGCGTCCACAACACTTTCGTCGAGACTGCGCTCGCGCCGTAGATGTTTTGCAGGAATTCCGTCGCCAGCGAAATGTTGTTCGCGTTGAACGTGTCGTCGAAATACGGCAGCATGTGATCGGAGAACGTGCTGGCGAGCAGATCCACGCGTCCGGTCGCGATGAGGCTGGCGATGCGCGCGTTGAATGCCGGGCCGTCGCGCCACGGTTTGTTTGCCGACGGATCAACTTTCGCCCATTGAATCGCCGACGCCAATGTCGGCGTGATGTGCATCGTCAGCGGGACGCGGAATGCCTCGTGCGCGTCGAGCGGCCGGTAGTAGCCCGAGCCGGTGCCGTTGTTGATAAGGTTCTGCACGTAGTTGCCGGGCTGGATGGCTTGGTTGCCGTGCGCGATCGAAATGAGTTTGATCCGTTTGCCCCGGTCGTTGTCGGCATTGATGCCGACCCACTGCGTGAGCGTCGTGAGTTGGATGCGCGCTTCGTACCGGAGGCGATTCACGTCGCCCTTGGTAATGCCGGCTTCGTCTTCGGCGATCCAGTCGGTGCGGATGCAATCGGTGATGTCCGGCCCATCCAACTCACCGGCGCCACCGCCGGTGCCGTCGCGTGTGGTGAACACCTGATAGTTCAAGCGCGTCGGGTCGCCGTTCCAGCCGGCATCGGTCAGCGCCTTGCGGCTGATGGAGAACTCGATGGAGTCGAGGTCGGAGTTGAAATACGCCTGCTTGAATCCGTCGGCGCTGTTCTGGTCGCGCGCTTCGATGCCGTACTGCGGCTGCGAAATGTCGTCGGCCAGACCCGTCGAATCCACGCTGCCCGGCGTGTTGACGTAAACGCGACCGTGCGTGCTGTCGTACACGGCGACGATGGCTTCCCAACGCATGTCGGTCTGCACGTCGATATCATCCACGATCTTGCGCTCACCGACGGCGGGGTTGCCGGTGTCGATGACGACGTACACGTTCAGATTGTTGTTCTCCGCGAGCGGTTTCAAGTCGTGCACGTCCACGCGGAAATAGAACTTCCCGTCACCGCTGTTGGTCGTCGCGCCGCCGTCGCGCGCGTAGAACGCGACGAGATCGCGTGACGAGTCGAAGCCGTCGCTGTCCCCAGGCCGGTAGTAAAGGTCGCCGCCGCTCGTGGCCGGAATCGTGAGATCGTCATACGGATCGAGCGCGATGAGATCATCCTTGCTCCAATCGGCAAACTCATTCAGGTTCGTCACGCTGCCGACGATATTCGTCGCGCCGGGACCAATGGTGATCGCTCCCGGCGGCGGCGGGGTGCCGCTATCGGCCACGCGCGGGTTCGAGCCGTTGATGAGCTCCTGCAGATTGTTCGCGCCGTCGCCGTCGGGATCGCCGCTCGCGCCGTTGATCGGGTTGCTCGCGCCGCCGGTCATGTTGGTTGTGCCGTTGTCGAGCGGATCGAGATTGTTGTTCACTTCCCAACCATCCGGTAGCCCATCGCCGTCGGTGTCGCGGTTGAGCGGATCGGTTTCCGTCCAGAGTTCGCCCGATTGCCAGACCCGGTCGCCGTTGGTGTCGCCGTCGATCCTGCCGTTGAAATTCTTGTCTTCGCCGTAACCGTCAGTGAGTCCGTCGCCGTCAGTGTCCGGATTGTTCGGATCAGTTTCCGTCCAATGCTCGCCGGCGTCCATCTTGCCGTTGGGCCAGTTGCGCAGGAGCGTGGCCGCGGCGTTCGGGGCAATCGGCGCGCCGTCGCCGTCCACCCAGCCATTGCGGTTCGCGTCCTCAACGCCATCGGGCAAACCGTCGCCATCGGTGTCCGGGTTGTTCGGGTCGGTCATCGAGCCGGCTTTCAAATCGATTTTGTTGCCCTGATTCGGTGCGTCCACTTTGGGCACGTAGCCGTAGTTGTCGGCCGTGTTGTAGAACGGCGGGTCGAGGTCGCTACGGAAATTCGGGAAGCCGTCACCGTCGGTATCAACGTTCGTGTTCACACCC
The DNA here is from genome assembly GCA_041495285.1 of Verrucomicrobiia bacterium. GTDB lineage: Bacteria > Verrucomicrobiota > Verrucomicrobiia > Palsa-1439 > Palsa-1439 > JBGQCJ01. The sequence goes on from JBGQCJ010000017.1 coordinate 29,453, forward strand.
GAGAGCGGCCCGCGCCATCCGAGTTCGAGGCCATCCGGCAATCCATCGCCGTCGCTGTCCGGGCTGAGCGGGTTGGTGCGACCGAAAATGTAATAGGTATGCACATCGCCGTTGCTCCAGTCCGTCGTCGGAGTGGTTGGCAGCGGTTTCGGCGTCGTTTCGTCGAGATCGGCGATGCCGTCGTCATCATCGTCCGTGTCGTTCGCGTCGTTGACGACGAGTTCGCGCAGCACGACGGTCGCATCGCGCAACGTAAATGCCTCGACGGTGCCGGGATTGCCGTCCGTGTCCACGTTGGCGCGAAGCTGGAAGCGGCCTTCGATCATTGAAGAGACGTTGGTGAGCGGGAGATTCCACGAGTAGAGCCATGTCTTGAAGTTGCCGTTGGTGGTCGGATTCGACGGATCAGGCACGAGCGTGCCGGAACCTTGCGTGAAAAACAACTGCAGGCCTTGCGCGTTCAAGCCGGTATCCACCTGCACTTGATAAACACGCTGGCTGGCGACCGGATTCCCCACGTCGGGCAGCACGATCTTAAACAACTGATTGTTCTGATCGACTGCCGGCGGTGTGACGATGTTCACGAACGGCGTGACGACCGGCTGCGCGAGGACAACGCGATTGGCGACGAGGATCGGGTAGCCGATACGATTGAACGTGACTTGGATCGGATGCTGATGATCCGGGAAGCCGTCGTAGAGGTTCGGGAACGTGAACGCCAGCGCATGATGGTCGGCCGTCTCGTTGTACGCGATGGAAAAGTCCGAAGGCGATTGCGCGACGCCGTCAATCGTCATTGCGAAGGTGCCGATGAGTTGCCCGGTCGAGAGGCCGTCGGCGAGCGATTTGCTGAAGTTGCATTTCATCACGTAGCCGGCGCCGATGACCTGGCCGTCGAACGAGGGGAAGGCGATGAACATCTGTTGCGGCGGGCCGGCGGTGTTGACGGTGCGCGTGAGCGTTGTGTAATGCCCGGTAACATCGGTGAGATTCATGTTCGTCGAAGACGACAGCTCGCGCAGGCGCGCTTCGATTGTCGCCGTGCCGGTGTTGGCGATGTTGACGTAATCGAAGCGCCATTCGAGTGGGTAACTGCTATTGAGGCCCGGCGTCGGCGTGGCCGGCAGCGCTTTCGCCCACACGGCGTTGCCGTTGGTGACGCCGGTATTGCCATCGTCGTTGAGCAGATTGTTGTCGGTGATGCGATACCAGACCTCGCTCGTGCTGCGGTCGGTGCGCACGACGAAGCCGTAACGCGAGGCGTTGAGTGTGTCGCCGTCGCTGGCCGGGAAGAGAATCGCGCCTTCCGGCGGTTTCGTGTCGTAGTAAATCGTCTGGACGTTGAGATTGTAGATCGAGGCGCGGGTGGGATTGTCACGTTTGATGAACGTCTCGGTGCGCAACACGTGGAATCCTTCGGAGAGACCGGTCTGCATCACGCCGTAGTCGTTATGCGGATGGAACGAGACGGCTTGCGCATTGAAGTTGGTGATCGTGTAGACCGTCTCCATCCGTTTTTTCATCGTGATGTCGCTGGCGCTGAATGGAAACCAAGGTGCGGCATCGGTGCGATACACGCCGATCTTGTAACGCAGCACTGTGCCGCCGGGCAGAGACTGCAACGTTGTCTTCCACCAAACGGGCGTGCCGGTGCCGTCGGCCAACACGTTGCTGTCGAGCGTCATCTCGGCGACCTGCGTCGTGCCTTTGCCCACGCCCGCGCTGCCTTCGGGAAAGGTTGTGCCGTTGGTCGTGTAATAAACGAAAGCCTTTTGCACCTGATTCGTGTAACCGATCTTCACCCAAAGCGTGACCGGCTGATTGGCGGCGCTTTGCGGTGGTGGATTGAATTGTGTTACCGGCGATACGAGCTGATTGCTGGCGACCGGATCGTGATAGACCCATGTGACAGTACCGAGGCCGGTGTTCGGGCCGCTTCCGTTGTTGACGGTGAATCCGGCAGTGCCGATGGTCGCTTGATACGTCTCGCAGCCGGGCGAGCCGATGACGTTGCGCGACACATCTCGCGCGGCGAATTTTTCGGCGATGCGTCGCACGAAAGCCGGTTGCTCGTAGCCGAGAAAAACGTCGGTCGAGAACGCGGGCGGATTGTCGCGCTTCGCGCCGGTCTGCGGGCCGAGGCCCATCTGTGAATTGAGGTCAACGCCGCCATCGAGTTTCATCAAAATGTTCGCGGTCGAACCGTCGGCGCGAGCGATGAGCGCGAGATTCGAGCCACTGGTGATGCGTGGCACGGTCATCACATATTTGTAGTCGTTCGTCGTGTTATCCGGAACGCCATAGGGATTGAAATTCGGGTCGCCGTCGCGGCCGTCCTTGCGTTCGTAGCTGAGCGTGCTGACCGGCTGACCGTCCTGCAAAATCGTGATCGGCTGGACTTGCCCGAGAATTCCGTCGTCCCAGACGAGTGGCATTTCGGGATTGCGCCACGAGAACGCGAAGTAGCCGCCTGCCGGCGCGCTGATCGCTCCGGTGTCGTTAGTCAACCGTCCGTTGGGCGCGACGGTCGCTTGAAATGGGCCGCCGAAGACGGAGTAGTTCACGAGCCGCGCGCCGACCGGGAACGTCGTCGCGTAATCGCGCGAACCTCCACCGGAGCCGTTGCGCGCCATCATGAACAGCAGCACGGTGCCATCGGCGTCGCTCATGCCGGTGTTTTCGCGCTTGTCGCGGCGCTCGTAGGCGCAGTAGCCGGCATCGCTCCATTTTGCGTTTTGGTCGCCGCGCGCGAAGAGTTGGTTGATGTAGAGAAGATTCGGCAGATGTTTGTCGCCGAACTGACCCAAGAAGGCATTGTCGCCGTGCTGCGGGAAAAACTTGTTGTTGATGTCGGGAAACTTCTCTTCGTTGTAACCGTCGGTATAAATAGTCGGCAACCCTGCGCGGGTGAGTTCCAGCGCGTGGGCGGAGGTGCGATCGAAGGGGGAGATGCCATTGAAATCGTGACTGCCGGAGGTGATTAACCCGCCGCCCACACCGCCGTAGGAGCCCCAGCCGGGTTGGTCTGTACCGGCGAGGCTGCCGAAGCCGGACACCGCGCCGAACAGCGCACCGTAGAATCCATTGTTGTCGATGCGCATGCCTGCATTGAGATACTGGTCCTGGCAGGTGACGGTGCATCCGTTGCCCGGATTGCCGAGGTGTTCGCCGAACATCATCGCGTCGTCACGGGCTTGCTGGTCGTTGAAGATCGTGTCGCGGTGATCGTCCCAGTCGCTGTAGCCGCGGGTAATGTTGAACTGCTCCTGAATCTGGCCGCAGTAACCGGCGTTGCTAGGATTCTTGTCCGCGCCGGACTGTTGGCCGAAGTAGTAGCTGGGCGCGTGTTTCACGGCGTCGAGCCGGAAACCATCGGCATAGCTCACGTCTTCAAACCAGCGCACCGCGCGGAAGAGCAAGGAGTTCACATCTTCAGACACGGGATCGCCCATGTTATATTTGCCGTCGCCGTAACCCCACGCGGTCGTGCGACGCGCCGGGTTTGATGGGTCAACACCGGTATCGGTGAACGGCTCGCTTGTCTCGCCGACGTCATGCTGGCCGTTGGCGTTCGTGTCGTCCCAATCGAACTTGCCATTGCCGGCGCCGATGTGGCTCGGACCGTAGCCGACATCGTCGAACGGTTCTTTATTCGCGAACGGGTGGACCGGCTGGCCGGCACCGTTCGTACCGACGGTCAGATCGAGGTCGGGATAGAGTTCGGGATTGTTGGGCTGCCGGATGCCGAAGTACTTCGGGAAATCATCATTCTCGTTCGCGCCGAAACTGGTGTTGGGGTTTTCCTGCGCGATATCAATGGCGAACTGATTGCGATTCAGCAATTGCCACTCGTCGTCGTAATTCACGTCATCGGATGGCTTGTAGAACGTGCCGTCGGGTCGGCGAAGCAGGTGGAAATCTTCCGGTACGAAGCCCGGCTGCGCGTTGACGGACGTGTTCTCGTCGGAACCGGGAATCGGGCCGCCGTTGTGGACCATCACGTTGTCAAAGTAGATGCGAATGCCGAACCGGTGGGCCATCTCCGTCATGTTGAGCAGGTCGGCTGCCGTGCCGTACCGGGTCGGGATTCCGCCCATCTGGTTTTTGTTGCCGATGTCGAAGCGGTCGAACGTGTCGTAACCGACCGAGAACTGGCCGCCGGCCTTGAAGGGTGGGGGAAGCCACAGTGCCGTGTAGCCGGCCTCGGCTAACTCCGGCATGCGGTTGGCGATCTCGCTCCAACTGGTGTTGAAATACTGGAGAATGACTTCGGCGCGGACCCGGCAGGTGAACGCCAGCCCGAACATGAGGCTCGCAAGTAAAACGCTTCGTTTCACAAAAACGCTTCTTCCCGCAGAAGACACTGGTGAAAACTGGGTTCAGCATAGCTGGAAAGCGGTTATTTGTCGAGACAGAAAAACCGCTCTCTCGTTTCACATTTTCGCTCGGAGAGGCAAATCGGCTTGAGTAGGGAGGCGTTGCGTGTAGAATTCCGCCGTGGGGATGCAAGTTACGATTTTGGGGAGCGGGAGCGCCGGCAACTGTACACTGATTGAATCCGCGACGACCAGCATCTTAGTGGATGCCGGACTGAGCGGACGCCAGATTGCGCAGCGCCTGGAGAAAGTCAGTCGCCGGCTCGATGACATCCATGGGGTTGTCCTGACCCACGAACATTCAGATCACACGCGCGGCTTGGGAGTTCTCTGCAAAGACAGACCTCTACCCATTTATGCGAACCGGCTGACCGCCGAAGCGATCGCCGCCGATCCCGAATCGAACGGACGCGTGCGCATCTCGTGGCGACTGTTTTCCACGGGCTCGCCGTTCGCCGTTGGAGACCTGACCGTCGAATCGTTCAGCGTGCCGCACGACGCCTACGATCCGGTCGGCTTCGTCATCCGGCACGGCGAACACGCGGTCGGGGTCCTCACCGACCTTGGCCACGTCACGAAGCTCGTCATCGAACGCGTACGCGCGACCAACGCGCTCGTCGTTGAGGCTAATCACGATTTGAAACTGCTGCAAGAAGACGCCGTGCGACCGTGGGCGTTGAAGCAACGCATCATGAGCCGGCACGGCCACCTCAGCAACGACGCGGCGGCCACGCTTCTTGGCGAAGTCGCGAGCGACCGGCTGCGTCACGTCTTGCTGGCGCATCTAAGCCGCGACTGCAACCGGCCGGAGATTGCCCATCGCGTCGTCGAAGAAAAACTCCGGCGCATCGGCGCGAATCAGGTGGCGCTGGCCGTGGCGAGTCAGGACGTGCCGACCGATACGGTCACCCTCTGACCGCACCTTCTCGATGGCGGATTGAACAAAACGACCGGAACGTGGGTGTCACCCACGTCCCGGCCGCACGTCTTGACGAGTTGTTCTAACCGCTTAACTTACCGGCAGTAGAACGAACCGCCGCTGTAGTAATAAACAGGCGGCGCATATTGGTAGTAAACCACCGGCGGCGGGGGTGGAGCGTAATAATAAACCGGCGGCGGACAGTACGCATACCCGAAATTCACCCCGTATCGCGGACCGTGATGCCACCCACGGCCACCTCCACTCCGGTAGCCGAAACTGAACCCGAACGAATCACCGGCTTGCGCCGAGGTTGAGGCGACAAGGCCAATTGTCGCCGCTGCGGCGACCGCACTGACAATTTTCAGCATCTTTTTCATGGTCCCTCCACTCAACATACTTCGACGACCTACCAGAAAACTTATTCAATTCTTCGCCAATTGCAAATCCGCTGACCGGTGGACCTGTTAACGGGCCGAATGGTTGATGGAGCGCAAAGCGCGCCGGGGGATTTCCTTGAGTTGTTCCATTTTAGCGATTGCCTGGCTGACGATGCGGTCAAAGCGCTGCGGGGTGAGCAAGTCCGGTCGCCGGCGCGCCCGTTGGATGGCCAGCTCCATGCGCCGTGAATAGCTGTCCAGTTCGCGGGCGACGCGTTGCGTCGTCTCGTGCAGCAGTTCCAACTTTTGAAATGTGTCCAGCCGGAACCCCACGCCGCGCACCACTTGCTCGATATCGTCGGCAAGGTCGTCGACCGTGTCCGGGTCCACGGTGAAGAATCCCAGACTGCGCGGGTTGTCGGAACTCTTCGACTGCGGCAATTCGCGGCAGACAAACGCCAGCGCAGGCGAACCTTCGCTCAGGGCGATCCGGTAGCGCGTGAGCGGGTTGCCTTCGATGTTGCGGAACTCGACGCGGCTGGCCAACTCCGAAGGTGTGCGCAATTGTCCGACGGCCAGCACGCAGATTCCTTCCAGCTTTTGCGCGATGCGTTGCAGACGCCGCTGCTGCGCCTGAAACTCGCCGAAAAACTGATAGCTCAACGTCAGTTGAGTTCCGCCGTGGCGCGCCGCCACTTCGACCACGGCATCGCTGAAGGCGTGCGCGGTGATTTCGTTGAACAGATAGAACGTTTCCCCGTTCAGTTGAGTGAGCCTCACCAAGACCGGCCGCCGGTGGTCGGTCGTGAACGCCTCCTGCACCAGACGCCGCCCGGCGGGAAGACGGTGCTGAACTTCCATCAGGAATTCGCGGGTGAGTTTGTTCTGTTGGTGCTCCACCGGGTCCTCGCGTTAGCCTTTGATCGCGCCTAACTGAATGCCATTTATAAACCATTTTTGACCGAGGACAAAGACAATAATCATTGGCAGGATCATCATCAGCGAGCCGGCCATGAGCAACGTCCACTGCGTGCTGTATAATCCCATGAACGACAACAAGCCCAGCGGCAGCGTCTTCATCGAATCCCGGTTCACCATGATCAACGGCCAGTAGAAACTCTGCCAGTTGCCCATGAACGTGAAGATTGTCAGCGTCGCCAATGCCGGTTTGCTCAGCGGCAGAATGATCGTCGTGAAAATCCGGAACAACCCGCACCCGTCAATCGTCGCCGCCTCCTCCAAGTCGCGCGGGATGCCCATGAAGAATTGCCGGAGCATGAACGTCCCGTACGCCGAGAACATCGTCGGCACCATCAACGCAAAGTACGAGTCCAACGCGCCCAGCTTTCGCATCAGAATGAAATTCGGAATCATCGTCACCGCGCCCGGGATCATCATCGTGCCGAGATAACCGAGAAACAACTTGTCGCGCCCGGCAAACCGCAACCGCGCAAACGCATACGCCGCGCACGCGCTCGTCGTCACCTGCCCGAGCGTCACCACCACCGCCACAAGGACGCTGTTGAAGTACCACCGGGCAAACCCGCCGCCCATATTACGCGTCACATCGTAAACCTTTGCATAGTTTTCCGGGTGCGCCTCGCGCGGCACCAGCGCCTTGACCGGATTGTCGAACGACACGAACGCGTCCCCGGCGGCCTTCAACGACGTGGACAACATCCATATAAATGGAAGCAGCATGAACAGACCGACGAAGCCCAGCGCCAGGTATGTCAGCAGTTTCTTCAATAATGCACCACTTTGCCTCCGAACCGCCAGTTCAGCAGGGTCACGACGAACACGGCGGCGAACAGCACCCACGCCAGAGCCGCCGCGTAACCCATGTGATTCCAAGCAAACGCGTGATTGTAAATGTAGTAACTGATCGTCGTCGTCGCGCCGGCCGGCCCGCCGCCCGTCATGACGAACGCCTGCTCGAACCCGCCTTGCAGCCCGCCGATGATGCTCATCGTGAAAATGAAGAAGGTCGTCGGACTGACCATGGGCCACGTGATTGCCCAAAACTTCTGCCACCGGTTCGCCCCGTCGATGTCCGCCGCCTCGTACAAGTCCAGCGGCACGTTCTGCAATGCGGCAAGGTAGAGAATCATGTTGTAGCCGCCGACCGCTGTCCAAAATCCCATGAACATCAGTGCCGGCTTCGCCCACGTGATGGACTGCAACCACTTCGGCCCTTCAATCCCGGCCACGCGCAGCATCGCATTGATCAAGCCGTAGTCCGGATTATAGAGCCATCGCCACAACAAGTAGGTGCCTACGCCGGCCACAATCGTCGGCATGAAGTAAATGACGCGGAACACAACGATGCCGCGCAGTTTCTGGTTCATCACCATCGCCAGAAACAGCGAGCCGATGATGTTGACCGGGATCGCCAGCATCAGAAACAACGTGTTGAAGCCGTACCGCCAGAACTCCCGGTCGCGCAGGAGTGCGGCAAAGTTCTGCAGCCCGACAAACCTGGGCGCGCCGAACAAGTCCCAGTTGAAGAAACTCAACGCCAGCGACGCCAACACCGGCAGGGAAGTGAACACAAGAAACCCGACGAAGTTCGGCAACAGAAACAAGTAACCCGGACCGGCAATCCTCCTCTGATTCGACAGCGCCATCTCGATTCGTCTTCTACACACCGCCGCGCGACGCCGCAAGGAAATTGGCCCTCCCGGCCCGCCGATTCGGTTGCTCTTTTGCGCTTGCAAAGCGGGTTTGCCGGGCTACACTGGCTCACCTGCTAGAAAAGTCGAAGCAGACCGAACCGTCCCGCGCAAGCGGGACATAAGAACATAGAACCACAATCCCGTCACAATGGACGGGATGTCCCGCCGTGGCCACCTCGGTGGCGGAGCGCGGGATGAAACGACGGAGGATGGATTGGCCAACGTAACGATCGCAGAACTGCTCGAAGCCGGGGTTCATTTTGGTCATCAGACCAACCGCTGGAACCCCAAGATGAAGAAGTTCATTTTCGCCGCCCGCAACGGCATCTACATCATCGACCTCAACAAAACGCTCACCCAAATCGAGGTCGCTTGCGGATTCCTGCACGAGACTGTCCTCAATGGCGGCAACTTGCTCTTGGTCGGCACCAAGAAACAGGCGCAACAGGAAATCAAAGATGCCGCCGCCCGCACCGGCATGCCCTACGTCGTCGACCGCTGGCTCGGCGGCACCCTCACCAACTTGCGCACCATCCGCAACAGCGTGAAACGGATGCAGCAGATCGACCGCACGCTCGAATCGCCCGAAGCCGCCCAGATGCCCAAGAAGGAAATCGCCTCCCTCAATCGCGAAGGCGCCAAGCTCCACCGCAACCTCGATGGCATCGTTGACATGGAACGGCTGCCCGCCGCCATGTTCTGCGTGGACATCCAGCGCGAAGAAATTGCCATCCACGAAGCGCAACGGCTCAACATCCCCATCATCGCCCTCGTGGACACCAACTGCGATCCCGACCACGTCACGTACCCCATTGCCGGCAACGACGACGCCATCCGCGCCGTCAAACTCATCACCCGCGTCATCGCCGACACCATCGCCGAAGCGCAGGCCGAGCTTGGTAGGAAAGCGCCGCCGGTCGCCGAGCCCGAACCCGCCCCGGCACCTGTGCCCGAAGTGGACACGACCTTGGAACAACAGACGGCGACCGCCTCCTGAATGCCGAAGACGAACTGACACATCTCATGACTGCGACAACCATGCAAATCGACTCCAAACACGTTAAGACCCTGCGCGAGAAGACCGGCGCGGGCATGATGGACTGTAAAGTCGCGCTGCAAGAAGCCAGCGGCGACATGGCCGAGGCCGAGAAGATTCTCCGCAAGAAAGGCATCGCCGTCGCCGGCAAGAAGGCCGGTCGCATCGCCAACGAAGGCTGCATCGCCAGCTACATCCATCACGGCAGCAAGCTCGGCGTGCTCGTCGAGATCAACTGCGAGACTGACTTCGTCGCGCGCAACGACGCCTTCCGCGAATTCGTCAAGGACGTCACCCAGCACATCGCCGCGGCCAACCCGAGCTACATCAAACGCGGAGACGTACCGGCCAGCGTCATCGAATCGGAAAAAGAAATTTACGTCGCGCAGGTGAAAGACAAGCCGGCCCAAGCCGTCGAGAAAATCGTCGCCGGCAAGCTGGAAAAGTTCTACTCCACCGTCTGCCTGCTCGAACAACCGTTCGTGAAGAACCCGGAGATCACGATTCAGGATCATCTTACCGCCAAGATCGCGCAGCTCGGCGAGAACATGGTGATCCGCCGGTTCGTCCGCTGGCAACTCGGCGAAGAAAGTTAAACTGTAGCGGCGGTCTCTGACCGCCGAACCGAACATGGCCAAATCATCCGCGCCCCAACCCAAATACAAGCGCGTGATGTTGAAACTCAGCGGCGAAGCGCTGCTCGGCAAACGCGAGCACGGCATCTCACCGGAGACCTGCAACGCCATCGCCGAAGAAATCAAAGAGGTCAAGCAACTCAAGATCGAGTTGGGCATCGTCATCGGCGGTGGTAACATCTTTCGCGGCGTGGCCGGCACCAAACACGGCCTCGACCGGACCACGGGCGATTACATGGGCATGCTCGCCACCATCATTAACGCGCTCGCCTTGCAGGACGCCCTCGAAAAGAACGGCGTCCACACTCGCGTCCAGTCCGCCATTGAAATGCGCGCCGTGGCCGAACCGTTCATTCGCCGGCGCGCGATGCGGCACCTCGAAAAGGGTCGCGTCGTCATCTTCGCCGCCGGCACCGGCAGTCCGTATTTCTCGACCGACACCACCGCCGCCCTGCGCGCCAGCGAGATCGACGCCGACGCGTTGCTCAAGGCCACCAAGGTGGACGGCGTGTACGACAGCGACCCGATGAAAAACCCGGGCGCAAAACGGTTTGAGAAACTCACGTACATGGACGCGCTGAAGAACCGGCTCAACGTGATGGACTCCACCGCCTTCTCGCTGTGCATGGACAACAAGATCCCCATCGTCGTCTTCAACCTCTTCAAGCGCGGCAACATCAAACGCGTCATCTGCGGCGACCCCATCGGCACCCTCGTCAGCGAGTAGCCGTCGCTTCCGACCAATCATTGTAGCGGCGCTCTATGAGCGCCGAGTGGCTTCCCTCGGGTTACGCTTTCGGCGGTGACACACCGCCGCTACAGTTCCTCCTCACTCCTGCGCATGGAACGTCCCGGCACCGAATCGCATCGCGTCATCCGCAGGCCGTCACAACTCCAGCAACTCGGGGTAACCCCTCGCGCACCATTGCCGCAGCAATTCCACGTCCGCCTCGGTGGCCGACCGGTACGGGGCGCGGTTGCGCAGGCTGGTTTGCAGAAAGCCGGTAGCCCGCGCACCCATCCGCACCAGCGCCGTCTCGGTGAATCCCTTCGTGCCAAATTCCATCTCGAGAAATTTCAGCAGCGACCGAATCCGCCCGCGCGCGATGCCCAGCGCCACCCAATCCTTGTTCTGCAGGCTGCGCCACAAGCCGACGACCAACCGCGGATTCCAGCACACCAGCGCGCTGCAACTGCCCACGGCGCCTTTCGGACCGAGTGCCGACCACAATTCCTCATGCACAAGCACATTCACGAACCGCGCCAACGTCTGGCAACCCGCCGGCGTTGTCCCCACCGTGTCCGCCCCGGCCTGCACCGCCGCGTAATCGGGCACGGCATCCTTAATCTCCTGATGCTGACGCACCGTCAGCATTTTTTTCGCGCGCAACGTCTCCTCGTACACGATGGGCAATCCCGCCGCCGCCGCGCTCACCTCCTTGAAGAACCGCACGACCCCCTCGTCGCCCACCTCCAACCAAAACGGCAGGTGGACCATGATCGCCGCCGCGCCCAGTTTCACCCCCGCCTCGACGCGCCGCGTCACGCCGCCGGTATGCGTGGCTGAACAACCGATCACAGCGGGTTTGCCGTGGGCTTTGCACTCCTGCACGGTGGCCCGAACCACGGCCCGGAACTCATCGAATTCCAACGCATAAAACTCCCCCGTCGTCGCGCCCGCCAAAATCCCCGGCACGCCCGCCGCGCAACACCGCGCCACGTCGGCCCGGTACGTTGCCTCGTCGAACTCGTCGTCCGCCGTCCACGCGACCGGCAACGCCGCCCACGGCCCGACCAATGCCTCCTGCGTTAACGTGATTCGTTCCGCCATCGCGCCGTCAGTTGTATCCCACCCCGCCGCGTCAATCAATCATCCACACCCTAAGAAAATCGTGGGGCAAACGTCCCGCTTGCCGACCTTGATCGCAATATGACTCATCGTCTGTGGGATTTTTGCCCACACTCCTTAGACTATGAGTCATGGCGAAACGACATCCCGTTCTTACCGCGTTCGGCCTCAACGTCCGCAAGCAACGTGAGGCCCGAGGACTAACACAAGAGGCGCTTGCTGAGAAGGCCGACCTCGACCAGACCTACATCAGCGGCGTCGAACGCGGTATCCGCAACCCCAGCGTTCTCAGCATCGCCAAGATCGCCAAAGCGTTCGGTGTCTCGCTGTCGCAACTCACGAACGGAATTAGGGGATGACGCGACGACGCAGAGCGAAAGTCTCTCCTTTTCGCGAGGGCTCCGCCTCCTATCGCACGAACACGGCGCCGCAGCGTCGGAAGTTGCGCTTTATAGATCTGTTTTGTGGTATTGGCGGCTTCCGCATCGCGTTCGAGCGCGCGGACTGTGAATGCATTTTTTCTTGCGACTGGAACGAGAAGGCGAAGATCACCTACGAAGCCAACTTCCACGAGCGACCCCACGGCGATATTTATTCCGTGCCGGACAACGCCATTCCACCTCACAATATTCTTTGCGGCGGTTTCCCCTGTCAGCCGTTCAGCATCGCGGGCGTCTCCAAAAAACTAAGCCTCGGCAAGAAACACGGCTTTGAAGACAAGGAGCAGGGCAACCTCTTCTTCAAGCTGGCGGAACTGATTGACCACCACCGGCCCGATGCCTTTGTGCTGGAGAACGTCAAGCATCTCGTCCGGCACGACAAAGGCGAGACGTTCCGCATCATTAACGAGACACTTACAGAGCATCTGAAATACACCGTCTATCACAAGGTCATAGATGCGCGGAGCGTTGTGCCGCAACATCGTGAACGCATTTTTCTTGTCGGCTTTCGGGATAAACGGTCGTTTGAATTCCCGGAGTTCCCGGCGGAAGGGCCGAAGCTCGAATCCATTCTCGACGCCGAAGTTCCAGACAAGTACACGCTCACCGATCATCTCTGGAAATACCTCCAAGATTACGCAGCAAAACACAAAGCCGCTGGCAATGGCTTTGGTTTCGGTTTGTTCACAGGCAAAGACGTGGCGCGAACCTTGAGCGCTCGCTACTACAAAGACGGCTCTGAAATCTTGATCTCGCAAGGCCCGCGAAAAAATCCGCGTCGGCTCACACCGCCCGAATGTGCAAGGCTCATGGGCTACCCGAAAGACTTCCAGATTCCGGTTTCTGACACGCAGGCTTACAAGCAGTTTGGAAACTCCGTGGTTGTGCCCGTCGTCGAACGGATCGCAAAGGCTGTCGTCGCCACATTGCAGTGCCCAACCGGTTTCCGGCCGGAACTCGTCCTAACTGCAAGAGACAAAGCAAATGCAGAAGCCGCGAAGCGAACACCTGTGCCGGTGAGTTACCGCAAAGCCAGAAACCAGCGAAAGGCTATGCGTTAGGGAATGGAGCGTATGAGCGACCTGTTCAACTACGCAAAAGCGCTCGTTGAGAAGGCCCGCAAATCATTTGTGTCCGGTGAGGTTTTTGCAAAGGTCCTTACTCCGAACGATGATTCAGGCCGGCATGGCGTGTTAATTCCCACCGATGGCTATTCATTTTTTCCAAACTTCCCAATTCCTGATCCAACCCTAAACGCGACTAGGGAGTTTGTTGCGTTTGATTCAATCTCGGCATCATTTGAGACGGTGGCATATAAATACTACGAGCGTTATCCCGAACGAAGAATCACGAGGCTACCCGGTGTTTTGAATGACCTTGGCAGTTCTCCAAGGCTCTTGGTTTTCCTTCGGGCGAAACACTCAGATGGAAGTTTTGGATACTACTTTGATTGTGTGAATTCTGCGCCGGAAGGTCGATTCGCGAAACTATTCCGTCTCATCTTTGGAACTGAGATTTCACCTGTTCCCGGTAATTTTGTAATTCGTCCGGTCGATTCGGCAGCGTTTTCTGCTGACTCGATACTTACTGAATTGCTCGGCAAGTTTGACGTGGTCAAAGGGCGAGGATGGATAGATTCACAACGGCTTGGTGATACCGGGATAGGCTACACTTTCGAATCACTTCTCGGGATTGAGGAAAACAACGATCAACAAGCGGACTTCAAAGGCATTGAGATCAAGTGCAAGGGAATTAAGGAGGGAGAGGCGACGAGCAGCAGTAAGATAAATCTATTTCAGGCTGGCCCGACTTGGTTGGCAGAGGCGACCAACAAAGAACGAATCCGCATTTTGGGTAAGCCGGGAGACGATGGATTTTACGCCTGCTACTCCCAAGTCACCGTGACGCCGAACAATCTTGGGCTGCTTCTCGACATTCTGAGCGCAAACAACAAGATCGACCTTCGGAAAAACGCGGACGCACTTGGGTATTGGTCATTCGGGCAACTTGCAAAGCGCCTTGCAGAGAAACACTCGCGCGCCGCTTTCGTCAAGGCGAAAGTCCGCAACACCAAGAGCAAAACCCAATACTCCTACGAAGAGTTAGTGTACTGTGACAAGCCCAGCATTGAGCGGTTTGTGAATCTGGTCGCTGACCGCAACATCGTCTTCGAATTTACGATGTCCGAAAAGCCGGATGGAACAATCAGAAACCACGGGTATCCGTGGCGATTGATCCGCGCTGAATTCCTCGATCAGCTTTTTGCGTTTCAAATTAAATTGCGATAGATGGTGAATTCGTACGCATCTGTGGTTAAGAAAAAATGTCTGACGTTTTCACCAAGGCGAAGCGGTCGGAGGTGATGTCGCGGATTCGCGGGCGCGGCAACAAGGAGACGGAGCTTGCGCTAGCGAAACTTCTCCGGCAATTCGGCGTTACCGGGTGGCGACGGCAGCAGATCATTCGCTTACCAACCACGAAGCGGCGCGCCCGGACAGCCGAGGCTTTGCGAGACGCCGCCCGTCGTGTGCGGCAATCGCGCCCTACCAACATCGGGACGGACTTCGTCTTTCGGAAGCAACGCGTGGCCGTGTTTGTGGACGGCTGCTTCTGGCACGGCTGTCCGAAGCACGCCAACATGCCGGCGAACAATCGCCCGTTCTGGAAGAAAAAGCTTACGGGCAACAAGCAACGCGACCGGTATGTCACCCGGCAACTCCGCCGGCAAGGCTGGCGCGTCGTGCGTATCTGGGAGCACGAACTGGCACAAGGGAGAAGTCAGAGCCGAGTCCGCGAGACGCGACCGCGCCGTTTCGGTCGCAACACAGAAGTCAGTAGACAGAAGGTGGTGGCGAAGATCCGTAAGGCCTTGATAGGTGTCAGTGACACCTATCATCGCTAAATTGCCGCTCGCCCCGCTTTCGCCGACGTGCTGATACCTAGTACTACTATGTATCGTCGTTCCCGTTCCAGATGAGTTGTCTCATGCGGAGGTACAGAGGCACAACGCGGCCGCGCGGGAGCGTGACCCTCCACACTGCGCGGCTTGGTGGTGAGGCGCCGCTTTGTGTTGGTGGCAAGCCGAATGCGACATTAGTCGCATGAGACGCCGCGATGTTGTGTTCGCGGCAATTCGGAGGGGAACGAAAGGGGATCAGCGATCCACGATGGAATCCGGCAGTTCGTTGCGACCGGCGCGGTCGCGCGGGAAATGTTGCGCCAACAGTTTCCCGGCGGTCTGTATCCCGTGAATGATGCCGTCGGTGAACCGGCCCTGCCGGAAGTGCTGCTGCATCTCGGCGGCCACCTGTTCCCAAAAGGTTTCCCCGCATTTCGCATGAACGGCCTCGTCGCCGACGACGAAAAAGTTCTGGGATTCGGGCGCGACGAAGATCAGCACGGCGTTGCGGTGTTTCGTCCGGTGCATCTTCAATTTGTGGAACTGGCGGACCGCCGCGTGCCGGACGTCTTTCACTTTCCGGTGACTGACGTAAACCCGAATCTCGCCGGAGGTGTGCTTTTCCGCAGCGACGATGGCAGCAACCATCCGGTCGTGGTCGAGCTGATTGAAGAATGCCTTCGTTTTCATCGTTTACCAGCTTCCTCCCGCGCCGCCGCCGCCGAAGCCGCCCCCGCCGCCGGAGAAACCGCCGCCTCCCGAGAATCCACCTCCGCCACCGCCCGACGAGAAACCGCCTCCTCCTCCGAACCCCCAGTAACTGGTCGTTCGCCCGCGACGGGTGTAAACCGTTCCCGTCCCGGTGAGAATGAGTATCTTGGCGAGGAAAAAGAGAGTCACCAGACCAATGATGAGACCGATCAACCAAGCCGGTGGCCCCGATTGGTCGGTGGCCGTGTGGCCGGTGCCTTTGTATTCGCCCTTTGTGGCCTGCAGGATGGCCGTCACACCGGCCCGCAGACCGCCGTCGTAATCGCCGGCTCGGAAGCGCGGCTTGAGTTCGTTCTCGATGATGCGTTTGGCCAGCGCGTCCGGCAGCACGCCCTCCAAGCCGTAGCCGACTTGCAGGTACATCTTACGATCCTGAACGAACACGAACAGCACCGCGCCGTTGTCCTTTCCCTTTTGTCCGACGCGCCACGATTGCGCCACGCGAACGGTGTAATCCTCGATGGACGAATCGGACTGCATCTTCGGGAAGACGGCGACGAGAACTTGACTGGAGGTGTCGCGTTCGAACTGTTCCAGCTTCTGGTTCAGTTCGGTCGCGGTGGCCGGTGAGACGACGTGCGCGTAATCGTTGAAGTACGCTTTGGGAGCCGGTGGGATGACTTCCGCCGCCGGCGCGGCGACTGCGCTCAGCAGCGCCAGCAACAGCCAGAGTGATTTCGTCTTCACTGCCGGTAGGTTCTACTTGGCCGGCGTGCCTTGGAAGTTGAACTCAACCTTCGGCGGCTTCTCCGCGCCCGAGACGGCGGTGAAGTACGGCTTCTCCTTGAATCCCATCAGGCCGGCAAAGAGCAGCGTGGGGAATCGTTTGATCGCGGTGTTGTACGTTTGCGCGACGTCGTTGAACCGGCCGCGTTCCACCGCGATGCGGTTCTCCGTGCCTTCGAGTTGCGCCTGCAATTCCTGAAAGTTGGCGTTGGCCTTCAACTCGGGGTAGCGCTCGACAACGACCAGCAACCGCGACAAGGCGGACGAGAGGCCCGCCTGCGCTTGCTGGAATTCGGCGAACTTGGCCGGGTCGTTGAGGGCCTGGTTCGCATCGACCTGCACCTTGCCCACGGAGGCACGCGCCTGAGTGATCTCGACCAGCGTGGATTTTTCGAAGTTCGCCGCCCCGGAGACGGTGGCGACAAGGTTGGGAATCAGATCGGCGCGACGTTGATAGACGTTCTGCACCTGCGCCCATTGTTTCTCGACTCCCTGCGACAGTCCGAC
>JBGQCJ010000018.1:0-45806 GCA_041495285.1 Verrucomicrobiia bacterium
GTGCCGTATTGGTGGAACGGCAGTCGTGCCGGCGGCACGTGTAAGTCGCGTCTGATCAAAGAATTCAGCTGCGGGAAACTCGCGTAACGAAAGGTCATCACGTCATTGTACAGCGGCATCGCGGCTGCTGTAAGTTGTTTGCCCTAATCATGCGCCTCAAGACCAAATTCATTCTCGTCTCGCTCTTGGGAGGTCTGTCTTCGATCGCCATCATCGGCGTCATCGCCTACACCAAAGCCAAGCAAAGTATTGAACAAGCGGTGGGGGATTCTTTCCAAACCGCCGCTCGCGAGAATGCCGACCTGGTCGAGCGGATTCTCCACAGAACGCACCTCGCTGTGGAGCAATTGTCACGAATGCGCGTGATGGAAGAAGTCATGTCCCGCGATGTCGATGGTACACTGCAGGCGTATTTGATGCATTTCGTGCGTGTGAACAACAGCTTCGTCCGCATCACGGCGATCAACCGTGACGGCGAGGTTATCGCCTCCAGCGAACTCGACGAGCCGGGCGACCGTTTCGCCGACCACACATTCTTCGAGCAGGTGCTCAATGGCCGGCCGCGTTTCGCCGACGCGCACTTTGATGAACCGAGTCAAACTTGGGTCGCCACGATCGCCTATCCGATCCCGGCCCAATACGATGCGCGGCAAGTCATCGGCATGCTTTGCGCCCAGTGGCGAATTGAGGAGCTTTCGGAGTTGCTGAAACTCAATCGGGATAGCGAGTCCGCAGAGCAGGCCGTGCAGGTAATGCTCCTGCGCAAAGACGGCTTACTCATCGCCAGCAGTCGCACGCCTCGATCATCGCTCTTCCACCGCAATCTGCGTTCCGAGGGCGCACCATCCGCCATGATTGCCACCGAACGCAAACGAGGCTACCTGCAGGAACAGAACCCAGACGGCCAGCAGGTGCTCGTCGGATACCATTGCTCGGGCGGGGACAAGGATTTCCCAGCGGTCGAATGGATCACGCTGGTGCGGCAAGACGCCGCGATCGTGTTTGCACCGATTCGCAGGCTGTGGCATTGGGTCGTGATCGTGGCGGTGGTCGTCACGCTCGGCGTGTTGACGTTATCGGTGTTCGTCAGCCAGCGATTGTCGGCGCCGATCGAGGAAATGGCTGCCGTTGCCGAAGAGGTCGCGCGCGGCGATTTCACTGTGCACGTGCAACGCCGTTCATCCGACGAAGTGGGCACGCTGGCCGGGGCATTCAACAAGATGATTGGCGACCTGAAGACGCAACGAGAACAACTGCTGAAGGTGAATGAGGAACTGAGAGGATCATATGAACAATTGACGACGGCTCAAACAAAACTGATGCACGCCTACAAGATGGAAACGGTGGGACGCCTTGCCGCCGGCGTCGCCCACGAAGTGAAGAACCCGCTGACGGTGATTACGATGGGGATCGATTACCTTTCGACTGGCTTTCCCCAAAACGGCGACACAAACATCCCAACCGTTCTCCATGAAATGCGGGAATCCACACTGAGAGCAGACTCGATTATTCGCGGGTTGCTTGATTTCTCAGCCTCCAGTCGTCTGGACGTGAATGATGAAAACCTCAATACCGCCATCGAGCAGTCCCTGCAATTGGTTCGACACGAACTGGTGAAAAATCACATCACCGTGAAGAAGGACCTCGCCGAACACCTGCCCCATTTGAAACTTAATCGCACCAAGATGGAGCAAGTCTTCATTAACCTGCTTATCAATGCTGTCCACGCCATGCCGCGTGGTGGAACACTGACCGTCAGGACCTACGCCACATCACTGCTGCCATCGAGAAACAGCACACAGAATTCCCTCGCAGCCGTGGTGGCTGAGGTGACCGACACCGGTACAGGGATACCTCCGGAAGCACTCCAAAAAATTTTCGAGCCATTCTATACGACCAAGCCAATCGGGGTTGGCACAGGCTTGGGGTTGCCCGTGGTGAAGAACATCGTCGAACTGCATGGCGGAACCATCACCATGGCCAATCGGCCTGAAGGCGGCGCAAAAGCAACCATCACATTCAACCTGAAAGGGAACAACTAAACCTATGAACAAGAAACGTATCTTGATCGTGGATGACGAGACAGGCATAACCACATTGACGAAACTCACCCTGGAGAAAACGGGACAGTATGAAGTCCAAGTGGAAAATCGCGCGCGCTGCGCCCTCGAAACCGCCCAACGATTCAACCCTGATTTGATCCTGTTGGACATCACCATGCCCGAAATCGACGGCGCAGAGGTTGCCACTCAAATCAAAGCCGACCAGAAATTGAAGGCCACGCCCATCGTGTTCTTAACCGCTGTCGTCTCGAAGTACGAGACGGGCGACAACGAGCTGAGAAGGGGCGGTCAGGTCTTTCTGTCCAAGCCAGTGAACCTGAAGACGCTCGTGACGTGTATCGAACAATACACATTTAAATAGACCACACATCCGTCAAAGGACCAGCGCGCTCCTGTTCCATCATCCCGATTGCACGCACCTCGGCGTCGGTGAGACGACGCAAGACTGACCGCTTGTTTTCTTTTCAGTGCAGGATTATCATCCACCGTAAATGGAACGCACGATCTTCAAGGATTCCGCGTTCAAACATGGCTACAATGAAGATGACTACGATGCCCTTATGCGCGCCGCGAAACTGGTGTTGCGCAGCCGCCGCGGCTATCAGAATGTGTACGAGATTCTGGGACGCAACACTGGTGGTGATTACCTCCACATCGTCACCCGCCGCTACCTTAAGGGCGCAGACAGGATTGCCATCGTATTTCACATGTCGCGCATGAAACCGTCCGACCGCAAACGCTTCATTCAACACACGGGGAAATCATGAGCAAGCCAATCAAAGCCAAATATCTTAAAGCCACGTCTGAAGAGCGAACCCTGATCGCCCGCTTGACTGCCAAGCCGGTATTTGAACGCCTCGATGCCGGCGATGTTGAAATCGTCTCTTCCGATGACTGGTCTGACGTGCCACAACTGGAAGAACACGTGAGCGTGCGCATCCCCAAGAATCTCTACCAAAAGGTTGCCAAGGCGAGTCGCAAACGCCACACCACGCCAGAACGCCTCACCATCCGGTGGCTATCTGAACACGTTAATACGGCGTAAGGCAAATGAGCGCCCAGTATGAAGAAGCAATACGACTTCTCGAAGGGTGAACGCGGCAAGCCGAGGCGGCGAGACATACGAAGTAAATTCTACAAGCCGAGCCGAGCGACGAAGCCACTGGATCTCGCCAAGAGCCAAAGCGTAGGCTTGCGGAGGTTGACCGTAAAAGAACGCGCTCGGTTGAGTGCGAAAATGCACCGGGATTTCGTCCCAGCCCCATTGCCGGCGTTAGGCATTATGAAAAATGGAGGGGTTTTGGTCTTTTCCGGGATTTATCCCAGGATATTTTGTGAGCTTTGGCGGCCAGCGGCTCTCCTTCGATTGGTTGCAGAGACGGAACAAAACAAACTACAAGCGACACCGTAGGCTCGCGACGAGCAGCGCGCCCGGCGGCGCGCCCTACTCCGGAATTGCTCGACAACCCGGGCACGACAGCCGAGTGTGAACGCCGGTCACTGATGAAATCCTTGAAGCGGTTGTTCGTGAGTTTCCTGACCATGTTCCTGCTGGTGTACGGGAGCGTGCACTTGTTCGTCTGGTGGCGGCTGGTGCATCCGTTGATGTTGACGGGGTGGACGGTCTGGATCATGCGGGCGGCGTTTGCGCTTTTGTTTGTGTCGTTCCCCGTGATTCATCTCGCGTTGCGACAGGAGAACGGGTGGCTCGTTTCGGCCGCCAACTTCGTGAGCGCGGTGTGGATGGGGATGATTGTGTATCTGGTGCTGGTGACGGTCGGCTACGATCTGTTGCGGCTGATTTCGTGGGGCGCGATTCCCGGCGGACGCGTGATGACGGCGACGGTCACGGGAGTCGCCGTGGCGATCACGATTTACGGGTTGGTCGAGGCGCACTCGATTGGCGTCACCCGGCTCACGGTGCGGATGGCGAATCTGCCCGGGCCGTTGGAGGGGATGCGGATTGCGCAGGTCTCGGATGTCCACATGGGATTGATTGTGCGCGGGTGCCGGTTGGAGAAGATCGTCACGATGGTCAACGAGTTGCAGCCCGACTTGATCGTCATTACCGGCGATCTGGTGGACGCCGAGCCGTCCCACATGGAGGAGATGATCCCCGCGCTGCGCCGGTTGCAGAGCAAGTATGGGGTCTTTGCGGTGACCGGCAACCATGAGTTCTTTGCCGGGGTCGAGCGCGCGCAGGAGTTCATCGAACGGGCGGGCGTGACGATGTTGCGCAACCGATGGGTGACCGTGAACGGCGGGCTGCAACTCATCGGACGCGACGACGTGATCGCGGCCAGCATCACCGGAAAGCCCGTGCCGACGTTTGACGAAATTATGCAGGGCTTTGACCGCACGAAGCCGACGATTCTGCTCTATCACACGCCGGCCACGACCTTGGCCGAACTGGAGTCGCGCGGCATCGGGCTTCAACTCAGCGGCCACACGCACAAAGGGCAGCTTTGGCCGTTTAACTTCATCGTGAGACGAGTCTTCCAAACGCCCTACGGTCTGTTCACCAACAGCAACGCCACCATCTACGTCAGCCGCGGCACCGGCACCTGGGGACCGCCAATGCGCGTGTTGGCTCGACCTGAGATTGCGCTCGTCACATTGACTGCTTCCGCGTAGCGCCGGCGCTCGACTTCGGCTCCCTCAGAGGAGAACGTTTCGAGGCAAACGGCGCGCCCAGCGGTCGCGCCCTACTCCGGAATTGCTCGACAATCCGCCTTCGCGGACGCTTCGGCGGACAAGGCTCGGAATGACAACCTTCCCGGCTGACTGTGCGATAAATTGCACTACCATGTATCCTGCTTCCTCGACAGCCGATTTGACGCGACGGCGCGCGGTGAGAAAGTGCGATGCCTAGTACTACTAGGTATCATGGCGCGACGTCCTACTTGACGATTCGGCGATTCTGTTTCCGACAGCGGCGCGCCCGTAGCCGCAGTCGGTTTCCAGCACTAGACTGGTTGCCAGAAATCATTTCCGAAATGAGCAGACGGAGGCAGTCTTTGGGGCGTCGTCGATGAAGCTCTTCAGCGCGGTGCAGAGCCGCTCGATCAATTCCTCGTCGCGGCGCGCGATGTAGTCCCAGAACCAGTCGGCTTTCAGCCGCAGCCGCAGCCGTTCGAGCGGATTGAAGTCCGGCGAGTAGCCCGGCAGGTACCAGGGCTCAAAGTGATGCCAGTTCAACCGTGCTGCTTTGTGCCACGAGGCGTTGTCGATGATCAGAATCGGGCGCACGCCGGCCCGCTGGGGCACGGTTTCGGCCAACTGATCGAGGAAGACTGGAAACACGCGGTGTCCACGCCCTCCACAATCAAGCTGAACAGTTGCCCGCTGGCCGGGCAGACCGCCCCGATGACGTTCTGGCGAATGTGATCGCCCCAGTACGGCACCGTGCACGGTCGGCCCGGCTGTGCCCAGCGACGGCGCGGGCGCGGATCGCCCTCCACCCCGCATTCGTCGCCAAACCACAGCTCGAGGCCGGGCTCCGCGGCCCGCACACGCCATTGCTTCAAGAAACGCTGGCGTTCCTGCTCCTTCTGGCGCTCGGGCCACGGTCGCGGCACGCGCAGATGATCGTCCCACTCCTGCCACCAGCGGATGGTGCTGCGGTCGCCGAACTCCAGGGCCAGTTGCTCCCTGAGACAGCCGTGCAACTTCACCCCGGTCCAATGCACCGGGGCCGCTTGCCCCGGATTCTCCAGCACTGGCAGCAACAGATCGCGCCCGCGTTCCCGCTTCACTTTCCGCGGGCGACCGGGCCGGTGTTTGGGCGTCAAGGCATCAATCCCGCCGCGATTGAAACACTCGATCCAGAGCCGCACCCAGCGGTCGCTGCGGTGAAACAGTTCGCAGACTTGGGGACGCGAGAAACCCAGGAGCAAGGCGCGGATGACGGCCAGCCGGATGTAACTGCGTTTGGTGGGCGCGGCCTCCATCGCCACCCCCCAGCTCCTCGATCGTGGCGTTCTCTGGATTCGGTCGAACGCCGGTTGTGCGCACAACCATGTTCAACCATAAAGCCTTCCCAGGAGCCAGAAAAATCTTCACCCCATTCGGAAATTACTTCTGGCAATCAGTCTAAACCATAAATAAAAATCCCCTGACGACTGGCGCCGTCAGGGGATTCGTTGTCGGCGAAGATGTTACTTCGCGGTGACGTTCGCGGCCTTGGGGCCTTTGGGCGAGTCGACGAGTTCAAACTCGACGGGCTGGCCTTCCTCCAGATTCTTGAAGCCGCCGCCCGCGATGCTCGTGTAATGCACGAACACATCCGGACCGCCATCCTGCTGGATGAATCCAAAACCCTTTTTCGTATCGAACCACTTCACTTTACCTGATGCCATAGCTTTTGCTTCTCCGTTCGCTTTTCTTGGTTCCAGTCTTGGATAGCAAAACGCCGTTCCGAGTACTTCGGAACGGCATTGCACTTCCAAAGACTTCGCCGCGTAGTATAAGAATCCACGAAACCTTGTCAACACCAGACTGGCTTACAGCAGCGTGCCTTCAAACACAAACTCCGCTGGGCCAGTAAGAAACACATCCCGGTACACCTCGCCTTCGCGGGTAAAATCCACCTCCAGCACGCGCCCGCTTTGGACGGTAACCTTCACCGGCTGGTGACCCTGCCGGATGAGGTTAGCCACGATGGCGGAAGCCACCACGCCGGTGCCGCAGGCCAACGTCTCGGCCTCGACGCCGCGTTCATAAGTACGGACGCGGATCGAGTCGGCACCCAGCACCTGCACCCAATCCACGTTCGTGCCGCGCGGCGCGAAATCTTTGTGGTGCCGAACCTCGGCACCGACCGGCCCGACCATCTCCCGGTCGGCATCATCGGTGAAGAAGACGGCGTGCGGCACGCCGGTGTTGATGAAATGATACTCGCGAGAGCCACCTTTGAGCTGGATGGTCTTGTGCAACGCAAGGCCGCGTGGCTCGCTCATTTTCAGTCGCACCAACTCTCCATGAATGACGGCGTGCATCAGACCGGCTTTCGTTTCAAACTTCACCTCTTTGCCTTTGGCTCGACTCTGTGGGAAACATCGCTCGCGGTAAAAACGGGCGATGCAGCGGGCGCCGTTGCCGCACATCTCGGCTTCGCTACCGTCGGCGTTGTAGTAACGCATGAAAAAGTCGGCGGATTTGGACGGTTCAACGAGCAAAACGCCGTCCGCCCCGACGCCGAAGCGCCGGTCGCAGATGCGGGCAATCGTTCGCGGGTTGGACGGAAAGTCGCCGTCGCGATTGTCGGCGACGACAAAATCGTTACCCGCGCCACTCATTTTTACGAATTTGCGGTGCATGGCTCACTTATGCGACAAACGGCCCTCTTTCGCAAGGTTTTGATGCCCCGGCTGGCCTCGAATCCGCTTCGAGGCTGGCATCTGGGTTGCTATTTACAAGGGCTAACTATGGACTTCCAGCATCAACCCGACACAGCCGAGCGCCCGTCCAATTCCATTGAGTTCAAGGCGGTGCTGCTTGTGGACGACGATAAGCAACTGGCCACCGCCCTGCAATGGATTCTGGCCGATCAGAATTTCCTCGTGGACGTGGCGTACGACGGCGAAGAAGCGCTGCTGAAGATCAAGGCCAACGAATACGATGCGGTCATCTGCGACGTGATGATGCCGAAACTGCGCGGGGACGAGCTTTATGTGTCCGCCAAAGAAGCGCGGCCCAAACTGGCCGACCGGTTCATCTTCATCACCGGCTACGCGGCGGAACCGAAGATCAACCTGTTCCTGACGAAGGCCGACGTGAAATACCTCGTCAAGCCCTTCCCGGTGCAGACGTTGATTGATTGCGTCAAACAGTTGCTGTCCTGATTCGTCTCACAACAACCACTGCGGCACCGTCTCGCCGGTGAGCAAGTCTTTCATCGTCTCGCGCCGCCGCACCAACTCAAACCGCGCGCCGTTCACCAACACCTCGGCCGGCCGCGGACGCGCGTTGTAATTCGACGCCATCACCATCCCGTACGCGCCGGCACTCAACACCGCCAGCAGATTGTCTTCTTTCACCGCCGGGATTCTGCGGCCTTGCGCAAAGAAATCGCCCGACTCGCAGACCGGCCCGACCACGTCGGCAACCATCGTCTTCCGCGTGGAACGACCTACCGGCACGATTTCGTGATAACTGCCGTACAACGCCGGTCGGATCAAATCGTTCATCGCCGCGTCGGTGATGACAAACTGCTTGACCGGCGTGCGCTTCACGTAGATCACGCGCGTCAGCAGAATTCCGCCATTGCCGACAATGAACCGTCCCGGCTCCATCAGCATTCGCAACCCGAGTTTCTTCAGCACCGGACTTACCGCTTTCGCAAACGCCGCCGCTGTCGGTGGCTTCTCGTTGCGATACCGGATACCCAAGCCGCCGCCAATGTCGAAAAACCGCAGCGTACCGGGCGCGAGCGCGCGGACTTGCTCGACCAGCGGCACCATCTTGCGAATCGCCTGCACGAACGGCGTCACAGAAGTGATCTGCGAGCCGATGTGCATCTGGACGCCGCGAATCTCAATGCCGGGCAACCGGCTCGCTTCCCGGTAAACTTCGAACGCCCGTTTGATGGAAATGCCAAACTTGCTCTCGTGCTTGCCGGTGGAAATGTAGTGATGTGTGTGCGGGTCAACGCCGGGATTCACGCGCAACGCGACCGGCGCGCGTCGGCCCAATCGCCGCGCCACGGCGGAGATCGCCCGCAACTCCGGTTCGCTCTCGACGTTGAACGAATACACGCCGAGTTTCAGCGCGTACTCGATTTCGTCGGCGGTTTTTCCGACGCCGGCAAAGACGCATTTCGTCGGGTCACCGCCCGCTTTCACGACGCGATGGAGTTCGCCGCCGCTGACGATGTCGAAGCCGGCGCCCGCGTTGGCCAACGCGCGCAACACGGCGAGGTTGCTGTTGGCTTTCATCGCGAAGCAGACGAGATGATCCAATCCGCCGAAGGCACGATCCAACGCCCGGTATTGTTCGACGATGTGGCCCTCGCTGTACACGTACAGCGGCGTGCCGAACTGATCGGCCAACGACCGCAGCGCCACGCGTTCGCAGTGCAACTCGCCTGATTTGTATTGGAATGCGTCCATCGGAGTGCGCGCACCCTACCAAATTCACAGCCACTGCGCAATGTGTTCAGCCACGGTGCCGCTGCACACGGCACCGAGCACGGTCTTCACCCGCTCGCGCGCCTTCTCGCGCGGATAAGCGACCGCATATTTCTCGACCGTCCACTGCGCGTCGTCCAAAATCAAAAACTCCGCGCGCCGCTCCGGATTCGTCGGCAACCCGACCGAACCGGTGCCGATCCAGCCGAGCGCACCGCCCTGCAGCCGCAACGGATGCGGATCAACGCCGTCGCCTTCATGCGCGTCCATCGGCACGAGCACGATGTCCGTTTGCTCCCCGGTGAACTCCGCGCGCATCACGTGCGTGTGACCGTAAAAACAAATCCGGCCACCTTCCCAGCGCAAACACGCCAACTCGCTCTTCGCGTACAGCGGCCAGCGATGATAGCCGGCCTTGCCGGGTTCAACCAACGAATCATGCGTCAGCCAGATCGCCTCGTTGACTTGCGCCCGCACCGTCGGCGCGTCCACGAACTTCTTTGCCTGCGGATTCAATTCCAGCAGCCGGCGCGTCCATTCGAGGGTCTCCAGCGCCTCCGCGCTGTAACCATCGAGCGGCACCTCGCCGCGCACCGCCAACTCATGATTCCCGGCCACCCACGCCAAGCTCCCCCGCTCTTGCAGCGTAATGAGCCGCTCCATGCACTCCAGCGGACTCGGCCCGTAACCGATCAAATCGCCGACGAACAAGTGGGCTTCCACTTCCCGGCGCTCGCCCTCGGCCAGCACCGCGTCAAGCGCCTCCATGTTCGCGTGCACATCGCCAAAAACGAGGTAACGCATCCGTTCACCTTCTCGCCGCCAGCAACGCCGCGCCGATAACCACGACCGTCTCGCCCAACGCCGGCCGCACGATCCGGTAGTTCTTGCGAAAGACAGGAAAGACATGACGGGCGACCGTTTGTCTTAGCGGACGGAAAAATTTATCGCCTGCCAGCGACACACCGCCGCCGATGATGACAATCTCCGGGTTCACCATCGCAATGGCATTGGCGACGGCGACGCCGAGATACCGGGCCGCTTGCGGCACCGTGCTGACGCCGCGTTCGATGGCGAGACCCGAGGCGACAGACTCGACCGTGCGCCACCGGCCGTTGGCTTGCAATTTGACGTGACCGATCTCCGCCGCGCCGTACCGGCCTCCATAAATTTCACCGTCGAGGATAAGTCCACCGCCGATGCCGGTGCCGACGGTGATGTACAGCACGCGATGAAGTCCCCGGCCCGCTCCGCACAACGCTTCGGCCAGCCCGGCGCAATTCTGATCGTTCTCGACAACGACCGGCAGTTTGAATCGCCGCTCGAACCATTGCTTCACCGGGAAGCGATCCCAGCCGGCAACCTGATGCGACCGGACGGCGCGACCGGTCTCGATATCGAACGGTCCGCCGAATCCGACGCCGATTTTGCTGATGCGATGAGTGCGCAGTAATGCCGGGATGATTTCTTCGAGTTGCCGGAGGATTCCGCGACGTCCGCGTCGGCGCACGACAGTCGTCCGGACAAGCTGCTTCAGTCGTCCGCGTGCATCGCAGACGCCGGTCTGCAATTTTGTGCCGCCGATTTCGACGCCGAGGTACACAGCGCTAGAGCATATCAGATTCGCCGGTAACGGTCTACGGCACGACGGGGACGCAATCCGGTTAATGGGCGTTGTGAAGTGGTACTGTCGGGAGCGGGGCGATGCGCGGCAAGGCGTTTGAACTTGAGCTTTCCGAGGCCGGTGTGTCGGTGGCTTTACCCCAACCGCCCCGGTGAGCTTCCTTGGCTTCGCGCTCCAGTGCCAACAGTTTTTCTTCCTCGGCTCTCGTCTTCGTTCCGTCTGGTTTTGTCACTTTCATTCCGTACACGCGGGCCAGCCCTTGCCGGACGAGTTCCTCGGACAAATCCTTGTCGTCCACGACGACGAAGGCGTAGTACCGCTCCAGTCGGCTGCGCCCCTGTGCGTCCTGCCAGCAGGTGACGACGGCGAAGGGATGGCTGCGGAGTTGCCTTTCCGTGAATACCGCCGCCCTCTGGCCGAGGCTCAGGGTGTCTTCAATCGACAGACCAAAGTAGTTCGCCTGTTCCTGCACGCGATCCTTGAAACTCAGATCGGTTTCCGGGGTGTCAACGTAGTACAGACGGAAAACGTACTCCTCGCCGTTGGCGTGCACGTGAAAGCTGTCACCGTCGTTGGAAGGATTAGGCACGAGCCGGCAATCCTTCAACGTCCTCCACGGCTCCGCCGCCCGCACCGACACGGCCGATGCGCAAACAACCAGCACGACGATGCCGGTGATGAATGATCGCTTCATGAAAGTCTTCTCTGGCATGATCCGAAGTCAAGCAAACCGCGTTCGGCAAGTCGAGCCGATTTCCCCTACGGCACGCGGCGGACGCCGTGGTCAGTTGACTTCTAGCGGCGCACGATGAGGAACACGATGGCGCACACGATCAGCCAAACGAGAGTGAGCAGTTGCTTCTCGGTGCGGGTCGCTTTGCCTCGGCATAATCTCCGGGACTTCTTTGATGTTTCCACACAGCCTCTTCTCCCCACCCGACTTTCGTTGAGAACCCCCGCCCTTCGTGAGGCGTATTGCGGGACGAGTATGAGCCTGCCGGGAAAAATGTCAACTGAATAATCGCCCCGCAAGGCATACGCTTCCTGCCTCACCAGTCCATGCGACAATGAAATTATGGACCGAGACGGACGCCGCCCGGCTTACTCCAGCAGCTTGTTCCAGCGGGCGATTTGGGCGCGGACGTTCTTCGGCGACGGCGCGCCGATGGCGGTGCGGGCGGCGAGGGCGCGATGGACGTTGAAGACGCGCGCGGCGGCCGGGCCGTACTTCTTGCCGGCAAGTTTCGGGAGAGGCGTACCGGTCTTATCTGATTCGGCAACGAGGGCGCCGACGGCGTGATGCGCTTCGCGGAACGGGACGCCTTTCTTCACGAGAAAATCCACGAGATCGGTTGCGAGCAGCAACGGGTCGCTCGCGGCGGCTTCGCAGCGGGTGCGATTCACTTTCGTGTGACGGAGCATGTCGGCCATCACGCCCAATGATGCGAGCAACGTGTCGGCAGAGTCGAACAGCGGTTGTTTGTCTTCCTGCATGTCGCGGTTGTACGTCAGCGGCAGACCTTTCATCATCGTCAACACGGCGACGAGGTTGCCGTAGAGTCGGCCGGTCTTGCCGCGCACGAGTTCGGCGATGTCGGGATTCTTCTTTTGCGGCATCAGCGACGAGCCGGTCGTGTACGCGTCCCCGATGGTGACGAAACCGAACTCAACGGTTGACCAGAGAATCAAATCCTCCGCGAGTCGTGACAGATGCATACCGGTCATGGCCGCGTCGAACAGGAAACCCAGCGCGAAATCCCGGCTGGACACGGCGTCCATCGAGTTCTGCGACACGGCGGGGAACATCAACTGGCGCGCGACGTATGCCCGGTCGAGCTTGAGCGTGCTGCCGGCCATTGCGCCCGAACCGAGCGGGCATTCGATGCCGACGTTGATAATGAAGCGACGGCAATCGCGGTCGAGCATTTCGACGTACGCCAGCAGATGATGCGCGAGCAGCACCGGCTGGGCGCGCTGCAGATGCGTGTACCCCGGAATGAGGACATCCATGTTCTTCCCCGCCATGCTGACAAGCGCCTGCATCAATTCGCGGATGGCATGAACCGACTGGATTCGCGCGTCGCGCACCCACAAGCGCAGATCGGTGGCGACCTGATCGTTGCGGCTGCGGGCGGTGTGAAGTTTCTTGCCGGGCGCGCCAATCTTCTTCACCAGCGCGGCTTCGATGTTCATGTGAATGTCTTCGCAGCCGGTATCCCATTTGAACTTGCCGGACTCGATTTCGCGTTCGACGGCGCGCAAGCCGCGTTCGATCTTACCGGCTTCGGCTTTGGTCAGGAGGCCGGCTTTCGCCAGTCCTTTCGCGTGAGCAATCGAGCCGGCGACGTCGTGGCGATAAACGCGCCAATCGAAGCTCACGCTTTCGGTGAACTTCTTGACGGCGTCAGCCGGTGCGGCGCTGAAACGACCGCCCCACGTGCGTTGCGCGGATTTCTTCACAGTAGGAGCGGGTTACTCACCGGTGCCGCCCATCTTTGGCATCATCTGCTGCATCGAGCCCATCATCATCTCTTGGATGCTGCCATACCTTTTGAAGTCGGGTGGCAACTCAAAGAGCGCGGCGGCGGGTTTGTCGAGTTTGATGTTTGAGAATTTCAGCGTGGTGGTGCCGTTGTCGGAGACGGAGACGGTCTGGATGATGAAATTCTGCAGGTCGGTTGCCTTCCACGACGTGGACTCCTCCTTTGTGCCGTCGGCTTTGGTGGTGGTGACGAGATACTTGATGCAGGGATGGCCGTCGATGGTCTCCCTGCCCTGCTCTGTCCATTCGGTTTTCGAGTCGGCGGCGGCCGCCTTCGGCATGTCACAGTAGGCCTTCATGCCGGGGTACACGAGAAACATGGCCTGCCTGTCCGGGAGGATGAGGGTGACTTGTTTGTCGAGTCCCATGCCGGCCATGCCTTCCATCTCATCATTACGTTTCTTGACGGGCTTGCCCTTGCGCATGGTTTTGGTTTTTGTTAGATCAGTCTCGATGCGCACCATCCCGTCGCGGACCGCGTAGCCCATCTCGGTGATGGTTTCGGTGCCGCTCGATTCGAGGGTCGTACTCTGTGCCGTGGCGGTAAAGCTTGTGGTCTTGCCGAGCATCCTGGCGAGACGCCCGCTGGCCCGGTCGCCCTGTGCGCCGCGCATGCCCTGCCCGAACACAGCCGGTGTGACTGCCAACACAACTGCTGCCAAAATCAGAAGTCGTTTCATGATGTTCTCCCTTTGGTGCAGACCGTAGCAGACGGCGGGACATCACACTACAAAAAAAATCGCCGCGTGCAAACTGATTCGAGTACAGTGTGTGACGTGAAACCGCAATTCCGCGCGGTACTCTTCGACTTGGACGGCACGCTGGCCGATTCGCTTGCCGACCTCGCCAACGCGACGAATTGGGTGCTCGCGCAAGCCGGCTGCCCGACGCACCCGCTGGAGGCTTACCGGCGTTTCGTTGGCGACGGCGCGCGGCAACTCTGCGCGCGAGCGCTACCGGCGGACCGGCAGGACTTGCTGTACGAAGTCGTGCGTTTGATGCGCGACCAGTACGCCGCGCATTGTTTCGAGCAAACGCGATTATATCCGGGCATCCCGGAGTTGGTGTCAGCGCTCACAGAGCGCCGCTACAAGCTTGCCGTGTTGTCGAACAAGCCGGACGATTTCACCAAGCGGGTGATCGCGCACTACTTCAAGCCGTCGCCGTTCGATGCAGTGCGCGGTCAGTTGCCGAACGTCCCGCTGAAACCCGATCCGGCCGCCGCGTTGCAGATTGCCGGGGAACTGGGCGTGCCGGCGTCGCAATGGCTCTACCTCGGCGACACGAACACGGACATGCGCACCGCCCAAGCCGCCGGTATGACGCCGGTCGGCGCGCTGTGGGGATTCCGTGACCGGGAAGAACTGCTCGAGAGCGGTGCGAAGCATCTCGCCGCCAAACCCGGAGACGTGTTGAAGTTGTTGTAGTGCGTGCCGGCGTTTAGCGCCGACCGCCGCGTCCGCCAAAGTCGCGTCTGCCGCCGCCGCTGCGACCGCCGCCGCCACCACCGCCGCCGCCGAAGTCGCCACGGGGACGTTCTTCGCGGGGACGGGCTTCGTTGACCGTCAGGGCGCGACCATCGAGTTCCTTGCCGTTCAATTCGGCGATGGCTTTGTTGGCGTCTTCCTGTGAGCCCATTTCCACGAACGCGAAGCCGCGGGACTTGTTGGTGAACTTATCCACGATGAGTTCGCAACGAACGACGGTGCCGGCCTGTTTGAACAGGTCGAGGACGTCGCCTTCCGTGGTGTTGAACGACAGGTTGCCGACGAATAGCTTGGTAGCCATTAGGTTTAGTTATCTCTCTCTGCTGCGGTAGGAGGCACCAGTGCTGTTCCCGCTCATCGGGTTTCGGACTGTCACCGAGCGAACAAGGCTGACTGACATTCCACCAATCTCACTGCGAGCTTCTTCTATCTGCGAGCGAAATAAGTTTAAACAAAACGCCCCCAAGCGCAACAACTATTTGCGCTTCGCCTTTTTCAGCACGGCCGCGCGCGTGCGTAACCGCAAGGCATTCAAGCGGATAAAACCTGACGCGTCGGACTGGTTGTAGGCGCCCTTGTCGGCTTCCATCGTGGCGACGTAGGGGTTGTAGAGCGAGACCGGTGACTTGCGGCCAGCCGTGATGATGTTGCCCTTGTAGAGTTTCAGCCGCACGGTGCCGGTCACATTCTTCTGCGATTCCGTGACGAACGCTTGCAACGCTTCACGCTCCGGTGAGAACCAGAATCCGTAGTACACCAGCTCGGCGTAACGCGGGATGAGCGAGTCGCGCAGGTGCATCACTTCACGATCCATCGTCAGTGTTTCCATTTGGCGATGCGCGAAATGGAGAATTGTGCCGCCCGGCGTTTCGTACACGCCGCGCGATTTCATCCCGACGAAACGGTTCTCGACGAGATCAACGCGGCCGATACCGTGTTTGCCGCCGAGCTTGTTGAGCGTGCGCATGACATTGGCCGGTGAGAGTTTCTTGCCGCTCACCGCGATGCAGATGCCGGACTCGAAATCCAGTTCGACGTATTCGGCTTCGTCCGGCGCGTCCTCCGGTGACACGCTGAGCTTGAACATATCTTTGGGCGGTTCCTTCCACGGGTCTTCAAGGATGCCGGACTCGTAGGAGATGTGCAGAAGATTGCGATCCATCGAGTACGGCTTCTTCGCCGATGCTTCGACTTGAATCCCCTTCTCTTTGCAGTAGGCCAGCATCTCGGTACGGCCCTTGAATTTTTCCCGGTACTCTTCGAGTCGCCACGGCGCGATGATCTTGAGTTCAGGCGCGAGCGCGGCATAGGTCAACTCGAACCGGCACTGATCATTGCCCTTGCCGGTCGCACCGTGCGCGACGGTGTCAGCATTTTCTTTGCGAGCGATGTCAATCTGCGCCTTGGCAATGAGTGGACGCGCGATGCTGGTGCCGAGGTAATACTGGTTCTCGTAAATCGCCCCGGCTTGAATCATCGGGAAAATGAAATCGCTGGCAAATTCCTCGATGAGATCAAGCGCGTGGTATTTGCTGGCGCCGGTCGCCTTTGCTTTCTTATCAAGCCCGGCAAGTTCCTCCTCCTGCCCGATGTCCGCGCAGAACGCGACCACCTCGCATTTGTACGTTTCCTTCAGCCAATGCAAGATGACCGATGTGTCCAACCCGCCCGAGTAAGCAACTACGATTTTCATAGCGGGCGTGATGTCTACTGCAATTGCCCCGAAAACGCACGAACAATTTGCTCAACGTGTTCCTCCTCGACAACCAACAAGCAGGATGATAGCAAGGAGAAGTCCTCCCGTAGAGGGAGTTGCTTGTATGCGAATCGCGACGCTGCTGCTGAGTTCTGTTGGCCTGCTCTTGAATCTTACCGGCTTGAGTTTTGCCGGCGAGCCGCCGAAGGAAACAGCCATGAGCGTGGTCGCTGATCTGCGCGACGGATCGAAGCTCATCGGCGAGGTCATCCCACCGGACTTGATGCTGGATTTGAAGACCGAAGCCGTCGGTGTGCTGCGGGTGCCGTTGAACCGGGTGGACAGAATCGAGTTTGCCAAGGAAGGCGGTGCCGCGACGTTGCTCCTTCAAAACGGCGACCGGCTCAAAGGCGAAATCCAACTCCGCGCCTTGAAACTTCACACGCTCCTCGGCCCGCTCACGGTGCCCACCGAGACCGTGAGCAAACTCCAAGTCCGCGTGAGGGCGAGCGGAGCCGGTCGTCTTCTCGGCCGGGAGGACTGGCAACCGGTGCCGTTCCCGGAAAACTGCGACTGGCCGGGTGATCGCGGCGCGTTGTCGAAGGTCGATGAGGAAGGAATCCACGTGCGTGGCCGCCCGGTGCGCAGCGTACGCAGTTATTCGTTGCCGCTGGAAATCGAGTGTGAGTTCACGTTGTTGGAGCCGCTGCGAGATGATGGCGGTTTGAAGATCATGGTGATGCCGCCCGGCACGCCTGAAGAGATGGTGTCCGTGAAGGGAATCGAATTGAATATCGGCATCGCTGCGTCGGCTCAGGAACACACCACGGTGAATGTGCTCGCGGCCCAGTACTTCGGCAGTCTGCGCAACGCGCGGATAATCCGCGCACGCGGGACAACAGAGCTTACGGTCGGCAAACCCAACCGGCTCAAAGTTCAGATCGGTGTGGAGGATTGGACGGTCAGTGTGAACGATGTGACCTTCGTTCTGGAAGGACTGCGCCCCGAGTACGGCGAAGCGCTCATTCAGCTCTGGAATTGGCAACCGACGAGCCAGTGGTTGGTGCGCGACTTCGCCATTCGCTCAGCGACCAAGTAGAAATTCTTCAAGAGAAGCCGGCATGAACGGGCTGCGACAACTTGCGATTCGATGCTTGACCGCCCTATTGATCGTGACCGGAGCGACCGTTGCGCCCGGCGAAGAATCGAATCAAGAAACGGTGGTG
This sequence comes from Verrucomicrobiia bacterium, assembly GCA_041495285.1. GTDB lineage: Bacteria > Verrucomicrobiota > Verrucomicrobiia > Palsa-1439 > Palsa-1439 > JBGQCJ01. The sequence continues at coordinate 17,766 of JBGQCJ010000018.1, forward strand.
CGCGTAACCGTGAACCTCAAGGACGGCTCGCGCATCAAAGGCGAAGTCACGCCGCCTTATCGACCGCTCGATGTCAGTTCGCCGGTGATTGGAAAATTGTCGATTCCCCTGCCGAAGATTGCCGCCGTCACGTTTGGTGCCGATCACAAAGAGGCCGCGATTCGCCTGCGCAACGGCGACAAGCTGCAAGGACTTGTGGAATTGCGAGCCTTGAAGATGAAGACACTCGTTGGAGAACTGAGCATTCCCATGGAAGCCGTTTCTCTTCTCGAAGTGCGGACGGCAGCAGGCGCGGCAGGCGTGCGGTTGGAGCCGGAAGACTGGGACATCCTTCCCTTCGCAACGGATTCTGACTGGCCGGGACCGAAAGGGGAACGGGCAAAGTTCGAGAATGACGATATTCTGCTGGCCGGCCAGCCGGTCAGGTCGCGCAACACCTTTACAGTCCCGACAACAGTCGAGTGTGATGTGACCTTCGAGGATCGGGACACTCCAGATGCCGGGTTTTTCATCCGGTTCGTCCAGCCTGACCAACCCAAGGATCTTGATCCAACCCGAGGCGTTGACGTCACATTCGGTCACGATGGCGGGCGCGCTCAGTTGCTCGTGGTGGCGCTTGAAGGTTTCAGCCACGGAGACGTGGTTTGGAAGAAACCGATATCTGCGCTGAAAACTGGTGAGCGTTATCATCTGAGAGTCCATGCTCATGCCGACGGACTGCGGATCGAACTGAACGACACGGTGTATGAGGTCAACGATCAGCGCGCCCGTGTTCCCGACGGCAAGTTTCAGATTCAGCTCTCGAGCTGGCGACCCGGTATGCAATGGCGCGTGAAGGATTTTGCTGTGCATTGACCAATGCCGGCGGTGCGCCAGAAAGCTCCGTCGATTGGCCGCCGTGGTTGACGCATTCTGCGCGAAGGGTTATAACACTGCCCACGATGGCACCGCAAACCGACCAAACTCCCGGCATCGGGGTGTCCGTGGTGATTCCCGTCTACAATTCCGCCGACATCTTTCCCGAGCTTCACCGCCGCTTGGTGGCTGTGCTGGAGAATGCGGCGAAGTCTTTCGAGATCATCGCGGTGCTCGATGGATGTCGCGACCGCTCCGCGGAAGTCATTTCCGGCATTGCCGAGAAGGACAAGCGGGTGAAGATGATCGAGTTCTCGCGTAATTTCGGCCATCAGGCGGCCATCACGGCGGGATTGGAGTTTGTGTCTGGGGCGACGGTGATCGTTATGGATGATGATTTGGAAGATCCTCCGGAGATTCTGCCGCAGTTTCTCGCCAAGCTGAATGAGGGGCATGATGTCGTCTACGGCGTCCGCAAGCGCCGACAACGGGCCTGGCCATATCGGTTGTTGTACCGGCTCTTTTATCGGGTGCTGGGCAGCTTGGTGAATATCCGCATCCCTTACGACGCTGGCGATTTCTGCGTGATGAACAGACCGGTCGTGAACGCGATGAACGCCATGCCAGAATCAAATCGCTACCTCCGCGGGATGCGCGCCTGGTGCGGGTTCCGTCAGATCGGGATGGAATACGACCGCGGGGAACGATTCGCCAACGAGTCGGGATACACCTTCAGCAAGTACGTGGCCCTGGCGCTCGACGCGATTTTCTCGTTTTCTTACAAGCCGCTGAAACTCGTCTCCTTGGCCGGGTTACTGATTGCAGGTTTCAGCTTTCTCAATGGCGCGCGCCTGATCGTACTTAGATTGACGGGCAACTATGATAATGTGCCCGGGTGGGCCTCGTTGCAGGTCTCGATCTTATTCCTCTCCGGCATTCAATTAATCTGTCTGGGAATCGTCGGTGAGTATCTCGCCCGCATTTACGATGAAGTGAAGCGGCGTCCGAAGTTCGTGATCAACAGGGTTGTCGGAATCGACCGGGAACGCACCAATGAATGACCTGGCATCTCTGGCAAGAGACAAACGCATCCTGATCACCGGCGGGCTGGGAATGATCGGCAGCACGCTCGCCCAAAAACTGGTGCCCCTCGGCGCGAAAGTGACGCTCGTGGACGCTTGCATCGATCCTTATGGCGCAAACTTCTTCAACATTGAGAACATTCGCCGCGAGCTTACCGTTAACATCGCCGATATCCGCGACAAAGAGGCCATCAAGTGGCTGGTGCGGGGACAAGATGTTGTCTTCAATCTCGCTGGTCAGGTCAGCCACAACGACAGCATTGAGAATCCGTTTCTCGACGCCGACATCAACTATCTCGGTCACTTAAACGTGGTGGAGAACATGCGGAAGTTCAACCCGCACGCCGTGGTCGTCTTCTCGGGCTCTCGCCTGCAATTCGGTCACATCGAATCCCTTCCCGTTGACGAGAACCACCCTCTGAATCCGCGGACGCCGTATGCGTTGCACAAGACTGCGGCCGAGAACCTCTACAGGTTTTATCATGAAATGTACGGCGTGCCCTCCATCGTCTTTCGGATCGCCAATCCCTTCGGTCCTCGTTCGCAGATGAAACACAGCAAGTACTGCATCATCAACTGGTTTCTCCGTCTCGCCATGGAAAACAAAACCATCACCGTTTTCGGCGAGGGCGAACAGGTGCGCGATTACATTTACGTGGACGATCTGGCCGACGCCTTTCTGCTCGCCGCATTCACCCCCGCCTGCCACGGTGAAACCTTCAATATCGGCAGTGGCGTGGGCACACCTTTCAAGGAAATGGTGGAAACGATCGTCAGCACCGTGCGACACGGGAACGTCCAGTCCGTCCCCTGGCCCAAGGACTACGTCAACGTTGAAACCGGTGACTACATCACCAATATCAGCAAACTGCAGAAGGCCATTGACTGGAAACCCCGCACCGATCTGCGCACCGGGATTCAGCAAACATTCGATTACTACCAGCGCCACCGGACCCATTACTGGTAACCCTCACCCGACCGGAGCGCATGCCCCGAAACGCCACAAAAAGTGTTCCACCGCCGACCGACTCCGGGAATGCTCGCTCGGCGCGCCCGGTCGCCGTCAACGCCATCGCCGCCCTGATTCTCATCATCATGGCCGCGCTCATGCTTGGCCCAGCCCGGCAAGACAGCGCCACCGTGGACGAGACAACTTTTCTCGGTGCCGGATACAGCTATTGGAAGGGCTATCGCTACTACATCGCGCCGGATCATTCGCCGTTGTCACAAATGCTGGCGGCTGCCCCCTTGCTGGCGATGGACGTGCGCCTTTCCCCCAACGCGCAAGCCTTGCTTGATAAGCGCAGCCCCTATGCGTGGGCGATTCCATGGTACGGCCCGCCGCGGGCCATTCAGGAGCTGTACCCGCAGGGCCGAAATGATTGGTACTTCGTCGCAACACCCGAGAGCCAGTTGTTCGGCCAGATCTTCGTGTACGACGGCACAAATGATGGCGACGCGATGATGTTTGCGTCGCGCTGCGTGCAAATGCTGCTCACGTTGTGCACGGGCGTGCTTATTTTTTTCTGGGTGCGCCGCGCCGTTGCCAACGATCTGGCTGCGCTGCTGGCGCTGGCGTTATGGGTATTCAATCCGCACGCGTTGGGGTGCGGCCATCTGATTACGACGGACATCAGCGGCGCGCTGGGTATGACGGTGGCCCTGTTCTCCTTCGCGCGGCTGCTCGAAAAGCCAACCACAAGGAACAGCGCCGTGTGCGGTCTGGCAACAGCGTTTGCGTTATTGATGAAGTACACGGCGATGATCCTCGGTCCGATTTACGTCGTACTGGTGCTGATCCGCTGGAAAAAAATGAAGCCACTCGGCGTGGGCGGACTGAAACTCGCAGCGATTCTGGTCGGCGCTGCGTGGCTGACGGTCATGATTGTGTACGCGCCGATGTGGTCACCGGCGCCACCGCTTTCGGACGCGCAGGCGACGGCTTTGGGCGTGCCGGAATGGTTTCGCAGCTTGCGGGTGCTGCTGGTGCCGCCGGGGTTTTTCAAGGTGATCGCCTACAAACTGGCGCAATCGAAGTGGGGCCACGAGGGCTACTTGCTCGGCGAATGGTCGAACCGTGGCTGGTGGTACTATTTCCCTCTGGGATTTGTTCTGAAATCGCCGCTGGCATTTGTGGTTCTGATCGTCGCGGGTTTTGTGTCGTTCGTGCGGCGCCTCCGCGCGGTATCCGTGTGGGAAATGACATCGTGGGTGGCAGCAGTTCTCTTCCTGCTGTCGGCCATGACCAGCAAGGTCAACGTTGGCGTGCGCCATCTGCTGCCGATCGTCCCGTTGCTGTGCGTCGGGGTCGGATGCGGGTTTGCCCGGCTCAGCGGCCGTGTGTCGAAGCGCATCGCGCTGACGCTGCTTGCCTGGCAGGTTCTCGTCTCGCTGCTGGCGTATCCCCTCTACATCCAGTTTTTCAGCGAAGCCGCTGGCGGCGCGAAAAATGGATACAAATATCTGCTCGATTCAAATTTCGATTGGGGACAGGATGCGAAGCGGTTGAAAAAATTCCTGGAGGATCAAGGGATCGGGCACATCTACCTCGATTACTTTGGGACACAGTATTCCATCGAGTACCTGAAGATTCCCAACACCCGTGTCAACGCAGAGCAAGCGCGCCAGATCAAGCAGGGCTACCTCGTCGTGTCCGCCTCGCAACTGATGCGGCCGGAGTGGAACTGGCTCCGCGAATCGCGCTCACCGGTCGCGCGGGTGGCGTACACGCTGTTCGTGTATCAATTCCCCTGACGGGATTCGAACAGCCACAGCGTGTGCCGGTACAGACCATTGGGGCAGAAGTAATCGCCTCGCTTCACCAACCGCATCGCGTTGTGTTTCAGAATCAGCGCCTGTTGGGCCGCCGGCTCGCGAATATAATTGCCGCGGTCCACTGAATAAAACCATCGCGACAGCGGATTCCAGTGGATCGGGTAGAGATCCAGCACAAAGAAATACCGGGTGCTGCGCGCGACCCAGTCAACTACGGTTACAATTTCCGACTCGTTGAGGTGGTGCAGCACGCTGACCAGAATCGCCAGATCGTAACGCTCCGTCAATTGCAGGGTGCTGACGTCCGCCCGGACAAATTGTTTGCTCGGATCCGCAGCATACCGGCGCTTGCACCCGGCAATGAACGATTCCGAAAAATCCACACCGAGATACGGCCCGCGTGCCAGCTTCGCCCAGTTGCCAGTGCCGCAACCGATGTCCACCATCGACTGAAACGGCACGTCGCGCAGAAACTTCCGCATCTGGCGTCCCTTGCCCCCGTCGATCACGGCCTGGATGAGATTGAACACCCACGGCCGTTCGATGAAATCGTGGATGCGCCGGTAGAGTCCCGAGGATTTGTCCATTGCCGGATTTTTCTAACGCAAAGCCGGAGCAAGTTCAACCTCCGCTTGCATTTCGCGCGCCTGACGCCCTAGACTGCCGTCTTACGCATCATGGCCTCGCGCTATCCACAATTCAACCGCTCACGGCTAAAGCTCAAACCGCTCGCCGAACGCATCCACGACTTGCACGCCGACCATTGGCTCACTGCCGACCAAGCGCCCCTGCCCTATCGGCATCCGGACTTGCCAGCCTTGGCGCAACACATCATCGCCGCCCGGCAACGCGGCGCGGCGGTGATTTTAATGATGGGCGCGCACGTCCTGCGGGCCGGGGTGAACGCGCACATCATTGATTTGATGGAACGCGGCCTCGTCACGCACATCGCGATGAACGGCGCGTGCCCGATTCACGATTACGAACTGGCCCGCATCGGCGCGACGACCGAGAGCGTCGCCCGCTATATCAAGACCGGCGAGTTCGGTTTATGGAAAGAGACCGGCGAGATCAACGACATCATCAATGCGAGTGATGCCGGCTTTGGCGAAAGTGTCGGGAAGCATATCGAAGAAAGCAATTATCCGCATAAGAAGCTCAGCATTCTCGCCGCTGCGTACCGGCTGTGCGTGCCGGCCACCGTCCACATCGGCATCGGGTACGACATCATCCACGAATTTCCGAATTTCGATGCGGCGGCGACCGGCGCGGCCAGCTACCGGGACTTTCTGATTTTCGCAAAGTCTGTGGAGAACCTCGAAGGCGGCGTGTTGATGGCATTTGGCTCGGCGGTGATGGCACCGGAGGTTTACCTGAAGGCGTTGGCGATGGCGCGCAATGTCGGCACCGACATCCGTAAGTTCACAACGGCGGCGTTCGACCTCATCAAGATTGAGGGCGACTGGCGCGAGGAAGCCGAGAAATCGAATCCGCAGTACTATTACCGTCCATGGAAAACCATTCTCGTCCGCACGGTGGCTGACGGCGGAGAAAGCTTCTACTTTTGCGGCGACCACCGGGCGACGCTGCCATCCTTACATCGATTGCTAGTTCGGCGTCTATCCTGACCACTTCCAGATATCCCACCACAGGTGCTTACTGATCGTCCCCTCCGTTGCGGTAACCTCACTGTTCAATCTGAACTTGTCCGTTCGTCGTGAAGCTAAGGCGTGTTCCTGCGTGGTTCTTGGGGAGAACTTCAGCAAAGATGAATCCCTTGGCAAACTCACGAGACTGCGGCGCAGTGCAATGCCTCTCGAAGTCGTTCTCTATCGTCCGCAAATCGTGTCGCATCCGCAGGACGGCCAGCGCTTGTTCGTCCATCCCCGTGAAAACCCCAGGAGATACCAGATACACTTTCCTACCGCCTTCCAGTGCAGCCTCTACTATCTCGGGGTTCTCAAGAGCGGTTGAGGGATACATATTCTGAGCCCCATTTTCGTAGCAGCGTGCGTAGAAAACGGAATTTGATCCTGTCCTTCCCTGGAAGCCCTCGTTGATCCATTCAGGATGTGGCGGGCGGTTCCATTGCACCACGGCGTCCAGCACCATCTGCCGGTGCAAGGGAATTATCTGACGTTTCGAATCCCTCACCAGTATATACTCAGCGCGTTCTGGCGAGAAATTTGAAATCAACACAGCATCACGCTCCGGGATTACAGAGTTTACATGCTGCAAGTACGCTACAAGTGGTAGATTCGCCAGCGGGCTGACGTACGGGTGGTACAACATGAAGATTGCAAGGACGGACATGGCGGCGACAATGGAGAATCTAAGCTGCAACACCGTCACAGTAGCCCAGAGCCAAGCATGCGTCCCGATCGACATACGGCGCAACAACACCCACATGGGTCGACGCAGCATCCCCAGGACGTCTAAGAGAGTGACCAGACCCACTGCATTAAGGATGCACAGGTAAGGTATTGAGCGCAGCATGTAACGAGTCTGGAAGACGTCAAAAACAGATGCGTAGAACGGCAAGGAGATGATCAGCAGCAGCGCAACCCAACCAAGAAAATGGCGAGACTTCCAATCATATCGGAAGAGCTTCGCAGTCTTGATGACACCGATGACACACAGCAGATCTGCTATCCCGTAGAACCACTTCTCAAGAGGATACTGTCCACTGTTCAGACTCCATTGATACACCCCTGATCGGAGGATCTCTCTTATCGTGCGCCCGCCCAGCGATGAATCGAACAAGTAGCGCCATGATATGTCGCCACCTATCCTGTCATTAAGGGGCGAGTTCATCACTTGAAAACCGCCGCGCAAGCAGTTCCCAGTGTACAGGTAATTGGCAAACAGGAGGGTGGCGCCCCAGAAAAGAACACCCAAGGTCAGGAGCGCAACTTTGACGACTGGTCGCTCCTGACGTATCAAACGAGTCGCGGACGCCAGCGCGAGGGCAGGAACCACTATGGCAATGCTCTCAATTCGAATAGCCATGCCATAGCCCAAAATCTGTCCCGATGCACACCACAGCCAAGGCGAAGATCGTTCATTGTCCAACGCTGCAACGACCACCGCGTATCCCGCTAAGCAGAAAAACATGCCCGGTACGTCGGACGAGATCATAATTGTGTGCTCGCGGACGGCACCGGCTACAATCAGGAAAATGGAAGCAGCGACCGCAACTCTCGTGTTGAAGAGCCGTCTGCCAATGAAAAAAGTAAGCGCCACTGAAGCCAAGGCCATCGCGCATATCAAGTATACGCCGTTGCCGGGGAAGCCCCCGAACAAGGCAAACACAGGTGTCAGCAGCAATGACAATCCATACGGGTGGGAGGGCGGATACTTCTGTCCGTCAAGGACATGCACCATGCCCTTTCCATGCAGAAGGTTCAGCGATGGGAGGGTGTAATCAAGGCAATCGGGGTCCGGGTCGTTTGCTGCACACGTACGATTGGGCCAGTAACTTACCAGTGCCAGACTGATCAATGCCACCGCTAAGATGCTGGCTCTAAAACGCCAGCGGTTGGTCGGTGGCAGGTCAGACGCTTTGACGGATTGCTGTAGGGGCGCTTTCGTCACGACGATGATGGGTCAAAACAGTCAGAACCTTGATTTGTTCGGCCTGAATGAAAAAACCACACCTATCTGCACCGGGGGCGCGGGTCGCTGGGCTGTGAGTGGACGTTTCACGAGTGGTGCAGTATAGGCAGCACGCGGAACACGAGCAAGGGCGAAGTTGGCGGCTGCAAATGTTGCCCGACCGCAAAAAAACTTGCTCAGCTACATTCTTCAAACTAGGATTTGTGGCACGTTGAGTTGTTTATTGCCTAAATCTTGGTCTACTACTTCAGCCGTTCCGATCAGAGGTGAAACGACCGAAGAATGAATTTCATGGGAAATGACGCCACAATTGAAACTGTTTATGTGACCGGCGGCGCGGGCTACGTCGGCGCGGTGCTCGTACCGAAACTGCTCGACGCGGGTTACCGGGTGCGCGTGCTCGACCTCTTCATTTACGGCGACGTGCTGCCGAAGCATGACCGGCTCGAACAAATCAAGGGCGACCTGCGCGACACGAAGCTGCTGCAAAAAACCATTCCCGGCTCGGATGCCGTCATTCACCTCGCCTGCATTTCCAACGACCCGAGCTTCGAGCTGAATCCGGCCCTCGGCAAAGCCATCAATCTCGACGCGTTCGAGCCGCTCGTGCAAATCTCGCGCGACAGCGGCGTGAAGCGATTCATCTACGCGTCCAGTTCCAGCGTGTACGGCGTGAAGAAGGAGGACAACGTCACCGAAGACCTGCCGCTCGAACCTCTCACCGACTACTCACGTTTCAAGATGATGTGCGAAGAAATTCTCGCGAAATACTATTCGCCGGACTGGATTTGCTGCACAATCCGCCCGGCAACGGTCTGCGGTTATTCCCCGCGCCTGCGCCTCGACCTCACAGTGAACATCCTCACCAACCACGCCGTCAACAAAGGCAAGATCACCGTCTTCGGCGGCGAACAACTCCGCCCGAACCTGCACATCGAAGACATGGCCGATTTGTATTTGAAACTTCTCGCCGCACCGGCCCAGCAGATCGACCGGAAGATTTGGAATGCCGGTTATCACAATCTCCAAGTCCGTGAGATCGCCGAACTGGTCCGCCGCGTCATCGGCCAGAACGTCGACATCGTCACTGAGCCGACCAACGACAATCGTTCCTATCAGGTCAATTCCGACAAGATCGCACACGAATTTGGGTTCAAGCCGAGTCACACCGTCGAAGACGCGATCCGCGATCTCAAAGCTGCCTTCGACGCCGGCAAGATTCCCAACTCGCTCACCGATCCCCGGTACTTCAACATCAAGACGATGCAGGCGATCAACCTGAGCTAGCCCGCCCATGGTGATCGGCGTTGACTTCGACAACACGCTCGTCAGCTACGACGACCTTTTCGAGCGTCTCGCTCGCGAACGCGGCCTGACCACCGGCCCCGGCAAGAAAGCCATCCGCGACCAGATTCGCCAGTTGCCGAACGGCGAGATTGAATGGCAGAAACTCCAAGGCATCGCCTACGGCCCGCGCATGAGCGAAGCAAAGCTGATTGAAGGCGTGCCGGAATTCTTCGCCGCCTGCCAGCAACGCGACATACCGGTTCACGTCATCAGCCACAAGACCGAGTTTGCCGGTTACGACGACACGCGCACAAACCTCCGGCAAGCCGCACTCGCGTGGATGAAGGCCAACGGATTGCCGGACGCGCATTTTGGCAACACACGCGCCGAGAAACTCGCCACCATCAAACAACTCGGCTGCACGGTGTTCGTGGACGACCTCGAAGAAACGTTTCTTGAACCGGACTTCCCGGCGGGCGTCGAGAAGATTCTCTTTGCGCCGCACGGTCACGCGCCCGTGCCGGGCGTGCACATCTGCCGGTCATGGCAGGAAATCTCTGATCGTGTCTTCTTCACCCGGTTGCTCGACCGACCGGTGGGCACAATGGAATGGATTGGCGGCGGCGGCAACAGTCGCATCTACAAACTGGACGGCCCGGTCGCCGGCAAGGTGTACTTCCAACAGAAACGTCTCGACATTGAGTTCGCGGCGCTGCAGTTCATGTGGAAGAGCGGCATTCGTTGTGTCCCCCAACCGATTGCGGCGGATGAGAAGATTGCGATTTACGAATTCATCGAAGGCTCGAAGCCGGTCCCAACGGAGGCGGACATTGATGCGGCGGCGGATTTTCTATTTCGATTGAAGGGACTTACCGGCGATTTTCCACCGGCCGCCGAAGCATGTTTTTCCGTGCGCGAGATCATCGCCAACATCGAAAGCCGGTTTGCACGGCTCGCCGGCACGCCCGTAGTCGCCGAATTCCAACCGTTACTCGACCGGGTGCGCCAGACACTGGATTCGCCCACGGAGGAACGGATGTTGAGTCCTTCGGACTTCGGGTTTCACAACGCGCTGCGGCGACCGGATGGGTCGTTGGTGTTTCTGGATTTCGAGTATTTCGGTTGGGACGACCCGGCCAAGCTGGTCTGCGATTTTCTGCTGCATCCTGCGATGGATTTATCGGACGAACTGAAACGACGCTTTTACCGGCGATTCGTGACCAACAAAAATCTCGCCAAGCGCGTTGAGACTGTTTATCCATTGTTCGGCTTGAAATGGATTACCATCATGCTCAACGAGTTTTTGCCCGAAGACTTGCAACGGCGTGGATTCGCCGCCGGTCAGGCGCTCGACCGCGCGGCGGCGCAGGCCCGGCAACTGGAGAAAGCGCGGCGAATGTTGGCGCGGATTGAACGCGAATATGAATCCTTCCCCTACCGAGATTAAGCTCGACCAGCGCTCGCGCGATTTGCGCAAGCTGATCGTCCAAGCCATTGCCGGCGGACGGCGCGGGCACATCGGCTCGGCGTTCTCGCTCGTCGAAATGCTGCGCGTGCTTTACGACGACGTGCTCCGGTACGACGCGAAGAATCCTTCTTGGCCGCAACGTGACCGGTGTATTTTGAGCAAAGGACACGGTTGTCTCGCATTGTATGCGTTGCTCGTGGACAAAGGGTTTTTCCCGGCATCGGAACTGGAAAAATTCTGCAAAGCCGACGGCATTCTCGGCGGTCATCCTGAGGCGCACAAGGTGCCGGGCGTCGAGGCATCCACCGGCAGCCTCGGGCATGGCTTGGCGATCGGCGTCGGCATGGCGCTGAATGCGCGCATCGAGAAGTCTGACTACCGGGTGTTCGTGATCGTCAGCGACGGCGAATCGCAGGAAGGTTCGACGTGGGAAGCGGCGCTGTGCGCCGCCAAGCACAAGCTCGCACATCTGACCGTGCTTGTGGATTACAATAAGCAGCAGTCGTACGGCACGATCGCCGAAGTGCTCAATCTCGAACCGTTCGCCGACAAGTGGCGCAGTTTTGGATTTGCGGTCACGGAAGCCAACGGCCACAACGTCGAGGAACTGCGCGCCGCTTTGAAGAAAACGCCGCTCGATCCGCAGAAGCCGACCGCGATCATCTGCCACACCGTCAAAGGCAAAGGCATCAGTTTTTGCGAAGGCAATCTCTCGTGGCATCACAAGACGAAAGTCACGGACGAGGAAGTGAAGGCGCTGTTCGCTGAGTTGGAGGCCCGCTGATGCGCCAGACCTGCATCAACATGGTGTACGAGTTGGCGAAGCAAGACCCGCGCGTCGTCTTCGTCGGCTCGGACCTTGGCGTCGGTACGCTCAAACAATTCAAGGCGGAGATGCCGGACCGTTATTATATGGAAGGCGTCAGCGAGCAGAACATCGTCGGCATGGCCGCCGGGCTGGCGCTGGAAGGCAAGGTCGTTTACTTCAACACCATCGCGACCTTCATCACGCGCCGGTGCTTCGAGCAGGTTGTCATTGATTTGTGTTTGCACAACGTGCCGGTACGCCTCATCGGCAGCGGTGGCGGCATGGTGTACGCGCCACTCGGTCCAACGCATCTGGCCATCGAGGACATCGCGATTTTCCGCACGCTGCCCAACATGACGATTGTCGCACCGGCGGACGCCAATGAGATGCGGCGGTTCATGAGCGTGAGCGTGAATCATCCCGGCCCGATCTACATCCGCCTCGGCAAAGGCGGCGACCCGATTGTCACACCCGACGATCAACAATTCGCCATCGGCAAGACTTACCAGCTGCGCGAGGGCAACGAGGCGTTGATTATCTCGACCGGCATCTGCGCGAAGGCGGCACTCGATGCCGCCGCGTCGTTGACCGGCACCGGCGTTCTTCATGTGCCCACGATCAAGCCGCTCGACACCGAAGCGATTCTCGCCGCCGCCAGCAAGGCGTGCGTCGTCGTGACAGTGGAAGAGCATACGTTGCCCGGTGGTTTCGGCAGCGCGATTGCGGAACTCGTCCTCGAAGCCGGCCTGAAACCGCGTTTCAAACGCATCGGCATCCCGGATGTCTTCCCGGATCAATACGGTTCGCAGGCATCGCTCATGGAACGTTACGACATCACCGCCGACAATTTAACCAAGACAATCCAACAACTATGGGCCGCCTCCTAAACATCGTCACGCCGCTGCACAAAGCCACGAAACGCGATTACCTCGCCCGCATGGTGGATGACAAAGTTCACTGCATGCTGAAGGCAAAGCAATACGGAGCGGATTATTGGGACGGCGATCGCCGGTACGGCTACGGTGGCTACAAATATCTACCGGGCCGCTGGAAGCCCGTTGCCGAGGCACTCATCAAAACGTATGGACTGAAGCCGGGTTCGAGGGTTTTGGATGCCGGCTGCGGCAAGGCGTTTCTGTTGTATGAAATGCAACTCTTGATTCCCGACCTGGAATTGACCGGTTTCGACATCTCGCAGTACGGTCTGGCGCATCGTCACCCGGAGTTCAGAGGCAAGCTTTTCATCCACAGAGCACAGGACACTTATCCATTCAAAGACAAGGAGTTCGACCTAGTCATCTCGCTCGGCTGTCTCCACAACCTTCGCGTCTTCGAGTTGCAGAAGGCGCTGCACGAAATCGAACGCGTCGGCAGGAAAAAGTACGTCATGCTCGAGAGCTACCGGAACGAACTGGAGATGTTCAACCTCGAATGCTGGGCACTCACTGCCGAATCGCTCTTCGACAGGGACGAGTGGATTTGGCTCTACACCCACTTCGGTTATACCGGCGACTACGAGTTCATCTACTTCGAATGAAGACCCGCGCCGCCATCCTCGTGGAGAGCAACAAACCGCTTGTCGTGGACGAGATCGAGATCCCAAAGCTCGACGTTGGCCAAGTGCTCGTGAAAGTCGGCGTGTCCGGCATCTGCGGCGCGCAGCTCAACGAAATTGGCGCAGTCAAAGGAACGGACAAGTTTCTGCCGCACCTCCTCGGCCACGAAGCCGGTGGCCTCGTCGAGGAAATTGGCCCCGGCGTGACTCACGTTAAACCTGGCGACCGTGTTTGCCTGCACTGGCGCAAAGGCGCCGGTATCCATGCCCAACCGGCCAAGTACACGTGGAACGGCAAGACCGTCAACTCCGGTTGGGTCACAACTTTCAGCGATCACTCCATCGTGTCTGAAAACCGTGTGACACCGATTCCCAACGAAACGCCGTTCGAGATTGCCGCGTTGATGGGCTGCGCCGTGACCACAGCGCTCGGTCTCATCAACAACGATGCAAAGGTGAAGATCGGCCAGTCCGTTGCCGTGTTCGGCTGCGGCGGCGTGGGACTGAGCGTCGTGCAAGGCGCAGCGCTGGTCGGCGCTGATCCGATCATCGCCATCGACATTTACGACAGCAAACTCGACTTTGCCCGCAAGTTCGGCGCGACGCACACGCTCAATGGCAAGACCGCCGATTTATGCGCGGAAATTCGCAAGATCGTCGGCTCGCAAGGCGTGGATGTAGCGGTCGAGAATACCGGCAACATCGAATTGATCGAGACGGCCTACGAACTGACCGGGCCGCAAGGGCGGACGATTCTGGTCGGCGTGCCGCGCCACGATGAAGACATCACGATTCATTCCCTGCCTTTGCACTTCGGCAAAGTGCTGACCGGCTGCGAAGGCGGTCAGACGAATCCGACCGTTGACATTCCCCGGTACCTGCGGTTGTATAAACGCGGAAAGCTGAGATTGGATGAACTAATCACGCACCGTTTCCCGCTGGCTGAGATCAATACCGCGATTGAAAAGATGCGCGGCGGCGAGGTCGGGCGGTGCATGATTTCTCTGCGAGATTAACACCCATGGATGACGCGAAGACGCGCGAGCCACAATATCAGTTCCAGATTTCGCACGAAGCGAAGCACGGTCGGGCGAAGTTGGGCTTGATGACCAGCGCCGCCTGGCACGACGACCCGCGCCGGCTGCTCTTTCTTTTGGCCCGGTACAAGTTCGTCGCCAAGATGTTGAGCGGCAAGAAAAAGGTTTTGGAGGTCGGCTGCGGCGACGCGTTTGGCACGCGCTTGGTTCAGCAGGACGTTGGTTCAATTTGCGCCGTGGATTTCGACCCGGTCTTTGTGAAGGACGTGAAAGAGCGGATGGACGAGCGCTGGAAGTTCGACTGCCGGGTGCACGATATTCTCTCCAGTCCAGTGACCGGGCCATTTGACGCGGCGTACTCGCTGGATGTGATCGAACACATTCCGCCCACCGATGAAGATAAATTCTTGACCAATATCGCGCGGTCGCTAACGCCGGATGGAGTGCTCATCATCGGCACGCCATCGCTGCAATCGCAAGCCTATGCTTCGCCCGCCAGCAAGGAAGGCCACGTCAACTGCAAAGATCACGCCACGCTTCGGCAACTGTTGGCGCGGTATTTCCAGAATGTGTTTCTGTTTTCGATGAATGACGAGGTCGTCCATACCGGCTTTTACCCGATGGCGCATTACTTGTTTGCGCTCGGCGTCGGCGTTCGAGGAGATTCGCGATGATCCGAATGAAATGCCTCAACCCCGAGGTCTATGCCGCCGACCAGCCGATTGTGGCCATCGGGCGTGAGGAGATTGATTTTCTGCAGGATAACGTCCAGTCAACCGAGCGCAAGCGCATCCGTCTCTGCGCGCACCAAAGTCCGGAGGAAAACCTGCACGAGATGTTCGTCGTTTACACCAGCAGCACCTACATGCGTCCCAACAAGCATCCCAAAGACGAATCGCTGCACATTCTCAAGGGACTGGCCGATTTCGTTTTCTTCGATCAACAAGGCAACGTGACCGAAGTCGTGCAGTTGGGCGAACTCTCTTCGGGCCGACCGTTCTACTGCCGCGTGCCGCAAGACACGTATCATACCGTGCTGATGCGTTCTGACCGGCTGGTGATTCACGAAGGGCTGACCGGCCCGTTTCGGCGGGACAGCACGACGGTGTTTGCGCCGTGGGCACCGGCCGAGAATGATTTACCGGGCGTGAAAGCGTTCAGTGAACGGCTGAACGCCGAAGTGGCCCGTCGAGTGACCGGCAACCAACCCGCCTTGCTCCGGTCAGTTCGGCAAAGCCCGGAAGTGTTCATCTCCGATGAGCCGGTTGGCAAGTTCGGGAAACGTGAAATGGATTTCCTACGAAACGCGCTGCCGCACGCGCCCCGTCGTCGCGTCCGCATTTGCATGCACAAGAACACGGAAGACCGGTTTCACGAAATGTTCATCATGTTCTCCAAAGGCTCGTACTTGGCGGCGAGCAAACATCTCGGCAAAGACGAATCGGTGGACGTGGTCGAAGGCAAGGCGGACTTGGTGCTCTTTAACGAAGTCGGCGAGATTACGAATGTGATTTCCGTGGGCGATCCGTCCACGGGATTGCCGTTCTACTTCCGAACGCCGCGCGAGCGATACCACGCTTGGATTGTCCGGTCGGATGTGTTCGCGGTGCACGAAGTGACCGAAGGCCCGTTCCGCCGGGGAGACACAATCTTCGCTCCGTGGTCGCCCGGTGATGTGAACGATCCGGTTGCCGTCCCCAAATATCAGGAGCAACTGGAACAGCAGACTGCCCGGTTTATGAAAAGCGCCGGCAGATGAAAGCACCGCATTCGCTCATCATCGGCGGCACACGCGGCATCGGACGCGAACTGGTCAGCCACCTCGCCCGCCAAGGCCATAAAGTTTCCGTGATCGCGCGCCAGTTACCGGCACAAAAGATCAAGCGCGCGCGCTATTGGTCGGCGGACGTTCGCGATGCCACCGCACTCGCAGCGACACTCCGGCGCGTCGTGCGCCAGGCCGGTAAGATCAACCATTTGATTTTCTTCCAGCGGTATCGCGGTGACGACGATAACTGGTCGGGCGAGATCGAGACCAGCCTGACGGCGACGAAGAACGTCGTCGAACTGTTGCAAGATCAATTTGCAGCCGGGGAGAAATCCATCGTGATTGTCAGCTCGATCAACGCGACGCTGATCGCGCCCTACTTGCCTCTCGGCTACCACGTGGCGAAGGCGGCGCTTTGTCAGATGGTTCGGTACTGGGCCGTCACGCTTGGCGCACGCGGCATCCGCGTCAACAGCGTCTCACCGGGAACGGTTCTCAAAGAAGAGTCGAAGAAATTTTTCCTCAGCAACCGGCGACTCTGCGAGTTGTACCGGCGCATTATTCCGTTGGGCCGGTTGGGGCACGCGCGCGAGGCGGTGCAAGTCATCGCGTTCCTGTGCGGCGCACAAGCCTCCTTCGTGACCGGGCAGGACATTGTCGTGGACGGCGGCGTGTCGCTGCAATGGCAGGAGTCGTTGGCGCGCGAATTGGCAGCCCTGCCCTATCCGGGAACGACTAAAGCGAGACGCAAATGAGCACGACACATTACCGGCGTGATACGTGCCGGCTTTGTGGCAGTCGCAATCTGGACGTAGCTCTCAAGCTCACCCCGACGCCACCGGCGGATGCCTACGTGCCGGCCAAATATCGCGATAAGGTTCAACAGGTGTATCCGCTCGATCTCTATTTGTGCCGGGACTGCGGATTCTCCCAGCTTTGTGACGTGATCCGCGCTGAATCCATTTACATCGATTACATTTACGAAACGAAGAGTTCGTTGGGGCTGGCGGAACACTTTCAGCGTTACGCCGAAGCCGTCGTCCAGCGCATCCGTCCGCCGCCGGGAGCGCTGGTGGTGGACATCGGCAGCAATGACGGAACGTTGCTGAGGTTTTTCAAAGAGCGCGGCCTGACTGTGCTCGGCGTCGATCCCGCCCGGGAAATCGCCCGGACGGCCACCGAATCCGGAATTGAGACGTTGCCGGCTTTTTTTACGGAGGAATTGAGCCGCCAAATCCGGCAAGGGCGAGGCGCTGTCTCCATCGTCACGGCCAACAATCTGTTTGCCAACGTGGACCAACTGGAAGAGTTGACGGACGCCATCGGGGCGCTGCTCGCGCCCGATGGCGTTTTTATTTTCGAATCGTTCTATCTTGGCGACCTGATCGAAAACATGGTCTTCGATTTTATCTATCACGAGCACCTTTCGTGTTTTTCCGTCGCGCCGTTGGTGGCGTTTTTCCGCCGGCACGGCATGGAGTTGATCGACGCGGAGCGCGTGCCGACCAAGGGCGGTTCGCTGCGGTACACGGTTCAGCTGGCGGGTGGCCGTCGGCCGGTCGCCGCATCGGTCGGGGAACTGCTGACCGAAGAAAATCGCCGGGGTTTGGGCCGGTTAGAGACATTCAAAGCGTTTGCGGCAAAGATCGACGTGGCCAAGCAAGAACTGCTCGAACTGCTTCGCAAGCTCAAGCAAGAAGGCAAGACAATGGCCGGGTACGGTGCGTCGGCGACGACAACCACGTTGATCTACCATTTTGAGTTGGGAAATCTTTTGAGCTATCTGGTGGATGAGTATTCACGCAAACAAAATGTCTTCAGCCCGGGGCTGCATTTGCCGGTATTGCCACCGCAAGCGTTGATCGACCGTAAGACAGATTACGTGGTAATTCTAGCGTGGCGATACGTCGCACCGATCCTGGAGAAGAATCGGGCGTACCGGGATCAGGGCGGACGGTTCATCGTGCCGTTGCCTAAACTTGAGGTGCTCTGAATCGATATGACCCGCGCGCCCAATGCAACTGACAACCGAGAGATCGACGTCACCGTGGCGGTCAGTTGCTACAATGAAGAGACGCTCATCACGAACACGTTGGACAGCGTCGTGGCCGCTCTCACGGAGGTTGGGTGTTCGTATGAGATCATCGTGGTTGACGATGCTTCGCGCGATGGTTCAGTCCAAAAAGTTCGGGAATACATCCAGAGCCATCCCGGCGTGTCGATCCGTTTGAAAGCCAATGAGACGAACCGCGGGTTGGGGAACAATTACGTGGAGGCAGCCTTTCTGGGACGGGGGAAGTATTACCGGCTGTGTTGTGGAGACGATGGTGAACCCAAAGAGATTCTCGTGAATTTGTTCC
The DNA here is from genome assembly GCA_041495285.1 of Verrucomicrobiia bacterium. Taxonomy (GTDB): domain Bacteria; phylum Verrucomicrobiota; class Verrucomicrobiia; order Palsa-1439; family Palsa-1439; genus JBGQCJ01. The sequence continues at coordinate 36,376 of JBGQCJ010000018.1, forward strand.
GGCATCTTGGCAAGGCTGATATGATTATCCCGTGGAATTACCGGAACGTCATCGGCAAGAGCCGGATGCGGATCGTCTTGTCTAAGACCTTCACACTTCTGGTCAATCTCCTGAGTGGCTACAACCTCCGGTACTACAACGGCCTGTCCATCCATCTGCGATACAACATCCTGCGCTGGCATCCCAGCAGTTACGGCTTCGGCTTCCAGGCAGATATCATCACGCGCCTGTTGGATGAAGGTGCGAGCTATGCCCAAGTTCCGTCGTACTCAGTCGACCGGAAAGGGAGCGCCTCCACTGCGTTGACCACGAGGAATTTTCTTTCGGTGGTCCACACGTTGCTGGAAATCGCAATCAGGCGGTTGAGAAGATTGTTGTACGGCAAGAATATGTCCAAACCCGTCGAAGTGTTCATCGAAGGCGACGATCAACATCGACAACACTGAAGTTTTTTGGTTAAGAAGCAGGCGCATTTATGGGTTACCTGCAGAAGATTAAGGGCCGCGATGAGCTGAAACTCTTGCGCGACCAAGCGAAGGGCGACGGCAAGATTGTGGTGCAATGCCATGGCTGCTTCGACATCCTGCATCCAGGTCACTTGCGGTATCTGACATGGGCCAAAGAGCGTGGCAACATCTTGATTGTGTCCGTCAGTGCTGACCAAGTCGTCCACAAGGGCAATTTTCGTCCCTATGTTCCCCAAGACCTTCGCGCGGAAAACCTCGCGGCACTGGAAGTCGTGGACTATGTCACGATCGACGATGGCGAGTGGGCCGGGCCGATTCTGGAGTTTCTCAAGCCGGACATTTACGTTAAAGGCAAGGAGTTCGAAAACGTTCACGCCGGCCGCATTGGACGCGAGCGACAATTAGTCGAGAGCTACGGCGGCAAAGTCTTGTTCAGCTCGGGCGATGTCGTCTATTCGTCCACTAAACTGATCGAAGAGCACCGCGACCGATTGGCGTACGCGGACGAACAAGTCCTCGGCTTCTGCAAGCGCCACGACATCACCGGGGATGGACTGATCGGAATCCTCGACAAGATTCAGGGGAAGAATATCCTCGTCGTCGGCGACGCGATTGTGGATCGCTATGTCCACTGCGATCGGTTGGGGATGAGCGCCGATGCGCCGGTGCTCGTCGTGCGGCCAACGGCATCAGAGATGTACTTGGGCGGCGCAGGCATCGTTGCCGAACACGCCCAAGGCCTCGGCGCGACGGCGCACTTCTGCACCGTGATCGGCAGCGATACCGAGGCTGACTACGTTCGCAAAGAGTTAGCGCGCCGCAACATCTCCGCCGACTTAGTCGTCGATCCACTGCGCCCCACGACCTTGAAGACCCGCTACCTTTCCGACGGTAAAAAGCTGCTCAACGTGAATCAGTTTCGTGATCACAACCTCGATCTTCCCGTCGCTGCGCAACTGCAGGAACGCATCCAACACGCGGCGGAAGCGGCCGACGCCATCGTGATCTGCGACTTTAGCTACGGCGTAATCACCAGCGGCGTGTTGGATGCGTTGTGCGCCATCGGTGCGAAACGAAACATCCCCGTCATCGGCGACGTTCAATGCAGCAGCCAAATGGGTAACGTCACTCGCATCAGAGGCGTCGCCCTGACCACCCCATCCGAACGAGAAGCGCGCGTCGCTCTGTGCGATCGCGAAAGCGGCATCGCCGACCTCGGCGCGATGATCCTCACGCAAACCGGCAACCGCGCGCTGATCATCACCTTGGCCGAACGCGGGCTGATGATCTTCGATACCAAGGGGCAGCCCTTTGACGAGAAAGCCAAGACGCTACCCCTGCATGAGATCAAGCGGGGTCTGGCGACCGAATACTTGCCGTCCTTTGCAGACTACGTCTCCGACGCCATGGGGGCCGGTGATGCGATGCTGGCAACGGTGAGCTGCTGCCTCGCCGTGGGAGCGACCGTGATGCAATCCGCCTTTTTGGGCAATTGCGCCGCAGCGATTGAGTGCAGCAAGATGGGCAACGTCCCCGTGAATCGCGACGAGCTTCTGGAAGTCCTGCGCACCCAGTTCACTCCCCTTGCCCATTGAACGACTCTCTGTGAATATCAGGCAGTCGTACGTGCCGCTGTCGAGGTGGCACGGTTGTCCTTCCAGATTTCCCAGAAGCGGTTGAGACCTAACCCAAGCAGCAGCCACAACGGCGGCAACATGATCAGCGTGTAGCGTTCGAACCCGACTTCCACAGCCGGGTACGTCAGTGCATCCGGGCTGGCAAGGAACACGAGGCCTACGCCGCAGGCGTGCAGAAACCAAATGGCCAGCAGGCAAGTCCATGGATGTCGACAGACCTGCCTCCAATTGACCAGCATGGTGATCACGATGAGCGGCCACAGCAGATTCCATTTGGGCAGGTTCGCGCTATTCTGAAAATGCAGCGCGGTCTGCACAATGGTACTCAACAAGGTTGGGATCTGATCCCAGCGGATCGTGTGAAACCCAATGGCGCTCAAGGAGCGTTGGTAGTCTTGGATCGTTCGACGAAACAAAAACCACGGCAACGCCATGATACCGGCCAAGCCAATATAGATTCCCAGTTGCTTCGCGTGCTCCCACCACCGCGCACGGGGGACCGCCCACAGCACCGAGAGTCCGGCCACAGCCAAATGCGCCATAAAAATGATCCGGGCTTCCTCCTTGGTAAAGAGTGCGCCTCCCATCAAGAATGCGGCGAGGATGATCGAGTCCGTGCGCCGGCTCTGGATCCAATCCAAGAGACAGAACAGTGAGGCGCCGTTGATGAGCATCAACGGAACATCCGCCTGTCCACACTCTGCGTAATGCATCAACGCCGGTAGAGACGACAGCATCGCGGTGACCGCCAAGGCCACGGGACGGACTGCGAATTTCCGCAGGGTGCAATACAACAAGATCGCAAAGACGACCAGATTTGTCGGATTGAGGATGAAGATCCCTTGATCATCCCAGTGTCCCACCACTGTGGAGACCCAAGTGTACATGAACGGCACCAACAATGGGTAACGGACATTCGAGTAATTCAATTCATGCCGGCTAAAGTAATCGGTCGTTCGAATTGTATCGTAAAAGAAGATCTTCGCCTTGAAGCACCAGACCGCATGACCATCGCCGTCATTCAGCGGTATCACCAACGACGTCATCGTCCGCACCATTAAACACCCGACGATGATCAGCAGCAGAAACCACTCAAGCTCGCTGAACGGCTTTGCCGGCGCTGCGTTCGGATTCCGTTTCCAGAGACTGGCCGGGGAAACGCGGCGAACTGCATAAGAGATGACCGCTGCCAGTCCGATCAGGATCAGCACCGGCAGGACACGAATATGAAAACCCGCCCACGACATCAGAAACATCGGCATGCCCAACGCCGAGAGTCCAAGCGGATAGCAGTAGGCGACTCGCTCCAAACGGGAAAAGCGCGTCGGGTCTCCCACGACAGCATAGAACACCACGGCGCCGGCCAGAAAGATCACCGACACAGCGAACAGTAAAGCTGGAAAGTTATCAGGGAGTGGCATTCGGTGGCTGTAAGCTGCGGGCAACGGGTCGGAGATGAATGCCGTCCTTAAAGCTCATCACGTGGGTAAATTTGTGGCTGACCAACCAGGCTTCATCGGGATATTCGTTCCAAGCCGCCGCCGCCTGGTCCGAGCCGTAGTAATGGTCGGTCATCGAGGCGCTCAAGTAGCGCGGATAGAAATAGTGGATAGCATGCCAAAACACCCATATCGACACAGTTTTCTGAGGATCCTCGACATAGATTTTCGCGTCCATGGGAAGCTGCTCGGCGACTTGTGTCAAAGCCCGCCCCGCCGGCCAGGCAATCGCCTGGCGATCCTTAAAGGATTTTCCCCATAGCATCACCAATCGGTTCAGCGGCACCTGCAGTCCGATGAAAAACATTCCCACCTGAATGAGCGCCAACAGCAGAAGCGCCCGAGGCAGGATCCCCGGCGAGTTAAATGGAGGTTGCTTTGAGGTCACGGATTGTTTGATTCGCCCTTCAGTATAGTTTTGGGTACCGATGTGTCGCAAGGGCAATCTGTATCGCCCGATGTTTCCTCAATGAATCAGCTCACCGGATTGCAGGGAGCCACTCTCGCGGCGATGAAACACGAAGACGTTGTTCTCGTTGAAGATCAACTCATAGTTCGTGTTCGTGTAGAAGGACAGCACCAGATCGCGCGTGACCAATTCCTGCGGGAAGCGGCGTTCGTTGCTATCCAGAATCACGTAATCCATTTCGTACATCTTCTCGCGCGGCCACGCGGCGCTCATCGGATGATTCGGATCAAACTGCATCTGGTGAAACGGATATTGTCGGTTTGCAAAATGGGCGAGCATGCTTATCGGTGCCAACACGGATTTCTCAGGCGGAATCCGCTCCGCTGCCCGCTGTAAGGTTGGATAGTACGCGTGCGGCAGATACTCGCCGATATTCAACCACAGCGGCCAACTCGCAATCGAAACGGCGCAAATCGCCAGCGCCAAGCCGAACTGCGCCTGCGGAATCTGCCAACGTCGCTCGAAGATCTTCGCCAGATTCTTCGCACCGAACACCGCCGCGACGCACAGCATCGCCCCGACGGTTGGATTGTAATGCCACGGGATCACTCGGAACGAGTGCTCATCAATCACGAGATTCACCCCAAGACTGGGAATTGCCAGTAACAATTCCCAGGCAAAGAAGGGGGCAATCCACAGCAACGGCTGGAGCATCTCTATCAAGTACAACCCACGGTCAAGATTCCAGACTTGTTCGAGCAGCATCCACGGCTTCGTTAGGCAGCTCTTGATCAGTTCGCCTGGCGTTTGGCCCAATGCGCCGAAGTAGTGCGCGGGAAGGTAGCCTTTGTTCCCTGCGAAATGCGGCAAAATGACGTTGAACACCAGCAGCCCATAGCCAAGCGCAAGCCCGATTGGCAACGCAATCCACTTCCAGCCATACCGCTTCACCGCTGCATAGATGCCGAATATGGCCACCGTCAGCGGCAAATTCTCCTGAGCGGTCATGCTCAACAAGGCACACGCGACAAATGGCCAAAACCTCTGGCTCAGAAGAAAATAAAAAGCGCCTAACAGAAATGGCAACGCCAGACGTTCAACTGCGAGTTGGTTCACGTGGTTCGTGACGATTGTTGGATAGAACAAGTATGCCGCCGTGACAAGTAGCGCGGCACGATGCTCTTGGAAAACCCGGCGTGCGATCAGGTAAAAAGGCAAACCCGATGCCGCAATAGCTAGAGAATTCATGAAGAGCAACGTGTAAACCGACGGGACAATCCAATAGAACGGGAGTAACAAAAACAAAATAAGTCCCGCATGATTCCCCAGATAGCTCATGGCGATGTAGGGAGAATAGAAGACTTGGCCACGAGCCGCATACCAAAAGGCGTTCGCGAGCATCGCCGTGTTGCCCGAGTCGGAGTTCATCATGTTGTACTTTCGACAGGCCAGCCCGTAGCATAGTGCCAAGTACGCAAGAAGCGGCAGCAAGACAGGACGGAGGGAACTGATGGAAGTCTTGTCATTGGCCGTTTCAGAAGTCCGTTTCATGAAGTGGTTAACCATACTGACGGGATAACGCGCCGACAATCAATTTCACCAGCAGCCAACTCAGCCTCCCGCCTTGTGCAAGAACACAAAATCCGCATACCCCGCCTCCCTGCAAAGGATTATCGCTTCGGATGCACCTAATGCCGCAGACAACAGCCCCTTCCGAAAATGGCGGATTTCATAACCCAGTTTCATCAACCTGTCGAACATCGCGCTCGCGCTCGAATCCATGCTTTGGAGAGCTTGGTCATCTATCTCGATGAATAGCGCCGGCCTAAACTTCTCCAAGGTCTTTTGCGCCCCTGCGAGCACTTTCTCCTCGGCACCCTGAACGTCGATCTTAATCAACGATACCGGGCGCGGACTGAGTTGCGTGAGCAAATCGTCCAGAGCGTAAGCTTTGACCTCGACGCCCTCGGTGGCAATTTTATGATCGCCCGGGTGATGCGGATTGATCCTGAGCTTCAAAGTCCCTGTGGCATCCGCCGCAACCGCGCGAAATGCCACAACGGTGCCGCGCAGACGGTTTCTCGATACCATGTTCTCAAGCCGACGGAAGTTCATTTCCTCAGGCTCGATCGCCACCACGCTGCCCCCATCCTGGATCCAGCGCGCGAATCGCTTCGTGAAATAACCGATATTGGCACCGACGTCCACAACGATCGACCCGGGTGTGACCAAGTCGCGTAGCACGCGAATGTTTCCGACTTCAATGAACCTCTTGTACCATCCGTACAACAAATCAAATACCGATCTGCCCCAGTCCGTCGAAAGAATTGAAGTCGAAAGAATCGCCCTGTAAACTTTCAGCAAAACGATTTGGAAAGCTCGCTTCACTGTCCCTTTCTAATCAAATGACATGGGACGGTAAAGACTTTTAGGCCTGCACGGCACAAACCTGAGCAGACGACCGTTGCAGAACAAGCTGGTGTCGGCGCGCGTGTTTCGGTATTTGGAGAATCGGACATGAATTCGCCCGCAGACTCATCAGCTCAAACCGAACTGATCAAGTATTTCGACGCGCGGGCACCCGAGCGTGACCGGTGGATCAAGAGGAACCGCTTTTACCACCGGCAACTGGCGAAGGCGTTCTCGTTTTTCATCCCGCCGAATCGGGCGGTGCTGGAAGTCGGTTCCGGCACTGGTCAGTTGCTCGACGCGCTCAAGCCGTCGCGCGGCGTGGGCATCGACATCAGCCCGGCCATGGTGCGGCTGGCGCAGGAAAAGTTCCCGCATCTGAATTTTCGCGTGGACGACGTGGAGAAGATGCATCTCGCTGAGAAATTCGACTACGTGGTCGTGTCCGACCTCATCGGGTTTTTGTATGACGTACAGCGCGGATTCGAAAAGCTACGACAGGTCTGCACGCCACGCACCCGCGTCGTCGTTTCATACTACAGCTATTTCTGGGAACCGATCTTGCGGGCGGGCGAGCTACTCGGATTGAAAGCCAAACAGCCGGTGCAGAATTGGCTATCGCCTGCCGACATTGAGAACCTACTGGGGCTGGCCGGCTTCGAGGTCGTGCGCAAAACCTCGCGACTGCTTTTACCCAAGTACATCCCTTTGCTGTCGGCCTTCTGCAATCGCGTACTGGTCAACCTACCGGGTCTGAGAAAGCTGGCCCTAGTGCACTTGTTGGTGGCGCGCCCCAAACCATCGCCGGCAAACAAACCATACACCTGCTCGGTCATCATCCCGGCCCGCAACGAGCGCGGCAACATCGAGGCCGCCGTCCAGCGCACGCCGAAGCTCGGCACCCACACCGAGTTGATCTTCGTCGAGGGCAATTCGACCGACGGCACCGCCGAGGAAATCCAGCGTGTCATCGCGAAGTATCCCGATCACGGCATCAAACTCGTCCCGCAAGGCAACGGTCGCGGCAAAGCCGACGCCGTGCGCAAAGGATTCGCCGCGGCCACCGGCGACATCCTGATGATTCTGGATGCCGACCTGACGGTTGATCCTGAAGAACTCCCCAAATTCTACGACGCGCTTGTCAGTGGCAGCGGCGAATTCATCCACGGCTCGCGGCTGGTTTACCCCATGGAAAAGGAGGCCATGCGTTTCCTTAATGTGTTGGGTAACAAGTTCTTCAGCATGGCGTTCACTTTCCTCCTCGAACAGCGTTTCAAGGATACGCTGTGCGGCACCAAGCTGCTCTTTCGCGCGGACTACGAACAAATCGCCGCCAACCGCGCGTACTTCGGCGAATTCGATCCGTTCGGCGATTACGATCTGATCTTCGGCGCCGCCAAGTTGAATCTGAAGGTCGTCGAGATTCCCATCCATTACCGGGAACGCACCTACGGCACCACCAACATCAGCCGCTTCCGTCACGGCTTGCTCTTGCTGCACATGACTTGGTACGCCATGCGTAAATTGAAATTCGTCTGAGCGCTTGCCGGACTGTTGACTTGCCGGATTCGCTCCGCTAGGCTTGCCGCCTATGAAAGGCATCATCCTTGCCGGCGGGTTAGGCACGCGACTCGCGCCGCTGACCAAAATCACCAACAAGCATCTGCTGCCGATCTACGACAAGCCGATGATTTTTTATCCCATCCAGACGCTCGTGGATGCCGGCGTTCGCGACCTGCTCATCGTTACCGGCGGCAACAATGCCGGCGACTTCCTCCGACTCCTCGGCAACGGCAGCGCGTTCAACCTCCCGCACATCAATTACACCTATCAGGAAGGCGAAGGCGGCATCGCCGACGCCTTGCGGCTGGCCGAGCATTTCGCCGACGGCGAGAAGATCGTCGTCATGCTCGGCGACAACGTCATCGAGAAGGACATCCGCCGGGGCGTCGCCACATTTGCGAAACAGAAGCGCGGCGCGCGCGTCTATCTTAAAAAGGTGCCGAATCCGCAGGCCTACGGCGTCGCCGAGTTGCGCGGCGACCGCATCGTCAACATCGTCGAAAAACCAAAACGTCCCAAGACCGACCTTGCCGTCATCGGCATCTACATGTATGACCCGCAGGTGTTCGATATCATTCGTACGATCAAACCTTCTCGGCGTGGCGAGTTGGAAATCACCGACGTCAACAACGCCTACATCGGGCGCGGCCAACTCGAGTACGACATCCTCGACGGTTGGTGGGCCGATGCCGGCGCCTCGCACCAGAAACTCCTCGAAACCAGCCTCCTCGTCGCCCGCAAGAACGGCGTCAAGCTGACCTCCTGACGCGCCAGACCACCGCAGCCATGCAGCCCAGCAGCGCCGCGACGCTCACGATGCCGGCCACCGCGTACACACGCGGCAGCCGGTAACGCAGCACGATCTCGTGTGCGCCGGCCGGCAACTCCACTCCCATCAACCCGCAACTGACCCGCAACACCTCGGCCGGTCGCCCATCCACTTCGGCGCGCCAAAACGGATAGTAGCTTTCCGCAATCACGGCCAAACAGTCGGACGGCCCCGTCAACTTGATGCGAATCACTTCCGAACTCTCCCGTGTGAGTTGCACGTCGCCGAGCGGCACCGTCTCTCCGTTGCGCAACGGCGGGCTGACGACCGAACCTTCCCGGTACGTCAACTCGTAGCGTGCGTCATTGCCGGCAGTGTCGCGCTGCACGAGCGGCCAGTTGCGCGCCGCGAGGGCGAGCGCGAGTTGCGCCGAGTTGCGCACGTCGCCCTCATAGGCGCACGCGCGCGCATACGCAGTGACGTACGGATGCGCGGTGTCGTTGCGCAGCACGGCGAAGTCTTCGTTTTCCACCGTCACCGGGAATGCTTGCCGGTAGGCAGCGAACATTTGCTGCATCTGGGGCGATTGCATACCGGGATCGGTCTTGTCGAGCACGACGTACCGGGCGCCGAGCAGATTGAGGAGTTCCCGCGAACCGATGCCGGCTCCCTGCAAAA
>JBGQCJ010000019.1:0-45651 GCA_041495285.1 Verrucomicrobiia bacterium
CAACTTCGCTTCCACCAGCTACACCGTCACCACCGGCACCGCCCCGGCGGCCGGCGGGACAACGACCGGCGGCGGTTCGGTGAACTGTGGAGCGAGCGTCACCGTTGCCGCCGCACCCAATGCCGGGTACAGCTTTGTGAACTGGACCCAGAACGGCACCGTCGTCAGCACCTCCGCCAGTTACACCTTCACCGCCACCGCCAACCGCAGTTTGATGGCGAATTTCGCATCCGTCTTATCGCCACCAACCGGGTTGTCGGTCACGGCAGTTTCCTCCAATCAGATCAACGTGAGTTGGAATTCTGTATCCGGTGCCGCCGGCTACAGGGTATATCGAGGCGGCATACAGATCGCCCCATGTGCCGCGTACAGTTATTCCGATGCCGGGCTCGCTGCGGATTCGCAGTATTGTTACACGGTCGTAGCAGTCAACGGGAACGCAACTTCGGTCCAATGCTCAGCAGTCTGTGGGCGGACGTTCGCTTCACCAGAAGCTTCCGCTTCAGCGGGATCGTTTGCGGGCATCTACAACGGGCTGGCCATTCAAACCGATGCGCCATCTCACGCAAGCTCTGGATATCTCCGCTTGATTCTTGGCACGCGAGGATCGTTTGGCGCCACGCTGACAATGGGTGGGGCGCGTTACGCATTCACTGGGCAATTTGATTCCGCCGGCAATGCAATGAACACGATCCGACGCAGATACCAGAATCCATTGCGCGTCAGCCTGCGCTTGGATGTGGCCAACGGAACGGAGCAGATTACCGGAACGGTTTCCGATGGTGTATTCACGTCGGCGGTTCTGGCCGACCGGGCCGTGTATGGCTCGACCAATCCAGCCGCTGCATACATGGGCCGTTACACCATGGTGTTGGCGGCGGACACCAACAATCCCACAGCCTGCCCGCAAGGCGATGGATACGGGATCGTGGCCGTTTCAGCAGACGGGCTGCTCAACATGAGGGGGGCGTTGGGCGACGGCAGCCTCTTGAGCCAGAGTGCGCCGGTGTCGAAGTACGGCACCTGGCCCTACTACCAAGTGCTCGACAATGGCCGCGGCTCGGTGGTGGGCTGGTTGAGTTTCACGAATGTGGTCGATGTCAGTGATTTTGAGGGGACGATATTCTGGTTCACTCCGCCCATGCCGCGTGGCCGGTACTACCCCGCTGGGTTCACCACGGAAATCGCCGCCGTCGGCTCGCGCTATACCAACGCGCCACCGTGGGGCCCGACCGTTCTCAACGTCAGCAACACGGCCTGCAATGTAACGGTCACGCTGGGCGACGGCAATCTCGTTACACCCTTGGCGATACCGGTTGCGCTCACGCCAAGCAACACCGTGACGGTTTGCGGCCCGAACCTCTACAACCTCACACTGACAGTCTTCCCGGACTCGGGCCGTTTCTCCGGCAATTTCGTCCATCCCAACACCCTGCGGACCTGTTTCTTCGCCGGGACGGTGCTCCAGACACAGAACTACGGAGCCGGTTATTTCCGCGGGACAAGTCGAACGGGCTTTGTGGCGCTCGAACCGACACCCTGACAATCGGTTCAGGTTCCGTCCATTGCGGGCGAGACACTCTCTATTGTAATGTGATTCGACCGACGGCGCCTGTCTTGACCCAGCCTTGCTGGCCGTCTGCGCGTTCCACGAGCAGCCATTGCCCGCGATCTTCCCGGATGGCTACCTTCGTTCCTTCCGCGAGCTGGAAATGAACGGTGGACTCCGGCAACGGGGCGAATCGCGCTTCCGCTCCGGTCACGATGACGATTCCTTGCGGAGACCGGTGATCGTTGATCACTTGTTGGCCGAGAGCCAAAGCCGAGGCCGCTAAACCCACAAAACACGCCACGGCGATGATCAGGAATCCCGTTCGTAGTTTTGGAAGAAAAATACACGCGCCAATCGCCAACGCCGTCAGCCACAGACCGGCCAGTTCGTAACCGCTCCATTCGTTGACGGTGCGACTCTCGATGATCGAGCGCAGAAACCTCTGCACCGCTCCCGGAGGTTTGTTCGCGTCCTCCACACCCAGTCGTTGCTCGGCGAATTTGAGATTCGCCAGAATGTCCGGATCGCGCGGGGACAACCGGCGCGCCTTTTCGTAGTTGAGGATCGCCAGACCCAACTTGTCCTGCCGGAAGCAGGCGTTGCCGAGATTGTAGAACACGTGCGCGCTCTTCGGCTCGATCTTCTCGTAAGCCGCCGCCTCGGCAAACTTGCCGGCGTCGTAGAGTTGGTTCGCCGTCTTGAAATCGTCCATCGGCGAGCCGAACACCGGCACGGCAATCAAAAGACTACAGGCTAGCGTTTTCCAGTTCATCAATCACTCGCTCCACTTCACGCTTCAACGTCGCCAAATCCGTCTGCGCCCCGGCAAAGCGCGCGGCGTCGCAGGTCTGAAAGATACCGGCCACGTCCGCCGGCAACTGATGTTCCTCCCCCACCGACGCGGTAATGCCGGACGCGGGGATGTTCAGCCGGTCACCGAGATAACTCTGCAACGCATGCTGCACGTCGTCGAAGTTCGCGGCGGCCGCGAGCAATTTGCGCGCGGCTCGCGCGGCCCGGCTGCGTCGGGCGTACGCGATGTCGCCGCGCAGCTTGTCCTGCCGGCGTTTCCAGCCGAGCGCGCCGACAAGCGCAACGACCGGTGTGACGTTGAGAGTCCAGAATAACGGCCAAGACACGCGCGATTCGACCGGGCCGAGATCGCCTTTGAGATAGACGATGTCCTGACCAAGCTTTTCTTCCGGTCGCAATCGACTGCCGGCGCCACTCACGATTGTGCTCTCGCCGCCGCTGCGAGCTTTGACCACAAGTTTGATCGGCGGCTGCACCGCCGTCCGGTAAGCTTTGGCCACCGGGTCGAAATAGGTGAGCCGCACTTCCGGTAACTCTTTGATTTCGGCACTCTTGGCAATGAGCACTTGTTGCATGACGCGCTCGCCGGTCGTGTTCAACTCATCCTTCGTCGTTTTCGTCGTCGGGTCGTAGGTCTTGAATTCGTCGAGCGAACCGAGTTTTGGCGCTGGCACGGTATCAATGTTGCCGCTGCCGCTGACTTTGATCGTGAGCGTGATCGGATCGCCGACGGCAACCTCCGTCGGCTTGGCGGTTACTTCGAGATTCCATTGGCCGACCGCACCGGCGAAATCAGCGGGACGGCCTTCCTCCGGCAACGGCAAGACCTCGACCGGCGTGGCGTCGATGGTGACCGGCACCTCGCGCAGTTGGACGCGGCTCATCATGTCGTCGAAGATCGAGTCGTCAAACGGCCAACGGCGACTCTGTCGGTTTCGCGGGACGGCGAGTTGCGCCTTCACGACGCACGGGCCGAAGTTCATCGTGCCGGTGCGCGTCGGCGAGATGGCACCCTGAATCACTTGCACGTTGAACGACTCACCATTGATGACCTGCGTGCCGGACTTCAGGTTCTGCAGGAACTTGAAGCCAAGACCGTCTGCTTCGCAATTGAACCCGCCGAAGCTCTTCAACGGCACATCGGCGCGCGAGAAGACCAAGACTTCCAGCGGCATGACTTGACCGAGATAAATCTGTTGCGAGGCGAGGCGGATGCGACCGAAAAGAGTTTGGCCTAAATCAGTTTGTGCTGCGCCTTTCTCGACGACCAACTTGATCGGCGCGGTGAGGTAACTTTTGTCTCCCACGTTCACTTCAATCGCCGGTATTGTGAATTCGCCGGTCCGTGTCGGTGTGACCTGATAGGTGAAACCGAGCGCCTGACTCATCTGTCCGTTGACGATCGACATGGTGGTTTGCGTGGAAGGTCCGGCAAAGGTCAGACCATCCACTTTCGGAACGGACGGCTGCCCTCCGTTTTGAGCGCCCTGCACGCTGATGGTGAGCGCGACGGTCTCGCCAAAAGCGATTCGATTTCTGTCCACCGAGGCCGTGACCGACACATCTCCGAATACCGGGACGGCCGCCAACAGAAACGCAAGAGTTAGCCAGAGTCTCATTTCACCAATCCTTGGCCGGCTCGCCCGAATCTTTCAAGTCCTTCATTTGAACTTCGGGGAAGAAATTCCAATTTTGCTCGTTCTGGCGTAAATCATCCAGCAACGCCTTTGCCTGTTGCTTGTCGAGCTTGTCGACTTGTGCTTGCTCGGGTTGCTGCTGTTGTTGGCGATCCTTCTGCTTCTGTTGTTCCTGTTGTTGCGCTTGCTGCTTCTCCTGCTCCTGCTTGTTCTGTTGCTCCCTTTGCTGCTCGTTCTGCTGATGTTGCTGTTGATTCTGCTTTTGCTGTTGCTCGTTTTTCTCTTTCTGCTGATCCTGCTTCTGCTGCTGCTGTTGTTGTTGCTTTTTCAGTTCTTCAAGTTTCTTCTTTACCAGGTCGTGGTTGAACTTGGCGTCGGCGTCGTTTGGATTGAGCGCGAGCGTGTCCTCGTAGCTCTTGATCGCACGCTGCCAAAGTTGTTGCGCCTGCGGTGGTTGCGCCTCACCGAGCCGGTAACAGGCGTTGCCGAAATTGTAGAGTGCGCGCTGCTGCAGTGCACGATCGGGTGAGGAAATCGCATCTTGAAACAACGTCGAGGCACGCGCGAAGTCGTTGCTGTGATAAGCCGTCACGCCCCGGTTATACATCTCCGGGTAGCTCTCCGTCTTCGCCAACGCCACGGTCGGCAGAAGAAATAATAGCCACCAGGGTTTCATATCTTCCTCCGGTCGCTCACGAACCGCTCGACCACCAGCAACGCGAACGCGACGCCCAGCGGCCACTGAAAGCGCTCGAAGTAACGCTTCTGCAAGTGCGCCTCAAATTCCTTGCGCTGAAGTTGGGCGATGCCTTTGTCATAAATCGTATCGATGCCAAAATCGCCGGCCGCGCTGCGCACGTAGATGCCGCCCGTTTTCAACGCGATTTGTTTGAGCGTCTCCTCATCGAGCCGGGACTTCACCACTTTGCCTTCCCGGTCTTTCAGAAACTCCATCTGTTTCCCCTCTTCGCGCACGGGAATCAACTCGCCTTCCGCCGTGCCGACGCCGATGGCGTAAATCTTCACGCCCGCTTTCGCCGCTTCGTCCGCCGCCGCCAACGCATCGCCTTCCGTCTGCTCGCCGTCAGTGATCAACACAATCGCCCGGTCGCGTCCCTCACCGGCCTCGAACCCCTTCAATGCCGTGCGCATCGCCGCGCCAATCGCCGTGCCGCCGCGCGGTATGATTTGCGGATCGGCGTCCTTCAACGTCAAACGAAACGCCTCGTAGTCCACTGTCAACGGGCATTGCACGAACGCCGTACCGGCAAACGCAATCAAACCGATCCGGTCACCGCGAAGTTTCTCGAGTAAGTCCTGCACGGCGTACTTTGCCTGCGTCGCACGATTCGGCCGCACGTCCTCTGTCAACATGCTCTTTGACACATCCAGCAACACGAAAATGTCCACGCCTTTGTGCTTCACTTCGTGCCACTCAAACCCCCAACGCGGTTGCGCGAGCGCCAAGGTGGTGAACAGCACCACCGCGACGACGAACACCGCCTTCCAGCAACGCGCCACGGGCCGGACCGAGTCCGCAAGCCGGTCAACCAACGGCGGTGACGCAAATCGCTCGAGCGCCCGGCGCCGCGCCCGAAACGCCCAAACGAGAAACGCCGCGAGTACCGGTACCAACGCCAACAGCCAAAATGAACTGGGGTTACCGAATTGCATTACGGCAACCTCCGAAGCCGCGTGTGTTCCAACATCACGGCCAACAACAGACATCCAATCCCCGGCACGAGAAACCACCGGAACAACTCCTGCCAGTCCTCGTACGCGGTTGTCTCGACCTTCTGCTTTTCCATCGCGTCGATCTGCGCATACGTCTTCTTCAACGACGCCGTGTCCGCCGCGCGGAAATACTGTCCACCCGTCGCCTCAGCGATTTGCTTCAACAAATCCTCGTCCAAGTCCGCCCGGATCGGTTGATAACCAAGAAGATTACCGGCTTGGTCATACATCGGCATCGGCGCGATTCCTTGCGAACCGGCGCCGATGGTGTACACGCGCACGCCAAATTCTTTCGCTGCCTTGGCGGCTTCGAGCGCCGGTGGATTCGGAACGTTCTCGCCGCCGTCGGTCAATAGCACGATCACTTTGCTTTTCGCCTTCGTGTCGAGCAGCCGGTTGACTCCCGTGCCCAGCCCGGCCCCGATGGCCGTGTTGCCTTCGACGAGGCCGATGCGAACGCGGTCGAGGTTGCGCTCCAGCCAATCATGATCAAGCGTCAACGGACTGGCCACGTACGCGCGCGTGCCGAACACGACCAGACCGATCCGGTCGTTCGGGCGCGCGCGAATGAACTCGCGCACCACGTCCTTCACCGCATCGATGCGCGATTCACGTTGGCCGTTCTTCTCGTAATCCATCGCCTGCATGCTGCCGGAAATGTCCACGACCAACACGATGTCGATGCCTTCCGTTCTGATTTTGCTCTCGCTGCGGCCGACTTGCGGTCGCGCCAGTGCGATGACGAACAGCGCCAGCGTCGAGCCGCGCAGCACGAGCAGAATTGTCGGACCTAGCGCCGCCCAAAACGAGGAGAGCGACTTTGCCGGTGCAACCGATGAGAACTTCAATCCGCCGCGTTGCGCGACGCGCCGTTCCCACCACAGCCATGCCGGCACGAGCAGCAACAGCAAGAGCAACCATGGATCGTGAAACTTCACGACTGCGTCTCCCGCACAAATTTCTCGGCCGCGCCAAATGCCCGCTCCCTGTCGTCCTGGCCGGGCCGGAGCCGGGCAAACTTCACGAGATCGGATTCCTGGAGAAATGCCCCGAGTAACGCCATGCTGGCCGGCGGCAGCGTCGCTTCGGTGAGAAATTCTTCCGTCGTGCGTTCAGGCGCATGCAACCCGAACTGACCTTCGATGTATTGCCGGACGATGTCCGAGAGCCGCGTGTAAAACTTCTCGACCGGCGGGTTATCCGCTCGAAGTTGACGGAGCGCGCCCATTGCGATTTCAAACGCCGTCGGTGGGGTAATCGTCTCGGCCACGAACGCCGGACGCCGACGCATCCAAATCCAAACGACGATCGCTGCGATCACCACGGCCAGCAGAAGCCACAGCCACCACAAGCTGTGCGGCACCGGCACGAGTCCTTTGATGTCGCGAATGTCTTCCATCAGATTCGGCGCTCGCGCATGTGGAAGAATCGGATCAGCGGTTGCATGTAATCGGCATCGGTGCGGATGTCGACTTGATCCACTTTCGACGATCGCAACAATTCGCGCAGCAACTCCAGCCGGGATCGCGCCTTGGCCGCGTAGGTCTCGCGGACGCCGCGATCCTGCGTGTCCACCAACGAGCGCTCGCCCGTCTCAGCATCGCGCAGCTCGACGAGACCGACCGCCGGCAGTTCTTCTTCGCGGGGATCGCGCAGACTCAGCGCGACAACGTCGTGACGCTTGCCGGCCACACGCAAGCTCTTGCGAAACTCTTCGTCCTGAAAATCCGAGATGAGGAAACAGACGGCGCGCCGGCGCTGAATGCGGTTGAGGTAATCGAGCGCCAGTTTCAGGTTTGTGCCAACGCCCGTTGGCTCGAAGGCAAGAATCTCGCGAATCACGCGCAATACGTGCCGGCGGCCTTTCTTCGGTGCAACGTATTTTTCGACGCGGTCGGTAAAAAGAATCACGCCGACTTTGTCGTTGTTGCGGATGGCAGAGAACGCGAGCACCGCTGCTAACTCGGCTGCCAATTCGTTCTTGGTTTGCCGCACGCTTCCGAACTGGCCTGAAGCGCTCACGTCGACGACAAGCATCACGGTCAACTCGCGCTCCTCCTTGAACTTTTTGATGAACGGATGGCCGAAGCGCGCGGTCACGTTCCAATCGATGGAGCGGACTTCGTCGCCGGGCAGATACTCGCGCACCTCCTCGAATTCCATGCCGTGGCCTTTGAAGACAGAATGGTACTGGCCACCCAGCACGTCCGTCACTTCACGGTTCGTGCGGATTTCGATCTGGCGGATGCGGCGGACGACAGTAGGTGGTAGGTGGTAGGTGGTAGCTGGGGAAGGCATGGCGGCGTTAGTTTGCGTTTGCGATCACAGAGCGACAGAGAGCGGTTAGCATTCTGCCGATTGTGTCGGCTTCGGCTTTCAAGGCGCGCGTATCTTTCACCAAGCCCAGATCCTGAGAGAGGATGAAATAGTAACGCAGTTCCTCAAGAGAAGCGTGCGCGATGTTATAGAAGCGAGCCTTATCTAGCTTGCCACTGCGTTTGAATCCTTCCGCGATGTTCGCTGGAACAGCCACTGCCGCCCGACGCATCTGCGAAACCAATCCAAATTTTTCTTCGGGTGGAAACTTGCCCGTCAGCCGGTAAACCTCCAGCGTTAACGCATGCGCCTTCTGCCACACGTCCAGTTGCTCAAAACTTTGAATCGCCATCGCCTACCTACTATCTACCATCTACTCCCTACCGCCTTCACGGCACCGGTACCTCATCAAATATCCTCTTGATCACATTTTCGCTCGTCATGTCTTCCGCTTCAGCTTCGTAGCTGACGATAACGCGATGGCGCAACACGTCCATGCCGATGGTCTTCACATCCTGCGGTGTCACGTAGCCGCGGCCTTGCAGAAACGCGTAGGCCTTTGACGCGATGTTCAGATAGATCGACGCCCGCGGCGACGCGCCGTATTGGATGAGGCCGGCAATATCGATGTTGTACGACGTTGGGTCGCGCGTGGCAAAGACGAGATCGACAATGTAGTTCTTAATCTTCTCGTCCATGTATACGGAGTCAACGACTTTGCGCGCCTTCATAATCTGTTCGGGCGTGACCACAGGTTGCGTAACGATCTGTTTACCCGTCTCGGCCATGCGATCCATGATCGCGCGTTCTTCTTCCTTGCTCGGATACTGAATCGAGAGTTTGAGCATAAACCGGTCAACCTGTGCTTCCGGCAATGGATACGTGCCTTCCTGCTCGATCGGGTTCTGCGTCGCGAGCACGAGGAACGGCTCCGGCAACTTGAACGTCTGGTCGCCGATGGTGACTTGTCGTTCCTGCATCGCCTCGAGCAACGCACTCTGCACCTTCGCGGGGGCGCGATTGATTTCATCTGCCAAAATCAGGTTGGCGAACACCGGCCCTTTCTTGATGCGGAACTCGCCGTCCTTGGGATTGTAGATCAGCGTGCCGATCACGTCGGCGGGTAACAGGTCGGGCGTGAACTGTATGCGATGAAACGTCGTCTGGATCGCTGCTGACAGCGTCTTGACCGACAGCGTCTTCGCTAGCCCCGGTACGCCTTCGATCAAGACGTGACCGTCGGCGAGCAAGCCAACGAGCAATCGCTCGATGAGATACCTTTGTCCCACGATGACCTTGCCGATCTCGCCCACGAGCGTCCGCACAAACTCGCTCTCTCGTTTGACCTGTTCGTTAATCGCTGCAATGCCTTGATCCATGCGTTCTCCTTTGCCTGCTTCCCTCAGGATTCATCACCGAAAAGCGGTTGTTTGGACGCGGTTTCTGAAACGTGCGTTCAATACTTGCAGACAGGATGGGGCAATTCAAGCCGCTCAACATGAAGAGTTGGCTCCCCGGGTAGGACTCGAACCTACAACCTAGTGATTAACAGTCACTCGCTCCACCATTGAGCTACCGGGGAACCGCGATGGGCCGCCGCTTTATATAGGCGCAACGCCCAGTTTCGTCAACTCTTGCCGCACTTGCTCGGCGCTCCGGTAATGGATCGCGTGCAAACCGGCCGCGCGCGCGCCGTCCACGTTGGCAAGAATGTCGTCGATAAAAACCGTCCGCTGCGGCTCCAGCCCGAATTTGTCCAGGGTCAGCCGGAAAATGCGCGGATCGGGTTTGAGCAAGCCGACTTCGTGCGAAAGGATTGCTCCGTCGAAGTCGTGGATGAACGGATAATGCGCGAAGACGTAATCCATGTGAATCGCGTTGGTGTTCGAGAGCACAAAGCGACGTTGCCGGCCTTTCAAGGCCGCCGCCAAGTGGATCATCGGTTCGTTGGGCGTGAATATCTCTGACCAGATTAGGAAGAATTCGTTGTAGTCGCCGTCGAAGCCGATGTCGCGGGCGATGATCTCGAAAAACCGCTCGCGCGAAAGCTGGCCGGTGCAAAGCTGGTTTACGAACGGCGTGGTGACGATGTAATCGTCCAGCTCCCGGCGTGTCTTGCCGGTGTGCGCACACAGCCGGTCAGCCGTGACGTCCCAGTCGAAGAACAGCAGCGTGTTGCCGAGATCGAAAATGACCGCCTCAACATCGCTCATACCAATCGCTCCAAAATGTGCTCCACCCACCGGCCGGCCTCGGCCATCGTGCGGCCCACAACCACGAAACCGTGTTGACGCATCACCAGAATCTTCTGCCACTGCAAAATCTTGAGAATCTCCGCCGCCAATTCACCGGTGCCGTACGGTTGCTCGTGTTCGGTGACCGGCAACTGCAACCACGAGGCTTGGTCCAGCAACTTCTGGCTGTGACCGTGAAACACCGCGTTGATATCCGGCCGCGCCGCGTAGAGCGCGGCGTGCATCATCGCTTCACTGGACGGCTCGTGCGCCCCGGCCACCGTCAATTCGCGGTTGGGGATGTCGGTTTTCAAGACCTCCACGAACTCGTCACCGGTAATCGTCGCCAGATTGCTCGCGGTGCGCGAGATGATAAACCCGTTCGCCGTCCGGTAACTCAGGTTGCCGACCGTGTCGCCGACCACACCCAGTCTCGCGAGCCGGTGACACCAGTCCGCCAATGCCGGCACCTGCGGATCGCGCGGCGCTTCGCGCCCGGCAAACACCGTGCGGAATTTCGTTCCTACGTATTGCTCCGGCATCGGCGAATCTCGCTCGGTTTGAAAATGCCCTTCTCAGTGATGATGCCCGTGATGTACTTGGCCGGGGTGACATCGAAGGCGGGATTGGCCGCCCGCGCCCCCTTTGGCGAGACGCGAATGCGGCGGGTGCCTTCATATATATAATGCACCTCGTCCTCGTCCCGCTCTTCAATCGGGATGCTCTCCCCGCTTTTGCAGGCCAAATCAATGGTCGAACTCGGCGCGGCGACGTAAAACGGGATGCCATTCTCGTGCGCCAGTACCGCTTTCTGATAGGTGCCGATCTTATTGGCCACGTCGCCGTTGGCGGCAATCCGGTCGGCACCGACGATGCACAAGTCCACGTCGCCGCGTTGCATGAAGAAGCCGCCTGCATTGTCGGCGATGATCTTATGCGGCACCCCTTCCTGCAGAAACTCCCAACTCGTCAGGTTCGCGCCCTGATTGCGCGGGCGTGTCTCGTCCACCCAGACGAACACCTTCCGGCCCTTCCGGTGCGCCAAGTAGATTGGTGCCGGTGCGCTCCCCCAGTCCACCAACGCCAACCAGCCGGCATTGCAGTGCGTCAACACGCGCGAGCCGGTCTTGATGAGTGGCAAGCCGACTTCACCAATTCGTTTGCCACGCTCAGCGTATTCATCGGCAATCCGCTCGGCTTCAGCGACCGGGTCGTCGAGATGAGCACGAACCCGGTCGAGCGCGTGTTTGAGGTCGGCTGCCGTGGGACGCGTTTCCAGCAAAGTCCGGTACGCCTTCTCGATGTCCGCCCCTTCGAGCGCGGCTTGCGCCAAGCCGTAGGCGGCGGTCGCGCCAATCGTACCGGCACCGCGCACCGTCATCGTCTTGATAGCCCGCGCGGTCTCACGGTGGTTGCGCAAGCGCCTCAGTTCAAACCGGTGCGGCAACAGAGGCTGGTTCACCGCCACCACGTTGCGCCCCTCCATCCATACCGCCCGGTAGTTTTTGTTTTGAACTCTCATCCAACGACAGCTTAGCCGAACCGTCCACAAAGACACAAGAGCATGGGCGAATTGGATTGACTTTTGGCCTGACGCTGGCCTACAAATACGGCCTAGCGGCGAGAGAAGAAGATTTCAAATTCGGGAGAAGCGCAATCATGCGAAACAAGTATCTTTCCATCGGGCTAGCACTGTTCGGGTCAATCGTTTTAACAGGCTCTGCCTTTGCCGTTCACAACTTCAAAACCAACCAAACATTCGGCGTTGTTGGCGGCGGTCCCGTTGTCACAAATTGGGGGTTTGCTCCCCTGTGGGACGGCGGCTTGCCGACGGGTGACGGCACCGACGTCAACATCACTAACCAATTCCTGCAAGTCACCACGATCACTAACGCCTTCTCCGCGAACAACACCGCCCTGAACTTCCTGCGCATCATCTCGGGTAATGGCCTGCTCGGCAGTTCCAACGTGACCGTGGTCGTCACCACCAATCTGCCCACGACCTTCGGTTTCCAGATCGGCAGCAACTCCACCCTCATCATCGGCAGCACCTCGACGTTCGGAGTCAACAGCAACAGCTCATTCGACCTCGGCAAGAACGCCGCCAAGGGTCAGGGCACCCTCATCATCAGTAACGGCGCGGGCGCATTTCTCAACTTCAATGCGGGCATTCGCAACGACGGGACAATCGTGTTCGTCGCCACGCCCGGACAAAACTCACAGATCAATTACGGACAGAACAATGGCAGTGCGTTCACCAACAACGTGGGCGGCACAATCGTCAAGACGGTGGACAGCGGCACCGGCAGCTTCATCGGGGAATTCGGCGGTGCCAACAAGAGCTTCATCAATCAAGGCACGGTCACCGTCAATGGCGGCGCCATGGGCCTCGATCCCCGCGATGCCTTCAACAACGGCGGTGTGCGCAACGCCTCCAGCGGCTTCCTGCAAATCGACACCAACTCCGTGCTGGAGATTCGCCGCACCATCAACGCCTGGGTCAACAGCAACGTCGCACCCACAAACTCCGGTACGGTGTTCATGAACGGCGGCGAACTGCGTACCTTTGACAGCGATGGCCCGACGACGAACACGACGCGCGTCGTCGTCAACGCCTCGGGCGGCGTCATTCGCGGCAATGGCTTGCTCGACTTCACGATTCGCAACGAGGTCAGCGGCAGCATCATCGAGGCCCGCGACGGCACCCTCTCCTGCGTCGCTGGCGTCAATAATAACGGCACGTGGGTCTCCACGAACTTCGGCGGCAACGTCAGCGTGTTGAATTTCACCACCGGCAGTTTCGACCTCGGCGGCGGCACGCTGCTCAACAGCAACGGCACCATTCGGCTGACCAGCGGCGCCAATACCACCCTCTCCACCAGCTACCGCCAGAACTGGGGCACGATTGATTTTGCCGGCGTGGGCAACCTGCTCGTCGCCAACTCTCTTTCAGCGGATTCGCTCACCAACGAATGGGTCATCAAGAAATCCGCGTCCGGCAACGCTACCATCACGACCGGTTACGGCACCGGCGGTCCACCCAACTATGGCTTCTACAATCGCGGCACCCTTGACATCACCGGCGGCGGTCGCCTCACCATCAACACCTCCAACTCATTCTTCCAGCCGTTCAACAATGCGTTCAGCGGCACCGTCGTCATTGGTGGGAGCAGCACCGTGCGCGTCAGTCGGACTTCCGGTGCTTGGTCTGGCGGAACGCGTCCCATCAACTTCGGGACAATTACAGTCAATGGCGGCGTGCTGGAGGCGGCGGATGACACTGGAGTGACCTCCAGTCAGCAACTCGAGAATCGCGGCGTCATTCAAGGAACTGGCACGGTGAACACTGCCGTAGTCAATCTCAGTGGGACGATCTCCCCCGGCTTCAGCATTGGCACTCTTAACTTTTCAGGACAGACGAGCATCAGCAACACGACCCTGATCGTTGAACTCGGCGCTCTGCCGGGCCAGAACGATCTGCTTGCCATCGGCGGGTCTTTCATCATTACCAGCAGTAACACGCTGAGCCTGTCCGGCGGCGCGGTGGGCAACGTTTATACCGTGGTGACGGCTTCAGCCCGGTCGGGAACATTTGCATCCTCCACGCCGGGCTACAATGTGCTTTACGGTTCCACCAGCGTCGCGGTTGAGCTCATCCCGACGACTCACACCATCTCGTCCAGTGCCGGCACCAACGGCACCATCGCGCCCAGCGGCGCCGTGGTCGTCACCAATGGCAACGACCAGACCTTCACCATCACCCCCGACTCTTGCTATGTCATTAACAACGTGCTCGTCGACTCCGTGTCGGTCGGTCAACCTAGCAGCTACACCTTCACTAACGTAACCGCTGACCACACCATCAGCGCAGACTTCATCCAGAACGGTTATCTTATTAGCGCGTCCGCCGGACCCAACGGTACGATTACGCCGAGTGGTCCCATCGGCGTTCCATGCGGCACAGACCAGTCGTTCCTGATCGCGCCGGTTTCCGGCTATCACATCGCTGACGTGGTCGTGGATGGAAGTTCCGTTGGCCCGGTCACCTCTTATAATTTCATCAATGTCACCGCGCCGCACACGATCTCCGCAACGTTTGCCATCAATACCTACACCATCGCCGCCACCGCGGGGTCCAACGGCACCATCACCCCCAGCGGAGCCGTCAGCGTTAACTATAGCAACGATCAGAGCTTCACGATCTCGCCGGACGCCTGCTATCACGTGGCCGATGTGCTTGTTGACTCGATCTCCATTGGCCCGGTCACCAGCTACACCTTCACCGGCGTCACCAATGCTCACACCATTGACGCCTCCTTCGCCATCAACACCTATACCATCACCGCCAGCGCCGGCACCAACGGCTCGATCAGCCCGGTCGGCGCCGTGAGCGTCAACTGCGGCACCAACCAGGACTTCACGATCACGCCCGACACGGGCCACCCCATTGTGGACGTGCTCGTTGACTCGCTCTCCGTCGGCCCGGTCAGCAGCTACACGTTCAGCAACGTCACCGCCAATCACACCATTGACGCCTCCTTCGCGACCAATCTGTTCCAGATCATCTCGATCAAGCGCGTAGGCACCGACATACGGCTGACTTGGACAACGGCAGGCGGCCATGACTACATCGTGCAGACGAACGCCCCGCCTCTTGGCGGCAGCTACACGAACAACTTCAGCGATCTCATCACGATCGCGATCCCCGGCATCGGTGAATCCACAACCAACCACCTCGACAGCGGCGCCGCAACCAACAGCCCGAACCTCTACTACCGCATCCGACTCGGCCCCTAGCGGAGCGGCAAATCAGACAGAAATTGTCTCAAAAGCCTCGAAAAATCTGCAGAAAGGTGTTGACGCGTTGAATCGTTCTACCGTATAAAAACACCCAATGGTGAGGTTATAGGGTTCGGTGCTCGCGAGGCCCCTGATCCGAAAAGACACAAAGGCATTCGGGATAAAAAACCAATTCGCGGGAGAAGCGCAACTATCATGAGTAAGAAATTCTTCGTCGTCATCCTCTCCTGTCTCGTCGCAGCCTCTTTTGTAGTACCATCCGCGTTTGCGGATCACAACTTCAGTCAGACGGGCGCTGGCACGTTCGATTCTAACGACGGCGGCAACTGGAGTGGCGGCGTGCCGAGTGCCAACGGTCAGGACGTCAACTTCACCCAGGCAGACACCGCCAGCCAAACAATCACCAATTTTTTCAGTTCGGGTGGTGGCGCGTTGAACTATCTTCGCCTCAAAACCACTGGGGGGAACGCCGTTACGGTGATCACCCAGAGTGGAACTGGAATCGATTCGCAGTTCGGCTTGGAGCTTAAAGCAAACGACACGCTGATTCTGAATGGCGGCAATAGCACGTTGAGCCACGGCAACAACTCCTTCGACAACCTTGCCGGCACATTGGTGCTCAGCAATAGCGCGGCCGCGTTTGTCAACATCGGCGGCGGCAACACGATGAACAATGCCGGCACGATTACGCTGGTGGGCGACAGCACTGATCTTAACTACGGTCAGACCGGCACGCTGAACAACAATAGTAACGGCTCGATCATCAAGAACGGCTCCGGCACGGGCCATCTCACCGGCACGTTCAGCGGCAGCAACATCTCGATCCTCAACAACGGCACCATCACTGTGAATGGCGGCACGTTGATCGCGAACACCGTCGGCGCGTTTAACGACAATGGATTCCATAACGCCAGCGGCGCCAGAATCTTTGTGAACTCGGGCGCAACCTTCGCGATTGATCGCGATTCCAACGCCTGGATCAACGATGGCACGCCGCAAAATGATGGTAGCATTTTCCTGAATGACGGCTCGATCACGGTGCTCTTTGCCGGTTCGCAGGCGTCGGATCGCGGCATCCAGAACAACGCCACGATTTCCGGCTCGGGCACACTCGCGCTCAAAGTCTCGCAGTCCTCGACCGGCAACACCATCGCCAGTAATGGCGTGCTGAATATCTTCCAGACCGTGGCCGGCAACCAGCAGACGTTCACCTCCGTCGGCGGCGACTTCGGCACGTTCAAGGCCGTGACTAACGGCACCCTGCGGCTCAACGGTAACGTCGCCAGCGGCATGGGCGGCGCGTGGAGCGTGGACAACGGCGGCACGTTGGAAGTTTCTTCCGGGAACAACGTGGACCTCGGCAGCGCGTTCATCCCGGGCTCGGGCTTGAACGGGACGATTAAGGTCAACTCGGGGGCGAACATGACGCTGGCATCAGCCGCCGCCAGCGGCCCGACGCTGAACCAGAACGGCACCTTCCTCTTCAATGGCGGCACGATCAGCATGCCCAACGTCGCCAGTCTGAATCGGTTCACGAATAGCGCGACCGGCGTGTTCATCAATGACGGCAACGGCGTGTTCCGCACCGGCTATGGCCCTGGCGGCTCACCCAATTTTAATTACGGCATCCTGAACCTTGGCACGGTCATCGCCTCGAACGGCGTCCTCACGATGTACTCCGACGACGCGGCCGACGCTGGCGGCTTCCAGAATCAGGGCACGGTTCAGATTAAGAGCGGCGGCACGCTGACCATCACCCGCAGCGACAACGCGTGGATCACCGGCGTCCTCGCCTCGCCCACCAATCTCAACTGGATTTCAATGCAAGGCGGCACGCTGCGCGGTTCAAATACTTCGGTCGGCGTTCTCGCCGGCAAGCTCGTCAACGCGGCCGGCGGTTCAATCAGCGGCGGCGGCGCGTTCACGGGCTTCACGACCTACGAGAACAGCGGCTCGATCATTGCCAACGATTCGTCCACGGCCCTTTCGTGGATCAAGGTAACGCCCGCCAGCGACGCACTGTTCGTCGTCAACAAGTCCGGCGGCATCATCAGCGCCAACACGGCCCGGGTCATCATGAACGGCGTGTTCACCAACCAGAGCGGCGGCACCTTCAGCATGATCAGCGGCGTCGGCACCTTCAATGGCAAGGTCGTCAACTCCGGCGCGTGGGTCACCGACCCGTCCACCAACGTTTTCAACGACGACCACATCATCACCTCCAGCGGCTTCATCAGCGCCGCTGCCGGCGACGTGTATATCTTCAAGAGCAACTTCGTCAACCAGAGCACACAGAACACATCTTACGACACCTTCAACACGACGGCGGGCGGCAGCGGCGCTGCCGGCACGAAGTTCATCTTTGACGGCACCAACACCGTCTCGTCCAGCGGCTACACGCAACAGTTCTTCACCGCCGGCTTGAAGCTCACCGGCGGATTCAGCGGAACACCGAGCCCGCTGTCCAACGGCGTGCAGTTCGTCACCAGCTTCCCCGCGGTCACCGGCTTCCAGAACAACTTCGCGCTCGATCGCCTCGAACTCGGCAACCTCGGCACCAACAGCATCCTCGAATTGTTCGACTCGTTCCCGGGGGGCGGCACCAATGCCGCGCTGTTCGTCAACGACCTCTGGTTGCTCGGCTCCTCGCAGTTGATCCTCAGCAACAATACGGTGCTGTACTTCGTCAACTCCAACACTTGGAGCATGGCGAACATCAGCTTGCTCGGCAACGCCGAGATCCATCAATTGACCCTGAACGAAGTCGCGGCTGTTCCTGAACCCAGCATCCTCTTGCTGTGGGGCTGCGGTATCGCCACCGTCTACGGCGCGCGACGCCGGGCCAAGAAGCAACAGTCCCGCAGTTAACGGCCCTCCCGGTTGTGCGAGGGTCTCCCGACCCCGCACAAGTGTCACTCCGGTGCGGTCAGGAGACCGGCACCGAACTAAGGGCGATCTGTGACCACCAAAACGAGTTGATTGTAGCGGCGGTCTGTGACCGCCGAGAGGGCATCCGGACGGCGCTCGCAGAGCGCCGCTACAGCGTCCCATTCGCTCCCTGCCTAACCTGCGCTGATTGAGTCCGTTACCCCCGTCCAAAAACGTTCAAAAATAGTTCAAAAAAGTATTGACTCGGTAAAGCGTTCTAGGTATTTTTTAACCCAATCGGTGAGGTAGATAGGGTGGTGCCTGCGAGCATCACGAAGCAAGGATGTAATAAAAGTCTCGGCTCCGTAACCCAAAATGGGAGAAGCGCTCTAATGGCGAGAAGAATTTTTGTATCACTCCTGTGCTGTCTCGTCGCAGCACTCTTTGTCGTACCAGCGTTCGGTTCGGAGAACAACTGGAACACCAACATCGCCTTCGGCACAGTCGGTAGCGGTCCCGTCACAACCAACTGGGGGACATCTGCACGCTGGAGCAATGGTCTTCCGAGCAACAACGGAAATGACATCAACATCACGAGCGCTTTCAATCAGGTCACGACCATCACCAACGCATTCTCCTCCGGCGGCGGTAGCCTGAACTTTCTCCGCATCATTTCCGGCAACGCCATTAGTACTGCCAATTCCAACGTCACCGTCGTCGTCACCACCAACAACTTCCAAACGGCATTCGGTTTCCAGATCGGCACTAACGCCACCTTGGTCATCGCCAACACCGGCACGCAAGGCAGTCAGCAAAACAACTCCTTCGACCTTGGCAACAATGCCGCGAAGGGCAAGGGCACTCTGGCCATCAGCAACGGCGCTACGCTGTTTCTTGCCTTCAACGGCGGCGGCATTCGCAATGAGGGCACGGTCCTCTTCACCTCGATTGCCAACCAGACCAACCAGATCAACTACGGCCTGCTTGGGCCGACCGGTGGTGGTGGCGACTTTACCAACGCCGTCGGTGGCACGATCGTCAAGAGCGGCGGGGCTGGCGCGGGACTCATGGTCGGCAACTTCAGTACGTTCAATGCCGCCGTCATCAACAACGGCACAATCCTCGTCAACAACGGCCTGATGATCTTCGACACGCGCGACGCCGGCAACGGCGGTGGCTTCTCCAATTCCTCAAGCGGACAGATCTTCATCAGCAACACCTCGACCGTGCGCGTGCTCCGGACAACGGGCGCCTTCGGCAATACAACGATGGGCAACGTCGGCACGGTGACCCTGAACGGCGGCGTCTACGAACTCGGCACCACGACAGGTGGTGCGTCGGGCTTGGATGTCAATCGCACCAATATTAACAGCGGTACGATCTGGGGCAACGGCACGCTGGCCTTCAGCATCCGCAACGACTCGGGCTCCTTGAACGCCACCGGCGGCGTGCTCGCCGTGACCGGCAAGATCATTGGCGCGGGCGGCACCTTCCTTGCCACCAACACAGGCACCCTGCTGTTTCAGGGCGGCAACACGGGCGGCTCGGCCGGCACCTTGACCGGCTCCATTACCGTCAGCAACAGCAGCGCGATCATCTTCAGCGGCGGCAGCGATTGGCAGATCAACAGCGCCGCCAGTTACGGCTCGGCGGGTCTGACGGCGGCACAGCGCGGCTCGCTGATCTCCAGCAACAGCGGTGTGGGCTCCACACTGTTCCTCAACAACTCCAGCTTCCAGCACAACGACGGCACACTATTGGTCGTCGGTGGCAATGGCATCAACTACGGCCAGATCGCCCCGATCCCGACTGTGGCCGTCGTGATGACCAACAACTTCTTCATGGGCGGCGTCGGCACGTTCACGGGCAACTTCGCTGTCGGCGCCAGCACCAACAACAACGCCATCCTGAATCTCGGCACGATTTCCACCGTAGCGGGCGGCCTCTTGGCCATTGACACGCGGAACGCGAACTCATTGGGGGGTCTGCAGAATGGTATCGTGGCCGGTTCGGCCACCGGCACCATTGTCATTGCCAACGGCAGCACACTGAGCATTCGCCGCACGGACGCCGCGTGGTTTGGCCCGAACTCGCCCACCAACTTCGGCACGATCACCATGCAGGGCGGCACATTGTTGGCGTCCAACACGGACTTCGGAGCCGGTAGCTTCGACGGCGGCAAGTTCGTCAACGCGGCCGGCGGCCTGATCAGCGTCACCGGAACGAACAACATCACCAACTTCAGAGTCATCCAGAACAACGGCTTGATCACCCTGGCGGCGAATGCGCACCTGACGAACACGCTGAACAGCAGCGGCACGTTCGACAACAGTGGTGGCGGCATCGTCCTCCGCGGAACCGGCTCGATACAGGGCGGCGGTGCCAACATATTCACCGTCAACGGCAACTACATCAGCACCAGCACTTCGTTCATCACCAACACCGTCGCCGCCGGCGGCGGCGGCGGCGGCGGCGCCGTCTTGTCGTTCACGGGCGTGACCGCCGTGACCAACAACGGCACGATCGCCTTCATCTCCGGGGTGGGCGGCTCAGGAGGCAGCGGCGCGGGTGGAAACACGAACGCGATGATCGCCGTCGGCGCGAGTGGAGCCAACGTCTTCCGCAACTCGGGCACGCTCATCTTCGGCACCGCAAGCAACGCGGCTTCGCGCGCCTTCGTGATCAGCAACCAGTTTGTGAACACCGGCAGCTTTATCGTCTCGAACGGAGCGACCGCCGGTGCCGGCGGTCAGCCCCTCGTGACAATCCAGGGCTTGACCCGCGCCTCG
The DNA here is from genome assembly GCA_041495285.1 of Verrucomicrobiia bacterium. Classification (GTDB taxonomy): domain Bacteria; phylum Verrucomicrobiota; class Verrucomicrobiia; order Palsa-1439; family Palsa-1439; genus JBGQCJ01. The sequence goes on from JBGQCJ010000019.1 coordinate 20,744, forward strand.
GGCGGGGCGTTCACGAACACCTCCACGGGCACGATCCGGTTGGTGGACCAGGCCACTCTCGGCGCGGGCACGGCCAACCCGGGCACGATCACGGTTTTGAACGGCGACTTTATCAACGCCGGAACCCTCACCTACAACAACGTCAGCAACACAGCGGGCGTGTGGATCATGTCGGAAGCGAACTCGGTGTTCTCCAACGCCGCCGGCGGTCGCATCATCATGGAGTCGGCAATACTTGGTGGGGGCGATCTCTCGATCCGCGCAGATAATTCCGTCAACGCCGGCACCTTGGTGCTCAGCAACGTAGCGGGGGCGAGCGGCATCGCGGCGATGACCTTCGCGACCACCGCGTCCGGTGCGGCGGCTACCAACCTGACCAGCTCCGGTACGATCCTGACTGCCGGTGGTCAGTTAAACACGAAGTTGATCAGCAACACCGGCACGATCTTTGGCTTCGGCACCATCACGGGAACAATCTTCAATAACGGCACCGTCGAGTCCTCGGGCGGCCAACTGTTCATGAGCGGCATCACCAACACCGCCGGAATTTTTGCCGATGCCGCCTCGACGATGCGGGTGTCCACCGTTCAGAACACCGTCAGCGGCACGCTGACGTCGACCACGGCCCAAGTGACCTTCGCCGGTGGCGTGACCAACTCAGGCATCCTGTTCTTCCAAACCAGCAGCTTCGGGACATTCTCTGCGGCAGTGCTCAATAACGCGGGTGGCGTGATCCGGGCCAACTCGTCCCAGTTGGTGTCCACCAGCACGAACAGCGTGTTTACGAGCCAGGGCACGGTGGAGTTTATCAACAGCGTCGGCACGTTTAGCGGCGACGTGCTCAATGGCGGCACTTGGATACTGGATCCGAGCACCAATAACTTCGGTGGCAACCTGACCATCACCGGCACGCGCAATCTGACCAACAGCGTGGACATCGTCGGCACCAACGTCGTCGTGGACACGACCGGCGTTTACTCGCTCGCGGTGACCAGCAGCGTCACGGTGGGCGCGACGTTGACCAACGCCGGGCTGGTGTTCCTGCAGGACAGCCTTGTCTCGGCAGCCACTCTGACGAACGCCCCAACGGGCACGATCAAAGGCGCAGGCTCGATCAGCGGCGCGTTGTTTAACGCGGGCGTTGTTGAAGCCACCAATGGCGAGTTGCGATTGAACAGCGCGGTCAACGGCGCCGGCACCTATCGTGCCGTGGCGGGAGCGAGCGCGAGCACGTTGACGTTTGTGACGGGTGGCTCGATCAGCACCTTGTTCAACACCAGCGCGACCGTCCGCGTGGAAGGTCTGCTGACCAACGACAATATCTTTGTCAACGGTGGCACGGTGACGGTGGTCGGTGGCCGCTACGTGAACACGGGCAACTTTACCAACGCCGCCGGCACTGTGGCGAAGTTCATCAACGGCGTCGGCACGTTCAGCGCCAACGTGTTTAACGACGGCACGTGGATTATCGCCCCCGGCACGAATAATATCGCGGGCAACCTCACGGTCGCCACCACAGGCACGCGCACCCTGACCTCCAGCGTGGACATCGTCGGCGCCAATCTCAGCGTGCAAAGCGGCGGCAACTACACGCTCTTGCAGACCAGCAGCGTTTCCGTGGCCGGACTTTACACCAACGCGGGCAGCACCACCTTGCGCCAGCGCAGCGTCGGCACCTTCACGGGCGCGGCGGTCAACTCCGGCAGCTACCTGTCGGACGCCAGCACCAACGTGTTTGGCAGCACGGTGACCAACGCCGCGGCCGGCTCGATGGTCTTCTCCAACGACAGCGTCGCGACCGTGGCCGGCGCCGTGGCGAACTCGGGTTCGCTCGTGTTCAACGCCAGCGTGGGCACGTTCACCGCCCTAGCCGCCAACCTGTCGGGCGGCTCGGTGCAGGCGCTCAGCTCGCGACTGGTCTTCAGTGCCGCCGGCACCAGTTACACCAACGCGGGCACGACGGCATATACCGGCAGCGTCGGCACGTTTAGCGGCAGCGCGTTCAACGGCGGCGTCTGGACGCTGGATTCCGCCAGCACCAACAACATTGCCGGCAAACTGACCGTGACCGGCACGCGCAATCTGACCAACAGTGTGGACATCGTCGGCGGCGACCTCAGCGTGCAAGCCGGCGGCAAGTACGCGTTGTTGACCAGCAGCAAGGTTTCCGTGAGCGGCTTGTTCACGAATGCCGGCGATACTACGTTGCGCTCCTTCAGCATTGGGACGTTCACGGGCGCGGCTCTGAATTCCGGCGGCTATTTCTCCGATAACAGCACGAGCACCTTCGCGGGTTCGCTGAATAATACTGCGGCGGGCACAATGGGGTTCTCGAACGGCAGCAGCGTCGTCGTCGGTGGCGCATTCAACAACGCCGGCACGTTTGCTGAGGTCAACAGCCTCGGCACATTCAACGGCATCGTGGTCAACAGCGGCACCTGGATGACCGACCCAACCACCAACACCTACGCGAGCGCCTTTACCAACACCATCACGGGCGTGATCACGATGAGCGCGGGTGACGTGTTTGTGTTTACGACAAATACCGTCGGCCCGGCTTCCGTCGGCAGCTTCGTCAACATCAGCACCAACAACGTGGCGAACAACCTTCTGCCCGGCACGTTCCAGTTTGAGAACACAACACTGGCGCTGACGCAAAACCTGTATGTGGCCGGCCACGACTTTAACGCGCCCAACGTGGTCAATGGGACGAACCAGCTTCAGTTGTTGGATGTTGTGAACATTCCCGGGTTCACCAACAACTTCGCCCTCGGTACGCTGGAAATCTCCGACTTCACCACGGTGCGTGTCTGGGATGCCTTCAGCTCTTTGCCAGGCAGCCCCGGCACCAACGATGGCCAGATGGCCGCCATTTACCTCCAGAACTTGTTCATGGGCGCCAATTCAATGCTGATCATCAGCAGCAACGTACAGGTGTACTTCATCAACTCCAACAGCTGGGGTGCGGCAAACTTCTTCCTCGAAAACCAGAATGTTCTGCGCGACCAGACCTTCGACGGTATCCACCAACTCGCAATCATACCTGAGCCAGCAGTTCTCCTGCTGTGGTTGAGCGGTATCGCCACAATCTACGCCGCGCGCCGCCGCACGAAGATCATGAACGCCAAGCGCAGCTAAGGGGAAAACCAGAAATTCGTCAAACGTCTGGCGGCGGTCGGAAGATCGCCGCCAGATTGCTTTTCTAGATTCTTCTCCGGCCTTCGAGTGACCGGGAAAGTGTAACTTCGTCAGCGGATTCCAGCGCGCTGCCCGCCGGCAACCCCAACCCGATGCGGGTCACCAACACGCCAAGCGGCTTGAGCTGCTCGGCGACGTAATGCGCTGTTGCCTCGCTTTCCACATCCGCGCTCAGCGCGAGAATCACTTCTTTCGGTTTGTCGCGTTTGACGCGCTCCGCCAGTGCGCCGATCCGCAGTTGCTCCGGACCGATCCCGTCCAGCGGGGAGATTCGTCCCATCAGCGAGAAATACACGCCTTCGAAGGTGGCCGCCCTTTCCAGCGTGAGAATGTCGTTCGGACTTTCCACGACGCAGATGAGGGATGAATCGCGGCGTGGGTTGGAACAGATGACGCAAGGATCAAGCTCGGTGTAGTGGCCGCAGCGCGAGCAGTTCCGGATTTTTGACTTTGCTTCCAGAATTGCCTGGGCCAATTGCTGGTTGGTGTCGGCGTTGGCCTTCAGCAGATGCAAAGCGATTCGTTCGGCGCTGCGTTTGCCGATGCCGGGCAGACGGGACAGTTGAGCGATGAGATTCTGGACTGGCTTGGGATAATCCATCCGTTTGGCGCACCGCGCCTACATTCCCATCCCGGGAATGCTCATTCCTGCCGTAATCTTGTTCATCTCTTCGGCCTGTGTTTTCTTGGCGACTTCCAATGCGTTCGTGACCGCGCCCAACACGAGGTCTTCGAGCATTTCCACATCGCTGGCATCCACCACTTTGGGGTCGATCTTGATGGAAACCACCGAACCATCACACCGGGCCATGGCCTTGACCGCGCCGCCGCCGGCGGTGCCCTCGACTTGGCGTTGCGCCAGTTCGTCCTGCACGCGCTGCATTTGTTCCTGCATCTTCTGCGCCTGCTTCAGGAATTTTCCCAGACCAGCCATTGACTCGCCTCACTTTCTGACTTCGACAATCGTTCCCTTGAAGATTTCCAGCGCTTTCTTGATGAGCGGATCGTTCTTGAACTCGTCGGGGTTTTTCCCCGCCGAGCCGGTCGGCTTCTCCACGGCGGCCGGTCGCGTCGGTGATGCTGACCGGGGTCTGGAGGGTGCCGGTAGCGCACCCTCCATGATTTCGAACTTCAGCGACACGTCCAGCCGTAGTTTTTCTTTCAGTTTGGATTGCAGGAGTTCCCGGTTGCGACCGGTATCCACAAACTCCCGGCGGTCGGCAAATTCCGGATCGAAACCGATGACAACCACGTTGCCTTCCAACCGGAGCGGGCGGGTACCGACCAAATAGGTCTTGGCCAGCGGCGTGACTTTGCCGAGATGCTCCGCCGCGTATGCCCAAGCTTCGTCCAGCGAGGCGGGCGCAGCAGTGTAGCAGGCGGTTGACTTCTCGCGAATGGCCGGGGATTCGTTGGTTGAGCCGCTGCCGAGACGCGCCTTCAATTCGTTCAGTTTCCGGAGCACTCCGTCGATACCGGTCATCTCTCGCGCCTTGATCGCCTTCACCAGCGCGATCTCCAAAAAAATTCTCTTCGACAACGCATAGCGCAGCCGTCCCTCCGCGGCCGCCAGCGCGTCGAGAATCCGCAGGACGGCGTCGGAATCGATGCGCTTCGCTTGCGCCTGCAGCAACTCCGCCTCGGTGTCGGCGAGTTGCAGTAACGACGCCGAATCTTCACCGAACGTCACGATCAGCAGATGTCGGAAATGCTCCAGCAGATCGGCCAGCAGCCGCTGCAAGTCTTTGCCCGTTTCATCCAGTTGTTTCAGGCTGCGCAGGGCCGCGTTGGTTTCGCCATCAATCACCGCATCGGTCAGGGTTGCGATCTGATCGTGCGCGACAAGTCCGAACACAGCCAGCACATCCTTCTCGGCGATCTTGTTGCCGCAAAACGCGATGAGTTGATCCAGCGTGCTTTCGGCGTCGCGCAGTCCGCCCTCGGCACCCCGTGCAATCGCCGCCAGAGCCTTGTCGTCAATCGTCACCTTCTCCTTCTTGGCAATCTGTTGGAGATGTTTGATGATCAAATTTGCCGGGATGCGCCGCAGATCAAAACGCTGGCAGCGCGAGAGGATGGTCGGCAGAACTTTCTGCGGCTCGGTCGTGGCGAAAAAGAACTTCACGTGCGCCGGCGGCTCTTCGAGAGTCTTTAACAACGCGTTGAACGCCGCCGTGCTGAGCATGTGGACTTCGTCAATGATGTAAATCTTGAACTTGCTGCGGGCGGGCGTGTACCGGCAGGTGTCGCGGAGTTCCCGGACCTGTTCAACGCCGTTGTTGGATGCGCCGTCGATTTCCAAGACATCCATCGAATTGCCGGCTGCGATCTCGAGGCAATTGTCGCATTTGTCGCAGGGCGTGGCCGTCGGGCCTTTGACGCAGTTCAGCGCCTTGGCGAAGATGCGGGCGGTGGAAGTCTTGCCAATGCCGCGCGGGCCGACGAAGAGGTAGGCGTGAGCGAGCCGGTCTTGTTCGATGGCGTTCTTGAGCGTCGTGGTGATGTGTTCCTGTCCCACGACGTCGTCGAATTGTTGTGGCCGCCACTTGCGGGCCAAGACTTGGTATTGTTGCGCCATCAGTTCGTCACACGTTGAAATTTAATGGTCGTGCACCCCATCTCGACAAACAATGCCGGCTCGCTCGCTGCGGTTGAAGCTCCAGCCAGGTGACCCGACGGCACATGAAACATCAAGCTTACCGTTGCTGTCTTCCGACCCTGGCGGGGTTCACAAGCATCCATTGCATCGGACCCGGCCTTCAACGCCGCCCCACAATCCGCTCGCCCACACTGCTGCCTCCACGAGGAATTCCGCCCAGCTATAGCGGGTTGCTGGTACAGGGAACCGCTAACTCCCCGCCTAGCACGACCAAATCAAAAAACTGGAGCCAACGGTCGGGCTCGAACCGACGACCTGCGGTTTACGAAACCGCTGCTCTACCAACTGAGCTACGTTGGCAAACGGCTCAACATCGCCGCGACCGCATTATGCCATGTCTGTGGGCGCTGGCAAGTAAATCGAGACTTCGACGGCGGCGCACTTGACAGCGGCTTGACCACAGCGTAAAAGTAAGCGTTCACTTACATGGCTAGAGAATTCAAGAGAATCCCGTCTCCCGAGCGTCGCTGCCAGATTCTGTCAGTCGCGGCTGAACTGTTTGCCCGGCAGGGGTTTCACGGCACTACGACTCGGCAGATTGCGGAACGCGTCGGAGTCAAGGAGACGATTCTGTTTCGGTTGTTCCCCGGCAAAGAGGAGCTTTACTGGGCGGTCATCGACCAGAAATGCCAGGATCGACCCGGGCGCAAGCTGCTGGAGAGTCAGTTGACTGCGGAATCGAATGAGCGAAAAATGTTTGCCACCATTGCTACGGGAATCCTTCAGCGCAACGCGCAGGACCCGACGCTGACGCGACTGCTGCTATTCAGCGGACTCGAGGCGCATGAGCTTTCGGAGCGTTTCTTCCAAACCTATATCGCGGAGTACTATGAAACGCTGGCCACCTACATTCGCCAGCGTGTCCGCGACGGGGCGTTTCGAAAAGTGGACCCCTTGCTGGCCGCACGCAGCTTCCTCGGCATGGTGTTTAACCACTTCCTGGTGCAGGAGCTGTTCGGTGGAGAACGTTATCAGAAATTTGACATCGAAACGGTCAGCGAAACGCTGGTCGATATATGGCTGAACGGAATATTGAAGCGTACATGATTATGAGATCCATTCATCGAACCATCTTGTTGATTGCCCCCTTCTTGCTCATCGCCGCGGGTTGCTCACGAAAGGCGGGGCCGCCCGCACCGCCGCCCGCGCCGGTGCTGGTGGCGAAGGCGGCGCAGAAGACGGTGCCGGTGCTGGTGAAAACGATTGGCAATGTTGAGGCGTACTTGATGGTCACGATCAAGTCGCAGGTGAACGGCCAAGTAACGGAAGTACACTTCCGTGAGGGACAGGACGTGAAGAAAGGTGACCTGTTGTTCACGATTGATCCACGACCGTTCGAGGCAACGCTGAAGGCTGCCGAGGCGCTGGCCGTCAAGACCAAGAGCAACCTCGAGCGCAGCCGCCAACTCCTCGAAGAACACACCATTTCACAACAGGAGTTCGACGCGGCGCAGTCGGACAACCAGACGGCGGAAGCGGCACGCGATCGAGCGCGGTTGGATCTGCAGTACTGTTCAATCACCTCGCCCATTGATGGACGCACGGGCGACGTGATGGTGGACATTGGCAATCTTGTGAAGGCCAACGATGTCCCTGCCCTCCTCACGATCAAACAAATCAGCCCGATCTACGTAAACTTCGCGTTGCCGGAGAAGCACCTGCCGCTGGTCCGGCAGTACATGGCGACCGGACCGTTGAAGGTCACGGCGACGATTCCATCAGCCCCGCAGACTGAAGAAGGCGTGGTGAGTTTCGTGGACAACGCCGTGGACATCACGACAGGCACGATTCGGATGAAGGGAACGTTTGAAAACAAGGAACGCCGGCTCTGGCCCGGTCAGTACGTAGACGTCGTGCTCACGTTGACGGAAGAGCCAAACGCGATTGTTGTCCCGACCACCGCGATTCAACAGGGCCAGAATGGCCAATACGTTTACGTTGTGAAACCCGACCAGACCGCCGAAATGCGGCCTGTGGTCGCTGGCCGGAGCATCGATGACAACACTGTAATCGAGAAGGGCGTTCAGCCGGGCGAGACGGTCGTCACAGACGGCCAGCTTCGCGTCGTACCGGGCGGGAAAGTTGAGATCAAGAGCGGGCTGAACGCGAGCTAGGGAAAGCTTCATGCAAATTGCGGAGAACTTTATTCGACGACCGGTGGCGACTTCGCTGGTGATGCTGGCGATTCTGTTGTTCGGCGTCGTCGCCTATCGCCAACTGCCGGTGAGCGACCTGCCGAACGTGGATTTTCCAACGCTGCTCGTCACGGCGAGCCTGCCGGGAGCCAGCCCGGAAACGATGGCCTCGGCGGTGGCGACGCCGCTGGAGAAACAATTCTCGACGATTGCCGGCATCGACTCGATGAACTCGGTCAGCAGTCTTGGCAGCGTCCAGATCACATTGCAGTTCAATCTCAGCCGCAGCATTGACGCCGCCGCGCAAGACGTGCAGACGGCGATTGCGCAGACGCTGTCGCAGTTGCCGCAGGACATGCCGAGCCCGCCGACGTATCGCAAGGTCAACCCGGCGGACCAGCCGGTGATCTATCTGGCGCTAAGCTCGCCGACGCTGCCGCTCTCGGAGGTTGACGAATACGCCGAGACATTGATGGCCCAACGCATCTCGATGGTGCAGGACGTCGCGCAGGTGCAGGTGTTCGGCACGCAGAAGTACGCGGCACGCATCCAGGTGAATCCGAAGACGCTCGCGTCCCGGCAAATCGGGATTGATGAAGTCGTCACGGCGATCCAGCGGGCGAACGTGAACCTGCCGACCGGCGTCTTGTACGGACGCGACAAGGCATTTACCGTCCAAGCCAACGGCCAATTGTTGCGCGCGAAAGATTATGAACCGGTCATTGTCGCTTACCGGAACGGCTCGCCGGTGCGCGTTTCCGAAATCGGCCGCGCGATTGACAGCGTCGAGGCTGACAAGGTCGCGGCCTGGTTTAATCGCACGCGCGCTGTCGTCCTCGCCATCCAACGCCAACCGGGCAGCAACACGATTCGCGTCGTGGACCGTATCAAGGAGTTGCTGCCGCAGTTCCGGGCGCAGATGCCGCCATCAGTGCAGTTGGAAACGTTGTACGACCGGTCGATGAGTATCCGCGAATCGGTCAACGACGTGCGGTTCACGCTGGCGTTGACGATTGGGCTGGTGATCATGGTGATCTTCCTGTTTTTGCGCAATCTGTCGGCCACGATCATCCCCAGCCTGGCGCTGCCGATCTCGATCATCGGCACGTTTGCGGTGATGTATCTGCTCGGTTACAGCGTGGACAATCTTTCATTGATGGCGCTGACGTTGTCGGTTGGGTTCGTCGTGGACGACGCGATCGTGATGCTGGAGAACATCGTGCGCCACATGGAAATGGGCAAGAGCCGATTGCAGGCGGCGCTGGACGGCTCGAAGGAAATCGGCTTCACGATTCTCTCGATGACCCTGTCGTTGGCGGCGGTGTTCATCCCGGTCTTGTTCATGGGCGGAATCATTGGCCGACTGCTGCACGAGTTTGCCGTGACCATCAGCGTGGCGATTTTGGTGTCGGGTTTCGTGTCGCTGACGTTGACGCCGATGTTGTGCAGCCGGTTCCTGCAACCGCCGAAGGAAGCGCACCACGGGCGCGCGTACATGTGGCTGGAGCATATCTTCGACAAGATGCTTGAGCTGTATGAACGCACGTTGCAGTGGGTGTTGAGGCATTCGACGCTCGTCATGGTGAGCCTAATCGTTTCCATCATCGTCACCGGCTACCTTTTCGTGATCATGCCGAAAGGGTTTTTGCCGAGCGAGGACACCGGCAGTCTGTTTGCCTTCACGGAAGCGGCGGAGGGAATCTCGTTCGATGCGATGAAGGAACACCAGAAGGCCGTGGCCGAGATCGTGATGAAAGATCCAAACGTGGAGAACATCATGTCCAGCATCGGCGGCATCGGAACGGCCGGTGGCGGTTTAAACCAAGGCCGCATCTTCATCCGACTCAAACCGCGCGCTCAGCGCAAGCTCAGTGCGGACGAGATCATTGCACAGTTTCGCCCGAAGCTTTCCACCGTGCCGGGCATCCGTGTCTTCATGCAGAACCTGCCGCCGATTCGCATCGGCGGTCAGCTTACGAAGAGCCTTTATCAGTTCACGATCCAAGGCCCTGACATCAAAGACCTCTACGAGCACGCGCGAGAAATGGAAACGAAGATGCGCGGGCTGCCTGAATTGCAGGACGTAACCACCGACCTACAGATCAAGAACCCGCAGGTCAATGTCGAGATCGACCGGGACAAGGCCGCCACGCTCGGCGTCACCGCGCAACAGATCGAGGATGCTCTCTACTCCGCCTACGGTGCGCGCCAAGTGTCCACGATTTACGCGCCCAACAACCAGTACCGCGTCATCGTCGAGTTGCAGCCCGAGTACCAAACCTCGCCTGCGGAACTGCCGTTGCTCTACATCCGCTCCGCGACTGGTCAACTCGTTCCGCTCGACAGCGTCGCGCATCTCACGAAGGACTTCGGTCCGCTCTCGATCAGCCACCTCGGCCAGTTGCCATCGGTCACCGTTTCGTTCAACCTGCGGCCCGGCATCGCCCTGAGCCAGGCGGTCGATCCCGTGATGCGTCTCGCGCGTCAGACACTTCCCGCGACGATGAGCTACAATTTCCAAGGCACCGCGCAAGCCTTTGCCGCCTCGATGGGCGGGATGGGCGTGTTGCTGATCATGACTCTTCTGGTGATCTACATCATTCTCGGCGTTCTTTACGAAAGCTTCATCCATCCCGTTACGATTCTATCGGGTCTGCCCTCAGCGGGATTCGGCGCGTTGGTGACGCTGATGCTGTTCCGGTACGACCTGAATATTTACTCGATGGTTGGCATCATCATGCTCATCGGCATCGTGAAGAAGAACGCCATCATGATGATTGACTTCGCCCTCGCAGCGCAACGCAACGAAGGGAAGAGCCCGCGTGACGCGATTTACCAGGGCTGCATCGTCCGTTTCCGTCCGATCATGATGACCACGATGGCCGCGTTGATGGGCACGCTGCCCATCGCATTGGGATTTGGTGCCGGTGCCGAATCGCGTCGCCCACTCGGCCTCGCGGTTGTGGGCGGCTTGCTGTTCTCGCAGCTAGTCACGCTGTACCTGACGCCGGTATTCTACACGTTCATGGAATCGCTCCTCGGCTGGTCGCGGCGTAGGCGCATGCACGCCGAAGGGAATTTGCCCATCGTCGTCGCAGCGCGCGGTCAAGCGGTTACAGCGGGTGCGGAAGGTGCCGTAGCCTCCGTGGCCGAGTCGCCACCGCGCGGTGTTTGATCCTACTCCTCGTCGTTATCCCGATCCCGGTACTGCTCCTTGAACTTACTGCGACGCTGCCATTGCTTGAACTGCCACCAGTGATATGGCCCGAAGAACAACAGGTAGTTGGCGTAGATGGTGAGCAGATACAACCGATCCAGCCACGTGCCGGCAACGAGTCGCAGAACAACGAACGCCAGACTAATCCACGCCAGCCATTTCAGTTTCACCGGCAGGATGAAGAAAAGCAGAATCTCAAACTCCGGGGCGATGGCGGCGGCGGCGAAGAACAGCGTCGATCCCACATAGGATACGCTCGTGATCGGAAAGTCGAAGATGAACGAAAACACGACCGTCAACGCCAGGCAAACCAACACATAGAACGTTGTTCTGAAAGCTCCCCATTCGCTCTCGATGCCGTTGACGATGAAGTACAGAAAGTACAGCGCGAAAACCATCCACAACGGACTCACGCTGACCGGCAACGCCAGAAAGCCGATCAACCGCCAGAGTTCACCCTGTAAAACCATGCGTGGGTCTAGGACAAGCAGTCCCCACCATCTGGGGTCGATCAGAACGAGGAAGAATCCGACAACCTGCAAGCCCACCAGCAGCAACGCGAGGTTCGGAATCGCCAGCCAACGCGCATGCCGCTCGATTTTATCCAGCCACTTCGGAGTGAATCCGTAAAGCATGACGCCTATTTAGACCCGGCGGAGCTGGCGTGACGATAAGAAAGTGCGCCCTCAGGAAATCCGTATCCACTTTCCGGTGGACGTCGAATAGAGGCTGCCCTTGACAGACAGACCGGAAATCGCGCACACCGCTTTGACGTACGCCTGCAACTGACCGGCGTATTCCTCTTCGAGCTTGCCGGCTTCGAACGGTTTCACAACGTCGGTCTTCCAATCAACGATCAGCCACTCTTTCGACTCCGGATCGAACGCCGCTAAGTCAACAAACCCTTCCACGCATGATCCGTCGTTTTGCTTCCACAATACTGGCATCTCCGCATGAACCACGAAATGTCGCTCAGAAAGCAGCTTCGCCAACTCCGACTTCCGGAACAAAGCCCACTCCTTTTCCGCACGCTCCCGGTAATGTTCCGGTGCCGCGCGAGCCGTGAACGTCTTCGTCCAACCTTCCGGATCGCTTTGCCAATCGATACTCTTCATCTGGTCGTGCCACCAAATCCCATACCGGACCGCCGGACTTCTCTCCGTCGTTGCCGGCAACTCGCCTTCGCCGTCACCGCGCGTCTCCGGCTCTTCCGTCGTCCAACTCTTTGCCAACCGGTGCGGCAACACCCGCACGTGAAACTGCCGGGCACGCTCGACCGCTTCGCCAATCCGACTCGCCGTGATTGCCGGCAATCCCTCTCCAACCCCCCGCTCGATCTCTACCGGCTCACTCGCGGTTGTCGCCTCCGCACTCAATTCACCCGGTAGTCGTTTCCACGCCTCGCTATTTGCGCCGTCTGCAACGCCCAGAAGTTGCGCGAACGATTTATCCTTCGCGTCCGGTTTCGACTCGAACAACGCTGAGTCGTCCACGACCACCAGCGTCCGCTTCGCACGCGTCATCGCCACGTACAACACGCGCTGGTACTCCTGCTCCGCGCGCCTCCGCAATCTCCCGCCGACCTCATCGCTGATGTCCGCCGACTCAAACGCCGCCAACGGTTGTTCATTCGCGCCCTCAATGACCAGCGGGTATTCCTTCGGTCGTCCTTTGAGTTTGCGAAACAAAAACGGCAGCACCACCACGTGCCACTCCAACCCTTTCGCCTTCTGGCAGGTGATGAGCTGAATCGCCCCTCGGCGCACCGGCTCGCCTTCGCGCACGTCCTCAAACTCCCGTCGCAATTTGTCCGCCCATACCGCAAGCGACAAGCCATCGGCTTCGGCAACCGCCGTCCGCACCAGCAAATCACTCAGCTCAGCTTCAAACTCCTTACCGTCATCAAGCGTCCGGAGCCGCTCGCGCAAACTGACCACCTCGACCAGTTTCAGCACGCCATCGCGCAACGGAAGAGTGACCGCTTCTACCCGCGTTCGCGCCAGCAACGTCAGCGTCTCCGCCACATCGCCGCGCCCCTTGGTTTCACTCTCGATCTGAAACCGCGGCCCGTCTCCATTCGAGAAATCTGCCAGCGCTTGATCGGACAAGCCGAACACTTCACGCAACACACCGACAACCTCGAAACTGTTGCGCGGTTCAGTCGCGACCACCAGCAATGCCGTGAACCACGCGTACGCCGCGCTATCACCATTCACGTCCTGATGCGACTGGACTTGCACCGGGATGCCGACCTTAGTTAGCGCATCCCGCAACGATCCAAACCATCGCTTGCGCGGACAGAGAATCGCCACTTCCGACCAGTCCGGTGCGCGTAGCTTCTTCAGTCCCGCGTTCTTCAGCCACTTTGCAAGTTGATGGGCTTCGACCCATCCGAGCGCGCGGTCCGGCGGCCCTTTTGGGTACTTCTTATCAACTTCCGGGTCACGCCGCGCTAGCCAGCGCGCAACCTGACCGGCCGTCGCTTGTGGCCGCGGCGTCAAAGTCACGAATCTCACTTGTCCATCTGTGTTGTCCAACATCGCCGGTGCGAGTTTGTTTACGCTGTCCACGATTGACCGGTCGCAACGGAACGTTACGTCGAACGTCAGTTCCTCGCCTACCCCGGCACCTGTGAGTTGCCGGTGCACCTCGCGGTAATGCTCAAGGTCGGCGCGCTCGCCGTAGATGGATTGTTGCGGATCGCCGACCATCGAGAAGTGACCGGGGCGCGGCAGCTTGTCCGGTGCGGACGCGGCCACCGCCAACAGCACTTCGAACTGTACCGGATCGGTATCTTGCGCTTCGTCGAGGATGACCCGGTATTGTTCCGCGCGGATTTCCTTCCCGGCGTCTGGATGCCGCATCAATTCTGCCGCAAGCGCCAACTGATCGTCATACGTCAGTTGCCCCTGATTCACACGATACTCCCGGAATTTGACCGCCACGTCGTGCGCCACCACGAGCGCTCGTTCGCCAAGCCAGCGCCGTAACGGCGCGAACGCCACACACCAGCGCGTCTGAAACTCAGCGCCACCTTTCTCGAAACTCGGCAACGGAAGAAACGTGGCGTCACCTTCCAACGCTTTGAGCCATTCCCGCAAAGCTTGTTGACCGCGTTCGACGCTGTTCTTCGACCGGTTGTTCGGCGGACAACTCAACACGGACGCAAAATCCAGAGCCGGCCACGGTTCATTCGCCGGCACGTCAAGCCGACCGGGATTGATACGGCGCGCCAATTCGATGACTTCGAGCATGGACACATGCCGGAACAGCCGCCGGCGCGTGGACTCGGATAATTCGCCGCCGACATCATCGAGTTGCCGGACAAACTCCAGCCACAAGGCGTCTTCGTCTTCGACGAGTCCGATCTGTCCGGGCAACCCCAAGTGGTAGCCGTGACGCTGCAGAAGTTTCAGACAGAAACTGTGGATTGTGCCGAAGAACGCGCGATTGAACGCGCCGAGTACAGTCAGATCAACCTTTCGTTCGAGGATTCTGTTGCGTGCGCGTTGCTGCATCTCGTCCGCCGCCCGGTTCGTGTACGTGACAACGACCAACTTCGGCAACCACACCAGCGCGCGCGCGCGGTCTTGCGTGGCGATGGTGATAACACGATCCACGATGGCGGCTGTCTTGCCGACGCCAGCCGGGGCGATGACCGAGAAGTTGTGCTCCAACTCCGTCGCAAAAAGTTTGCGTATCTCATGATCGCTAGGCAATGGCGCTGTTTGCTTCATTCCCGTTCCTCGGAAAGCCGGGGGTGTGTCAGCTTCCACTTGTCTTCCAGCACGTCGAGTTCTATCTCCAACGTCGCCAACGGATACTGGCTCGCAAACCCAAACTCCGGGCGCACCGCACCCCGCATCCCGAACACGCCCGTGTCCTGCATCGTGCACAACTCTTCCCACACCGCCGACGCCGCGAGCACTTTTTCCGGCGAAAGCTCAACCTCGACCGGCTCACCGGGACGAACCAAGCTCGCGCCGACGTCGCTCGCCCCCAGCGCATGCAACGCGAGCGCGTACAGCGCGACTTGCACGCCGGTGCCTCTCACGAGTTTCGATGCCGACAATTTCTCGGCACGACCGGTCTTGTAATCGAGCACCCACAGCTTGCCGCCGTCGAGCTTCGGCTTCTGCGCCAGCAACAAATCAATGCGTCCGCGCAATCGCAACACGTGGCCGTCAGAAATCTTCGCTTCGACGCCGCGCGGCAGTTCCCACTCCGCCGTGAGATAAGGCCAATCCGGCAACGCACTGATCTTTGCCGCGAATTCTTCGGCCAGCCACAACGCTTCCGTCCACCCGGCATTCCACCAACCCGGCACGACGCGTCCCGCAGCCTCGAACGCTTCGTGCACCTCACGCCGGTCGGTCGTTGCCGCTTGTCGCAACGACTTCGCAAAGTCGGCAGGTTTCGGCAGCGTCACAAACTGTTGCTCCCCAGCGGGATTCGCCGCCTGTCGAAGCCAACGATGCACCCACGTGCCGGTGACCAAACTCCAGCGATCCTCGTCCGTACCGGCGCGCGAGGCCTCCACGTCCAGCACCCGTTTCAACCAAATCTTTACCGGGTCCTTCAGCGCCGTTTCCCATTCCTTGCACGGTAACGACAACGGACGCTGCGGCGAACGCAAGAGCGCAAACTCGTACTCGCCAAACGGCTTCTCCCTGTCTTGGCGTGTCTTGAACGCCCGACGCGTTTGCTCAATTGATTTGTCCTCTGTCGCCACCGTTTCGAACAGCCGGGACTTCTCCAACCACACGCTGGTCTGTTGTTGAAGGTTCGCGAGTTGCTGGTTGCCGAGCGTCTCGCCCTGGTCTTCGAAGAACAACTTCATCAGGGATTCGCTGGCGACGAGGTGACGGTCCGGCTCCGTCTCGCTGGTAAGTGATGCCGTTGCGCACGCGGCGACCTCGGCGGATTCGACGAGTCGAGCGAATGTCCGGTGCGCGAGGGCGCGAAGCTCGGATGACCCGAGGCAAAGAGCTTTGTCCTTCGCCGCCGCTTGTTTGTTGAGCTTCTCAATCGCTGGCTCCGGGAGGAAGCCAGAGCTTTCAAAAGGCGGCGGCCATTCGCTGTCGTTCAACCCGGCAAGGATCAAGTGCGACCACGTTTGGTTCTCGGCGTGACGGTAGAGCAGCAACTGGACACGCGCGTAGGGATGGCTGCCGGATTCGTTGCGGATGGGCTTGCGAACATTCTGGCTCTCATCGAGCCACCGCAGAAACGCGTCGCGCGAGATGCTCAACTCTCCGCACCGGGCTAGTGTGCTTGCCGGCTCGGCAACAAGCATGGCCCGGTCTGACATTCCGGTTGCCGACAGCGAGCTTGCCGCCTTTGCGACGAAGTCCGTAAGCGTTGCCTTCTCCGGCAGGCGAGCGAAGGAGGCTACGATTGCCTCGCCGATCTTGCGCCGCGATTCATTCTGTCGTTGACGCAGGAATGCCGCGACGACAGCGAGATCGTCAACCAACACTTCCGTGAACGCGTCGTCGAGAGCTCGTTCGACATCTTTGAGATTGCCGGGAAGTTGCGCGGCGGCTGCCGGGCAGGAGTGCAGCAATTGCTTGAACGGTTCGAGACAGCCGCGCTTTTGCAGTACGAGCCAAGCGCGCCACATGCCGTCGTCCGACGGCGCTGTGTCGAAGTGGCCGATGGCATCGTTGTGCGGAATCTCCAGCGCGCCGAGCAAACTCGCCACCTCGCGCGAGAGCGCGCCGTAACTCGGGAACAAGATGCCGAGACGCGCGCAGGATTTGTCGGTCAGGTAAGCGATCGCTTGCGCAGCAATCGCGCGGGCTTGCTCGCGCAGGTTCTGGCCGATGCGGTAATCAAGTTTCGCGTGCGTCGCCCGGTTTGGTGCGCGTCGCCGGGAAGCTGATGACGAACACCCGCAGTGATGTTCCCACGAATCGATCCATCCCTTGTCGATTGGTTGCGCGTCAACGCCCGGCGCGAACAGGCCAACGGTGGCCGACTTCGCGACGGACACCACCGCGCCGAGCAGATACCAGATTGGCCAATGCGTACCGGTAAACCCGACGACCAGAAGCGACTCGAAGATGGGCTCGGCTTGCTTCGCACATCTCTCCCAGAGCCACCGGTCGGCTTGTTGCACCGTCTGCAGCCCGGATTTCTTGAGTGTCTTGGCGAACTTTTTCAGCAACGGTTCGAGGTTTGCGCCTCCGAGTTCCTGCATGTCCCACCCGGCAGCGGTCACCTGCTCCACGCAACGCAGCAAGCTGGCCGGGTCGCGGGCGACGGCGCGAGCGACCGGGGATTTGGTGGCACGCTCGGCGACGGTGGCCAGCAACAATTGAAGATCCTCGCGGCTCGCGATGGAAACCGCTTCGCTGAATCGGCTCTGGAGAAACGACCGGCACTCGCCCGGTGTCCAGAGGGAGATTCCTGCAAACCCAGCTCCCGCTTCCAGCAGCCGGGACTTGAGGAAGAAGCCGTAACTGCGCGACGGCACGAGCACGACCGTCGGCTGCCGCGACCGCCACGCGGCCTGATTGGCGCGGTCGAACCAGTTCTGGAGCGCACTTTCCCAAAGTGCGTCGAAACTGTCTTCGATGAACAAGCCTGTCTTGCTGGACACGCTCGGAGTATAGCGAGTGAGCGCGCAGTTCCTCCAGACTCATTTGAGGCGTTAATTAATTTGCTGAGTGATCTGATCACTGACGCCGGTAAAGCGTTGACCGTTCTGCCGTAGAATCATTAAACTGTACCAATGAGGGCCGCTCGAAAGCTAAACACTTCTGCCCATTCACCGTCAGGCCCGGATGCGAAAGCGCCCAAGGCTGTGAAGAAGCTAGGGGTCTACGATGCGAAACGCCGAGGCAACAGCAACGTTCTCGTTGCGTTCCCGGTTTCGAGCGAGACGGAGAACCGAATCAGAGAGCAAGCGGAGGCCTTGGGTACAACCGCTGCCGCCTTGATGACTGAAATACTTACGCAAGCAGCGAATCGTCCGGTTGTCGTCGATTACGTCAGTGCTGGAAAATCTGCGCGCACCGCTGAACGGAACAGGTTGTTCCAGCATTTTGCCGACAAACTGGTAGTGAACCCGATGCTCACGCGAAAGCTCGTATCTTTTCAGACCAGTAAGACGGCTCCCTTTTATCGATGGTTGAAGTTCAAAGAGGCGTTTTCGCCCGAGCTGGTTGACTACTTATTTGATCTTCAACGGTCGAAGTCGGAGCAGGCTTTTCATGTACTCGATCCTTTCGCCGGCACAGGTACGACGCTGACTCGCGCCTGCGCACGCCAGTGGAATGCCACCGGGATTGAACTACTGCCGGTAGGAGTGCACGCTCTCAAAGCACGCCTGCTGGCTGATAAGGTGAACTTGGGGGCTTTCCGCAAAGCTCTGGCCGGGTGTGAGAAGCTGAATTGGGCGAAAGGGAAAGCCGACTATCGTTTTCAACATCTACGGATCACCGAAGCAGCATTTCCGACGCGTACAGAGTTCCAGCTTGCTCGGTATTTGAACTTCGTCAATTCCATTGCTGACGAAGACACGCGATTTCTCTTTTGGTTCGCTGCTTTGTCAGTGTTGGAAGAAGTGAGTTATACCCGGAAGGATGGCCAGTACCTTCGATGGGATTACCGATCCGGTCGGAAGTTGGGGAAGCGCTTCGATAAGGGTGTGATCCACGAGTTTTCCACCGCCGTACAGAAGCGACTGGTGGAATTCCACCAAGACTTGCAGCAGCGTAACGGCGGCACGTTTTCGAAGCACGCCCACATCGTTGAGGGATCATGTTTACAGCAGCTTCCCAAGCTGACTGGCGACCAATTCGACGTAGTGCTCACGTCTCCGCCGTACTGCAACCGGTACGATTACACGCGAACGTATGCGTTGGAATTAGCGTTTTGCGGCTGTGACGAAGAGGCAATCCGACGGCTGCGGCAAACGCTCCTGTCTGCCACCGTCGAGAACAAGAGCAAGCGCGAACACCTCCGGGGGTTTTACGAAAGCATCGGGGCGTCTGCGCGACATTGCGCGATTCAATCAGCTTTTAACGACCAGCGAGCATTACACGAGGTCCTTGCGCTGCTACGGCAGGCGGGCGATCGCGGTGAACTCAGTAACAGCAACGTCCCCTGCCTCGTGGAAAATTACTTCTACGAAATGGCGCACGTTATCTTTGAATTGGCGCGCATTTTAAAACCCGGTGGACGGGCGTTTATCGTCAATGACAACGTCCGTTACCACGGCGAAGAGGTTCCGGTCGATCTGATCTTGTCTGATTTAGCCGAGAAGGCTGGCCTGCTAGTTGATCGCATCTGGGTATTGCCGAGGGGCAAGGGTAATAGCAGCCAACAGATGGGCAAGTGGGGACGTGTTGAACTGCGCAAGTGCGTTTATTGCTGGCGCAAACCGTAGCACAATATGGCAAAGAAAAAGCGCACCCACGAGCGCAATTACATCGAAGATCTGCGTCTCACCAAGTCGCTTCTGATCTCAACGAGCCTTCAGAAGAGATTGGATGTCGTAGCTCGGCGATTGATCGAAGGGTTTAGCGACCCACTTGTCTTTGAGCCGTTGCAACGATTAATGATCGAGAAAAAAGCCTGGAAGCATGTGGGGCAGTTGGGTGGTAAGCCTCAATTAGTGTTCTGTCACCCCGATATCCTCGTCGCTCATCCGGTCACCAGCCTGTATTACCGCGGCATGGCCGGACTCTCCATCAAAGCCGCCAAGGACTATTTCGGAGCGGTTGAAGCTCTGGAAGCCGGCCGCAATCGCACGCCTCTCGCGAAAGACAAGGCAATCAAGATGGCGCGCACGTATAATATGTTCATCAGTTCCATCATTGTTAACTCGGCGAAGTGGACGCTTGAGAATGGCCATCGCACCATTCTGGCCACAATGGGTATCTCCTTGGACGGCACGATGCGCAACAAAGTTGGCGATATTGGAGAAGACCGTGTGCGCCGGATGATATTGGAGTGGCTCACCGGTCGCGGATTGGTAAGAGAACCGCGTCTGCGCCGGGATGATTTGCCTATTGTGTTGCCGAGAAGCGTTGAACTGAAGGGCGGAGTCAGCATGCGCTTCAGTAGCGAGCCTGACATCTCGTTCATCCAAAACGGTGTCCTGAAAGCCACAGTAGAAATCAAAGGCGGCATTGATCCAGCAGGCGCACTGGAGCGATATGGCGCGGCAATGAAATCGTTTGAACATGCGATCCAGCAATCTGGCCGGTGCCGTAACTTTTATTTGGGCGGAGTGTTCACGGACGAACTGAATCGCCGCATTAAGGATGATCGTCTTGTCGAGAAAACTTACAGCATTATCGTTCTGCTGCAGGATGAATCCGTTCGCGATGAATTCTTCGACGAACTTTTTCATCACACGCTCAGAATCGCTTGAACCAACTGACCTCACCGGCGACACGCCTCCACCCTCACAGGTGCGCGAAAAACAATTCACTGAGGCGTCTAATCCTGTGAACCCGTTATCGTAGCGGCGCATGTTCCTGCCCGGCCAAAAAGTTGTGTGCGTCGATGATGCGTTCCCGGACGCCATCAAGAAATTCTATTGGAAACTGCCGGTCAAGGGCGTGACGTACCGGATTCGCGATCTGGTGCCGGGCATTGATCCCACCGGCGAACCGGGCGAGATGTGTGTGTACCTAATTCCTGCAGGATTGCACCAGAAACTTCACTGGTGCGTCTCGTATCGCAAGAGCGATACTCGGCTAACCGCCGTATCCCGAGCGCGGCTTCAAAGCCGAGCGCTTCCGCCCGCTGGAGACGGACACGGAGACCGACGACGTGCCCGAAGAAGTCCCGGCAGAAGCGGCGCTCTGACGCGGGCGAGTGTTGAGAAGTGCGTCCTCCGGGGCGGTGTCCCAATCTGGAGGGCCACGCTCCGTCGTGGCCGCATTTCGCGAACGGACGCGACGGAGCGCGTCCCTCCGATCGAGAAATGAGATCCTTCGACAAGCTCAGGATGACAACCGTCAACCCGTGCGCCGGTTGTTGCGGGCACGGAGATGATCAAGCAGGCGACATCGCTGCGCAGATGCTCCCGGCTTGCTGACCGCTGTTCCTCAGTCTTTCTCGTGTTCGTGCGGTTTGACCGGCACGGGAGGCGGGCCGTCGCGAAACTCGGAGTGACGCACTTGTCCGCCGGCATGACCGATCCAGCCGCCGATCCCCAACGACACGATGGCCGCAAGGAGAGTGACAACGGTCAACTTCGCGGCGAGTTTGGGAAGTTTCCACTGACTCAACAGCGCGACGACTCCCAGCACTGCGGTCACATAAAACGCGTACACGAATTGGCCGGCCCGGTGCGCGTGAACATCGAGCCACTGTTGCGCCTCCGGATTCGACATGGAGTACACGCGATCATAGCTGCGCTCGCCATACTCCGCCACCGGCCACGCCGAGGCGGAGGCGAACACTACGACAACGAGGCCGACGATCTGCGCCTGTTTGTTCTTGAACAGCACGGCCAAGAGCAGCGCGAGCACGCCGCAAACCAAGCCGTACACCGGCATGGGATTGAGCAGCACATGGACGTACTCCGGCTGCTTCAGATGCTGGAGCACCTGCTGCAATTCGCTCATCGAACGGAATCCGCGCTGCTATTTCACGATCTGCGCGTTAGCAATCATGTTGATGCCATCGCGGCTGACGAGCTTACCTTTGACCGTGATGGTCTTGGCCGCGTGCTCGGCGAGTTCCTTGTTCATCGGCTTGTGGTCACCGATTAACAGGTAGGTTTTGCCGTCCGCGCCTTTGAGGCCCACGGGCAGCCCGGACTCGATGCAGGTCGCCGCGCACTTGGCATGTTTCTCCCCCATCGCCCCGTGGTCAAGGTAACAGCCCATGTCGAGCACTTCGCCTGTTACTGTGGTTTCGCCACCTTGTTCCTCGCCGTGCTTGTGTTCTTCCGCAGCTCTCACCGTCCAAGCTGCGATCAAGCCGGCACCAATGACTGCAACGGCCACCGCTATAAACTTTCTCATACTGCCTCCTGTTTGGGTTGTTTGGTTTCGCTCTCCTACGACACTCGCACTTTCTTTGACAGTGCTGCGCCATCAATCACTCAATCTAATCAGATTATGCTCTCAGTCCACAGATAGTTTCTCAAATGCGACGATCTTGCCGCCGTGTTGTTTCTGAAAGGCTTGCGCCGATTCTTCCGATGCGAACGCGATCAAGCTGGGCGAACAACGATCGAACCCTTTGTAGTAGCAGCAACCAAACGCGTCCCGGCGCACTTCCAGTGGCGCGCAGTGCGAGACGTCGCTGCCTTCCACGTAAACGGCTTTCCTCGCGTCAACCCGCCGCCCGCTGACGATGTCGGTGGCCTGCAACGCTTTGGCCTGTTGTTTGGTTGACGCCAGATAATGCAGTCCGCAGCGCGGACAGCAGGTCTCGACGGTTTTCCCGTTCTGCAGCGTGACCCGAAACGCCAAGCCTTTGCATTCGTCGCGTTCGCAGACCGCGCAATGCTTCGGGCCGCGGCTGCAGCCGACCAGCAAAACGGCAACACATAGAATTGAGATGAGCGGTCTCATTGAGACTGCACCGAAAGCTTCACTTCTTTGTGCCATTTATACAACAAATAGATTGCAGGATACACCAACAGTTCCATGATGAAGCTGGTGAACAGGCCGCCGACCATCGGGGCGACGACGCGCTTCATCATGTCCGCGCCGGTGCCGACGCTCCACATGATCGGCATCAGACCCATTGAGGCGGCGGCGACGGTCATCATCTTCGGGCGAATCCGTTTGACCGCGCCGTGGATGATCGCTTCGTGGAGGTCGGCCATGCTCTTGAGACGGCCTTCGCGTCGGGCTTCTTCATAGGAGAGTTCGAGAAACAAGAGCATGAAGACCCCCGTCTCCGCGTCGAGGCCCATCAGGGCGATCATGCCGACCCAGACGGCGATGGAGATGTTGTAGTTCAGTATCCACAACAGCCAGACCGCGCCGACCAGCGAGAACGGTACGGCGAGCATCACCACCAGCGCTTTGAAGGTGGACTTCGTGTTCATGTAAAGCAGGAAGAAGATCAACAGGATCGTCACGGGCAGAATCAGCTTCAGCCGTTGCCGGACGCGAAGCATGTTTTCGTACTGGCCGCTCCAGATCAACGAATAGCCGGTCGGCAGCTTGAGCTTCTCGGCGACGACCTTCTTGGCATCCTCGACGTAGCCGCCAATGTCGCGCCCGGCGACGTCCACGAAGACGTAGCCGGCCAGCATGCCGTTTTCATCGCGGATCATTGCTGGCCCGTTGACCAACTTGATGTCGGCCAGTTCCACGATGGGCACCTGGATGACTCCGCCGCCACTTGGCATCGCAGCCCTGCCGGTGCTGCCCATTCCGCCGCCACTGCCGGCGGCACTGCCGCTGGTTCGCGCGGTGACAAGCACACGCTGGAGTTGGTCGAGGTCCTGGCGCAGGTCGCGCGGGTAACGCAGGTTGATGGTGT
Organism: Verrucomicrobiia bacterium; assembly: GCA_041495285.1. Taxonomy (GTDB): domain Bacteria; phylum Verrucomicrobiota; class Verrucomicrobiia; order Palsa-1439; family Palsa-1439; genus JBGQCJ01. The sequence continues at coordinate 44,421 of JBGQCJ010000019.1, forward strand.
AACGCTCGCGGCCTTCGATGGTGGTGGAGATAGTCTCGCCGCCGATGGCACTCATGATGACATCGTGCAGGTCGTCAATCGTCAGTCCGTAACGCGCAAGCGCCTCTCGCTTGGGCACGAAGTCCACGAAGTAGCCGCCCGCGGCGCGCTCGGCGAAGATGCTGCGCGTGCCGGGCACGTTGCGCATGACGCTCTCGATCTGCTCGCCGATGCGCTGAATCTCGTCGAGGTTCGCACCGAAGATTTTGACGCCGATGGGCGTGCGGATGCCGGTGGAGAGCATGTCGATGCGGTTTTTGATCGGCATCGTCCACGCGTTGACACTACCGGGGATTTGCAGCGCGCGGTTCATTTCGTCCACGAGTTCCTCCCAAGACATGTGTTCGGGCCAGATGTGACCGAGCACGATGCGGAACGGTTTGGGCCAGTTGGAGAAGAACCGCTCTTTGGCGCGCCATTCCTCCATCGGTTTCAACACCACTGTGGTTTCCATCATCGAGAACGGCGCGGGGTCGGTCGAGGTGTCGGCGCGACCGCTCTTGCCGAACACCGAGATGACTTCGGGGAAAGTTTTCAAAATGCGGTCTTGCGTTTCCATGAGCCGCTGCGCTTCGGTGACGGAGATGCCGGGGAAGGTGGTCGGCATGTACAGGATCGCGCCCTCATTGAGCGGCGGCATGAACTCGTTGCCGAGCTTCAAGTACACGGGCACGGTTGTGCCGACGATCAGCACGGCGAGCGCGATAGTGGTCTTGGGCCAGCGCAACACCAGCCGGCATGGGCCTTCGTACAGCCAGAACAGGACGCGACTGACCGGATGTTTTTCCTCGGGGTAATACTTGCCGACAACGATCCCATTGACCAGCCACGCCAGCCATTTCGGCCGGAACTTGAATCCCTCCATTCGCACGAACAGCATTCGCACCGCCGGATCCAACGTGACGGCCAGCAAAGCCGCGATGGCGATCACGAGCGTCTTGGTGTAGGCCAGCGGCTTGAACAACCGGCCTTCCTGATCGACCAGCGTGAACACCGGCAGGAACGATACCGCGATCACCAGCAGTGAAAAGAACACCGACGGCGCGATCTCCATGATTGCGCCGAGCAAAATTTGGTGATAGTCACCCTTCCGACCTTCCAACTGCCAGATTTCCAGTTTCTTGTAGGCGTTCTCCACCTCGACGATCGCGCCGTCCACCAGCACGCCGATCGAGATCGAGATGCCGGCAAG
>JBGQCJ010000020.1:0-44793 GCA_041495285.1 Verrucomicrobiia bacterium
CTTCATCATGGTGGTGAAGCCGTCGGCGAGCCGGTGCATCAGCGCGGGGTCTTGCACGTACTTCTCGTGCATCAAGTTTTCACGCATGACCCGTTCATAAAACGGCGTGCCGGGCGGCGGCCCGTAAATCAGATACTGACCCAGCGCCGGCTTGAGCTTCATCAGTCCGTCGAATTCCTGCGCCACGACTGCCGGGGTCTGATAATCAAACCCGACGATCATCGAGGTCAGAATCGTGATGCCGTGTTCGCGAAACTCCGTGAGAATCTCCTCGATCGGCCGGCCCTGCTGTTTGGCGTAATTGGAGCGCGTGCCTTCGTAGCCGATCCAGAAACCGTCGATGCCCATCTCCAGAATTTCTTCAACGGTGTATTGGCTGATCGCCTTGACACTGGAGAACACGAAGATCGAGAGGGTCTTGCCGCCCTTCAGGACGCAGTCGCGGAAGGCCATCGCCCGTTTCTTATTGAGCAGGAAGTCCTCGTCGATGATGAGGAACGTCAGGCTCGGATCCATGGCATGGTAACGCTCCACCACGGCGTAGATGTCTTGGCCGTCCGGCAGCAGCTTGATGTGTTTGCGTTTGAAGAAGTGCGACGTGCAACAGAAGTCGCAGCCGTTCGGGCAGCCCAACCCCGCGAAGATTTTTCCTGTTCCCGACACCTTCCACCCAAACACTTTCTTCCAGCTCACGATCAGCGGGTGCTTGTACGGCATCGGGATTTCCGGCTCGTCCAGCAGCCGTCGCATGAACCCGACGCCTTCCTCGCGGCAGATGAAGTCCGCGTAGGGCTTGAGTTCTTCGTCGCTCAGCACCGTGCCGTAGCCGCCGAGGACGATCTTGGTGTTGGGCGCGTGTTGGCGGATCAGGGCGACCATTTCCTTCACCTTGTGGAAGATCGCCATCAGAAAGGAAATCCCGACGTAATCGTAACCCTTCTGGAGTTCGCGGATAAACTCCGACTTTGATGGGTACTGCAACACCACCGTCGGCGCGTCGAGGTTCTCGGCAATATAGTCCAGCGAAAACTGAATGCTCACCGTGCGCGGGCTGAAGATGCCCTGCGCGCGCGTCACCTGGCTGTGCAGCAATTCATAACCGACCGACGGCGCATCACCGTACCTCGGCCCCAAGGGACGACACACGCTGGTCAAAAGGACTTTCTTGCTCATCGTCTTCACCTCATCTGATTGATTCGTCAAGTTGTGCAAGCCCCCATGACCGGGTCCTACTTTTCGAGACCCATGGAGTGTTAGAAAACATGTGGCAGAGGTTCATGCTACTTGAGCGTTCTGAGTTTGTCCATCCCTGACGGAGGGGCGTTCTCTGGGTTGTTCGGAGCTTTCATGACTCTGCGGCGTTTGCCGTTCCTGGCGTTTCCTCTCCGAAAATTGAAAGCCGACTTGTTAGCCGCCAACCAATGTCCCGCCCGCTTCTACCGCGTGCGCCTGGTGCCGTAGAGGTATCGCTTCGAGCCGGCAAGCCATCTGGAGACACAAGCGTAGAAAACTGAGGGCGGCGCATTCAACCGAGTGCGCCGCTTTCATTTTGTAGTTGGGATCAGGCTGGATCACGGCGGGGAAAAACAGTTGGAGAGTCGAGGTTGTGACCTGCAACTACTCTACGCTGCAACTTCAACTGCCCTCGACTCTCCACTGCAAGGTAAGCCTCATCGCAGGAATAGCAACCGATAGTTCGTGGTAAATGGCGGCAATGATGCGTAGCGTCCATCGCGAATCAGTATAGCAGGCGCAAGCCGATTGCCACGGCTCAGTCCGTGTGCTATCAGTGGCGGCACAAGGAGGCTGTTGTTCGTGTTCTCTCGCCGACTGAGAAGTGTGTTGTCACGGTGGTGTGTGCTGATCCCGCTCATCGCCGTTGAGTTGACTGCATTCACAGTCTTGTGCCTCTTCATAGCGGAGCACGGCAATCACCGGACGACAAAACCAGACGCCGAAACCGTCTTCGTTCACAGCCCTTCCCCGAAGCCTGGCTGACAATTCTCCAGCGCAATGTCCCGTACTATGGACGCCTGGCTCCTGAAGACCGACGGCGGCTACTGGGCGACATTCAGGTATTTATTGCCGAGAAGAACTTCGAGGGTTGCGGGGGACTGGAGATGACCGATGAAATCGAGGTCACGATTTCTGCCTACGCCTGCATTCTATTGCTACATCTCCAGCACGACTACTATCCCCGCCTGCAAACGATTCTCGTTTACCCCGGATGCCTATCCGGTCCCCGGGGTGCGAAAAACCGTGGGGAACATTCTAATGGAAGGAGACGAAGTCCGAGCCGGCGAATCTTGGCACACCGGCGTAGTCGTCGTTTCCTGGAATCATGCGCTCAGTCGCCCAGCCGATCCGCATCACGGACGAAATGTTGTGCTCCACGAGTTCGCCCATCAACTTGACCAAGAGGATGGCTCCGTGGACGGCGCTCCGATTTTGCCGAAGGCTTCGATATACGCTGCCTAGGCGAGGGTGCTTGGTCGGGATTACGAGAAGTTGTCCGAATATGCCGCTGCCGACCGCCCGACCTTCTTGGACAAGTATGGGGCAACAAATCCTGCGGAGTTTTTCGCCGTCGTCACAGAGTATTTCTTTGAACAGCCGCAGCAGCTCAGAGAGCGGCATCCTGAGCTGTACGAGGAGTTGAAGCTGTATTACCGGCAGGACCCGGCGTGAGGTGGCCCGGCGAGATGAACAGAGCACGGAGTGCTATACACGAGACCGCCTGCCCCCCATTCGCCGCTTCGCTCACGGTTGCGTTATCGGAACAACAGAGACTGCCCGATTTGAGCCGCTCCCGTGGCCAAAATAACGGCGATGGCGAATATGACGCACAGGACAACGATCAATTCCATTGTGAGCTTCATGGCCCACTCTCCATTATAATATAGGATGGTTCGACGATTAAACCAGTGGCAGGAGGCACGTCATGCGAATCCGAATTGCTTGGGATCGAGGCGAAGTGTTTGGCATATTGGATGAGACGCCAACGGCCAACAAACTGGTCAAGGTTCTGCCGTGCTCCTCAACAGCGAAGATTTGGGGCGAAGAGGTTTACTTCCGTCTGCCCTTGGAAGCCGGTTTGGAATCAGACGCCCAGCAAGTCGTCCCGCCCGGCACGATCTGTTTCTGGGTGGAAGGACAATCACTGGCGATCCCGTTCGGTCCGACGCCAATCTCGCAAGGCAACGAATGCCGCTTGGCGACGAAGGTGAATCTGTTGGGCAAAATCGAAGGCGACCCACGCGTGCTCAAATCCGTCTGCGATGACGATGTGATTCGGGTTGAGGCGGCGGTATAGCATCTGGGGCAGAGCATCAGGCAGCGCAACCAGATTACCGATTCAGGACAGCTTTCTCACCACGGCCATCGCTTTAGTGGCATCCTGCGGGCTGTCCAGCGTCAGATACGCAACAAACCTCCGGCCCATCACCGTTCCGGAAAGTGGCAGATCGACTGATCGCGCACCACTAGTGCCGTTCATTCATGTCAACAAACCATCCCCGATGTTCACAAAAGAACAGGGACTACCCGTGAAAGTGATTCGTTGAGCTTGAGTGAACGCCGGTATGTCTGCTGCTGCCTAATTGGTTGGCTTCGTATGTAAGGAGGACATACATGAAGAACGACGCAGATACCATCATCCATGCGTTGCCAACCCACGAGGAGATTGCGCGGCGGGCCCACCAGATTAGTCGGGAGCGCGGTTCACAGTCGGGACATGAGATCGATGACTGGCTGCAAGCTGAATACGAACTGATGCAGTTGCCAGTCAAACGCATACCCAGAGAGCAATTCAACCAGCTCCTGCCGCCGCATCAGGCTTTGGAGAGTTTGACGGGAGAAGAGGTTGAATGGTTTGTCGCCAAGCCGGGCGGTCTGCTCGGCACGGTCGCCAAGGGTAAAGGGGAGGCTGGCTGGAATTACGTCATCCTGAAGCAGAAGAAAACAGGCGGGGTCAAGGTCTGTAATGTAGAAGCCAACTTTTTTAACCGAAATGCCGCACGAGTTGATCTTATGCTTGCGATGGCAGCGGCTGCAAAAAAGCCATCACGACAACCCTCCCGTGAGACCCTAAGCTTCCCGCTCGCCTGATCCGCTCGTCCGGCTGACGTTGTTGGGCAAGGGTTGGCGGCTACTTATCCGGGCTGTTCAACGTACCGCCTGAAACAAAATCTTCGCGCCCTTGTTCACAGTCTTCAGCTTCCCCTGCTTCGTCAGTGACCGAACAACCTGTTTGACCTGAAGTTCCCCCAATTTGAAGAACTCCCGCAAAACCTTCTCTTCGGTTTTGCCCTCGGAGCAGAAGCTGAGAATCGCTCCGGTCATTCGCTCTCGTTGATCTGGCAACCGCACCTTCGGATACACCCAAGTCCAGCCCGGATCGCCGTAATCGTCGCCTGCTTCATACCGCAGCTTATCTAAGTGCTCATCTAAGAAGGCGCGCAGCTTTATGCGGATAACGCCGCCTTGTCCTGTTGAGCCGTAGCCGTGGATGACTTTCCAGCACTCAAACTGATTTCCGTCTACCCGGCTGTTGTAGTGGAGGACAAATAATTCAATGGCCTCGGTAACAGTGTAGCCGTGCAAATCAAGTTCGTCGTGCGAAGGCTTCGGGCTCATCGCGTAAATTCTACAGGAATTTCATCCGGCACATCGTCTACCGATTCACGGCCTTCATCGCTTCAGCGGGATAACGATCCCCGGCCGTCATGCCCACGGGTAGCTTCTCGTCGATCTCCTTGATCTCTGCTGGCGCTAGCTCGACCTCGATGGCTTCGATGTTTTCCTCTAAGTATCGTCGCCGCTTGGTGCCGGGAATTGGAACAATGTCATCGCCCTGAGCCAGCAGCCATGCCAAGGCAAGTTGGGCGGGGGTACACTTCTTCTTCTTCGCCAATGATTCAACCCGGCGGACGATTTCCAGATTACGGCGCAGGTTTTCTCCCTGAAACCGAGGCGTGTTCAATCGCCAGTCCCCTTGCTCTAAATCACCGGCCGCCTTGATCTTCCCGCTGAGAAAACCCCGGCCCAGAGGACTGTAGGGGACGAATCCGATGCCCAACTCCCGGCAGGTTGGCAGAATCTCTTTCTCCACGTCCCGCGTCCACAGCGAGTATTCGGTTTGCAGGGCGGCAATCGGATGAACCTTCACAGCCCGACGAATGGTTGCGGGCGCGGCCTCGGACATTCCCAGCCAGCGAACTTTACCGGCGTGGACGAGTTCGCTCATAGCCCCAATGGTATCCTCGATCGGGACATTCGGATCAACCCGGTGCTGGTAGTACAGATCAAGTACATCAACGCCCAGTCGGAGCAGACTGCCATCGCAAGCGGACATTACATACTTCGGATGCCCGCTGACGCCGATGAACTTGCCTTGTTCATCCCGCCCATTGCCGAACTTGGTCGCGAGGAAAATTTCAGTGCGGCGATCTTTGATGGCTTTCCCTACCAGTTTCTCATTCTTGCCGCAGCCGTACATGTCGGCGGTATCGAGGAAGTTGAGCCCGAGATCGAGCGCCCGATGGATGGTCGCGATGGATTCGGCATCGTCAAGGCTGCCGTAGAACTCGGACATGCCCATGCAACCGAGACCGAGGGCGGAAACTTTGGGGCCGTTTTTCCCAAGCACTCTTGTCTTCATCGAAGATGACCTCCTTAACTGATCCGACCGCAACTATAGCATAGGCATTTTCGCTGTCGTTGCGCCGCAGACTAGATCCGTCCGACCGGGATCAAATTCACGGCCCGAGCATCTTCTCTTTGTACTCCGGGAAAGCCGACAGAAAGGCTTCACCTAAAGTGTACCTGTCGTCTTCCTGAAGCATCGCAAACGCCAGTGCCACGTAGGCCAACTGGGTCACGGTATCAGCGCCAGGCCTTTCGCTTTGGATCTTCGCCAGTAACGTCACCCACGACTCGCGGCTCATGAACAACTTACCTTTGATGTCGTCGCAGCAGCCCGAAAGGCGCTCGCTGAACGTCGGATTAGCGGTGGTCAACCACTGCCAGATCGCATTATCCAAATAAGCGCAGCGGCCCGTTTCACCTTGCCGCCGCAGCGCTGCGCGGGCGACGGGGGAATTAAACAGGCTGATCAACAGTTCCTTCAACTTCTCGGGATCCACTGCATAGGAAACGGCTGGCTTGCCAGGCCAAGTGGTGCGTTTGCAGAACTGTTTGATGCTGTGATGGAGCCTTTCTTCTGCGTAAAAACTGGATAGAACCTCTGCATCATTCAGCAACGGGCAGAGCGGACCGTCCAGGGCGAAGGGGTAGTACGGCGTTGCCTGCGATTGAACATTCATCAGTTGGCCGTAACCCGCTTCGTCGTCACACGGTCACGGATGATCGGCCAATATCCGCAGCGTAACCGTGACAGCATTGCAAGTCCATCAGGATCGACCTGATTGTCCCCGTATCGGTTTCGTACCTTGCTGTGAGTCCGACAAGGCGGTAGCATCGCAATCGTGAATGCGCGAACAGACCGTGACTTCGCCAAAGTCTGTGAAAACTGTCCGCTCTGACGTCACGCGCGGCGCAAACAACGCGGCCTTGCGTATGCGCTGGTCAAAAAGGTTGAGGGCGCAGTCTGTCCCTTTGGCCGCTCATATGGCCGGGTCCACAATCGCAAGCCACACGAACCGGTGCCGCCAGGATGACCGATGCGAAAAATCGTTACCGTGGTGCGCTATTGACGGGTGACCGTCGCCCGGATCTGTTGGAAGCTCTTCGTAATCTCGTCGCGCATCTGACCGCGACCGATGGAGTGGCGCATTCCGCTGCCAAACCCGGCCACTTGGTCAGTGGAGGTGTGATTGGAGTAGAAGACGACCGATCCGCCTTCCACCGGCAGGCAGCCGGCCAGCAGGAACAGTGAATTGTAGGAATGCCCGACGTAGAACTGCCGCTCCGCCATGAACGCGCCTTCGGGGCGTACAATCGACATGCGGTGCGTAAGAATGAATGTCGGACGGCCTTCAACCTTCTGGTTGGTCCAGAAATACCGGTGACTGGCGTCCTCAGGCTGTTCGCGCGGATATGTTTGCAGGGCCCGGAGCAACTCGGGGAAATACTTCGCCAACACCGTTGATTCCTGCAACGCCCCCTGCAACTCGTCGCCCGGTCGCGCGACTTTCCCGCCGCCCCGGTCATACGGCTCGATGCCGGCCACGCCGCGTTGCCGGTACGCCTCGTAGCGGCGCAGCAACAACTGCCGGAACGACTCCCCGGACCGGAGCGCCTGCGCTTCCGTGGTCGACAAATTGGACTGCGACGCCGCATTGCCCTGAAAACTGTCGACCGTGACCGGTTCCTTGAGTTCACCGACGGCGATGATGTCGCGGTCGCTGGTAAACCACTTGCCGCTGCGGACGAACTCGACGAGCTTCTCCATTGGTGCCGGCACGAACATGACGAGGCCGATCGCCAACTCTTTCTTCGAGCCTTCGGTGAGATCGGTCGAAAGAATCTTGCCTTTGAGCAGGTTGCCACGCTCGGTCTTGTCGACGTGCAGGTAGCCGAGCATTTCGTCGACGGAAGGCGTGCCGGCCGCGCAGGACGGGATGTGGCACGCCCACACTAGGCCGGCGGCGGCCACCGACACGTACCTTTGAATGGATGACACGGCATGGTCCATAGCACAGCGGCTGCAGGGTTCAAGCGTTGAACCGCACCCTGTTCAACCGCCGATCATCATACTGGTCAGTGCCACCCGTTACGCGGCTGATTCGCTGACCATTATGTCGCCTCGCCCAGTGAAGCCGTGCAAATCGAGTTCGTCGTTTGAAGATGTGCTCATTGGTGGTGATGGCATGCTGAATACCCCGAGGGGACAAATCAAGGGCAATAGAAGGGAGAGTCGAGGCTCAACTCCCAATCTTTAAGTCCCCCGAACTAGGGGTCGGCTTACCGCCCATAGGGCGTTGCTGCTGAGAGGGTCGCTCGACTCTCCAAGGCAACATACGACCAAGCGGAAAAGATGCAAGAGATCAGGCGGCGGAGTCGCGGCAGAAGAAAGTTGGAGAGTCGAGACCCAGGCCCGAACGTTCAAGCCTTCCTCCTCCCATCGGAAATTAGCGGAATACTAAAAAATCCTTGAGAACCCCTCGCTCGACTCTCCAGCCTCCTTATACATCTGGGTTTGAGCAATGCAAGAGGTATCTGGCCACTGATTTCACATCGAGGTAAAGACGTTCGGGCAAATGGAGCAACGGGCTCTTCATTGCAGATCAACAGTGAGGCCAATGTCCCTCCCAAGTCAGGGCAGCAAGCCGCGTTCTCAGCGGTCAAGAGGACCGGATGTCAGTTTATACCCGCAGTACGTCAAAGCCCTTCAGTTGAAGGAAAGAGGAAAGAGCTTGAAGCAGATTCGCGATCTGCTTTTTCGTGGTGAGAACCTCGTTGCAGCAGAGCGGAAAGCCGAGCTCTACGTTCAGAACGGCAAACTTTTGATTTGCGGCAAATCCCACCTGATCGGCCAGAGATAATTTCCCCCAAATAGCACTGTCTTATCCGTTCGGTGCAGTTTCAGTGGTTTCACTCCATAGTCACCGCGTACTTCAGCAACGGTGCTGGATTACGCGGGTTTCGTTTTTTGCGGCAGGATGTGCGACCCGCTGAGTTTTTTGCCGAGCAATGAGCGGTTGTGATACCGCGAGGAGAAAAATGGCCGAAGCGAGCAAAGTGGTCCTTGGCCACTTTATTCCGGTGGGAAGGAATCAATCTATGAGCAATGGAGAGCAAACACAAACTGACGGCCAAAAAAATTTCCTGTCAGCAGTTCGGTTTCGGAAGCGCCACGCACGGCTGGCGACATCGCCCGCGAATTCGGTCGTAGCGTAACGTGCGTGAAGAAACTCGCCCTCGATGTCCACGCGCCCATTATCAAAACGGCAGGCGGCATTTGGCTGTTTTCGCCAGCAGTTGTGGAGAAATTACGCGCTGAGATTCACCGGCGCAAGGTGGAGGCGTTGCGATGATGAACCGCGCTCCATATATTCCACGCAAGACACAACACGAACTTGCGGCGCCAGCGCCGGTAGGGAAGCGGCACGCGCAGATTCTGAAGATCGTCACCTCACTGGTGGGGCAGGGACTCAGCGCCGACGCAACCTTTGCGCAAGCGCGCTCCATGTACGACCACACCGTCAGCGATCGGGAGATTGCCGACGTGATTACGTGGGCGACACGGCAGAGTTTCAAACCGTGCGCACCCCGAATACCAGTACCTTGGACGCGGGCACCCACAGCGCGCGCACTGCCGCTCGCCAACTCGGTAGCGAACATCACGAAATTCCTCTGTGACTTTCGCGCCGACGAAGCTGACTTGTGGCATGAATCACCGTGGCGTCCGTTGGAGGATTGGCATTTCGACTCGCTGCTGTTTTTGGCGGGGATGTATCACGGCGGTGAGTTGGTGAACATCGTCACCGAGTACACAGTGGACCAGAAGGGCAAAGCCAATCCTGCGGGTTACGGGCTGACATTAGAACGTGACGCGGCCATGCGCTACATCCGCGACAAGGGCACGCCGCAGTCAGCCGCTGGCGCATGGCTGCGGATGAACCCCGTGGACGGTAAGGGCATCGCTGACGCCAACGTGACCGCGTATCGCTTCGCGCTTATCGAGTTTGACGCCGTGCCGTTGGATTTGCAGTTATCACTGTTGGCCCGGCTGCCGCTTCCGATCAATGCGATTCTGAGCAGCGGTGGGAAGTCAATCCACGGGTGGGTGCGCGTCAGCGCCAAGTCCGTTGAAACGTACCGCGAGAAGGTCAACGAATTGCTCGCCCTACTCAAACCACTGGGCGTTGACCAAAACAATAAGAACCCGTCGCGTCTCTCACGGCTCCCCGGTGCGCAACGAGTCATCGACGTAAAGGGCGACGGACGGCAACGGCTCTTGTACCTCGCCCCCGACCGCCGGGACAGCAACCCGATATTCAAGGTGAACCAATGACACCGGTCACCGCCGCCGAACCCGTCAATCTCGACCTCGCCGCGTTGCGTAATGCCATCGCGCCCATTGACGGCGACAATGGCGGCGACAAAATTGTTGCCGAGCTTCTTAAACAACGCCGATTCAATCCGGGCATTCAGCCGCCACCGTTGCGACCGATTTACAACTTGGGAGGACAGGTCATCGCTACCCCCGGCAATCTGGTTACGGTCACATCTGCCGTGAAAACTGGCAAGACCGCAGTCATCGGCGCAATGTCCGCGTCGGTCATGGCCGCAGGCACAGATGCTGACTGTCTCGGATTCAGTTCCAGCAACCCGAAGTCTTACGGGCTGATCCATTTCGATTCTGAGCAAAGCCCCGACGATCACTGGCATCAAGTTGACCGTGCCTTGAAACGTGCCAAGTTACACGAGCCGCCATCTTGGCTGTATTCCTACTGCCTGACCGGACTTGGTCATCTCCGTGGTTGGGAGTGCGTGCAGGAAGCAACGCGGATTGCCGTCGAACAACATGGCGGTATTCACTCCATTTTGATTGACGGTGTGGCCGATCTCGTGGCCGACGTGAATGACCCCGCTGAGTGCAATGACTTTGTTGCCATTCTGCATGACATGGCGATTCAACGGGATTGCCCCATCATTGGCGTCATCCACTTCAACCCCGGCGGAGAAAAGACTCGTGGGCACTTGGGCAGTCAGCTTGAACGGAAAGCAGAAACCAACCTGCGGCTGGATAAGACTGACGAAGTCACTTGCATCTGGTCAGACAAGCAACGCCGCGCACCAATCCCCAAAGGCACCGGCCCCTGCTTCCGGTGGAGCGACGAATCCAGGATGCACGTCAGTTGCGAGACCGGCAGTGACCGCCGTGAAGCCGCTGACGTGGAGCGTATGCGCGACGAATTGGAGGAAGTGTTCAGCGAGCGCAAGGCGATGCGGTATTCCGAACTCAAATCTACCGTCATCTCACGGTTGACGGTAAGTGCCAGGACAGCGGAACGAAAAATCGCGAGATACCGTAAGAAGAAATTGGTCACCCGTCGGGCTGCAAACCTCTTTGTTTTCAAGGGCTAGAGCGATGTTTACCGTCAACCGTCAACCTACCGACAAAGTTACCGTCATGTCGGTGTTACCGTCACACCGTCACCGGCCATGTATGTATGGCCGGACGGGTGTCGGTAGTGACGGCGGAGGCTACGGGAGTGCTGCGAGTGCATCGTGTCCTGACCCATGACCACCGCACCCGCCACAACGACCGCACGGCGCCGACTGCTGGCAAAGGGGACGGCGCTGACAAAAAAAGAGGTGTGTTTTGTCGTCTTTACTCTCAGCAGGAAAACACACGGACTACGAAATATGAGTCACAGAACGAGAAAATTCACCGCGCAGCCCACTCATTTCTTCTAAGGAGTCGGTTTGTGGACAATGCCACCGCAACTAAATTCAACCGCAAGAAAGCCGAAGCGGCACGGCTAGGCGTCGGCACGCGGACGCTGGAGCGGTGGATGGTAGGTCATGTTGTGCCCTTTCGACGGATTGGTCGAGTAATCTTATTCGATCCGGCTGAAGTTGATCACGCGCTTGCTACTCGATGGCGTGTTGCGGCTGTTGGCGAGACGCGTCCCGATCGCAAGTGAAAATTCCTATGAACCCACTGTGCCCTAGCTGTTGGCGGCCTTCATCACGACAACTTTACCTTCGGCGTCGGCAGCGGGGCGCAAAGCCCAGAAACGCTTGGCGGTCGCTTCCGATGCAAGGGCGTCATAGTGACGTTTGATAACCTCGACCGAGTTCCCGGCTTCGTATGCAGTCCGTACCGGGTCTTTGTGGGCCGCGACGTGGTAGGTGATAAAGCAATGTCGCAATCCGTTTTTCTTCCATTGGCCTAGTTTCGCCAGTGTCGCCAGCTTATTGATGCGCTCGTCAATTGCTTGCTTGCCAACGGTGACAACCGCTCCTCTTGGCTGGGCGCACAAGGGCAACCACGCGGCGGCGGTGTCGTTGATCGTGACAACCCGGCGCGAGCGTTTCTTAGCGGTCTTGCTGCCAATTGTGATCGTGCGCTCGGCGAGGTTCACGTTTGACCAGTCGAGCCCGCAGACTTCGGAGCGACGCAACCCGCAGAACAGAGAGAGCACGGTCAGCGGCAGACAGTCGGCTTCTTCGGCGTGCTCCAGAATCCGGGCGCACTCTTCGACAGGGAAACATTCAACGTCTTTGTCCTCGATTTCGGGGTTGTCGAGTAAAGCGGCGGTGTTGACTTCACAGAAACGGCGTTTGATGGCGTAGTCGAACAGCATGGACACGCGGCGGCGATAGTGAATCTGCGAGCGTGCGCTCCAGGTCGGATCGCGCAACCACTCGGTAAGCTCCTCGATGGTGATCTCGGCGAGCTTCCGGTCGCCAAAGGTGCGAGCAAACTTGTTGAGCCGCTGCCGGACTTCGGCGAGGTTGCTTTCCCGTTGGTTCAACTTTGACCGCTCGGCGAGAAACTCTTTGATGATCTCGGCGACGGTCGGGGCGTTGCGGAATCTCAAACAATGAGCGACGTAAAACTCGACTGCCTTTGCAATCGTCTCGCCGTCGTATGGGTTCAACGTCTCGACGGCTTGGGCGGCTTCGATTCGCGCAGCATCCGGCAAGCTGAAACCGGCGGCGCCTTCGTTTTCCACGCGGAGCCGCACTTGAGCGGCGGCAGTCTCGGCTTCGGCTTTGGTCTTGAAAACCCCGCTTGTGCGCTTGCGGTTGATCTGATAGCGCACTTGCCAACGGGTCTCGCCGTTGGTATAGGTCACTTCGTGAATCGGCGGCCAGAGTTTCTTTGTGGGCTTGGCGGGCTTGCTGGTCTTTGCCATTTGGAATCTCCTTCGTCGGGGTCAAGAATGGCAAAAAGTGGCAATTCAGTCAAGCTATAAAAACAGTGCTACTGTGATAAACGCCTTTGCTTGTAAGGTTTCGGAGGGGTGCCAGAGCGGTTGAACGGGCTGGTCTCGAAAACCAGTATAGGCCTACGGTCTATCGAGGGTTCGAATCCCTCCCCCTCCGCCAACTCGATAATGTTGTAGGGTGGGCACGCCCGAAGGGCTGCCCGCCGAGGCAGTGGCGCGAAGCCTGGTGGGCGTTCGCGCCCTACAATTTTTGTCTGTAACACCTTGCCAACAACGTCACCGGATGCACGACCTCGACGTTTACACCAAACTTCTTTGCGCCGTACCGGATTTGCCCGATGCAACCGGGATTGCCGGTCGCTACGATTGAAACACCGATCTCGGCGATGTGTTTCATTTTGCGCTCGAGCAATGCCATACTCATCTCCGGCTGCGTGATGTTGTAGATTCCGGCCGAGCCACAGCACCACGTCGCTTCCGGCAACTCGATCAGTTCGAGTCCGGGAATCGCCCGCAGAAGATCGCGTGGCTGCTGCGAAATCTTCTGTCCGTGTACGAGGTGGCAGGCGTCGTGATAGGTGACGCAACAAGACTGAGGACCGAAGACGGAGGACGGAAGACCGATCTCGGAGAGAAATTCGCAGATGTCTTTGATCTTGCCTTTGAATTCCGGTACACGTTTCATAAAGGAGCTGCAACCGGCGCTGTTGACGATGATCGCGTCGAGAGTTTTAGGGTCGAACGCTTTGAGATTCTTCTGTGTGAGTTGCCGGGCAAGTTCCAACTCGCCGTTGTGCGCCAGCAGCGAACCGCAACAAACCTGCGTGCGCGGCGTGACAACTTCGCAGCCGTTCGCAAGCAATACGTCCACCGTGTCGCGATTCACATCGGAGTACGCGACGTCCTGCACGCAGCCGGTCAGCAGACCAACCGTGAAGCGTGGAGCGTGGAGCGCGGGGCGTTCGACTTCGCGGATCAACTCGAAAGAAAACTTGTCGCGAATCCTCGGTCGCAACTCATACAACTCGCGTAACCGGCCCGGAATGATTGCCGGGGGAATGTTGATGAGCCGAAGTAGCCTCGCGACGGCGCGAAGTCGTGCCGGCTTCGCGAACAGCCAGCGCATCAGCCATCCGCCCTTCGGTCCAACCTCGGCGCGGGCGTATTCCAACATCTTCGCGTAATCCACCCCTGCCGGGCACGCCGTTTCACACGCGAGACAGCCGAGGCAGAAATACATTTCTTCGGCGAACTGCGGCGAATGCGCTGCGAGTTTGCTATCGGCAACGGCGCGCATCAACGCGATGCGTCCGCGCGGACTGCTCGTCTCGTGTTTCGTGGCGTCGTAGGTCGGACACGTTGGCAAACACATCCCGCAATGGATGCATTGTTGTAGAACTGAGTAATCGAGTTGCTGGAGGAGATTCGGCTTGCTCATGGGGTGAGCAGTGAGTCGAATCACTGTGTCGACTGACTTTCGGGAGGGCGGCCGGTGCGGCGAGGCGGGCCGGCGAGAACCCATACCGCGATGGCTGTGATGATCACGACAATCACGCCGCCGATAACCATGGCCCACAATTCCTTGTCGGGCGGCGGTCGGAGCGGCGGTGGTTCGTCCGGGTCTCTTTTGCGCCAGAACATGTTTCCCGGCTCAATCAATACAAGACATCCGAGCAGTTTCAAGGGTTAATAACTATTGCAGGTGGAGCAATCGAGTTGCTGGAGGAGGTTTGCAGCCATGCCCGATTAGTGTAGCCACAGATGCGCACGGATGAAACACGGATTGTTGCCGGCCTCAGTCAGTGTGACGACGCTATAGAGGGGATCGCGTTTGGCTGCTGGCCGGGAACGATCCTAAACCGTCTTCCGGGCCAAGAAGGGATTCGTATAGCGTATCTTGCCGCCGCGATTGAGCAGAAATCCTCCTTCTCG
Source organism: Verrucomicrobiia bacterium (assembly GCA_041495285.1). GTDB lineage: Bacteria > Verrucomicrobiota > Verrucomicrobiia > Palsa-1439 > Palsa-1439 > JBGQCJ01. Next base: position 14,799 of record JBGQCJ010000020.1, read on the forward strand.
CTGTCTCTGATCGTAATCGATCTGAGAAGCCCGCTGCTGTCGGAGAGAAAGAGGAGGCCAATCGAAGCTTGAGGAAAATACATCGACGGATACTGCTCCCCATCCCTTGCAATTGCTCGCATGAAGTAACGCGTGCACGCTCCTTTCTCCGCCGTGCCAAAGTAGATCGAAGGGAAATTGCTGGAGGCTTCGAACACAAGTTTCGACTCGCGAGAATCGAAGTAGTCAATAAAGTTGTAGCCCTTGGACAGACCGACATTCGTGCCATCTCGCACATAGGCGACGGTCGTTACGAAATCACCGACACTCTCGATGCCTCGCGTTACAACATCCGCCATCGCTTCCTTCATTAGTTTGAACTTTGCTGCATCCTCTGGGGGTATGAGCCCTACTTCTGGGTATGTTTCTCCTTGGCCGCTTCGCAGAATGCGCAGTTCCCAGCACCATAGATTCGGCGTTTGGACAGGGGTTGTGTTGTTTGATGGCGAAACTACATGCACAGGCGTGGAACAGCGGCGAAAGCAATCGTAAGCCGGTGCCGAGCCCAGCCACGCTTCGTCACATTCCTGCGCGGCGCCTTCGCTTACTTTGACCAGTGCAAGTTCTGGATCGCTGAAGGCGAGCACGAAATCCACGGATTCCGGTTCCAACCTTGATTTGCGTTGCCAATTCAAAAAGTGCCCCACAACCTTTGAACGTTCGCCGTTCAAGAGCGAAGCGGCGTGTAGCGAACGGATTGCCTCCCCGGCGTATTCGGTGTTTCCCGCGAATCCGACGCACAAGTTTGGATGCAGAATCTGTGTTTTGATGATGCCTTGAGTGGAGAGCGCCTTGGGTTCAGTCTTGAGTGTGAGCTTGGTGTCGCCAACAAGGAATAGCGATTCTCTCTTCTTCATTGCAACGACTAGCGACATCGGGCTAAACATTCTCCTTTTAAGAAACGATTTCTAGTCGAATATCTTGCCGGGGTTGAGGACGTTGTTGGGGTCGAGGGCGCGTTTGAGGGCGCGCATCACGTCGAGGGAAGTCTTACCGGCAAATTTTTCCAGAAACTCTTTCTTCGCGAGGCCGACGCCGTGTTCGCCGGTAATCGTGCCGCCAAGGGCGATGGCTTTCTCGAAAATCTCGCGGAAGGCAGAGTGGACGCGCTCAATCTCTTCTTTGTTGCGTTCGTCGCAGAGAAACGTCGGATGCAGGTTGCCGTCGCCGAAGTGGCCGAAGACGCCGATCTTTAACCGGTATTTCTCGGCGGTTTGTTGAATGAACGCGATCATGCCGGCCAGTTCGCTGCGCGGTACGGTGGCGTCTTCGAGAATCGTCGTTGGCGCGACGCGGGCGAGCGCGCTGAAGGCGGAACGCCGCGCGGTCGTAAGCCGGTCGGTTTCTTCGGCACTGCCGGCCACGCGAACGTCCCGGGCGTGATTGGCTTTTGCCAACTCGATCATCTTACCGGCTTCGTCTTCGACGACTGCCGGGTGGCCGTCCGTCTCCATGAGCAAGATTGCTTCGACATCCGGCAAGCCGATCTTGGTGTAGTCTTCGACGCAGCGGATCGTGGTTCGGTCGAGGACCTCGAGCGTGCACGGGATGATTCTGGCAGCGATGATGGCGGAGACGGTTTCGGCGGCGTCAGTCATCCGATCAAAGGTCGCGAGCATTGTCTTGCGCGCGGCTGGTCGCGGGACGAGTTTCAGCAGCACTTCGGTGATGACGCCGAGTGTGCCCTCGCTGCCGATGAACAAGTCTTTGAGCGAGTAGCCGGCGACATCTTTCACGCATTTCGTACCGCAGAGCATCACGTCGCCGGTCGGCAGGACGACTTCGAGGCCGAGGACGTAGTCGCGGGTGACGCCGTATTTGAGGCCGCGCAGGCCACCGGAGTTTTCGGCGACGTTGCCGCCGATGGTGGAAATTTTCATCGAGCCGGGATCGGGCGGATAGAACAGGCCGTGCTTTGCGGCTTCTTCGTCGATCCTCGCCGTGAGCACACCGGGTTGGACAAGCGCGGTGAGGTTGCGCGGGTCGATCTCCAGAATCTTGTCCATCTTCACGGTGACGAGCACGACGCAGTTGTCGCACGGCACGGTGCCGCCGCTGAGATTTGTACCGGAACCACGGGGGATAACCTTGAAGCTGTCGGCGTTGGCAAGTTTGAGGATGCCGGCAATCTGCGCAGCGGTTTCGGAGAAGACGATGGCTTCGGGCCGGTGAGAGAGCATCGCGGTAGCGTCGTAGCTGTAGGCGATGCGTTCTTCGGCGGAGGTCAACACGTTTGCCGCGCCGACGATCTCGGTCAACTGGCGAAGCGTTGGTGCGGCGAGGCTCACGAGTCGAGCTTGCCGAGACGTTTCAGTTCGAGTTCGGGCAGCGGGTCCGTTCCGTCGAGGTCACGCGCGCGGCGGAAACTGGCGATGGCTTCGTCCCGTTCACCCTGGCGGAGGTGGTGGAGGCCGAGTTGGGCGTGGTAGGAGGCGTTGTTGGGGTCGGCTTGCAGCGCGCGGGTGAACCGTTCGTTGGCCTGCTCGTGTTTGCCGAGTAGATCATAGATGCGGGCGGTCTTGATGAGGACGTCGTTGGCGTAGGGATTCAGTGCGTAGGCGCGAAGATACCAACGGAGCGCTTTGTCACAGAGTTCTTCGCGTTCGTGAGCGTTCCAAGTGGCGCGGACGGCGTAAAAATCTCCGAACGCGGCGGCGGCCTCGAAGTTGCGCGGGTCGAAGCTGAGGGCGCGGAGGTAGTATTTCTCGGCTTGCGCCCAGTCCATCTGGGTTTTGGCCTGTTCTGCCAAACGAAGTGACAGATAGGAGGGGTAACTACGGCGCGACCGGGCGGCCAGCACGGTTGCGGCGGTGATGAGGGCGGCGACGAGCACAAGTTTGTTGGCTCCTTTCAGTCGCAGGGCGGCGTATTCGCCGGGATGGCTGGCGCCCTCGTCGGCGCCGCGCAGATGCACGCCGCAGGTCAAGACCACGGCCATGAGGGCGGCGAACGTGAAGGCGTTGGCCGGCGCGTGCAGGTTGGCGTCGAGCGCCGCTTGCACGAGCACCGCGATGAAGGCGGCGAGGCCGCCGACCGTGAAGGCGTAGCGGTTGGAGGGCGTGGCGGCGGAGTAGCGCTTGGCGCGCGCTTCGAGAATCTGGATGGCCGCGGGAATGAAGGCGATGATGATCCACAGAATCAATACGCAACCGATCACGCCGTAGTCGGCGAAGAGATTGAGGTATTCGTTGGAGGCATAATCGGGGTGAGCTTGGAGCGTGCGGACGGACGGGTAATGCCATTGATACATGCCGGGGCCGGCGCCCAGCCAGAGGTTGCGCCGCCCGATCTCCACCGCGCCGCGCCAGAGCGAAGGCCGGTCGGTTTCCCTCTCCGGGCCGAAGCCAGCCGGCGGCTCGCGCGTGCTCTGCAACACCACGAGAGCGGCGATGACGATGATACCCAGCATGCTACCGCCGACGACGGCCCAACGGAATTTGTTTCCGCGCCGGCGAATGAGGTACACGCCAATGATCAGCAGCGCCGCACACCAGCCCAGCCATCCGCCCCGCGAAAACGACAGCAGCATTGCCGCGCTCATCACCAAACAAGCGAAGAAGAGCGCCATCCTTTCCCGAAAGCTGCGACGTGAAAATAAGAAATTCGCCACGGCCAGCGGAAACACCAATTGCAGGTAGCCGGCGAACTGGCTCGGTTGAAGAAACGTGCCACTGGCCCGGCCGATGTACTGGTCATACCGGAAAAAGACCCCACTCCACTGGTTGCCGGCGACGACCTGCAAAATTCCGTAGAGGGCCAGCGCCGCGCCGAGCGCCGTCCACACCCACATCAGTACCGTGATGTGCCAGCGATGGCGGACGTGATTGAGCACGAGGAAAAAAAACAGCACGACGCCCAGCCCCAGCAACGCCTCCTGCCGGGCCACGGGTTCGACTTCGGACAGGCCGTAACGAACGATCACGTACGTTCCGAGCACCAACACCGGGGCGCCGAGCGGGGAGAACACGGCGGGGATTTCGTGCACGGCGAGGATGCGGACGATCCACAACCCGGTGGCCAAACCCACAGCCAGCAGAATCGGACCTTGCGCCCATGGGCGCACGGCGCCAAACGCCAAGGGCGAGAAGATCAGGACAAACAATACCAGCAGGAAGATGCCGTGCTGACAGAGCCGTGCCAGCAACGGCTGCGGCTCCACCCGGATGGTGTGAACTTTCGCGTTGGACGGCTGCTGCTTCACGAGTGTCGTTGTCTGCGCGCCCGCGCTCCGGCGGTGCCGACTAAAAGATGCTGCGTGCCACCCAAATCGAATCGCCGGGAAGAATCGCGATGTCCTTGGCCGGCTGGTTGCGCATTTCTTCGCAGTTGACCACGATTTTCTGTTTGCCGCGAATGACCTCCACCTTGCCGCGGTTGGCGTAGTCGGTAAACCCACCGGCGGTGTTGAGGGCTTTCAGCAGCGTAATGTCCTCCGTCCAATTGTAGCGGCCCGGCGCTCGCACCTCGCCGCCCACGTAAAAGAACCGCAAGGTGACAATCACCGTCGCGTTGCAGCGCACGTAATAACGGGGGACGTAGTTGGCGGCGATGCGCTCGGACAATTCGCTGGAGGTCAGCCCGGCGGCCTTAATGCGATCAATCAGAGGCATGGAAATCTCGCCGTTCTCATCAATGACCACATCCAACGGCTGCAACTGCGCCTGTTGGGTTTGGCCTCCGGTATCCAAACGGATCGTCAGTTGATCGCCCACGCGCAATTTGGTTTCTGAAATATCCTCGGATTTCGCAGAGCTGTTCGCGGGAAAAGTGGCGGGCGCAGGGGAGGAGAACAGGCCGCAGCCCGACAACAGCAGCGCGACCAGCAGACTGGTCCATGATGCCGACTTCAACGGAAGAATCCTCCTTTGCCCGGTCAGGCCCATATCAATCTTATGCACTTGATGATCGAACCCGTCGCGGCGCGATGAATCCGGTCAGCGGGTATGTAGCGCGTTCAGTACTTGCCCGTCAACTCGATTTCGTCGCTCTTCGACTTTGACCGGCGGGACGCCTCGGCCTTGGATTCGGGCGTGGCCGCACCGGGTTCGAGATGATCGTGGTAGTAGTAGTACGTCTCGTCTTGGCCGACGTGGACATTGTTGACGATCACGCCGAGCAGTTTGCCACCGGCATTCTCCACGATCTGGAGCGCGCGCTTGGCCATGTTGCGTGGATAGCGGCGATGTTGAATTACCAAGATGGATGTGCCGACTTCGCGCGCGGTGACGGCCGCATCGCTGACGCCCAGCACCGGCGGGGTGTCATACAGCACGAGATCGAACCGTGCGTCGAGCGCCTGGATGAGATCCACCATGCGCGAGGAGGTCAGCATCGGCAGGGCAGCTTTGGCGCTGGCGCCGCTGCCGGACGGGATAACAAACACATTGGGTGTATCTGTCGGTCGAATGACTTCGTCAATGGTCTTGTTGGCGGCGAGATAATCCGCCAGTCCCATGTCGTTGGAAACTCCGAGCAGGCGGTGCACGGACGGCCGGCGCAGGTCGCTGTCCACAATCAGCGCGCGCGCGCCGTGTTGGGCGTACACGCCGGCAAGATTGGCGATGGTCAGGGATTTGCCTTCGCCGGCACCGGCGCTGAGCACGCAGAGAGAATGACCGGCGCCGTCGGGTTTGGCGAACTCGATATTGGTGCGCAACATGCGGTAAGCCTCGAGGTGGGCAGGGGCCGATTCGCCCCGGCTGATCAACCCGACATTCTGGGCGATCACACCGAGCACCGGCAAGCCGAGATAGCGTTCCACGTCGTCCATCTTTTTGATGCTGGTGTCGAGGAACTCAATGAAGAACGCCAAAGCGACGCCCATGATCAGGCCGGCCACCGCGCCGAGGATTGTGTTCAGCCAGATGTTTGGCCTGACGGGAAAGGGAGACGCCTCCGCGCGATCCATCACCTCGACGGGGCTGCGCGGTACTTGCTGTTCGATGGTCACCTGTTGCAGACGCGTCTTGAGGGCCGCGTAGAGTTTTTCCTCCAAATCTTCTTCACGCTGGGCGTTGCGGAAGGGCAGGTACTTCTCGCCCTCGAGCGCGAGGCTGCTGGCCTTGATCTCGTCGAGTTGCTTCTTGAGTTCGTTGACACGGGCCTGAACCATTTCATAATCCACCTCAAACCCGCGCACCAGTCCTTCCACGCGGGTGTCGAGTTGCTCCTGCAATTTGTCGCGCGCGGCGATTGCGGTGCGCACGTTGGGATGATCGGGGCCGTAGTCTTCCTTCAGCACCTCGATCCTCAACTCGGCATCGGTCAGGTTTTGCAGCAGCGATCTCACGTTGGTGTCGTCGCTGAGAATGGTGATGGCATTGCGGCGCAGTTGAGGCGTGAGCTTCTTCAACTCGCTCAGTCGTGTCTCGCGGCCAACGGCTTCGAGGCGGGCTAGGGTTAACTGTGATTCCATCTGCTGGATGGTCAATTCGTTGAGCTTGACCGGGTTGGCCGCCGAACCGAAGATCGGCACCTTCAGCTCCTTGCGCAATTGCTCGACTTTCTCTTGCGCCTGCCGGAGCCGTTCTTCCTGTTGGACCATCTTGTCCTGGAGCTTGTCGATGCCCTTTTGGGTTTGCTGGCTTTTGACTTCCAACCGGTCACGCTCGAAGAGTTCGGCGATGGTGTTAGCGATGTCGGCCGCCAAGCGGTTGTCGCGATCGAATACGGCGATGTCAATCAGGCTGGTGTCGCGAGAGCGGCGGACACTCAGGCTTCTCTTCAACCGGTCGAATGCGAAATCCAACGGCAGAGGATTCTCCGGAGTGCCCCAGCGCTTGCGCAAATCGAGGCGCTCAATGACCGGATAGAGAATCTTCTGCGACTGGATGATTTCGTACTGTGTCTGCAGGAAAAAGGGGTCGTAGCCGGGCGTTTGCGCTTGCTCAAAGACGTTCACATTGGGCCGCTCTTGCTCAACTTTGATGCGGGCAGCGGACATGTAGATTTTCGGCTGGAACGAGGTGACCGTGCCCACGACCAAGGCCACCAGCAAAAACACCATGAAGACAATGATCCGGCGCGACTTGATCACGCGCCAATAATCAAGAAAATGCAGCCGCGTTTCCTGAGTTGATTGCGTCTGGTCCATCGGTTAGCTCAAGGGCACGGTACTAAACACCATGTATTCTTTCCGCGCAAGTGAAAAGTCCGCTGCAATCCTCCTGATCACCTCCTCAATAAGTGAACCGCAAGCCCATGGAAACTTGATTCCGGTCAAAACTGCGCCCGGCCAAGTCCGAGGTGGCCTGAGTGTACGTGTACCGCAGATCGGCGCTCAACCACCGCTGAAACTCGTAGGTCAACGTCAATCCCGTCTGAAACCCGGTCTCTTGCAGCCCCGGCGGCAGCAATGACCCCGGCGTGGGGCTCCGGAAAGTGAACAGGCTGTACGCCACATTCGCCAAAGCGTTGAACTTCGGCGTGAATGCATGATTGATCTGACCGAAAAGTGAAGCTGCCTCGGTGGCACGGTACGTGGCCACTTCCGTTGTGGAAAGCTGGTACGAAAATCCTGCCGTCACGGCGCTTCGGGGTGCGTAGTTGAAAGAGAGTGACGCGTTGACCGAGGGTGCGCTCTCCGACGTGCCGTCATCGAAGTCGCGCAACTCATACCCCCCGTTGACTTGGAGCGACAGCTTCGGATTGAATCGCCGCACCAAGGACAAGAATCCTGTATTTGACTTGGAATTGCGCGAGCCGGCGGTGCCCTGGTTCACATAGTTAACCATTCCGTACTGGTAATTAACTCCGACCGATGTGCGGGGGCTGATTGCGTAAAAGGCTGCCAACGTAGCCTCATACTGATCTAGATCGTTAGCTATGGAAATGGCAAGATCGTCATATCTCCATAGTTGCCACGTGCCTCCCACCGAGAGCGTCCAACGCTGGAGGAGCGCGTAAGACAGTGTGCCGTTGAGGTCATTGTACAGATAATCACCACGAATCCTCGTGATTACCGGGACGCCCGTCGTCAGCTGCACCAACTCGGGCTGGAGACCGCGTACCACGTTGTCGCTCATACTCAGCGCCAAGCGCGACGTGAACGTGTGAGAAAATGCCAACTCTGCCCTGTGAGACTGGTCAATCGTGCTGCCGTGGGTGGAATAGTACGTCGCCCCGTAGGTGTACCGAAGCCCGAAGGAAGTTGTCTCCAAGGGGATATTGACGAGTAGCTGCGGTTCAATCGCCGTAGTGGTGGCGCCCTGTTTGTTAGCGCTACTTGTGTTAACGTTGTCATCATAGCCCTCGCGCAGCGAAACATTCACCGACCATCGTCGCGATGGATCAGGCAATTGGTAGACCTCGTACGCCGCGTGAGTGACATTCGCTCCGGCCAACCAAACCAGCAAGACCAGACATCTCACGCCACCCGGGCGGATTCGATTCAAGCGGCTCGACCAGCGCCCCGGCTTCACTCGACAAATTCCAAGTGAACGGGCCGAGGAACGAGCGCCGCGTGATAGGCGCGCGTCAGCAGGAGGGTGATTGCCTCGCGTCCCTTGTTGCCCATGTTCAACGTCCACGAGTTCACGTACATACCGACAAAACGGTCGGTCATCGCCCTGTCCATCCCGCGTCCGAACTTCATCGCGTAAGCCACGGCCTCCTCGCGGTGGGACAGCGCGTACTGAATGCTCTCGGTCAACAATTCCGAAATCTTCCGCATCAATTGCTTGCCCAAATCCTTGCGCACGGCGTTCACGCCCAGCGGCACCGGCAAGCCCGTGTCCGCATGCCACCACTCCCCCAAGTCCGTCACCTTGTGCAACCCGGCTTTTTGGTACGTGATCTGGCCTTCGTGAATCAAGAGTCCTGCATCCACGTCGCCGTTTTTCACGGCGTCCATAATCTTGTCAAACGCGACCACCTCGAACTTAAAATTCATCAGCAATAACTTAAGCAGCAGGTATGCCGTCGTCATCGTACCGGGCACGGCGATGCGGTCGTCCGCCAATTCCCCGACCTCCATCGGCTTGTTGGCTACCACAATCGGGCCAACCCGGTCGCCAAAACTTCCTCCGCTCGCCAGAAGTGCATATTTGTCCATCACATAACCGTACGCGTGCACACTAAGGGCCGTTACATCCAGTTCGCCCTCCACCGCCCGGTGATTGAGGCTCTCGATGTCCTGGATCACTTCCTTGAACGTCAACCCCGCCGTGTCGAGTTTCCCGTGCGTCAACGCATAAAACATAAACGCATCGTCGGGGTCAGGGCTGTGGCCGATGGTGATTTCGCGTGGCTCCATGCGGTAAGTCTCCTAAATAGGTTGCCAAAACAATTAGTGGTTGCTAATCCTATTGCCTCGCTCGGCGCTTTGCACGAACAAAATCGTCGAATCCATGAAAAAGGCCCACAAATTCAGCAAGTTCTCACGTCTCAACCCATCACCCATCACACGTGGCATCCCCGCATCGAAACTGGTCTCGCAAACCTTCCAAGCCTACAACGCCGCCCGGCTCCGCGAAAGTTGCGAACTGTTCACACAAAAAATGCTGCCGCGCAATGGACTGATCGGTTTGAGCATTACCGGCGCGCTCGTGCCGGCCGGCCTCGGCAAATCGTGCCTCATCCCGCTCATCAAGGCCGGCTTCATCGACTGGATCATCACCACCGGCGCCAACCTCTACCACGACATCCACTACGGCCTGAACATGAAGCTCTACCGGGGCTCGCCGTTCCTCGACGACGTGCAGCTTCGCAAGAAACAAATCATCCGCATCTACGACATCCTTTTCGACTACGATGTGCTCCTCGACACCGACGCCTTCTGCCGGCAGACCATCCACGGCCCGGAGTTTCAACGCCCGATGGGCACCGATGAGTTCCATTACCTGCTCGGCAAATACGTTCACGAACGCGAACGCAAACTCGGTCTCCGGGACGCCTCACTCATCTCCGTCGCCTACCAGTACGGCGTGCCGCTGTTCACCAGTTCGCCCGGCGACAGTTCCATCGGCATGAACGTCGCGGCCATGGCTCTCGCCGGCAACAAAACGCAATTCGACGTCAACCGCGACGTCAACCAAACCGCCGCCATCGTCTATGACGCCAAGCGCCACGGCCGGAACTCCAGTGTCTTCATCCTCGGCGGTGGCTCGCCAAAAAACTTCATGCTGCAAACCGAGCCGCAAATTCAGGAAGTACTCGGCCTTGACGAGAAAGGTCACGATTACTTTCTGCAAATTACCGACGCGCGGCCTGATACCGGCGGGCTGTCCGGCGCCACACCCGCCGAAGCCGTAAGCTGGGGCAAGGTTGATCCGCAGAAGTTACCGGATGCCGTCGTCTGCTACGTTGATTCCACCGTCGCGCTACCGCTGATTACCGCGTACACGCTCGACAGCGTGAAGCCGCGCAAACCAAAGCGGTTGATCGACGTGCGCGACAAGCTTCTGAAGAATCTTTCTCAGGAATATTACCGGTCGCCGCTGTACAAGAAGTTTCTGGATCGCTGATGAAGATCCGCGACATCCTCAAGACCACGCGGCCCACAATCTCCTTCGAGTTCTTCCCGCCCAAGAACGACGACGCGATGACCACGCTGCTCGAAACTTTGTCGCATCTGCACGAACTGCATCCGACGTTCGCCACCTGCACTTACGGCGCCGGCGGCTCAACTCGCGCCCGCACGCTCGAAGTCACGCTAAAGATCAAACAGCAATTCGGCCTCGAAGCGATGGCGCACTTCACCTGTGTCGGCCAACGACTCGATGACATCGACAGCGTGCTCAAGAACTTCGCCGATCACGGAATTGAAAACGTGCTCGCGTTGCGCGGCGACCGGCCTGCCGGCCAGCCCGAGCCACCGGAAGGCTGGTTTCCCGACTTCAAGAACGCCGTGGACTTGATCCGGCACTTGCGCAAACAGTTTGGCGACACGTTCAGCCTCGGTTGCGCCGGCTATCCTGAAAAGCATCCCGAAGCACCGGACTTCGAAACCGATTTACGCCGATTGAAGGACAAAGTGGATGCCGGTGCCGACTTCATCATCACACAGCTCTACTTCAACAACGAAGATTTCTTCCGCTTCGTCAAACGCTGCCGCGAAATCGGTATCACGGTGCCGATCATTGCCGGCATCATGCCGGTCACCAATGTCGCCCAGATCAAGAAATTCACCGCCATGTGCGGCGCGGTCATCCCGGAAAAAATGCTCGTCGAACTCAACCCCATCGCCGACAACCCGGACGCCGTCGTCCAATACGGCGTGGACTGGGCCACGCGCCAGTGCCTCGAACTCCTCAACGCCAAAGTGGACGGATTGCATTTCTATACCCTCAACAAATCGAAGGCCACCCGCCACATCGTCGAAAACCTCCGCCGTGCCGGTGCGTAGGGATGAAGTTGCCATTCGCCAACCAAGCCGTGGTCGAACGTCACAAGTTGGAGCTGTACTTGCTGAGCCCAACTCATCCTGATGGCCGGCACAAGCAACGGGCTTTCGCTGCGGCGGGTTTCACTCTCGCCAATGTTCAGGCGTTGCAGTCGGAGATTTTGAAACTGGCGCGCGAATCAGAATTATGCGACGAAGTGCCCTCGCCTTTTGGCAAAAAGTTTGTCGTGAAAGGCGAAATCGCCACACCTTACGGTGAGCCGATGCGATTGTGCACCGTCTGGATGTTGAGGCGCGGCGAGCCGCCTCCCCACTTTGTTACTGCCTACCCCTGGAAACGGTGATATGTTATGCCCATGATTAAGGAACTCGATCTGGTGGCGCTCCGTAGCGATGTACCCGACCATGGACTGGTGACCGGTGACGTCGGGACGGTGGTCATGATTCATGGAGAAGGCGAAGGTTACGAAGTGGAATTTGTCACCTCGGCCGGAGAAACCGTCGCCGTGCTCTCGCTCGCCGCCAATCAGGTGCGTCCCCTCGCCGGTCGCGAAATCCTCCACGCGCGCGAATTGACCGTAGTCTGAACCGCTCGCCGCTTCTGACTACTGACTCCTGTCTTCTGTCTCCTGTTTGTCCACCGCCACCCGCCGCATCGTCGAAAATCTCCGCAAGGAAGGCGCACTCCTGTAGCGGCCAAAGCTTCCCGACTGCACATACAACTTCCTCAAATAGAAATCGGCGCCGGCGATACGGCGTGACCCCCGATCAAGGAAAACCTCACTCGATATATCGCTAAGCGACATATCAGCGCGCTCCCCCGCGAGTCTGTCATGCTGAGCTTGTCGAAGCATCTCGCATTGAACGCGCAATGTGCCTCGACGGAGGGGAACGGTAACGGCGGATAAAGGTCGCCCTTCGCTTACACCGTGAGGACAAACCTATCGCGGAAAGCGGGCGGAACTGGTCGCCCCGTCTCCAGCAAAGCTTCCAAGTGCGCCTTGGCTGCCTCCTGAAACCGCAGAATCTCCTCGCCCCGATCGCGTCCGTGCGCATGACAACCGGGAAGCAACTTCGACTTGGCAATCCACACTCCGTCTTCGTCTCGGCGCGCCTGAATTTTGGAGATTGGAACGATCATGGTGCAGAGACAATATCCGATGACTCCCGTGCGGTCAATCCCGCTGCTGTTGCTGGCTACTGACTTCTGGCTCCTGTCTTCTGACTACTGACTCCTGTCTTCTGTCTCCTGTTTGTCCGCCGCCACCCGCCAAATCGTCGAAAACCTCCGCCGCGATGGAGTGAGCAGAGTGGAGAGCCGACCCGCTCCTGTTAGACAGTTTTTCGCTCGATTACGGACCGTGCCTGCTCGAACACACGCTGCATCCGGTCGGACTCGCCGAAAGATACGGCAATATTGTAGAAGCTCCTGATGGAATCCACTATTTGGTCGTTGTTCAGCCGCATATGCTCAGAACGCGACCAGAGATCAGTAATCTCTTTTGCAATCTGGTCGCAGTTTACCCGGATTCCGGTGTCCTTGTCGGAGAACATAAGTTTCTTCAGCGCTGGATAACGACCGGGCTGCGCCGAGATCGCCTGTTCGAGTGGTTTGGTGCGAATGTTTCGCCAGGAATGTAACGTGCCACCGCTATGATCCCGGCCCATTATGACGGCGTCCAGAATGCGCATAGTTCTGCGGAGGCCATTATTTTCTTCACGGCTTAAAACTCTTTCGCCTTGGAAGATAAATGAGTTGGGTGACTTATGGGGCGATTGAACCGGCACGATTGCGCGATCCGGCTGATCAATCAGCGGTAGTTCTTCCAAAAACTCGGAAGAAGTTCTGAGCGCCGCAGCGGTGCGAACGCTGATTGGGCCGGAACTAGTGATTCTATCTCTTAGCTCCTGAAATGCGTCGATTCGCGGGTCTGCAGTGTTTCGGCATTGCGACAAAACGCTGTCGAGGTATTCTATGAAAACGTGAATAATGGAGGACGAACTTTCTGCGAGGTATTTTCGTGAGGATGCACGCGCTACCGTTTCCGTGGCTTCCAGTTCGATAAGAGTCAGGCTGCAGTTTCCTTTAGACATGTCGACCGACACTTCAATAAAATCGGGAATCCAGCCTGAACCAATCTTCATGGCTATGCCTGCATACACCTGATCCACACAAGTCCGACGAAGCTTCATGAACTCGTCGTTTTCTTTAGAGTTATCGATGCGGAATAGGAATCGCATAGCCACGGTTAGATTCTGTGCCCGATCTCGTCTAGCACGCGCTCGGTGCCTGGGGGGCGCGGCACGATAAGAAGCACGACGAGGAACAGAAACGGCAGGCAGGGACGCTTCATACCGGCAGAATATGGCCGCGACGAGCCAACGGTCAAGCTTTGGTCAACGCAATGATTTGCTCCCCGAAATCCGGATACTTCTCGATGAGTTGCCTTCGTTGACCGTGTTCGTAGTCGGCGAATTCGAAGCCGGGGGAGACGGTGCATCCAAGCAACGCGAGCTTGCCGCCGGCACGAAGTCGCGAACCTTGCCACACGCCGTGCGGGACGACGATTTGCGGTTGCATACCGGCTCGCAGGTCGGCGCCGAGAGTCATGATCTTACCGGTGCCGTCGGGCCAGAGTTGCAGCATCTCGACCGGATCGCCAAGATAGAAATGGAAAACTTCGTCGCTCTGTAGCCGGTGCATTGCTGAGAACGTGGCCGGGGTCACCAAATAGTAGATCGCGGTGCCGAACGTGCGCGCTCCTGAATAGCGCGCCGGTAACGCGTCTCTTGGAATCGATTCGTCTGAACGGTAAGTCTCCGCGTAGAAACCGCCTTCTTCAGGATGCGGTTTGAGTTTAAGCAGCGCGATGATTTCGTCGGCGGTCATGGCCGCAGGCTAGCAAGCGCAGCGCACCGGCAAGCTACTGCCTGCGTTACTTGACCTTGGCTAAAATCGCGTCCATTTCCTTGGCGCGGAAGGCGCGCATCGTCTGGGTCTTGACGTTGCCGAGCGAACCGAGCTTGAGCGCCAGCGCGGTCATCGTTTCGTCGTCGGGCGCTTCGAGCACGAGCACGAGGTCGTATGGGCCGAGCGTCCAGAACACGTCCGTGAGTTTCGCGCCCATCTTCGACGCCATTTCGCCAGCGGCGGCGGCGCGTTTGGTGGTGTCCTTGACGGTTCGGATGCCTTGCTCGGTGAATTGGAGCAAGGCGATGTAATTGGCCATGATGCACAGTCCTTTCTGTGGGTTGCAGGTTCATCGGCAGTATGCCGCATCTTCGATGGCAAGGCGAGCGCAATCCCGGAGGCCCAAAATAATTCTTTACTCTCGCGCCGCCGTCGTTACACTACGCCGCAACAGAAATAACAACCGCCCCGAAAGTGTTCGGGGCAAGCGGGGCGCAACGCTGCAGTCGGCCCTCGACTCACGCCAGATTCGAAGTTCGACTCAAGCACTGCTCCCCGCCAAACGTAAGAAGGAAGTGTCATGTCTCAATCCAATCAGGACCTAGCTCTGATTCAGAAACTCATTCAACAACACGGCGGCGGCGAGAATGCCGACCTCGTCGAAGACATCATCGAGACCGCGTTGCGGCTTCTCGACGACAAGGCCGACCGGCTCGATACGAAGGTGATGACCTCGGCGCTCAAGGAACTCCGGTACGCCTCCAAGATCTTTTCGCCGTTTCGCAACAAGCACAAGGCCACCATTTTTGGCTCGGCACGCACCAAGCCGGAATCGCCGGAGTATCAGCAAGCCGTGGCGTTCGGCAAAGCGATCGTCGAGCACGGTTATATGGTCATCACCGGCGGCGGCGAAGGCATCATGGGCGCGGCGCAACGCGGCGCGGGCCGCGACAACAGTTTCGGCCTGAACATCCGGTTGCCGTTCGAACAGGCACCGAATGAGGAGATCCTCGGCGACCGGAAGCTGATCAACTTCAAATACTTTTTCACCCGCAAACTCTGCTTCATCAAAGAGAGCGATGCGATTGTGCTGTTCCCCGGCGGATTCGGCACGCATGACGAAGGTTTTGAGGCGCTGACACTCATGCAGACCGGCAAGAGCCAGCCCAAGCCGCTCGTGTTCGTGGATCGGCCGCGCGGCAATTACTGGAAGACGTGGTGGCGGTTTGTGGAAGATCAACTTCTCGACGAGGCGCTGATCAGCAAGGAAGACCTTTCATTATTCAAGGTGACCGACGACGTCGAGGAAGCTTGCTCGGAAATCACGCAGTTCTACAGCAACTATCACTCGTGCCGCTATGTGAAGGACGCCATCGTCGTCCGCGTAAAACATCCGGTCGCCGAAGGACTGCTGCGCACGCTCAACGAACGGTTCTCCGACATCTGCCTCAACGGCGGCAAATTCCGCGCCTCCGGTCCGCTCCCCGAAGAAGAGAACGAATCGGAGTTGAAGAACCTGCATCGGATTGTGTTCCCGTTCAACCGCACCAACTTCGGCCGGTTGCGTTCGCTGATCGACGTGATCAATCAGCACTAGCCGCACGCTCAGCGCGGGTCGCGCAGCGGCTTCGGACGAAGTCGGGTGACTTCAGACTTATCGCGGCGCGGACGGCCGGTCACGAGCCAGCGATCGTAGGTGCGACGCAGCCACAGCGGCGAGACGTGGAGGAAGAAAAGGGTTGTCACCCACCAATTCACCAGCGTGGTTTTCAATACGCCGTTCGCATTCCAACGACGGCCACTGGTGATCAGCCCGATCGGAATGAACGTGAGCCGCCCCTGCCGGCGCAGTTGCCGGGCAAACGCGATGTCTTCCATGATCGCGATGTCCGGAAAACCGCCGAGCAACTCGAAGACTTGCCGCCACACGAAAACTCCCTGATCGCCGTACGGCAACTGCAGCAACCGCGAACGCCGGCTGGCAACGTTTGCCACGAACTTGCACAGCCGCCGCTGTGAATCAATGTGTAAATCGAATGCGCCGCCAACCGCACCGTCGCCGATGATGCGTCGTTGGATTTCATCGAGCGCGCCGGGCAGCACGAAGCTGTCCGCGTGTAAGAAGAGGAGAATGTCGCCGGTGGCGTGACGCGCGCCGGCGTTCATTTGGTGCGCGCGGCCGGGATGCGTGATGAAAACGTAGGGTGTGTATTGCTGTGCGATCTCGACGGTACGATCTGTCGAGCCACCATCGACCACAATCAGCTCAACGTCGGGGCGCTCTGCCAGTTGACGCAAGGTGACCGGCAGGTTCACTTCTTCGTTGAGGGTCGGGATGACGACACTGATCAGCATCTACGTCCACTCGCTGCGTTACTTCTTAGCAGACTTCGCATCGAAAATCCAACTATTTCGTTGCCAGCAGATCCAACTCGGCAAACCGCCTCTCCAACGCACCGGAGTCGAGCGGCAGTGCGCCAATCTGGGCAATGACCTGCTCCGCGTCGGGCCGGCTCGACTCCTGCCACAACTCCAGCAAAAATCTGCCCGCCGAGGCGTTCGCCCACCACGCAGCGCCGAATTCCTTCGTGAGATGCTCGCGCAATTGCGCTTCGCCGAGCCAAGCGCGCAAGTAGTCCGCGCTGTAAAATTCTCCGTCCATGTCGAAAAGATAACTGACCGGTCTGTACACGAAACCGGTCGCCACAGTCAGTGTCCGCGCATAGATTTCACCGTTGCCGAGATCGCTCTGTTGGAAAAATTCGTACTCGGCGGTGAACTTCGCCACGTAACGCCGGTACATGTAGAGGTCGGTCAGAATCTTGTAGTACCGCACCTGATGCGCGGTGGCTTCGTCCATCTTCGCCGCCGCCCGCAGCCAACCGGGATCCTGCACGAGATTTTGAAGCAAGAACGAGTAAATTTCGCTCAGCGCATATGACCGGCTGAGATGCCGGTACTCGTACGGCAACTCCCGGTTCGAGCAGCCGAAATGCAATGCGTGACCAGCTTCGTGCAGGAACGTCTCGTAGTCGAGCAAGCCACCGACCGGCTTGATCACCAGCCACACTTCATCCGGTATCTTCGCCGCCGAACAAAACGCGCGCGGATTCTTCCGTGGACGTTCTTCGAGATCGAGCTTCACGTTCGGGAGTTGCGGCAATTCGATTCCCATGTGCCGCAACGTCGTCGTCATCACAGACACGAGCGTGTCTTTCGGAAACCACCGGTCGAAGTCGGCCAGCTTCATCAGGAAACTGACGTGATACCGGTTCAAGTTGCCGAACGGCTTCCCGATCTTCTGCTCTGTCCAGTTCGCGACGTGTTTCCGGTAAATCGGCTTCGTGCGTGCCAGTGATTCATGCAGTCGCTTTAGCAGTACCGGGTATTTGAACTGTTTCTTGAGCCGGCAGAACTCGATGTAGCTCGGAAAGCTGAGATCGACCGTCAGGATTTGCAGTTCGCGCTTGAGGATCTCCAACTTCTGCGGATTGAACTCCTCGTGCACGCCGTCCACCAACCCGCCGATTTGCTCGCGCCGGTCGAAGTTTGGCTCGTTCTGCAGGCGCGGGTGCAGGTTGTAGTACGCCACCTCTTCGCCATCCAGCCGCACGGTTTTCTTCGACAACGCCGTCTGCAAAGCGTCCACCATCGGCGCGACTTGTCGGTACAGGTAAAGTTCGGCAACGGCGAAGTAGAGTCGCTCCACTTTCTCGCGTTCGTCGCCGGCCGCGGCAGCCTCCACCTGCTGCTTGAGGAAATCGACAGCCTCCTTGCTGCAGAGCCAGGCAAACTTCCTGAGGATCGCCTCGGTTTGCTGCTCTTCCTTCAGCCCGACGCGCACCAACCGGGTCTCGGTGGATAGGTCGTACTCGAGTTGTTCGATTGCGGAGAGAATCGTTGGGACAGAAAGCTCCATCAGCCTAGCGTCGCGAGCACTTCGCTGATGCTGCCGCGGATGCAAGTGAAGATCGGCGTGTCGCGCAGCGTGTATTTGCGGACTTCGTGCTCACGCATTTCCATGACGAGATCGATGAACTCCTCCGGCTTGTCGCCCTCGAACGCGACGACGAACTCGGGGTCGTCGAGGCCGAAGCAGTAGATCGTATTGATCTTGATGCCGGGGTGGCGATGCCCGGTTTCAATGTGGACGTTCATCATGCGTTGCCGGTCTTCCTTGGGGAGCAGATGCCAGTCGGTCGTCTTCCAGAACGGATAAACGAAGATGTACTTGTTTTGGCCCGGCACGACGCGGCCCCGGCGGCCCTCGCTGCCGGGATGCTCATGTTTGTCCACGTACATCGAACGTTTGGTCATGCCGAGATAGCTGTACGGCGTGGCGCACCAGTTGCCGAGGCCGGTATTGAGCAGTTGCGTACTCATCTCGGTAAAATCTTCCAGCCGCTCGCTGATGCGCCAGAGCATGAAATCGGCATCGGCGCGCGTGCCGACGGTCGTGAACGGAATAATCAGGCACCGGCTCTTCCAATCCTTAATCACGCCTTCGAATTCGCCCTTGCCGCGCTCGCGTTCGTCTCGCCCGAGCCGGCGCCACGCGGCGTCAGTTTTGAAGAACAGATAGTTGACGTATTGCCGTTTGATTTCGTCGGCCATGTCCGACATACTACCAGCGATATGCGCAGGAAAACAGGGATAATTGTCTTCACCCACGGCTCCCGGCTCAAGACCGGCAACGACGTCATGATCAAGCTCGTTGAGCAGATTCGCGAACGTACCGGCTATCCGCACATCGAGGCTTCTTTCATGGAACTCGGCAAGCCGCCCATCCCGGTCGCGCTCCGGAAGCTCGTCCGGCAAGGCTGCAACCACATTTTCGGCTACGCGCTGTTCCTCGTGCCGGGTTCGCACCTCAAAGAAGACATTCCGTTCATCTTTGAGCAGACGTTGAAAAAGTTTCCCGGCGTGACCTACGAACTCTCCCCGCCGATGATGTCCGACCCGATGATGGTGGACTTCGTCGCCAAACACATCGAACAAGCGCTTGCCTAGGCTTCCTCTTTTCTGTTAGTCTTTCGGCAGTTCTTTCGGACAACGCGTCGGCGCAGGGAACGCCGTGAGAATCGGCGACAGTGGCGCTGCTGTAACCGGCTACGAAACCTTTACCTCGAATTCGATTCGAGGCCAAAGCCACCCAAACGGGGAAGGCAAAGGGATTAGGCTTGATGCCGGAAGTCAGAATAACGGCCGACGCAGAAGCAAAACATCCTTCGAACCAAAGGAGAACGGTCGTGTTCCGTTTCAAAATCTTCGTCGCCGTCGCGGCAGCGATGCTTGCCGCCTTGCCCGGTCGTGCTGCCGTCAGTTTCACCGAAAACTTTTCCACCAATCCCTTTACCCCGTCAGGGAACTGGTCGTTCGGAATCGGTACGAACGACCACAACCAGTTCACGTGGACGGGCAGTTCACTCAATGTTCATCTCGACTCGTCGCTGCCCACGGTCCGGCTGCAGCGTCCGATCGGCGTCACCGTCACCGACACCAACGACTTCCTGCTGAAGGCGCGCTTCAGCTTCACCGTCATCAGTGCGCCCACCAACCAATCCATGCAAATCGCCTTCGGCCTCGTCAATAGTTCACAGACGGGCGGCAATCGTACCGGCACCGACGGCGTCTATACCGACGACGACACCTTCCACACGCTCGAGTTTAACTACTTCCCAAACATCTCGATCTACTCGTCGCCTCCCACCGGGCCGACGCTGTCCCCGGCTGTGTTCGGCGCGCACAAGCCCGGCAACGACGCGTTTGGAAACTTCGCCGCATACTTCTTTTCCGAAGCCGATCTGCACGATAACACGACCGGCATCCACGAGTTGCCGCAGTCGGTAACGCTCGAAGCAGTGCTCGCTTACAGCGGCGCGACGAAGACGTTTACGTTGACCATGAACCAGGTGAACGGCGACAACTCAACGACGCTGCTGGAAACCGAGGTGCCGCCGATGAGTTTGGTCAATCTCCCGGCCTTTGGCACCTACGACACGAATTTCCCGTTCATGGTGGATTCGCTGGCCATCATGGCCTATCACGACGGCTTCACCACAACCAATAACCCGTCGCTCGTGGCCGACATCAGCTTCCAGCGTCTCTCGTTTTATGCGCCGGGACCGCAGCCGCCGAATTACGTATCGATCGGGATCATCAGTACGAACGTCGTCCTGACCTTCCCGACAATCTCCAACTTTCTGTACGACGTTCAGAGAAAAACCGACCTCGCTTCCAACTCGTGGAGCACCATTGCGAGCAACATTGCCGGCACGGGTGGGGTCGTCACGAACATTGATGTTGGCGCGGCGACAGTTCCCAAACGGTTCTACCGGGTCGGATTAACCGTGCCGTAATCAGACATGAAACGTCGCGGCTTCACGCTGAGCGCGTTGCGCGAGGGTCTCCTGACCCCGCGCAGACACCCGACCGAAGGTTTCCTTGCGGGCTCAGCGGGGAGACCGTGCGGTCGGATAGAACGGCGAGGTCGGGAGACCTTCGCCGAACGAATTTCAACCCCCGCGTTCACGCTCATCGAATTGCTCGTCGTCATCGGTATCGTCGGCCTGCTCGCGGCGATGCTGATGCCCGCGTTGCGCAAGGCGCGCGAGTCGGCGCGCACGACCAAGTGTGCCGGCAATTTGCGCCAACTCGGTCTGGCGATGCAGATGTATCTCGACGAACAAGGCCGGTATTTCCCATTCTCCGAAATCGTGCCAAATGGCCGGCTGTGGTACTTCGGGCTTGAGCAACCGTTCAATCCGGGCGGCGCGCCCGGCACGAGAAAGCTCGATCTGACCAAGGCGAAACTCTATCCGTACTTCCAGACTGTGCACGGCATCGAAGTCTGCCCGAGCTACGATTACCGTTCGCCGAAATGGCGACAGAAGTTCGAGACGGTCAGTTACGGTTACGGTTACAACGAAGCTCTCAAAGGTAAGTCAACGAGCGACATAGCTCGGCCAGCGGAGATCGTTTGCTTTGCCGACGCCGCACAAATCAACACGTTTCAAGCACCGGCCTCCGCAAGCAACCCGATGCTCGAAGAATTCAATTACGTCAACCCGACGGAACGCACCACGCACTTCCGCCACAACGGCCGCGCCAACGTGCTGTTCTGTGACGGCCACGTCGTCTCAATGCCTCTCGCGCCCGGCACGCTCGACTCTCGAATGCCGGACGCCAACGTGGGAAGACTCAACGCGAACACAAGCGACACTAGCTTGTTTTGGTAGGCGGCTACTTCTTCGCCTTCTCCCAGTCGTCGAGGAACTTCTTGAGGCCGGCGTCAGTGAGTGGGTTCTTTGCGAGTTCCATCAGCACCGAGTACGGCATCGTGGCTATGTCGGCACCGGCCAGCGCAGCTTCCTTGACGTGCAGCGGTGAGCGAATGCTGGCGGCAAGGATCAGGGTCTTGTAGCCGTAGTTGTCGTAAATCTGGCGAATTTCTTCGATGACATTCATGCCGCGCTCGCCCCGGTCGTCAATGCGTCCAATGAACGGGCTGATGATGTACGCGCCGGCTTTCGCGGCAAGCAACGCCTGAACCGCCGTGAAACAGAGCGTGCAGTTGACGCGAATGCTTTTCGTCTTCAAGACCTTGATCGCCTTCAACCCTTCCGGGATGAGTGGAATCTTGACGACGATGTTCTTGTGAATCTTCGCGAGTTGCTCGCCTTCGGCCACCATGTCGTCGCACTTGAGCGAAACGACTTCTGCCGAGATGTCGCCATCGACAACCTGCAGAATTTCCTGCAACAGTTCCTTGAACGGTTTACCGGCCTTGGCGACGAGCGACGGGTTGGTGGTCACGCCGTCGAGCAGCCCCATCGCGGCCGCTTCGCGGATTTCTTTGATATCACCGGTATCGATGAAGATTTTCATAGCTGCGACCTTTCATCTGTTGTAGGCCGACTCTGCGAGTCGGCGTTTGCCTCCGCCGCTTCACAGAAGCGGCCTACATCGACTTACGATGCACCAATCCGCTCGCGAATTCTAGCGGCGATTTGCTCGGCGAATTTGTTGATCTGTTCGCCGTCACGACCTTCGATGAGCAAGCGTGCCTTCGGCTCGGTGCCAGAATAACGCAACAACACGCGCCCGCTGTCGGCCAGTTTTGCTTCGGCATCTTTCACGAGCTGCAGCACGTCCGGCATCGTCTCCCAAGCCGGCTTGCTCTTCACGCGCACGTTGACCACGACCTGAGGAAACTTGGTGACGACCTTGCGCAGGTCGCTGAGCTGCTTGCCGCTGTCCATGATGATGCGCAACACTTGCAGCGCGCTGACAATGCCGTCGCCGGTCGTCGTGAAATCGCGGAAGATCATGTGGCCGGACTGTTCGCCGCCGACGTTGAGGTCTTCCTTGAGCATCAACTCCAGCACGTACCGGTCGCCGACTTGTGAACGCACGACCTGGCCACCGGCCTGCCGGATCATGTGATCGAGGCCGAGATTGCTCATCACAGTGGCCACCACTGTATTCTTCCGCAACGCGCCGCGCTTCAACCAATCAAGCGCGGTGATCGCCAACACATCGTCGCCGTCCACCAGCGTACCGGTTTCATCACACAGAATCACCCGGTCGCCGTCGCCATCGTGCGAGATGCCGATGTCGGCGCCGAGTCGTTTGACGGCGCCGCACACGACCTCGGGATACGTGCTGCCGCATTCCTTATTGATGTTCATGCCGTCGGGCGTGTTGTTGAGCACGGTGACTTGCGCGCCGAGCTCGCGCAACACGCACGGCGTGCTCTTGTAGGTCGCGCCGTGGCCGGCATCCACCACCACCTGCAGACCCTCCAGCGTCATGCCCTTCGGAAATGCGGCCTTCGCAAACTCGACGTACCGGCCCAGCGCGTCGTCGATGCGCATCGCCTTGCCGATGTCGTCGGCTGTCGGGCGGATCTTTTCGATTGCACCGCTGAACACGAGGTCTTCGATCTCATGCTCAATCGCGTCATCGAGTTTGTAACCGTCGTCCCGGAAAAACTTGATGCCGTTGTCTTCGTAAGGATTGTGCGAGGCGGTGAGCACGATGCCGGCATCGGCGCGTAATGAGCGAGTGATGTAGGCGACGCCGGGAGTCGGCAGCGGACCGATCATCAACACGTCCACGCCCATCGAGAGAATGCCGGCGGCGATGGCGTTCTCCAGCATGTAACCGGACAGCCGCGTGTCCTTGCCGATGACAATCTTATGTCGCCCGTGTCCTTTCGCGACCGGGGCGCGCGACTTGAACACGTGCGCGGCGGCGCGACCGAGCTTCAGCGCCGTCTCAACGGTGACGGGTTCGACGTTGGCCACACCGCGCACGCCGTCAGTGCCAAACAGCTTCTTCGCGTTGCCCGCCGGGTTCATCGTTTCTCTTGTACACCCGCGCCGGGCGCACTGTCAACCGAACGGCCCTCGGTGATGCGCACGTCGGCCTGCACCCAACGACGCTGCGACTCGCCGGTGATCGATTCCACCGGCGCGAGTTCGACGGATTCACGGAACGAC
This sequence comes from Verrucomicrobiia bacterium, assembly GCA_041495285.1. Taxonomy (GTDB): domain Bacteria; phylum Verrucomicrobiota; class Verrucomicrobiia; order Palsa-1439; family Palsa-1439; genus JBGQCJ01. The sequence goes on from JBGQCJ010000020.1 coordinate 38,593, forward strand.
GTGCGTCGTCCGGTGACATCAATGGGGATGGTTGCAATCCCCGACATGCTTTCCAGCACTGACTTCGGTCCTCTGACCCGCACGGAGAGTGGATCAATAGTGACGCGCTCAACCGCCAACCCGGTCGGCAAGGTTCCGGTCAGTTGCGGCTCGACGCGCAACTCGCGCTCGACGATTTGATCCACGTTCACCTTCACCCGTGCGGGCAGCACTTCATCCACCAACACACGCCGCGGGGCGCTGATCATCCGCGTCCGCAACGGCACGCTCCACTCTCCCGTCCGGTCATCGCGCGACAAATCGAGAATAGCGGACACATCCTGACGCGACACTTGGCGCACGTCATCACGCGTGCCGCTGACCACCACGCTGACTGTCGCGGGGTCCGAACGCAGTAATGCCAGACCGGGCTTCACCTTGATCTCCAGCAGCACGTCCTGAATCACGCGCCGGTCGCTGGTGATGCCTTTCACAAAAAACCAGGTCATCGTGGCGAGCACGAGGGCGGCCACTTTCAATCCCGCGTTTCCGGCCAGCCACTGCATCATGGCCGGCGCGCCTCCCCGCTGGATCGTCCGTCGCTCGCCTCGGCCGGCGGCGCGCTCTCCTCCGCTGAAGGCCCGGTCGCTTCGCTGAAACCGTTTCGTGGAGTTTCGCGCATCTCGCGCACGTTCAGCGAACCAAACACCTTGCGCAGCAACTCGGCCAGCCAATGAGTGCGGCGTACGCTCGGCGTCAGCGTCGTCGCCAGAAACGTCCGCAGCCCTTCCGGATCAAGCCCCTGCAGCAGATGGCCGCCATGCGCCACGGAAATTTCGCCGGTCTCTTCGCTGACGATGATCACCACCGCATCGCTGTCCTCGGTGAGCCCGATGGCCGCGCGGTGGCGCATGCCAACGGTGGCGCTCAACCCCTGTCGTTGCGTCAACGGGAACACGCACGCCGCCGACACGATCCGGTCGCCCCGCAGAATCACGCCGCCGTCGTGCAGCGGCGTGTTCGGAAAAAAGATCGTCGAGAGCAACTCCGGCGTCGCCTTGGCATCAATCGACACGCCCGTCTCCGCCACGCCGCGAAACCCGATCTCGCGCTCGACCGCCATCAACGCGCCGCACCGCTTTTGCGACAGCGAACGCGCCGTCTCCACGAGCACGTCGATGAGTTCCCCGCGCTGACGCGAACTGCTGAACAATGATTGGCTACCGAGTTGCGCGAGCGCCCGGCGCAATTCGGGCTGGAAGATGACCAACACAGCGATCGCCAAGAACGCGAGGATACGCGAGAGAATCCAGTTGATCACGTCCAACTGAAAAACCTGCGTCAGTCCCACGATCCCCACCAGCACGATGATGAAACCGGTCAGCACGGCCGCGCCGCGCGTGCCGCGAAACAGCAGGAGAAAATAGTAGATGACCGCCGCCAGAAGCAGGACTTCAAACGGCCCCTTCCAGTTCGCGACGACAAAATCCCAAATCCGTTCCATCAGGTCCTCAGCCGGCCTCCTTGACCGCTTCGATCATCCGGATCACGTCCACCGTCTCCGCCACGTCGTGCACCCGCACAATGCTTGCGCCCCGCGTCACGGCCCACGCCGCCACCGCGAGCGAACCCGGCAACCGTTCCTCTGCTTCCCGGCCCAGCGCCTTGCCGATAAACGACTTCCGCGACGCGCCGATGAGCACCGGACAACCGAGCGACCGGAACTCGTCGAGATGCGCGAGCAACTTCAGGTTGTGCTCGACAGTTTTCCCGAACCCGATGCCGGGGTCAACGGCAATCTGCTCGCGCGCGACACCCCGGTCGAGCGCAAACGCGATCCGCTCCTTCAGAAAACTTAGCACTTCCCGCACCACATCATCGTAATGTGGATTTTGCTGCATCGTCTGCGGCGTGCCCTGCATGTGCATCAGCGCCACGCCCGCGCCCGCGTCACGCACGACTTCCACCATCCGTTCGTCGAACCGCAGCGCGCTGATGTCGTTGACGATCCGCGCCCCGGCCGCCAGCGCCTTCTCCGCCACGGTCGCCTTCGTCGTATCCACGGAAACCGGTAGGGCGCGACCGCCGGGCGCGCCGCTCGCTCCACGCTCCACGCTCAAACGCTCCACGACCGGCAAGACCCGCCTCAACTCCTCCTCGGTGCCCGCCGGCACCGCGCCCGGCCGTGTGCTCTCGCCGCCCACATCAATGATGTCGGCGCCGGCACGCGCCATTTGCCGGGCATGCTCCACGGCGCGCTCCACGTCCACGAACTTCCCGCCGTCGGAAAACGAGTCCGGCGTCACATTCAGCACGCCCATCACGAGCGTCCGCGTCGTGTCCCATTGAAACCGCGTAGTCACGCGTTGAGTTTACGCCGACGCGCGCGGGAAACAACCTCGACGTTGCGCGGCAGCTTCTCAATCACCGCGACGTAGATCGAACCGACGGACTTCAGGAAACGCCGGACGCGCCAGCCCGTGCCGGCAAGAGTTGTCTCCATCTCGTCGGGCGACACAATCAGGTAATCGAACCATGGTGTGCAATAGTGCCGGTACCGCACCCGGATGCGCAACTGCCCGCTCATCCGTCCCCGGCGGCGATTGAAACGGTGATACCGCAAGTGGTCCAGATCCTTGGTCTGATAAACGTTGTTCGATTCGGCCACGATGCGCGCGTCCGGCGAGGTCATCGCATGCAGCCGCCGCAACAGCCATCGCGCTCGTGCGCGGCTGCCGAACAGTCCAAAGTTGTTGCCCATCATCAGAATCGTTTCGAATCGACCGAGTGCCCGGCTGACCTGCGTGAAGGGCAAGACCCGCGCATCCTTCACACCGCGCTGCCGGCAGGTCTCAATCGCCAGCGGCGAGATATCGATTCCGACAACCTGATGCCCACGCTTCTGCAAATACAAACAACACCGGCCCGCGCCGCAACCAACATCCAGCACCCGCCCGCGCACGTATCGCATCGCCGCTCGTTGACGCCGCGGTTCTGTGAAATAGGGGGCTGGCCGGTCCACGTCAACAAAGCCGTCGTCGCGCTCAATGATCCCTTCGCCCGACTTGCCGTGCAGATGATCCCAAAACATCCGGCCATAAGGATCTTGCTGTTTCGTGAACATGCCGCCAGTTTACGCGAACGTGATGCGTACTCAATCACAAGCTTTGACTTTGCGAGCGTCCGGAGTAGGCCTGCGGCCAAAGCACGGTTGAATGAGAACAGCATTGATCACAGGCGCGTACCGGGGCATTGGCTTCGAAGTGGCGAAGCAACTGGCGGCACGCGATTGGCGCGTGTTGCTCAGCGCGCGCAAACGGACGGCCGGCGAGAAGGCGGCGAAGGCCATCGGCGGCAACACCACCTTCGTCGAGATGGATGTGACCGATCCGCAGAGCATTGCGGCGGCGGTGCGACTGGTGGACAGCCTCGACGTGCTCGTGAACAACGCGGCAATCATCCCCGAAGGCGATGAAGACGTGTTGCAGGTGACCGGCGACGCGGTGCTGCAAGCCTTCACGACCAACGCGCTCGGCGCGTGGCGTGTGGCGCAGGCGTTTTATCCGTTACTCGCGAAAAGCAAAGCACCGCGCATCATCAATGTTTCCAGCGGTGCCGGACAGTTGGGCGATTCCGGCACGTGGGCGCCGGCCTACAGCATCTCGAAGACGGCGCTCAACGGTGTGACGGCGCAACTGGCCGCTGCGCTACGCGACAAGAATGTCGCGGTCAACTCTGTGTGCCCCGGCTGGGTGCGGACCGAAATGGGTGGGCCGGACGCGCTGCGCAGCGTCGAAGAAGGCGCCGATACGATCATCTGGCTGGCGACCGAAGCGCCCCAAGAGCTGACGGGTAAGTTTCTTCGCGACCGAAAGGAGATTCCTTGGTGAGGCGAACGCCCCGCTTACGCGCTGGCAGGAGCGCTGCCGATGCCGGGAGTCGGGAAGACCTCGGTCTTCGCGCCTTCTTTGGCCTTACCGAGATCGGCGGATACGGCGGGCGCTGCCGGAGGCGGAGCGCTGCGGGTCGGCGGGTGTGAAAGCTTGCCGGTCTCGACGATCTCTTCGATTTCGGCGGCGTCGAGTGTTTCGTATTCGAGAAGCGTTTCTGCCAGCGCGACCAGCTTGTCACGGTTCTGAGTGATGACTTCCTTGGCGCGGGCGTAGCAGAAGTCGATAATCGAGCGGACTTCTTCGTCAATCTCGCGCGCGGTTTGCTCGCTGACTTCCCGGCCTTTGAACAGGTCGCGGCCAAGGAACATGTGTTCCTCGCGCTCGCTGACGTTGACCATGCCGATTTTTTCGCTCATGCCCCATTCGGTAATCATCTTGCGGGCAATGTGTGTGGCTTGGCGGATGTCTCCGGCGGCGCCGCTGGTGGTGTCACCAAAAATCAGTTCCTCGGCGATGCGCCCGCCCATGATGCCGGTAATCTCGTCAAAGAGCTGCTTTTTGCTCTCGTGATATTTGTCTTTCACCGGCAGCGAGAACGTCGCGCCGAGGTACATGCCACGGGGAATGATGGTAACTTTGTGTAGCGGCTCCGTGAATTCGAGTTTGTACATCACCAGTGCGTGACCGGCCTCGTGGTAGGCGGTGATTTTTTTGTCCTTCTCGTCCATCACGCGGCTGCGACGTTCGCGGCCCCAACGCACCTTGTCGCGGGCCTCTTCGAGTTCCTCCATCCCGATGCCTTTCTTATCGTTGCGGGCGGCGAGCAACGCGGCTTCGTTGATGAGGTTGGCCAGATCGGCACCGGAGAAGCCGGGCGTGCCGCGGGCGATGACTTTCATGTCCACGTCTTTCGCGAGTTTGACATCGCGCGCGTGCACTTTGAGGATTTCTTCGCGACCGTTCAGGTCGGGCAGGTCGATTACGATCTGGCGATCAAATCGGCCGGGGCGCAGCAGCGCCGTGTCGAGCACATCGGGCCGGTTGGTGGCGGCAATAATAATGACGCCTTCCTGCGTGTCGAAACCGTCCATCTCAACGAGCAACGCGTTGAGCGTCTGTTCGCGCTCGTCATGGCCACCGCCGATGCCACTGAATCGGCTGCGACCGACGGCGTCAATTTCATCAATGAAGATCAGGCAGGGCGCGCTTTTCTTACCTTGCTCGAACATGTCGCGCACGCGACTGGCGCCGACGCCGACGAACATCTCGACGAAGTCGGAACCGCTGATCGAGAAGAACGGCACGTCCGCTTCGCCGGCAATCGCCTTGGCGAGCAGCGTTTTGCCGCAGCCCGGTGGGCCGATCATCAACACGCCTTTGGGAATCCGGCCGCCGAGCTTCTGGAATTTCTTCGGGTCTTTGAGAAAGTCGATGATTTCCTCGACTTCCTCCTTCGCTTCCTGAATGCCGGCCACGTTCTTGAACGTGACCTTGTTCTTGTCGCGCGCCAACAAGCGGGCGCGGGATTTGCCGAAGCTCATCGCGCCTTTACCGGCGAGTTTGATCTGGCGGATGAAGAAGAAATAAATCAGCGCCACGAACATCACCAAGAACAGAATCGGCGAGCCGAGCACTTGCAGCCAGAACTGGCTGGCTTCCGTGTAGTCGAGCGTCACATTGTGCGCCTTGAAATACTTGTAAATCTCGTCGCTGTACTTGACCTTGGTGGCGTATTTGACGAGCGACTTCGTGCCGTCCTTCGCTGTCACCTCATAGTCGCCCTTGATCGTGTCCAACGAGCCGACGCCGGCCACGACCGTGGCGGATTTCACCACGCCCTGCTCGACTTTCTGCTCGAGCTGGCCGTAGGTGATTTCATCCACTTTTTCCTGCTGGTAGAACTTGAACCGCCAAGCGAGCGGCAGGATGAGCAGGATCACCAGCCAGAGCAACATCACGCGGATCGGAAAGCGCGGGTCGCGTCCATCGGGCGAACGCTTCAGTCGGGGCAAACGTGGTTGTTTATCTTCCATCCATTCACTTTCTTCGGGGTGGGGCCTCCCGGCACAACCCACCGCAACATCGGGCCAACGTAGCATACCGCTTTGACTCATGCAACAGCTTTGGTTTGCGGGTTCGGGAGCTTGCTGTTATAGTGCCGCGGAGGACGAGAACCGAAGATGAGGCGGCTACTATTGGGCATCTTGTTGATCTTGATGACGGGCTGCGCCGCGTTTGAGCAGACTCCTGAAGACGTTCAGAAGAAGTTGACCCAACCGACCAAGGGCCACTTGTACGAGCGCGATCCGGTGACGGGATACTAGCCGGC
>JBGQCJ010000021.1:0-42343 GCA_041495285.1 Verrucomicrobiia bacterium
GCCACGCTTGCCGTCAAATGGGAACTCGCCCACGGCGTCACCCGCATCCGCAGTCACGTGGACGTCTGCGATCCCGAACTCACCGCCGTCAAAGCGCTGCTCGAAGTGAAGAAAGACTTTGCCGGCCTCGTCGACATCCAACTCGTCGCCTTCCCGCAAGACGGCATCTACGCATTCCCCAACGGCGAAGCGCTCATGGAACGCGCGATGGAACTCGGCTGCGATCTCGTCGGCGGCATCCCGCACCACGAAATGACCCGTGACGACGGCGTTGCCGACGTGAAATTCGCCTGCGACCTCGCCCAACAATATCACCGGCCACTCGACCTTCACATTGACGAAACCGACGACCCGAACTCGCGCTTCACCGAAGTCCTCGCCGCCGAGACAATCAAACGCGGCTTGACCGGCCGCGTCACTGCCAGCCACACGACCTCGATGCATTCCGTAGACAACGCCTACGCCTTCAAACTCATTCGCTTGATCAAACGCGCCGGCCTGCACATGGTCACCAACCCCTGCGACAACTCTGTCCTCCAAGGCCGGTTCGACACCTACCCCAAACGTCGCGGCCACACGCGCGTCAAAGAACTATTAAAAGCCGGCGTCAACGTCGGCATCGGCCACGACTCAATCATGGACCCGTGGTATCCGCTCGGCGTCGGCGACCCGGTACAAGTCGCGTTCGTCTGGATTCACTACGGTCAAATGAGCGGCGCCAGCGAAATCCCCCAAGTCTGGGATATGATCACCACCAACCCGGCTAAAGCCTTCGGTGCAACCGGTAAAGACTACGGCCTCGCCGTCGGCAATCCCGCCGACCTCGTCTTGCTCGACGCCGAAACCGAATTCGACGCCCTCCGCCGCATCGCCCCGCGTCTGTTCGTCATGCGCCGTGGCCAAATCGTCGCTCGAACAACACCGGGCGAGACCGTGATTTGTCCGAAAGGCTGGAAGAAGGAAGTGATTGATTTCCAGCCCGGTGAATCGTGAACATCAGCGCACGCCCACTCAATTGCGGCGTTGGAGGTTTATTGGCTGCCGGGCCGCTCATTGCGCCTGCAGACGGAAGAACGCCGCGTTGTCTGGCACGGTGAATTGAAACTCCAGATTGCCTTGGCCGTTGATCGTCGTCTGCGGCGCGGTCATCGGGAATGGGGCGAAAGAAATCAGGTCCGTGGACTTCTGCACAGCGATGGTCAACGTGAACTGGCCGGTCTGCGGGTTCCTGATCAGCAACGGTGTGCCCACGTTCAGGGCTTGGACTTGGTTCGTGGTATAAAGACCGGCACTATTCGCGATAGTGAAGAACGTGCTCACCAAGCTGGGCTGGCTTACCTGCCAATCCAAGCCCAGCGCTCCCCAATCAAACTCCGCCGCATCGCTCAGCCCGTCGCCGTCGGTATCCTGAGTGAATAAGAGCACTTGGCCCGACAGGTTGATGTCGAAAAGGTTTTCGTCGGAGTCGTTGTTGGCGATGTGCAGGGCAGCGGTTTTGGCCCCGGTAGTGGTGGGGGCGAAACGCACCGTGAAGGTCGTGCTGCCGAACGGGCCGCTGACCGGGGCAGTGGGGCTCGCGGTGACGGTGAATAGCGACGCATCGCTGCCATCAACCGTGATGCCCAGCCCGGTGAGGCTGCCAACGTTGGTGTTCTTGATGGTGAAAGTGATACTGGCGTTCGTGCCCGCGGGAGCGCTGAAGATCCTGGTGGCGCCATCGGCCAGATTTACGTTCAAGGGCTGCTGCACGACGATTTCAGGAGTGTAACCAAAGACGCTGACGCGGTTGTCGGCGGGATAACCGACGAGGAGGCGAGTATTTAGAAAGTCATACGTGAAGTTCATTGTAGATCCACCGTTGAGTATCGTACCGAGGACACTGTTGGTCGCCGAGACCACGCCGGCCACGCCGGTCGACCCGCTGCCCAACGACACCGCGCCCTCATCGGAAATGAACGAGGGGCGGTCCCAATTCGGGCTTCTCACTACGTAGTCGCCATTAGACAAGGCGGTCACGCTACCGAACGCACCGCCGCCGACCAAGTCATTTGGCCGGCTGCCGACCAGCGAGTTGGCCGACGAGACCGTGCCGGTCACGCCGCTCGTCCCGTTGCCCCACGTCACCGCGCCGGCATCGGACTGCGCGCCGTTGTCCCAAGCCGTGCTGCGCACTACGTAGTTGCCATTGGCCAAGGCGGTCACGCCACCGCTGCCGACCCCGTCACTCGCCGTGCTGCCGACCAGCGAATTGGCCGACGAGAGCGCGCCGGCCACGCCGCTCGTCCCGTTGCCCCACGTCGCCGCGCCGCGCCCGCCATTCCAACCCGAACTGCTCACTACGTAGTTGCCATTGGCCAAGGCGGTCACGATGCCGACCAGGTCATTCGGTGTACTGCCGACCAGCGAGTTGACCGCTGAGACGGCACCGGTCACACCGCTCGTTCCGCTGCCCCACGTCGCGGCGCCGCGCAAGCCATCCCAAAGCGGGCTCCTCACGACGTAGTTGCCGTTGGCCAAGGCGGTCACGCCACCGTAGCCGATTTGATCATTGGCTGTGCTGCCGACCAGTGAATTAACCGCCGAGACCGTGCCGGTCACGCCGGTCGTCCCGCTGCCCCACGTCGCCGCGCCCGCATCGGCCACCGCGCCGTTGTTCCAAAACGGGCTGCCCACTACGTAGTTGCCATTGCTTAGCACCGTCACGATAGCGCCGACAAAGTCGTTGGCCGTGCTGCCGACCAGCGAGTTGGCCGACGAAACCGCACCGGTCACAGCGTTCGTCCCGCTGCCCCACGTCGCCGCGCCGGCATTGGTCACCGCGCCGTTGTCCCAATTCGCGCTGCTCACTACGTAGTTGCCATTGGCCAAGACGGTCACGTCACCGCTGCCGACCCCGTCACTCGCCGTGCTGCCGACCAGCGAGTTGGCCGACGAAACCACGCCGGTCACGCCGGTCGTTCCATTGCCCCACGTCGCCGCGCCCGCATCGACCACCGCGCCGTTGTCCCAATTCACGCTGCTCACTACGTAGTTACCATTGGCCAAGGCGGTCACGCCGCCGACCCCGTCATTTGCCGTGCTGCCGACCAGCGAGTTGGCTGCCGAGACCACGCCGGCCACGCCGCTCGTTCCGTTGCCCCATGTCACCGCGCCGCGCGAGCCATTCCAAAGGCCGCTTCTCACTACGTAGTTGCCATTGGCTAACACCGCCACGCCACTAACGCCGATCTGTTCATTTGCCGTGCTGCCGACCAGCGAGTTGGCCGCCGAGACCGCGCCGGTCACGCCGCTCGTTCCGCTGCCCCACGTCACCGCGCCGCGTTGGCCATTCCAAAACCCGCTTCTCACTACGTAGTTGCCATTGCTCAGCACTGTGACGCCGTCGATGCCGATCAGGTCACCGCCGGTGCTGCCGGTGAGAGTGCTGATGACCACGAGCGTGACGCCGTCGTAAAGATACACCGCGCCGACATCCGCGATGGGTCCCGGGGCATCGTAACCCGGGTCCGTGACGACGAAGTTGCCGTTGGGCAGCACGGTAACACTCGTGCCAAACGAGCCGCTGTTCGACGGAATGGGGAGGTCAAACTGACCAGCGCGGGCGACCGGGAGCACGGCGAAGGCGAAGACCAATACGATCATGGCAGAGAATTTGGCTTTCGTGTGATGCTTCTCCTGCGGTTGGTGTGGAAATACTGTTGCGTCGTGATGAACCGCTTTCCGGTGCGACCCGCGCGATGCGATGAACGTCAGTATGTCCTGCGATCTTTGGAGGGAAATGAAGGAGCAAGCACGACGTGACGCTTACTTCTTCGCTTCTCCTAGCGCGCGAGAGTAGCTGAATTTCTCAGACAGTCAAGCTTATACTGGCCGCCAAGCCATTCAACAGTTGGACTTGCTGTCCACCAAACCACGCGTTAAATCTTGCAGACGGATATGCAATGAAATCACGTCATATCGACCACATTGATTTGCGGGTGAAGGACGTGGAGCGGGCGAAGAAGTTTTACGTGCCGGTTCTGAATGCGCTCGGGTTCACCGTGGATCAGAAGCTCAAGGATTGGGTGAGCTACGAAGCGCCGCGGACGGAAGGCCGACCGACCGAGTTCTTTGGGTTCACGCACGATCCGAATCACAAGCCGAACGGGACGCGCATCGCGTTCTGGGCGGAGACGCGCGAGGAAGTTGACCGGGTTGCCGAGGTCGCGCGGGCTGCCGGAGCGCAGAACATCGAAGGGCCGGAAGTGTACGAGGAGCCGAACTACTACGCGGTGTTCTTCGAAGACCCCGAAGGCAACAAACTCGAAGTTTGTTACCGGAAGTGACATTTCACAGTCGTGTGCGGTCAGGAGACCGGCGCACAACCTCCAGACCGGCACACATCGCGGCTGCGCTCGTTCAGTCTTTGGCCTTACTCACACGGAGGCGGCCCCAGTCGCAAGCGGTAATAGCGGGCTGCTCGATTCGTCCCTCCGCCCAGGTCGGTGTAGCTGATCGTGGATTCGACGGTGCCGGGCATCGGAATGGGACCGGTCAGGTCTGAGAAGTTATTGGTATAGTTGCCGTTGGCCGGCGGTGAATTCGTCTGCACCACGTAGCTGTGGCCCCCAGCGGTCGTCCACGTGAGAGTCACGTCGTTCGTGTTTGGACGCACGATCGAGATGACCCGAAACGCCGAAGCGCTATTGGTCGGCACGGTGCCCGACAGGAACTCGTTGGTATTGCTCATCCCGTCGCCGTCGGGATCGGCGCCGCCGGCTGCCTGCAGGCAATTGGTGCAGCCAAAATATTGAAGCTGCCACAGGTAAAACGGAATGGGCGTAGTGAGTTCGAACGCGAGATCGAAACCTTGCCCGGCGAGTCCATGGCCCGGTGGGTAACGCAACTCCTGCCAGATGGGACCGGGGGTGTCGCCCCAGACTGCGTTGTCGTAGCATGTAGTCGTGGAACTCTTCCAGCCGAATGTGCCGTTGTTCGCCACCGTTTGGACCACGAGCCAATAGATCACGCCGTTGGTCTGGATGAAGGCTTTATCCGAATCAACGCAAAAGTTGTAGCGGAGCACGATGCTATCGTTTCCAATGATCGAGTTTTGGTTTGGATTGAAGAAGTACTCGAACGAGTTGGTCCAGAATTGGGTCGTGTACTGGCCGGCGAAGTAGTTAGTGGACCACAACACGTTTCCGGGGTGGCTATACACATCGTTCGTCGCCGGTACGTCGGAGTAGAAGGCAATGTTGACGTTCTGGAGCGTCCCCAATTGATCGTTCAGCCATGAGCCCCAGAGATGGATGTCGGTGATCGGACCCGTGAGGCTGCAGAGGAAGTCGTCGCCGAGAATTTTCGGCGCGATGTCGTACACGTTCACCCCGTTCAGATCGATACTCTGATCCACCTTTGGTGGCTGGAGAAACTTGGTGGGCGGATTGGTTGTGGGCGGACAGGGATTTGTCGGAATGCTCGTCGTGTAGAGTGCGAAGGCCAGGTCCTTAGAAAAACTATTACTCGGGAAGCTCGTCCCGTCATACGGTGGCGTGTAGAATGTCGGAATGTAATTGGGTTGTTGGACTAGGACGTTGGTAATGCTTTGTGGAAAGGCAAAGATCTGCCCTGTTACGGCGTCGTCCTGGAAGTGCCATCTCGGTTGCACGATCGTACCCAAATTGACCTCACCCGGCACAACGCCGGGCAGGGTGCAAGCCAGCGGGTCCTGCAGACCATAGTCCCGGTTATGCCATCCCCACCGAAGCAGCGGGTCGGGGGTTAAGGCGACGATTTTGATCCACATCACGTTGTTGGATTGTTCGGGCACTGGAACTGCGAGTTCAGCGTTATACTGATACAGAAGACCATCAGGGCTAGCGAAGGGACCTGGCCCGGGTGGGATCGGAATCTCCGTGAAAGTGCCAGACAGCGGAGCCAACGGACCCAAGGTGACGATTTGGCTTAGAATGTTCGTCCCGGGATGGCTGAACGGCAACGAGTTGCTCGGAGAGTTCGCTGCCACGTCCGACTCAAAGGTAATGAGGAACTGCTGGACTTGGTTGTAGTAATTGCTCATGTACGAACCCCACCACATCACGTGGACGATGGGTGTGGACTGATAATCACAGAAATCATCGGCCATATAGGTGCCCTGATAGAAAGTGCCGTTGAAGAGGGCGGTGCTCAGCTCGTCGTGTCCCGGAAACTGAGTGGGCGCGCCGTTGGTGTAAACGGCGCCGGGAGGAAGGGGAACGAACGTGTTGTTCAGTGGCAGTTGATAAAACTTAATGACTTCATTGGTCAGCGGATCCGCCTGCACCGGAGTGATGAGAGCAACCAGAGCTACGACCGCGAAAGCAATGCGTACAAAATTGGAGTTCATGTTCGTCTCCTATGATGGGAACGGTTTTGACCAGTTCGGATGGTGTGCACGGCGGATCGGGGTGTAGAGGTAGCGTGGTCGGTACAGTTTCGTAGTCTCGCCATACGCCATACAAAGTCCTGACCTCTCCAATTCAGGATTACGCCCGCGGCAGATTAACGTCGTCATGATGACGGAGTCAAGACTTCTTTGCGCCTACTGGCATACGCCTTGCATCAATCCAGGCGCATGAACGTTGGGAAAGCTCTCATCACCGCGACACTGATTGCTGGGGGAAGCCTGGTTGCCGGTGCAACCGATCAAACGAAGCCGGTCGTCATAGGCATCGTCACACCGCAGCTGCCGAAAAAGATCGAAGCGGGCGGGCGCACCATCTTCATCAAAGCCCGCGAGGGAAAGCCGACGCTATTCACGATCAAGACGAAAGACGGCGAGGTGCTGGCGAAGAAGGCCACGCTCGATGAGTTGCAGCGAAAGGATCCGGCCCTCGCGCATTTCGTCCGTCACTCGCTGACAGTTTACCGGACGACAGCCAATCCCTGATCAATCAGTTAATCCGTCGGGACGCTTCGGGAACTCGGCAGCGGCGCGGCGTAGCCGGCAAGAAAGAACGCCCGGACTTCGGATTCGAACAACAGCGGCGGCGATGCGCCGGGGATTCGGGCCGGCAACAGTGTGTCCACCGGCAAGCCCTCCTCCCGGAGCGCTTGCTCGTAGCTGGCCGGAGCGCTGGGGTTTTCCACTTTGAGATTCAGCGCGCGGGCGACGGCGACACAGAGATCGTCGAGGTTCGTGCAATCATTTGACTGCCAGCCGTCGAGCGGTTCGATTGCCAACTTGGTTAGCGCGGTGATGTTCGCGTTCGGCGAGTTGGTTGCGCTGATTCGCAAATCCATTGCCGCAACGAGCAGGGCCGCGAGCCGGTCTTGATGCAGACAGGTTTGCTCGTTGCGAATTCCCGCTTTCTGTGGACGCGCGATCCGGGCGGGTTTGCGGTTCGCGGTATCGCCCGGTTTTTCCACGGGGCGATCAGCGTCGCGTGGTCGGTTCAGTTTCTTCGTCTCCATATTCAAGCAGGCTTCGGCTTCGGCGGCGACCCTTTCGGCGCGGGCGCAGGCGAGCAGGATTTCGGAGTACGCGGCTTCATCCGCCGCCGTGATTTCCTCGGAGTGCGGACTGTGCAAACGGCTTTGCGATTCGTTGCTGAGGTCGAGCAGTCCGACGATCTTGGCGTGCCTGTCGCGGATGCACTCGGCGCGGGCCGTTTCGTTGGAACTGAGCGCGGCGGCTTCGAGGTCGGCAACGGTTTGCAGCAACTGTTTCACGCGCTCGATACACGCGGCGGACTTGTTGAGGTCGAACGCGGGCGCGTTGGTTTCCGCTCCGGCCAACTGGCCGCACAAGGAAATGACGGCGACACACAGGCAGCCGAAGTGAAGGAGCGTTCGCACGAGATGGGAGTGTAACGGGCGGTGCGAAAATCTCAAGCCGCTGGTTTACCGACAGCCTTTTTCGTTGTAATGACCCAAATGCGTTCCTATACTCGGCAGGATTCAAAAACGTGAGAAAACTCGTCACATTCACTATCTTACTTCTGATGACTGCCGGCACAATCAGGGCCAATGGAGGTGAAAAGTTTCCGTTCCACGTGGGCGAGAAACTGACCTACCAGATTTATTGGGGGCCGCTCGTCGTGGGCCGCGCGTCGCTCGAAGTGCGGGGCATCGAGCGGGTGGACGGCCACGATTGCTATTACCTGATCGCGCTGGCCAAGACGACCGGGCTGGCCGACTGGCTGTTTCCCGTGGACAGCAAGACGGAAAGCTGGCTCGATGTCGAGGGCTTGTTCAGCCGCAAATTCCGCCAGAACCGTATCGAGGGCCACAACCATCGCCACGACGAAACCGCTTATGACTATGAGCGAAAGGAAATGGTGATCACCAGCCTCGCCGGCCAAAAGGAACAGCGCATCCCGCTGGACCAACCCGTGCAGGACGTGATCTCTTCGCTGTATTACATGCGCACGCAGTCGTTGAAGCTGGCGGACAAGAAGACGTTCATCGTCAACAGCGGCGACACCAACTACACCGTCAACATCTGTCCCGACCAACGCAAGGAAATCTGGGTGCGCCCGACCGGCGACGTTCAGGCGTTGCGGCTCGAACCGAATCCCACGCTGAAGATCGTCTCGTCCAACAAAGGCCGGATGTGGTTCTGGGTCAGCGATGATCAACGGCGACTGCCGCTCATCGTCGCTTCGGACATGAAAATCGGCAGCGCCAAGCTGGTGCTCTACAAAGTGGAGACGACTAATCCGGCCGCCGCCAAAGGACTACGCTCCGGCACGCCATCCAACCTGGGTTCGCAACCGCACAGCACCGACACGCTCGCCGCCGGCAATTAGCATGGATTTCCCGCCCCTCGATTTCAGTCGTCTCCGCACCTACCCGCTGCGCGAGCGCGAAAACAAAGTCCACCTCGACCAACTTGCCCGCGTCTGGCGCCAAGGCGGTAGCTTCGCGCAATTCCTCGATTCGCTGCCAAAAATTCTCGTCGGAAACGATTTTCGCACCATCGTCAACGATACCGTCGCCGCTGTCCACAACCAGCGACCGGTGCTTGTCATGATGGGCGCGCATCCGATCAAGTGCGGACTCAACCCGGTCTTCGTTGACCTGATGAAACGCGGTGTCGTCTCCGCGATCGCGTTCAATGGCGCCGGTGCGATTCACGATTTTGAAATCGCGCTGCAGGGCGAGACGAGCGAAGACGTACAGCGCGGCCTCGACGACGGCAGCTTCGGAATGATTGATGAGACCGGTCGCCTGATGAACCAAGCACTCGCGGCCGGTGTCCAACAAGGCATCGGCGCCGGTCGCGCGCTCGGTGAATCCATCGTCACCGGACAGTTTACGCACAAGGAACTCAGCATCCTGCACCAGGGCGTCGTCAGCGACGTGCCGGTCACGGTCCACATCGCCATCGGCACCGACATCATTCACCAGCATCCCTCGACCGACGGTGCCGTGCTCGGCGAGACCACGTACCTCGATTTTCAGAAACTTGCGTCCGTCGTCGCCAAGCTCCAAGGCGGCATCGCGCTCAACATCGGCTCGGCGGTGATCATGCCGGAAGTTTTCCTCAAAGCCCTGACCATTGCCCGCAACCTCGGCCACAAAGTGGATGAGTTCACCACGGCCACCTTCGACATGAACCGCCATTACCGGCCCACCGAGAACGTTGTGCGCCGCCCGACACACAAAGGCGGACGCGGCTACTACATCGTCGGCCACCACGAACTGCTCGTGCCACTCTGGGCCGCCGCTGTTTTGGAACAACTTCAATGAATCGCGACCAACTCAAAAAACTTTTCGGCCGCTTTGGCCAACAAAACATCCTCGTCGTCGGCGACGTGATGCTCGACCAATTCCTCTGGGGGAAAGTCTCACGCATCTCACCTGAAGCACCGGTGCCAGTTGTTGAAGTTACGAACGAGTCGTTTTTCCCCGGCGGTGCCGCCAACGTCGCCCGCAACTTGCGCGCGCTCGGCGCGCCGGTAAAGATGCTCGGCGTGCTCGGCGACGACGATGCTGGGGAAGAGCTGTGTGAATTGCTCGAACAGCAAGGCGTCGAAACGCACGGGCTCGTGGTTGATCAAAACCGGCCGACGACCTTGAAGACGCGAATCGTCGCGCATCATCAACAAGTCGTGCGCTTCGACCGGGAAGCCGAGCAGAAGCTGTCGCCACAAATTGAGCGCCGCGTGTTCGAGTATTTCGAGTCGCACGTCCGGAACGCGGCGGCGGTGATTTTCGAAGACTACGGTAAGGGTGTGTTGTCGCAAAGCATGCTGAACGCGATGCAACGGCTCACGCGCAAACATCGGAACATCACGACCGCCGATCCGAATTCGCGGCACCTGCTCCGGTACGAAGGTCTTACCGCCGTCACACCGAATCGCGCGGAGGCGTTTGTCGCGGCCGGTCTGCCGTACGTCGAACCTGCCGACGAAGTGTTGCGCGACGAAGCGTTGATGAACGTCGGGAAGTCGCTTCTCCGCAAATGGAAACCGCGCAACTTACTCGTCACGCTCGGCGAACACGGTATGTGTCTGTTTCGCGCCGGCGAGAAACCGCATCACATTCCCACCGTCGCGCAAGAAGTCTTCGATGTCTCCGGCGCGGGCGACACGGTTATCGCCACACTGACGCTCGCGTTGGCGGCCGGCGCGAACCCGGTGCAAGCCGCGGACATTTCCAATCACGCGGCCGGCGTCGTCGTCGGCAAGGTCGGCACTGCCACTTGTTCAACCGAAGAGTTGGTCGAAAGCTTTTACCGCAACAAGCGATGACTGAGAAAACCCAACCGAATCTGATGGAGAAGATCGTGTCGCTGTGCAAACGGCGCGGCTTCGTTTTCCAATCATCCGAAATTTACGGCGGCATCAACGGCTTCTGGGACTACGGCCCGGCCGGCGCGGAACTGAAGCGCAACATCAAGGACGCTTGGTGGAACGACATCGTCCGCAGCCGGACCGATGTCGTCGGTATTGACGGCACGATCATCACCCACCCCCGGATTTGGGAGGCGTCCGGCCACGTCGACTCGTTCACCGATCCGATGGTGGACTGTAAGAAATGCAAAGGCCGGTGGCGCGCCGATCAGTTACCGGAAACCAAGTGTCCCCAAGGCGGCCCGCACGACTACACCGAGGCGCGCAAATTCAATTTGATGTTCAAGACCAACGTCGGCCCCGTCGAAGACACCGGCAGCGTCGCGTATCTACGACCGGAGACGGCACAAGTCATCTTTGCCCAGTTCAACAACGTGCTCAGTGTCTCGCGCCAGAAGATTCCGTTCGGCATCGCGCAAATCGGTAAAGCTTTTCGCAACGAAATCAACCCGCGCAACTTCACGTTTCGCAGCCGGGAATTCGAGCAGATGGAATTGGAATTTTTCATCAAGCCCGGCAGCGATGCTGAATGGCACAAGTACTGGGTCGAGGAACGCCTCAAGTGGTACGAATCCATCGGCCTGCCGGCATCCAAACTGAGTTGCTACACCTACAAGAAGGAAGAACTGGCCCATTACGCCAGCGCCTGCGTGGACGTGATGTTCGAGTTTCCATTCGGCGTGCAGGAACTCGAAGGCATCGCCGCCCGGGGCGACTTCGACTTGAGCCAGCACCAGAAATTCTCCGGCAAGAGCATGGAATACTTTGATGACGAGACGAAGGAGAAATACATCCCGCACGTTGTCGAGCCGAGTGCCGGCGTGGACCGCATCGCACTCGCCCTGATCTGCTCGGCGTACGCCGAAGAGGAAGTTGCGCCCGGTGACACTCGTGTCGTCATGCGTTTCGCCCCGCGCATCGCGCCGATCAAGGTTGCGGTGTTTCCGCTATTGCGCAACAAACCGCCGCTCGTTGAGAAAGCGAAGGAAGTTTTCAAGTTACTGCAACCGCACTTCACCACCGAGTTCGACGACCGCGGCAACATCGGCAAACGCTACCGGTATCAAGACGAACAAGGCACCCCGTGGTGCGTCACAATAGATTTCGAAACACTCGGCGAAAAAGGCCCCGAACTCGCCGACACCGTTACCCTCCGCGACCGCGACACGATGAAACAAGACCGCGTCAAGATCGCCGAACTGGTGCCGCTAATCAGCGCGAAGCTGCGCGCGTGACCGGCCGCGTCAAAAGTCTTTTGAAGGGAGCACAACATGAAGCGCGGAACTGCTTTGCTGGTTCTACTAATGACGATCGTGTGGATCGCGGATCCACCGGCGGGCGCGACTGGCACCCTCACGGTTGAGGACTGCTGGCAGTTGATGGATGAAGGGAGCAAACTCACTCCCGCGCAAGTCTCAGAACTCGAAGCGAAACTCCAGGAAGACCCGAAAGACCTGCCGACCCGACTTCGCCTTCTGGGCCACGAGGCACACGGCGACGCGATGCCGCCGGCGGGCGTCAAACTGCTGCTGGGTGTCATCGAAAACAATCCCCGCAGCTCCGTCGCCGGCCCGATCTGCATTGTCGTCTCTGCTTTCGACCAGAGAACCTATCGGCAGGCCATCGATCTCTGGCAGAATCTCATCAAGGCCAATCCCGACGACGCGCGTATCCTTGGCAATGCAGCCACGTGGATGGAGCAGTTCGGAGTGTTTCACCCCGAATTCCACGATCAGTGTAAGACATTGTTTGAGAAAGCCCGGGCACTCGAACCCCAAAACCCCGATTGGGCTGAGCACCTTGGTCGCGCCTGGCTCTTTGACGCTGGGTATCGCGAAGTTCCCGACCAAGACTACAAGCTCACGCCCGAGCAACGCGTCGCCGCCGCGAAGAAAGGCATTGAGCAGTTCGAAGCTGCCTGTCGCTTGCGCCATGAACGCAGCCGCGCCACGTACCGGTTACAGAACGGCAAAAGTTACCTGTCGATCCTTGCCGAGGCTTCGCTGTTGGCCGACGACACCAACCAAGCCAAAGCCTGTGCCATCGAACTACTCAAGAACGTTGACCAGAAGACCGACGGATGGAACTACGGCAACGTGATTTATCAATACAACCTGTTCCTCGGGAAAATCGCGCTTCAGGAAGGCCAAGCCGACGAAGCAGCGAAATACCTGATCGCGGCCAGCAAGACTCCCGGCTCGCCGCAGTTGAACTCGTTCGGGCCGGATTTCACACTGGCCGGTGCGTTGCTCCGACACGGGCGACCGGAAGACCGCGCCGCCGTCCTGACGTTCCTCGATGAAGTCGCCCGTTTCTGGGCCAACCGGGACAAGCAGATTGAGACGTGGAAGAAAGACATCGCCGCCGGCAAGATTCCCGACGATCACCGGTGGCGCGAGAGATGAGAGAAATCGCGCTCCATAGCGTACATACACTTCGTTGTCCACTGCGGCAATATCGGCAAACGCTACCGGTATCAGGACGAGCAAGGCACCCCGTGGTGCGTCACGATTGATTTCGAGACGCTCGGCGAAAAAGGCCCCGAACTCGCCGACACCGTCACGCTGCGCGACCGCGACACGATGAAGCAGGACCGGGCGAAGATCGCCGATCTCGTGCCGTTGATTTCCGAGAAATTACGCGTGGGGCGCTGACGAATCCGCAAGAGCTGAACGCTTGTTCAGATCATCCATCATTCCCAGCAGCTTCGCGACGCTGAACGGTTTGCTCAACCACGGATTACTGACAGTTTGCAGAAAGTCCCGGTACTTGGGGCTAACGGCGTCGCCGGTGGCGAAGATGAAGCGCTCGGCCAGTGCTGGGCGGGTGTTGCGGACCGTCTCGTAAAGTTGCTGGCCATCCACTTCCGGCATGTAGAGGTCGGAAAAGATTACGTTGTATTGGGCCGAGCCGATGCGTTGCAGGGCTTCTGCGCCGTTGGTGGCGGTGTCCACTGCGTAGCCTTCGCTGGCCAACGTGAGTTCGAGCACTTCGCGAATACCGGGTTCATCATCGACGACGAGCACGCGGCGCTGTGCCGGTGACGTCACAGGCGCGGGAGGCGCAGGGACGGGCGGCGGCGGCGACTGAACCGGTGCCGATGGCTGGGCCGGTGCCGATGGCTTGATGAGCGAAGGCCTCGACGAGGTTTCGCCGGCCGGAGGCAATTGGGACAGGATGTTGCCAATGAGTGTCTCGATTGAGCTGACGGCAAACGGCTTCTGGATGCGGTGGTTGGGCAGCCCGCTCAGGAAATTGCGGGCCTTCTCATTGAGGATGTCGCCGGTGACAAAGACAATGCGTCTGGCCAAACGGCGATCTCGCTCAACGATTTTCGCGTACAGCGCTTCGCCATCAAGTTCGGGCATGTTGAGGTCCGAGAGAATCAGGTCGTATTGCTGCGTTTCGATTTTTCGCAAGGCTTCGAGTCCGTTGCCGGCCAAGTCCACCGTGTGACCGAGTTCCTCCAGAGTCAGCCGCAAGACCTCACAGATGCCGGGTTCGTCATCAACCACCAATAACCGGGCTTTCGTAGCCGGGGCTGACGACGCGACGGTGCTGGGCGCTTGCGCGGTTGTCATTTTCTTGACGGGGTCACAAGGGACGATCGGGATTTCGACATGGAAGGTGGCGCCGGGACCCGGTTTTGGGTCCACCCACAACCGGCCTTCGTGCGCTTCAATGATGCTGCTGGAAATGGAAAGCCCCAAGCCGGTGCCCTTGCCGTGCGGTTTGGTGGTGAAGAAGGGATCAAAGACCTTGTAGAGGTTTTCCGCCGGGATGCCCGGCCCGGTATCGCTAACGGTGATGCGGATGAATTGGCTGTTTTCCTGGGTGGTGACGGTCAGTTTCCGGGTGGTGGATTGGCCGGACATCGCCTGGATTGCGTTGCTGACAAGATTGATGAGCACCTGTTCGACTTGGCGCGGGTCGGCCTTGGTCAACGGCAACCCGCTGGCCAGCCGACGGGCCACCTCGATGCCGTGCTGCTGAAAGCCGGTCTCGCGCAGGTCGAGCACGGTGGAGAGGAGCTCATTGAGATCGACCGTTTCAAACTGAGGATCAGTCGGGCGTGCGAACCCAAGCAACTCGCGGACGATGGTGGACGCGCGTTCGCTCTCGTGGAGAATCTTGTTCAAGTCTTCCCGGTCTTTGCCGCTGAGTCGTTTGTTCAGAATCTGTCCCAGCCCGAGAACCACGGTGAGCGGATTGTTCAGTTCATGGGCCACGCCCGCGATCAATTTCCCCAACGCTTCCATCTTCTCGGTGCGTCGCGCGATCTGGTTGAGGCTGGCGTTGCGGTCGCGCTCCCAAATCCGCAGTTGGACGGCCATCTTGCCGCGCCACTCCACCATGTTCGCGTCGCCGTGACAGCGGACGGTCGAGCCGTCTGCGCGCAGCATGGGGAACTCGTTGTGCGGCCGAAACACTGCCGTGAAGAACTTGTACGGGGCCGAATAGGTGAAGTTGCACTCCTTCAATTGCGGACACATCTCTAGAAAATTCTTCCCGAGCAACAGTTTCGTGGGCAACTTGAACAGGCGTTGGGCGGCTTTATTGGCATCCAGGATCGCGTATCGCCAAAGGCCGACGATCACCATCGCCTCGTTGCTGCCTTCGAACACCGTGCGATACTTGCGTTCCGACTGATAGGAAAGCTCCTCCACAATCAACCCGATGACCATCGTGAGCGAAAGCGCCGCCGTCGTCATGAAAAAGATCGAAAAGACGGCAAAGCCGGCCGGCACCACAGGCAAAGCACAATCCAACGCCCCAAACAGCAATAGTCCCAAGGCCACGATCCGAGATCCCTGGTTGCCATCGGCGCGGCGAGAATACACCATGCTCGCCCCCACCTGAATCACTCCTAACACCAGAAACGCCACAGCCTCGACCACGTCAGGCTCTGGCCTGCTGATGTTAGACGACAACGCCATAGCCAGTGCCGTTGCCACCACCGCGCACACCACGCCCAGCGCGAGCAACACGGAAGACACCGACCAGACTTGTTTCGCACGGCGGTTGGCGATCCCGACGTAAACGACCATCCCGGCAGCTGCCAACAGACAAGAAAATCCCAAGAAGGCGGTTGCGGCCACAAAACCGGCAGAACAGAGCGGATCGGCGTGCTCGTTGATCCAAGCGGAGAGATTTGGAAGGTTCATGGTTTTGCGATGGTCGTTTAGAGGCTCGCTAGAACTGGACAGCCTGACTGATCTTGAAAATCGGCAGAAACATGCAGATCACGATGGTGCCGACAACCACGCCCAGAAACACCATCAGCAGTGGTTCGATCAAGGAGGTCAACTCATTCAGCGAGCTTTCAATTTCGACATCATAGTAGGTCGCGACCTGCTCCAGCATCTCGGGGACATGGCCCGTCTGTTCCCCGGCGGCGACCATCTCCACCAGCATCGGCGGGTACAACGGATCGCGGTACATCGCCTCGGTCAGTGTTTGACCTTGTTCAATCGCCGTCGTAGCCTTCACGAGCGCCGCCTCGAAAACCACATTGCCCCCGGATTTCCCGCCGATACGCAGCGTCTCCAGAATGGGCACGCCACTGCGGAGCAACGCCGCGCAGGTGCGCACCAGTCGCGAAAGCACGATCTTCTGGACTAATGATCCAAGGATGGGAAGACGCAGCTTGTACTTGTCCCACACAACTTGGCCGCGCTTCGTGCGTTTCAGTTGCCGCAGCAGAAAGACGGCAATGGCGCACGCCAACGCACACGGCACCGCGTAGTGCCTCACAAAATCGCTGACTTGAATGAGTATCTGCGTCGGGCCGGGCAGTTGACTCCCCAAATCCCGGTAAATGTCCTTGAACATCGGGATGATTTTGATGATCAGGAACATCGAAATACTCATCGCGATCACGCAGACGATGACCGGATAGGCCAGCGCGCCCTTGATTTTCTTGCGCAACCGTTCGGAGGATTCCAGGTAAGTGGCTGCGCGTTCCAAAATCTCACTCAGGGTACCGCCCGTTTCACCGGCTTGAACCATGCTGACATATAAGTTGTTGAATGCTCGGGGATGCAGGACCAACGCTTCGGACAGCGACAACCCGCGTTCGACGGTCGTCGCAACATGATTCACCACGGCCCCGAGTGTACCGCCGCCCGTTTGTCGCCCCAAGGCTCTCAAGGCCTGCACGATGGGCAAGCCGGCCTTGAGCATGGTGGCGAACTGGCGGGTGAACACCATCAGCTCACGCTGGCAAACCTGGTGACGACGCTTGGGAAGAAACCGCTTTTTCTCGTTGTCTTGCCACAAGTTGATGATCAACAAATTCTTGCGCCACAGAGTCTCGAGGGCTGCCTGCTCATCGGCCGCTTCGATCGTCGCGGTTACGCTGGCGCCCGCCTCATTGCGTGCCGTGTATCCGAATTTAGCCATCTCGCCTCCCTCCGTGGAGGTGATTGTCCTCTAGGAACACTCCACCTTCTCGGGCGACACGGGCGACGCGGCAGCGATCGCTCCAGCCTTTGGTGTTGGAAACCGGCGTGGCGTTCATTTTCTAGGATCGCCCCCGCTGCGCCGTTGACGACTTGACCAAGTGTTCGACGCGCTGAATCAATTCATCACTCCGGAATGGTTTGGTCAGGACACTATCAACTCTCTCACGGAAAGTAGGAGGCAGCTGCTTTGCATCAACGCCGGTGAAGGCGATGATCTTGCAGGACGGGTTTTGCATGCGGAGATACATCAGGGTTTCCTCGCCATTGAAGCAGGGCATGTTGAAATCCAGCAGCACCACCCGCACATCGCCCGAGGCGTAACGCAGGATATTCAAAGCCTTCGGTCCGGAATCTGAGGTGAGGACGCTAAAACCGGCGGCCCGTAGCAGATCGCGGACGCAATCGAGCAAGGTTTGGTCATTGTCGATAATCAAAACTGTTCCCTTGGTCGCCCCAACCTGCGACGGAGACGAGCTACCGTCCCCTGCTCGTTCGGAAGACGTTCTTCCGTGGCCCGAAAACCGTGCGCGAATACTCTGCAATATTCCATTCATGACCCGTTCCTCCGTCTGCTGACGACTCTAGGCGACACGAGAATATGGGAAAAGCAAGCGGTGTGCCTTGGTTATCAGGAGAAGTCGCCTCGCGGCATTCGCTTGGCACTTACCCTGCTTATCCATATGCTTCGAGGCATTGGCTTGAGAAACAAAAGTGAACGTCAATCTTCGGGCGAGCCTGCTGCGGGCGGCCATCCGTCGTTCGGGACGCCGAGTGCGTCAAGGACGGACGAGTGGGCCGGAACTTCGGGCGGACCGGAGACTGAGATTGTGGTGCTGGCCATTGACGATGACCGGCACTACGTGGATTTGGTGCGCGTGTTGCTCGAGGGGGCCGGCTTCAAGATTCTGACCAGCACCAGCGCGATCAAGGGCCTTGAGATTCTGCGTCACAATCCCCAGGATTTCGGCGTGTTGCTGCTGGACTTCAACATGCCGGTGATGAATGGCGCCGACATGCTGCAATACGTGCGTAAACTCAATCCGCGGGTCAAGGTCATTGGCTTGACCGGCGTGAATGCCAGCGGATTGCCGCAGGCCTTTTCCGAAGGCGTGGACAGCCTCTTTTCCAAACCGTTCAAGGTCCCGGAGCTGGTCTCCGCCATCCGCGCATTGGCCGCCCGGTGATCTGACCGGCAAAAGCACTCTCCCCGCCACGGTTGCGGCACGGCTCTTGCAATAATCGGCCCGAGGCGTCTGCACTGATGAAAAACGGGCTGACCATGACATTGCGGCGCAGGATTCTGCGCATCACCGGGGCCATGCTGCTGGCGTTGGTCGCGGCTCTGTACGGCATTTCTCTGACCGTTTGGCGGGGGGAATTCGTGCGCTTGGAGGAGGCCGACGCCCAAGAGAAGGTTTCTCGTGTTCTGGAGCGATTCAACGATGAACTGACGAAAATGAACGACCAGACCGCGGACTGGACAGGATCGGACACCACGATTCCTCCCAGCGTAGCGGCGTACGACCGGCAAGCGGCGATGAGGTACGCCGACAAGGCTCTCCGTGATCTCGACGTTGATCTGGTGCTGCTTGTTGACCAATCCCGGCAGGTCATCTGCAGCCGCGTGCGCGATTCGGTTGCCGATACCCTGGCCATCACTCCGGGAGACCTGCTCAGATCGCTCCTCAACAAGGAATCGCCCACCCTCCCGTCGCTCTTCCAGCAGGCAAAGGTCGGTGTGTTGCTGATGCCCCAATGCGAGTTGTTGGTCACGACGCGCCCGCTCCCGCCGGAAAAGCAACAGAAAGGGAGTTCTCGCAAAACTCTGATCGTGGCGCGACGCATCGGCGACGGATTCCTGGCGAAGCTGGCCAAGCCGGTATCGGTGTCGCTGCAAATGTCGCGCGTTGACGACCTGCAATTGCCTGACCGGTTGCGAGCGGTGCGTTCCTCGGTGACCAAAGGCACGTCCATTTCATTCAAACCCCTCAACGACACCATGATCGAGGGGTACGCTCAGATCTACGACATCAATGGAGAACCCGCTCTCATCTTCACCGTCACGATGCCGCGCACCATCTACCAGCAAGGCGAACGCAGTCTGCGCTACATGATCGTGTCCTGGGTCGTGGTGGGACTGGCCTTCGCGGCGGCGATGCTTTGGTTGCTCGACAATCTGGTGATGCGCCGGCTCAATCGTCTCGCCGAAGACCTCACCCGCATTACCGCCAGCGGCCATCACTCCGAATCGCTCCCCGTCAGCGGCAACGACGAATTGAGCGTCTTGACGCGCAACGTCAACCTGATGCTCCAAGCCCTGCGCAGCGCCCACGACGAATTGGAAACCCGCGTCCAGGACCGGACCGTGGAATTGGCCAACGCCAACGCTTCGCTCAAACAGGAAAACCTCGTCCGCCAACACGCCGAACTCGCCTTGCGCGACAGCAACGCGAACCTGGAACGGGCGCTGGATCAATTGAAGAAGGTTCAGAAAGATATCGTGCAGCAAGAACGGTTGCGCGCGCTGGGACAGATGGCCAGCGGGATCACGCACGACTTCAACAACGTGCTCTCCCCGATCCTCGGCTACAGCGAACTGTTGTTGCACCGGCCGGAAATTCTCCAGGACAAGGAAAAGACCGCCCACTACTTGCAGATGATCAACACCGCCCTGCGCGACGCCGGCAAGGTCGTCAATCGCCTGCGCGAATTTTACCGCAGCCACGACGATACCGGCGATCATGCGCCCCTCGATCTCAACCAAGTCGTCGCCCAAGTGGTCGAACTGACCAAGCCGCGCTGGAAAGACCAATCCATGAGCCACGGCATCAACATCCAAGTGCTCACCGCGTTCCAACCCCTCCCGCCGGTCAACGGCAACGAAGCGGCTCTGCGGGAAGCATTGATCAATCTCATCCTCAACGCCATTGATGCCATGCCCCACGGCGGCACGATCTCACTGCGCACCCGCACCAAAGACGGGCAAGCCGTCGTCGAAGTCGCCGACACAGGCACCGGCATGGCCGACGAAGTCCGCCACCGCTGTTTCGAGCCGTTCTTCACCACCAAGGGCGAGCACGGTACCGGATTGGGATTGGCGATGCTGCACGGCATCATCCAGCAGCACGACGGTCAAGTGCACGTCCAAAGCGAAGTCGGCCAAGGCACCACCTTCACCATTCACCTGCCTGTCCACTCCACCGCCAACGCGGAACCCGCCGCGCCCCACGTCGACGTCCCCGTGCGTACGCTGAACATCCTGCTGGTGGACGATGAACCGACCCTGCCGGAAATCCTCGCCGAGTTCCTCACCGCCGACGGCCACCGCGTCCAGACCGCCTCCAGCGGCAAGGAAGGTTGGGAAAAATTCCAGGACGGCTCGTTCGATCTCGTCGTGCTCGACCGCACCATGCCGCACATGACCGGCGATCAACTCGCCGCCGCCATCAAGAACGCCGCCCCGGACACCCGCATCATCATGCTGACCGGCTTCGGCGAAGTCATGAAAGCTTCCCGCGAAAAACCGACCGGCGTAGACCTGATCCTGAGCAAGCCGGTGACCATCGAAGACCTCCGCAACGGCGTGGCCACCGTGATGAACCTCGAAGACACCGCCACGAACGAGCCACCGGCCCCATCAGCGGCAAATCTGTCCCGGTGAAGACGGCCGCTCCCCGGCTTCCGCGCGACAACGAAAACCTTACTGGCCCTGTTGCGTGTCTGAATACACTGGTCAATGGGCCGTCTCAGAGATAGGCTTCACGGCCACTAGGAGAAAGTCACCATGACTGAGAAGAAGACAGTGTTTTTCGATCCGAAGTCGAACCTAAAGTCTCTTTTGCGCATCGTCGCGCTAATTGCCATCGTGGTCTTCGCGGTCTGGCTGTTTATCCGGTTTGCAGCCGGCCCAAAGGCCGCGCACAACTTTGCGTCAAACGTCCTTAAGAAGCCGGTTGAATTGAAGAACTCCATTGAGAACTTGCCCGCAACGTCAATGAAAGGTTTCGCCCTCTCGCTCCCCTACACCGGCACGCTCACTGTCGAAGCGACGGTGACGAAGGGCAATGAAGTGAATGTGTACTTGGTGCAGCCCGATCAGATGGACAATGTGAAGAACAACAAAAAGTTCACGTACTTCGAGGGCTTCGATGCGCAGAAGACCAAGAGCTACCGGCGGTCAGGTCGGTTGAATCAGGGCAATTACTATTTCGTAGTGATAGACACGTCGCTTGGAATTCTCTCCGCGTCCGCAACCGACATTAAGATCAACGCCAAGCTCGAACCCTGATTTCCGAGCAAACCGGGGCGCAGGCTTACCGGCAGACTCGCCGGCGGGTTGGGAAGCCCTAATCACCGATGATCGACCGGCGCTCGGCAACCACGCTTGCCGGCTACGCTGTGCCCTTGCTGCACTGCGTTGGAATGAAGCGAAGGCATGGACATCAATTTTCATTGCACCCACTGTGAACAGCACCTAGAGATTGACTCTGCGGGAGTAGGTCAAATTGTTGCGTGTCCAAACTGTAGTCAAAGCCTCACCGTTCCTAGTTTCTCAGTTCCGCGCCCCGCCGCTGGAGCATCTACTCCAGAATCGCGCTGGCAAGAGGTGCGCGCGGTCGTGCCTTGCCCGCGACAATCATTGTTGAGTTGCTTGTGGCGGCGGCGAAGCCGTCGAAGAAGCGGAAAAAAGCTTTTGAATGAGGTCGCGGGCGTTTTGTAAATCCAAATAGCCCGCACTAGGCCCCATGAAGGCAATACTTTCCGCATGAGCATGCCTGTTTCTCAATTGTGGCAGGACATCCTTCAGGATTCTGACATACTGGGCAGGCTCCGACGGTTGTGGCGGCTCCTCTGGCAGAATATCAACCAACAACTCGTTGTAGGCGCGTTGCGTTTCCTGATGAAGCCGCACATGCTCAAAATCCGAATCAAGTAACAATCCCTTTTCGACCGCAAATTCGAGAAGCAATTTCAGCGAAGGTGTCTCTTTCCATTTTTTAGAGCGCTTCTGTTTGCGTAGCTCGGGGCAGCCTTCCTTTCGCCAGCGATTGATTAAACTCATCTCGATGCAGCGGAATGCCTCAAACGACGCCAACGAGTAAAGCGGCCAGCAGAACCAGCCGAATAGCCAAAGATTACGGGCGACTGCAAATGCCGAAGCGATTCCTTCAGGAACATGGCTCGTCAATTCCAATTGCGAAACTTGCTTATGCCTGTCTGCTAATGTGAAGCCATGGAATTTATTGCGTTCATCTATCTGCGTGATTTGATCAAGAGACTTGAGGATTTCCATGATGGCGGCGGCCAGTGTTCGGCGGTTCTGCGGTGGCGTCAATCTCCTTTTTGACCTGCTGCATACCGGGCGGCGGCGCGCCCGGCAGCCGAGCCGCAGGCGAGACGCCGCTGTCGTGTGCGGCAATCGCGCCCTACCAACGACCGCTGGTCGCGGGCTGAAAAATCCCCTTGCCTCGGCGTCACCGATTGGCTATGGTTCGCCGCTCTCAGAGGGAAATGGAGTTATATCATGTCTCGACGTTGTGAAATTTGTGGCAAAGGTCAGGTCCGCGGCAACCATATTCTGCGGCGCGGTCAGGCCAAGAAAACGGGTGGCATCGGCCAGCACATTACCGCCGTCACTCCGCGTATTTTCCATGTCAATCTGCAGGTCGCCCACGCCATCGTGGATGGCACGCGCCGCCGCATCAAAGTCTGCGCCAATTGCATCAAGAGCGGCCGCGTGCTGAAAGCCGCTTAGACGGCTTCGGGATCGGCTCGCAACGCTGAGCCACCGGGCTGACGGGCGTTCTTGCTCCAGACGTCGCCGACGACCGATTCCACCGCCTCCACCGCCACGAGACAAACATCGTCGGAAAACTCGCCGCTGCCCGAGAATTTGCGGACGGTGGCAACGAGTTCATTCACCAGATCGCCGGGCTTGTGACGGATGCGTTTCTGCACTTCCTCCCGGAGCCGCGCCAAACCAAATTGATTTCCCTCGGCGTCATCCACTTCGTAGAGCCCATCCGTGAACAGCAGCACGGCGTCGGTTGCGCCCAGCCGTTGACACAAGGTCGGATACTCCGTCTCGCTCATCAATCCGAGCGCCGGCCCGCGCGCCTGATCTGATTCCGGCAACAGTTGCACCGTCCCCGCGTCGCGCCGCAACCAGAACGGACTGGGATGTCCCGCGTTCGCGCAAAGCATCTCGCCCGTCGCCGCGTCAATCACGAGATAAAACGCCGACGCAAAGATCGTCGTCGTCGCCAATTTGAGATTCTTGATCAGACCGAGGTTGATCTCCGTCAGAAACTGACCGGGATCGGCGGCGAACGGCCGGAGTTCTTCCAGCACACCGCGCACGATCGCCGTCACCAACGCGGCGCGGATGCCGTGCCCCATCACGTCGCAGATGAACACACCGACTTGCGTGTCCGACAGCGCAAAGACATTAAAGAAATCTCCGCCGAGCGTGGCCGCCGGCTCGTAGAGATGAACGAAGCGCAATGCGCTCTTGCCGGGCGCCGCGTGCCGGGGCAACACGGGATAATGTTCGGGAATGAACGCCTGCTGAATCTCCCGCGCCATCTTCAAGTCTTCTTGCATGTCCATGTTCTTGCGGTTCAGCGCATCGGCGAACCCGGCCAGCAACTCCTGCGCGCGCTTGTGCTCGGTGATGTCCCGCGCCACCGCATGGATGATCTGTTGCTCAGGCTCGGGAATCGCCGTCCATTGCAGCCACTTGTAAGCTCCATTCTTGCAGCGGTACCGGTTCTCGAAATGCAGCGCGCGCCCGCCCTTGAGAATCTTCTCAAACTCCGCGACCGTGGCCGGACGGTCATCCGGGTGAACAAAGTTGAGGAAAGGCTGAGCCACGAGTTCCTCCAACTTGTAACCCAGCACCTGTTCCCATGCGGGATTTAACCGCTTGAAGTTGCCGCGATAATCCGCCATGCAAAACAGATCCAGCGAGAGCGTGAAGTACCGGTCCAATTCCTCTTCCGCCCGCTTGCGCTCGGTGATGTCCAGCATCACGCCATGGAGGTATTGCAGTTGGCCGGCAGCGTCGAGCACGACAGTGGCCGTGTCGCGAACCCACAGTACACGGCCATCGCGCGTCAACAGCCGATACTCGGAGCGGAACGACTCGCGGGTCTCCCGGCTCGCCGCCTCCTCGCACAGCACGCGCTCCCGGTCGTCGGCGTGCAATTGATTGATCCATAAATCGGGCTGGTTCATCCACTCCGCAGCCGAAAAACCCAGCAACGCCTCGACCTGCGGGCTGACATACAGCCACCGGCCCTCGGGGCCGAACTCCGCGATGTAGGTGATGGCCGGCAACTGCTCCACCAACTGCCGGTACTTGGCTTCCGCTTCGCGCAGGGCCTGCTCGCGCTGCTTGCGCTCACTGATGTCGTGAAGAAACGCGTTGAATACGAAGTGGTCGCCGACGCGCACCGGCGCAATGGTCAACTCGACTGGGAACTCCTGTCCGTCGCGCCGCAGTGCCGACATCTCCAGCCGCTTGTTGAGGATCGGGCTGTCACCCGTCGCCAGAAAACGGCGAAGCCCTTTCTCGTGCGCCTCGCAATACCGGGCTGGCATGATCGTTTGCGTGAGTCGTTGCCCGAGGATTTCCTCGCGTGACCACCCGAAGGTCCTCTCCGCCGCCGTGTTCCAGTCAATAATCTGGCTGTTGGCGTCCATGGCCACGAATGCCTCGTGCGCCGTCTCCATGATCAGGCGCGTTTGCTCTTGGCTCGCGCGCAACTCCGCCGTGCGTTCCTTGACGCGGTCTTCCAGAATCGCGTACGAGTGCGCGAGTTCCTCGGCCATGCGATTGAACGACTCACCCAGCTTGCCCACCTCGTCGTTGCTCTCAACCACAACGCGCGCCTCGAGCCCGCCGGCGGCGATCGACTCCGCCATTTTGGCCAGGTGCAGGATCGGGCGCGTGAACCGTCGCGCCAGCCCATAGGAGCCCAGCAGTCCCACCACGAACACGACACTCTCCACCGTGATGAACAACCGCCGCAACCACGCAATCGGCGCGTACGCTTCGGCCACGTCCATCTTCGTTACCAAACCCCAATTGTCGTAACCAACAGGCCGGTACGCCGCCAACACCGGCACGCCGCGCCAATCAATCGTCTGTTGAAATCCGCTCCGACCTTCGGTCGCCGCCACCATCGTGGGCGCTTGCGACAGCGGCACGTCGAAACTCTGCGTACCGGCATCAGGCACGAGCAGATACTGTATTTTTTCGTCTGTACGCATGCCCAGAAGCACCACGCCCGTCTCGCCCAAGCCGGCGCGGTCCGCTAACAAATCCATGATCGGTTCAGCGTCGGCACGCATCATCACGACGCCGACCACGCGATTGTTCGTCCCGCGCGCCGGAGCGGCCAGCAACGCCCGTTCCCGCCCCTCGTCGTCGTGCACCAGCCGCAACCGCGCCGCCTTCCGGCCGTCCACGAACTCCGGTGTCGAGGCAAAATCCTTGCCGAGATATTCATCGCCCGTCGCCGTGATGCACCGGCCGTTCAAATCAGTGATCCAAATCGCCAGCAACCCCGGGCTGCTGCCCTGCGCATCCAGTAGAATGCGGCGCGTCTCCGCGTGAAACGTCTCCGCGTCGAGTTGGCTCGCGCCGAATTGCTCCAAAAGCTGCCGCAACCGGGTGCGGCTGGCCACCAACGCGACGCGCTCTTGTTGCTGCTGCACGTAACCGAACAGCAGTTTCTGCCGGTCATTGGCGACAACAGAAAGCCGGTCATGGATTTGTGCGCGTAGAATCCGGCGGGCAAACACGTAACTGGCCACGCTTAGCGCGCCGGCCGTCAACACGACGATGGCCGCCACAAAGAGAGTGAGCTTGAAACGCAACGATGTTTGTATCCGGGCAGTCATGACTCGTCACCAGCCGGTCCCCCCGACCCGTGCGACAACCTAACATCTTTCACCCGCAGTTGCACACTCTCCACGCCGCCGAATTCATTCAGCTCCGGCACGAACGCGATGTCCAGCGCGCCGCGCGGCAGTTCCGCGTCCGCCGCGCCAAACCAAATCGCCTCCACCGGCGCCCCGCCGTCGGTCACGCGAAACTTCAGGTGCCGCTTCTTCAACGCGCGCGGCGCGCCGCGCATCGTCGCCGCCTTCACCGCAAACGTCGGCGTGGGATTGTCCGGACCGCACGGTTGGAACCGCGCCAGTTGCGTGAAAAACTCGTCATCCAATTCGTCGAGCCGCACGACCGCGTCCACAAACACGCGCGGCGACAAATCTTCCGCGTGCAGCGTGGCGCCGGCCATCTCGTTGAGCCGGCGGCGCAGCTCGGGAATCCTGCCGGCTTTCACGCTCAATCCCGCCGCCATTTCGTGTCCGCCAAATTTCTCCAGCAACGGCGCGCACTGCGCCAACGCTTCGACAATCGAGAAACCCGAAACACTCCGGCACGAGCCTTTGCCGCCCTTGCCGATCACGACCGTGGGCCGGTAAAACTCCTGCATCACCCGCGAGGCGACGATGCCGATCACGCCGACGTGCCACTTCTCGTCCGCCAACACCAGCACCCGGTCGTCCCGGTATTGCGCGGCCTGTTCCATCGCCTGCTCGACGATTTGCCATTCAATGCGTTGACGCTCGGCGTTGTGATCGTTGAGCAACTGCGCCAGTTCCGCCGCGCGCGCCCGGTCTTCCGTCAACAGCAACTCCAGCGCGGCCATCGCATCGGCGAGCCGGCCCGCGGCGTTCAAGCGCGGCCCGATCCGGAATCCGATGTGATACGGACTCACCTCGTCCGGCACGTCGGCAATGTCCATCAGCGCCCGCAGCCCAATCTTGTTCGTGTCCGGCAACCGTTCGAGACCGGCTTTGACGAGGATGCGGTTCTCGCCGGTCAGCGGCACGATGTCCGCCACGGTGCCGACGGCGACAAGATCGAGGGAATCGCGAAGGTCAATTTTCTCCGCGAGCTTTCGGTCACGCTTCAACAACGCATGCGCGAGCTTGAAGGAAACGCCGACGCTGGCGAGCGGCTCGCCGGCATCGCCGCGCTTCGGATTCACTAGCGCCACACACTCCGGCAACTGCGGCGGGGGTTGATGGTGATCGAGGATAACGGTGTCCACGCCATGCCTTTTGAGGTCGGCAACCTCGCGGGCAGAACTCGTGCCGCAGTCCACGGCGATAAGCAGTTGCGGTTTGTGCTCCTTCAGGCACCGGGCGATGCCGTCCGCGCTGAGACCGTAACCTTCGTCCATCCGGTGGGGCAGAAAATTGGCAACGGTCGCACCGGCCGCGTTGAGCAGGCGCGTGAGCAACGCGCTGGAGGTGACGCCGTCCACGTCGTAGTCGCCGTAGATGACGATGCGCTCCTTTTTCTCGATGCCGGTCAGCACGCGGTCAACGGCCGCGTTCATGTCCGGCAACTCGAATGGATCGCCGAGATCGCGCAGTTTCGGATCGAGGAATCGCCGGGCGGCCTCGGCGTCGCGGTAGCCGCGATGGACGAGGACTTGGGCGAGCGCCGCCGGCAGGCGTAGTTCGCGCACGAAGGTCTTGGTCAACGCCGGATCAGGTGAAGCGATGATCCAGCGTCTGTTCACGGCGAGTATCGCCTATGCTTTCGCGGGCTCGGCTTTCTTGACGGCAGCCTTGGTTCTCACGCCTTCTTTGCGGTGATACCACAGCACGCACGGGCTGGCGATGTAGATGGACGAATAGGTGCCGGTGAGCACGCCGACGGTGAAGCAAAACGCGAAGTCGTTGATGACGCGTCCACCGAAGACGTACAGGGCGATGGCGCACAGGAATACCGTGCCGGCGGTGAGGATCGTGCGCGAGAGCGTCTGGTTGACGCTGCTGTTGATGAGATCAACGTAGTTAAGCCGGCCACCGGAGAGTTTCTTGTTTTCGCGAATGCGGTCGAAGACGACGATGGTGTCGTTGATGGAATAGCCGATGAGCGTGAGGATCGCCGCCACGACCGGCATCGAGAAGGTGCGGCCGGTCAGACAGAACCAGCCGATGGTCATGAGCACGTCGTGAATGAGTGAGACCAAGGCGCCGAGGCCATAGGAAAACTCGCCAAAGCGGAAGGCGACGTAGATCATGATCGCCACCAACGAAACGACCACCGCCCACAACGCTTGTTTGAGCAACTCCTTACCGACGACCGGGCCGACGCTTTCGAAGCCCACTTTGTTGAATCTTGCTTCGGGAAAATCCTTTTGTAAATTCTCAACGACTTTGTCGGCAGTTTTCTCAGGCAGTTTCAGGGAAAGCACTTCATCTTTCGCGCCGCGTTCGTACTGGATATACGCCTCGGTAAAGCCGGCGCGTTCCAGACTTGCGCGAATCTTGTCGGGGTCTTCACGTTGCACAAAGTTCAGCGTGACCGTATCGCCGCCCGAGAAATCAATCCCGTAGACGTACGAGCCAACTCGCGGGAACACTTTGTGCAATTTCTCAACGAATTTACTCCCTGCATCTGTATTCGGTACAAAATGGTCGATACCCCCTCTACACACGAACGAAATCATCCCTGCGATGATCAATGCCCAGGAGATTCCGAACGCCAGTTTCCACACACCGAGGAAGTTGACCCGCGGCAAGTGGCGGAACACGTGCAGCATCTTGAACGACTTCATCCAGCCCTTCGCCACGAGCCACTCGAAGATCAGGCGCGTAACGAACACCGCCGCAAACAGGTTGGCCAGCAAGCCAATCGTCAACGTCACGCCGAATCCCTTGACCGGGCCGCTGCCCATCCAGATCAAAATGATCGCCGTCAGAATCGTCGTGAAGTTCGAGTCGAAAATGACGATGAACGCCCGCCGGTAGCCGGCCGCGATGGCCGCGCGCAACGGTTTGTTGGCCGCCAACTCCTCCCGGACGCGCTCGTAAATCAGCACGTTGGCGTCCACCGCCATGCCGATGGTCAACACGATGCCCGCGATGCCCGGCAAGGTGAGCGTGAACTTGAACATCGCCAACACGCCGACAAGAATCAGAATGTTCAGCAGCAGCGCCAAGTCAGCGACCACGCCGGCGGCCAGATAATAAACCGCCATGAACACCACGACCGCCACCGAACCGATCAACGCTGCGCGGATGCCGCTTTGTATCGAGTCCCGGCCCAACGAGGGATCAACGCCGCGTTCCTCGACGATCTGCACCGGGGCTTCCAGCGGATTCTCCAGCACGTTGGCCAATTGCAGCGCCTCCGGGTAGGTGAACTGTCCGGTAATCTGCGCGCGGCCACCGGTAATCGCATCTTGAATCACCGGTGCGGAGTACAACTCGCCGTCGAGCACGATGGCCAGTTGCCGTCCGACGTTTGCGGAAGTCACGCGCCCGAAAATCTTCCCGCCTTCGTCGTTGAAATTCATCGCGACGTAGGGACGACCGATCTCGTCCGGCACGACGTACGCGCGCACTACGGACTTGCCGTCCAACTCGTGATGGGCTTTTACGTAGAACACACGCTCAAGATGCCGGCCCTCGCGCGTCTCCTTCAGCATCATCTTCTGTTATCCCACGGGCGGACGAAACGCTGCGTCTGAGGCCGATTGACTCACCAGTTCGTCATTGCGTTCGTGGACAAGACGGAACTCAAGGTAGGCTGTGCGCTCGATGGTTTGACGGGCTTCGTTGCGCCGCTGCTCCTCCAAGCCGGGCATCTGCACGAGGATTCGGTTTTCACCGACCGGCTGGATGACCGGCTCGGCCACGCCGAATTTATCAATGCGTTTGCGGATGATCTCGACCGCTTGCCGCAACGCGTTGGCGCGGCCGGTCACATCGATCTTGGTCAAATCCATCTGCAGCAGGAACGACGTGCCGCCTTTGAGATCGAGACCGAGTTTGATTTTCTCGCGCGGCGGCCACATCGAGTAGAATGAGGCCGCGGCGATGGCGAAGATGATGCCGAATTTCCAGGCGAACTGTTTGTTCATGAGGAGCTGATGATTATTTCGAGTCGCCGCCCGAGGATTCGCCCTCGGCGGCTTTTTGAATGACCGTGCCGATGGCCGACTTGGCGACTTCCACCTTCACGTTGTCGGCGATCTTGACCATAAACGATTTCTCTTTGACGTTGGTGACGATGCCATAGACACCGCCGGTGGTCAGCACGCGGTCGCCGGACTTGATGTTCTTGAGCAGGTTCTCCTGTTCCTTTTTCTGCTTGTGCTGCGGACGAATGAGCAGAAAATAGAACATCGCGCCGAAGACGACCAGCATCCCCACCATCTGCAGCATCTGCCCGGTCGGGTTGGCTTCCGTGCCCGGCGGCGGTGGCGCCATGGCCAACAATTCAAATAGCTTCATCGGTCTCCGTTCTTTCAGTGTAATGCACGACAAACTCCCTTCGGAACTCTTCGAACGAACCGGCCACGATCGCTTCCCGTGCGCGTCGTAGCAAGCTCAAGTACATGTGCAGGTTGTGCCACGACATCAGCCGCAGTCCGAGAATCTCGTTGCACCGGTACAGATGCCGAATGTACGCGCGCGTGAACGTCCGGCAGGCGTAGCAAGGACAACCCTCCTCCAGCGGACCGAAGTCCTCCCGGTATCGCGAATTCTTGATCGGGTACGTCCCGGTCGCCGTGAAAATTGTTCCGTTGCGCGCCACGCGCGTCGGCAATACGCAGTCAAACATGTCCACGCCGCGCGCGATCATCTCCAGCATTTGCGACGGCGTACCTACGCCCATCACGTAACGCGCTCGGTCGGCGGGCAGATGCGATACGCTCGCCTCCACTTGCGCGATCATCTCCGGGAATGGTTCGCCCACACTGACGCCGCCCACCGCGTATCCCTCGAAATCCATCGCCGCCAGTTCGCGCGCGGCACGTTCCCGCAAATCCGGATAAACACTTCCCTGCACAATTCCAAAGAGCAATTGGCCGTCGGCCAGTCGTTGTTCCCGACAGCGAGCCGCCCACTGTAAAGTCAGCTCCAGGCTTCTGCAAGCGTATTCTCGGTCGCACGGCCAATGCGGACACTCATCAAACGCCATCGCGATATCGCTGCCGAGCGTCGCCTGCGCCGCCATCGCTTCGCGCGGCCCGAGGAACAACGTCGCGCCGTCCACGTGCGACTGAAACTCCACGCCGTCCGGCGAAATCCTGCGCAGCTTCGCGAGCGAGAAGACCTGATAACCGCCGCTATCGGTCAGGATCGGCCCGTCCCATGCCATGAACTTATGCAGCCCACCGGCTTTCTGAATCAGATCGAGCCCGGGACGGATCACGAGGTGATATGTGTTGCCGAGAATGACCTGCGCGCCGAGTTCATGCAGCTCGGCCGGCGACATGCACTTCACCGTGCCTTGCGTGCCGACCGGCATGAAGACCGGCGTTTCCACAACGCCGTGGGCCGTGCGCAGCCGCCCGGCGCGCGCCGCCGAATTCGGATCTTGCCGCAGCACCTGGAAGATTGCGTTCACTTGTTCAATTCTCTCTCGTACGTTTCGCGGTCGTCGATGTCCACCAGTACGCCTTCGTCCGGCACGGGCGCACGCGCAATCTCGTCGGCGTGCGCCGCGAGAAAATGCTTCAGCGTCAGCGACGAATCCATCGCGACGATCTCCTTGGCGTACCGGCCCGCGAACAACAGCGGATGACCTTGCCGGCCATCGTGAACCGGTACGAGAATCTTGTGCCGCTTCTTCTCGAACTCGTCCACCAACGTCTCGACCGTCGCCTGTTGCAGTCGCGGCTGATCGCACAACCCGATGAGCACGAGCTTCGTCTCGGCCGGCAGCGCACGTAACCCCGCTTGCACGGATGTGAACATACCCTCCCGGTAACGCTCGTTTGTTACGACACGAGCGCGAGCGTGCGAAATCCGGGTGGCAATTTCCTCAGCCTTGTGACCGAGCACGACAAGAATCTGGTCAATCTTCGGCGAATCGAACGCGTCCGTCACACATTCGAGTATCGTTTTCGAACCGAACGGCAGAAGCTGTTTCGGTTCACCCATGCGACGCGATTCGCCCGCAGCGAGGATGATCGCGACGTTCATCGCGCCATTTTATCCGCCAGCGCGTTGGTCACCGAGAGCGAGTTCGGATGCTCAGCGCCGCGGCGAGCAGCGATCAACTCGGCCACGACACTCACGGCAATCTCCTCGACTGAGATTGAACGGATCGCGACGCCCATCGGCGAGCGGACGCGCCGGAAATCTTCGGCGGTGGCGATGCCGTCGTTGATAAAACCTTCCATGACGGTGCGGACTTTGCGCTTGCTGCCGATCATACCGATGTAAGCCGCCTTGCTGTGGATGACTTCTTTCAGCACGACAGCGTCGTGCCGGTGACCGCGCGTGACAATGCAGAGGTACGTGTCCTCGTCGATCCGCAATCCTTTGATCGCCTTTGCCGGATCGTCCACGATGATTTGCTTGGCATCGGGAAATCTCTCCTTGTTTGCGAAAGAGGCACGGTCGTCAATTGCCACCACGTCGAACCCGGACCACGCGGCTAGTTTCCCTACCGCCGCGCCGACGTGGCCGCCGCCACAAATGACAAGTGTCGGCTTCGGCAATACCGGCTCGAAGTAAACGTGGAGCGTCGAACGGATAGTGTGAAGCGCGGGTTCGGGTTCCGGTTCGCTGAGTATTTGCGTGGACTTACCGGCGAGTTCGGAGACGAGTTCAGGAGGCAGCGCGTCTGCAACGAGGACCCGGTCGCCGGCAAACAACGCGCGCTTGCCGGCGTGCTCGCCGTCCGTGATCGTGACCAGCATGCGACGCTCGCGCGTGTCCGGGGCATCGAGCAGCGCACGCCAGATTTCGCGGCTGCCCGGGTTCGGCTGTACGAACGTTTGGACGGCGCCGCCACAGATCAGTCCATCGTCCCAGCCGAAATCGTCGTCGAGCACGGCGCGAAAGGTAAACGATTCGCCGGTCTCCAGCGCGCGCAACGCCTTCTGGCGCGTTTCGGCCTCGAGGCAACCGCCGCCAAGGGTGCCGAGGATGCGACCGTCCGGGAGGAAGATGGCTTTCGCGCCGCATTTTTGCGGCGTCGAGCCTTTGGTCTCGATCAGCACGGCAAACGCGAGCGGCTGGTTGCGCTCCAGCAAGTCCGCAAGGTCTCGGTAAATGGGGTCCACGAGACAAGGCTACCGGCGGCGGCGGCTGAAATCAAGCGCCGAGGGCTATGCCGGGATGTTCAGAACTTGGCGGCAGGCTTGCACGAGCATGCTTGTGTCGAACGGCTTATCAACGATTCCTGAAACCTTCTGGTCGCGCAGCCGCGCTTCGATGTCGCCCTTGGCGTAGCCGGAGACCACGATGATTTTCACTGAAGGGGAGACTTTCTTGATCTCGGCGATCATGGCGTCACCGGTCAGCTTCGGCATGGTGACGTCGGTGACCACCAGATCAATGTGCTTCGCAAACCGGCAGTAACGCATTAGTCCTTCTTCACCGTCGGAGGCGGTGATGACCCGGAATCCTTCAAGTTCGAGCACTTGGGATTGCAGGTCGCGCAGGTTCTGGTCGTCTTCGACGAGCAGGATGGTGGCGAGATGTCGGGCCGGCGTTTCCGGCGGGGCACCGCCGGCCGGCATCTTCTGCGGGGCGATTTCACGCGAGATACCGACGATGCCGGTGATCTGTCCTTGTTTGTCGAGAATGGGCGCTTTGGTCACGGAGAACCAGCGGCTCTGGCCGTCGAGTCGGGTGACTTTCTCAACCTTGTTGATCAAAGTCTTGCCGGAGGTGAGAATCGATTGTTCGTCGGCGAAGCTTTCGCGGGCGAACTCCGGCGTGAAGAAGTTTGCATCTGTCTTTCCGAGCGCGTCTTTCGGGTCGGCCAAGCCGAGAAATTGTGCTTGCGCGGTATTGATGCGCGTAAAGCGGCTGGCGGTATCTTTGAAGTAGATCGTGTCGGGGATTTGATCCATGAGCGCGTGCAACAAGTCGTACTCGCGGATCAGAGCCTGCTCCACAAGTTTGCGCTTGGTGATGTCGCGAAGAACGCCCTGGATGGCCGGTTTGCCTTGATAGGTGACCGCTACTCCGGTCACTTCGGCATCAATTACCTTACCGCCGAGTTGGAGAATCTTGCGCTCTTGCAGCGGTGCCGGTTTTCCGTCGCGCAACATTTGTTCGATTCGCTTGGTGACGATTCCCCGCTGGTCCGGATGCACGAAATCCAGAATCGGTTTTCCGATGAGTTCCTCGGCGCTGAACGCCCCGAAGAGTTTGACCGCGGCGGCGTTGACGTATTCGAACCGGCCCTCACTTTGGACAACGATTGCTTCCGGACACGTTTCGACCAGCCGCCGGTAGCGCTCTTCGCTCTCCCGCAATGCCAGTTCGGTCCGCCTGCGATTGGTGATGTCGAACGAGACGCCGGCAATGGCCTCGATGGTCCCGTGGCGGTCGCGCAGCGGGAATTTGACGGTTTGGTAGAAGTGGAGTCCGTCGGCCGCTTCGACCAGTTGTTCGACCGTGACCGGTCCTCGCGTGTTGAAAACCGTCAAGTCGGTGTCGCGAAATTGTCGCGCGACGTCCGGAGGAAATACGTCTTTGCGTTTGCATCCGAGGATGTCTTCGCGCCGCCGACCGGTGGATTTTTCCCACGCGTCGTTGACCAAGAGGAAGCGGTCGTCCGCGGAGATCACGTAGATGCTGGCCGGCGTGTGCTCCAACAGCGAGACGAGAAATTCCTGCGTGGCCCGCAGACTGTTCTCGATGCCTTGGGCATCGGTCACCTCGCGCGAAATGCCGACGGCGGCGATGGTGTTTCCATTTTCATCGCGAACGGCGGAGCTGGTCAGGAAGATTCTGAATTCGCGACCATCCTTGGTGATATCGAGCAACTCGCCCGACCAACTGCCCTGCAACGTGGCTTCGTGGGCCGCCCGCCAATGGCCGGGCGGGTAGTTGGGCGACAGCAGCATCGTGACGTGCCGGCCGATCACTTCGTCGTCGCGATAGCCGGTGCGGGTGAGGATGGATTGGTTGGCAAAAAGGATGTTGCCCTTCAGGTCGGTGATGACGACGAAGTCCGGCACGCTGCTGACGGCGTGCCAAAACAGTTGAAGCCGTTCCTGATTTGCGGTTCCGACCGGGGATTCGCCTCGCTTACGGCCAAACATAGGAGCAGTTTGTAAACCGTTACAACAACCGTTGTCAAGCATCGCTATCGTCAGGAGATTTGGATCGCTGGACCGGGGCGTTGCGTGCTACAAATCTCGCAGAGGCTTCGATATGAAAGTGATGCTGCAGCGCATTCTCAGCGGAGTTGTTGCCGTCGTCCTTGTGAGCGCGGTTTCGACGGCAACGGCCCAGACCAGTCCGATTCGAATCTCAGTGGATGTGACCGGCAGCACGGACACCAAGCGGGCCAAACCGCCGAAGAAAGGCGGCACCATCCCGAAGATGACCATCACGCAAGATAAACAACTGGAGATCACGGTGGCGAATACCACGCCGACCGGCTACAAGGGCTTGACGGTGAAGTACTATCTGTTCGCCAAGGACCTGGCCAGCAAGGAGTTCTCGATTCCGCGCATGGGCAAGCAAAACATTGATCTGCCGGGCCTCGGCTCCGCGAAGGTCAAATCGGAAACGCTGGTAACCACCTACGCCACGCAATACTCCAAGAAGTCGGAGGGCGAGCTGACGTTCGTGCCCGAAGAAGGCAAGAAGTTCATCGGCTACGGCGTGCAACTCTTGAGCGGCGACGCGGTGTTGGCGGAGACATTTGAGCCTCCCGATCTCAAGAGCAAGCTCGGCACGGCGCGGATTGAGCCTGCCGGCGGCAAGAAAAAGACCAAGAAATACTCCAAGGATTGAGGCGACTTGCCGGGCAGGATTTGCGTTGATTGAACCCCCGTTTGGGTGTATAAACTTTGCTTCAGAGAACAGGTTATGAGCAAACCCGGAAACACGATGGCAAAGGCTAAAACGGATGCGCCCTCGCCCAGCATTGAGGGTCGGACAGAAGACCGGCCATTGATGCGCGGCGCGGACATTGTCATCAAATGCCTCGAAAACGAGGGCGTCGAAGTCGTGTTTGCTTACCCGGGCGGCGCGAGCATGGAGTTGCACCAGTCGCTCACACGCTCCAAGAAACTCCGCACCATTCTCCCTCGGCACGAGCAAGGGGAGGCGTTCGCCGCCGAAGCGTACGGTCGGGCCACCGGCAGGCCCGGCGTTTGCCTCGCCACCAGCGGCCCCGGTGCGACGAATTTGCTCACCGGCATTGCGGATGCCTATTTGGATTCGGCCCCGATGATCGCCATCACCGGACAGGTTCCGCGACCCATGATCGGCCGCGGCGCGTTTCAGGAAACGGACGTTTTCGGCATGACGCTGCCGGTCGTCAAGTACAGTTACCTCGTCATGAACGTCGAGGACATCCCGCGTGTCATCAAAGAGGCATTTTACATCGCGTCCACAGGCCGACCGGGCCCGGTGCTCATTGATATTCCCAAGGACGTTCAACAGAGCTCCTGTAAGCCGGTCTTCCCGGAGAAGATCAACCTTCGCGGCTACAATCCCGACAAGAAAATCAGCGACATCGCCGTGCAGGAGATTGCCGGGCTGATTGAGAAGAGCGAGCGCCCGATGATTTATTGCGGTGGCGGCATCATCTCCGCCAACGCCAGCGAGGAATTGCGCGCGTTTGCGATCAAGACCAACATCCCGGTCACCACCACGATCATGGGCATCGGCTGCTTCCCGCAGGATCACCCCCTTTCGCTGCGCTGGCTCGGGATGCACGGTACGGTCACCGCCAACTACGCGGTTGATCAAGCCGACTTGTTGCTCGCGTTGGGCGTTCGGTTTGACGACCGCGTCACCGGCAAGGTCAGCGAATTCGCCAAACACGGCACGATCGTTCACATCGATGTTGATCCCAGCGAGATCAACAAGAACAAGGTCGCGCACCTGCCGGTGGTCAGCGACATCAAGTATGCGTTGCACCAGCTCAACAAGGTTGTGAAGGGCAAAAAGTTCGAAGCGTGGCACAAACAGCTCGCTGAATGGAAGGCGCAATACCCATTTCGTTACCGGGTCACCGACGAGGTGCTCAAGTCGCAGTACGTTCGCGAGTTTCTCAAGGGCGATATCAACGAAATCATCATGCCCCAATACGTCATCGAGTTGCTCGACGAACTGACCAAGGGCGAGGCGATCATCACGACGGGCGTCGGCCAACATCAGATGTGGGCCGGTCAGTACTACCTGTTCAAAGAGCCACGTACCTTCATCACTTCGGCCGGACTCGGCGCGATGGGCTTCGGTTACCCGGCGGCCCTCGGGGC
Organism: Verrucomicrobiia bacterium; assembly: GCA_041495285.1. Taxonomy (GTDB): domain Bacteria; phylum Verrucomicrobiota; class Verrucomicrobiia; order Palsa-1439; family Palsa-1439; genus JBGQCJ01. Next base: position 37,570 of record JBGQCJ010000021.1, read on the forward strand.
GAAGATGGCGCATCCGGACAAGCAGGTCGTTGACATCGACGGCGATGGTTCGTTCCTCATGAACATTCAGGAACTGGCCACGGCGCACATCGAGCACATCGCCGCCAAGGCCATCGTTATCAATAACCAACATCTCGGCATGGTCGTGCAGTGGGAGGACCGGTTCTATGACTCGAACCGGGGCCACACCTATCTGGGCGACCCGCAAAACCCTCATCAACTCTATCCCGATTTTGTCGCCATCAGCAAAGGCTTCAATGTCCCGGCCGAGCGCGTCGTGCGCAAGAGCGAGTTGCGCCCGGCCTTGGAGCGGATGCTGGCCTCCAAAGAACCCTACGTCCTCGACGTGATTGTGCCGTACACCGAACACGTCCTGCCGATGATTCCGGCAGGCAAGACGGTGAAGGACATCATCATGGAAAAGGACGAGGTCCGGAATCTCGGCGACAACAAGGGTCTCTAGCAGCATCTCATGCAGATGCGAACAGCCGCCGCGCTGACTGTGTTCGCGGTTGTCTTTTCCATTCTCACCGTCAGTAGTTACACGCAGAAATCGGCCACCATTGACGAACCGACACATCTGGCCGCCGGTTACACAATGCTGCGGCTTCACGACTACCGCGAGGATCTCCAACACCCTCCATTCCTGCGGATGTGGGCCGCACTCCCGTTGCTGGCCATGCACGACATTCGACTGAATACGAATACGGACAGTTGGGAGCACCCGTACAGAGCGAAATTTGCCCGCAAATTCTTGTATGAAGATAACGATGCCGACCGTTTGTTGTACCGAGCGCGATTCATGATCGTGCTCCTGGGCATTTTGCTGGGAGGCCTCATCTTCTTTTGGATGCGCCAATTGTACGGCCTCTGGCCGGCCGGCGTCGTATTGGCTCTGTACACCCTCGAACCAAACATTCTGGCACATTCGAGCTTAGCGACCACGGACCTTGGAGTCACCTGCTTCGTCCTCGGCACGATCTATTTTCTCTGGCGCACCGTGCAGGCAATAACCTTCTGGAATCTGTTCGGGTTGACGACGTTTTTTGTCCTGGCTCAGATCAGCAAGTTCTCCGCGATCCTGCTCGGTCCGATGGTGCTGCTGCTACTGCTTGCCCAGATCCTCAGGCGCACTCCGTTCTCTTGGCGAATCGGTCGTCCTTGCGAGATCGCGTCGCCTTGGGGAAAGGCTCTCGTTGCGCTCGCGATGATTTTGCTGCTGACCATCATCTCCTGGTTCGCGGTGTGGGCGGCCTATGGTTTCCGGTATTCTCCCCGTCCTGCCGGCACTCAACTTTCCGCGGAAGCCGTCCCGACGGGAAACGACAATCGTGACATCAAGAGTCTTCTCGCAATTTGGGACGCGCGGGAGAGACAGTACGAAGTCAGTCCGGCGACGAAAGAGCACAATCCGAAGCTAGCCACTGTCATCAGTTGGATGGATCATTGGCACTTTCTGCCCAACGCGTTTACCGAAGGCTTCCTGCAGGGGCACGCCACGCAAGCGGCGCGGGCTTTCCTCGCCGGCCACTGGCGAAAAGGAGGATGGTGGTACTACTTTCCTGTCGCAGTCCTCATCAAGACGCCCATCACCTTGCTTGTGCTCGTTGTGACCGGCGTCTGCCTGTGCGCGGTACGACGGAAGGCGTTTCTGAGTAACGAGTTATTTCTTCTCGTTCCGATCATCGTCTACCTCGGGGTTGCCATGGCTTCCGAAATCAACATCGGATTGCGACACATTCTGCCCATTTACCCATTTGCTCTCGTGCTCGCGGGCAAGACGATTCACGAACTCAGTCTGCGAGCGCGCCCGATCGTCTTGATCGTGCCGGTCGGCCTCGCCGCACTCGAATTGGCGACCGTCTATCCCCACTACATTGCATTCTTTAACCAATTCGTCGGCGGATCGCGCAATGGGCATTGGTATCTCGTGGATTCCAACTTGGATTGGGGACAGGATCTGAAGCCACTGAAAAAGTGGATGGATAAAAACCGCGTCGAGCACATCAATTTAAGATACTTCGGCGCAGCAAACCCCGTTTATTACGGCATCAATTGTACAACATTGCCGGCTAATCCAGATTCTCTCAAATCCGTCAAACCTCGGTTACCGGGCTTCGTAGCCGTCAGCGTGCATTCCCTGCAGGGATCGTCCACCGAACACCCGGAACAGTTTCCCTACCGGCCCCTGCTGAAGGAAAAACCTGTCGCGATCATCGGCTACTCCATTTACGTTTATCAAGTCGATCATCCATGGTGGCCGGCCAACTGAACCGCGCCGGCGGTGCAGGATTTTGTAGCCGCCGCCACTGCAAGTGGCTAGAATCCCGTCGATGAATCGAAGAGAGTGGTTGCGAATCGCGCTGGTCCTGATCCCCTTTGCCGTTCTCTTCTTCATCCTCACCGTCAGCAGCTACACGCAGAAATCAGCCACGTGGGATGAGCCGCAACATCTGATTGCCGGTTACACCGCGCTCAAGTTTCACGACTACCGCACCGACCCGGAGCATCCGCCGTTTCTGCGCATGTGGGCCGCATGGCCGCTGCTAATGATGCCGGGTATCAAAATGGATCTTGAAGCCATTGACAAAATCCACCCGGTCGCCTGGGTGGGTAGTGGGCAATTTTTTTTCTGCCATGCTTTTCTGTACCAGATGAACGACGCGGACCGGCTGCTCTATCCCGCGCGGTTCATGATCGTCTTGCTCGGCCTCTTGCTCGGAGTGCTGCTGTTCAGTTGGACGCGCGAGTTGTTCGGGTTCTGGCCGGCCGCGGTCGCCCTCGGACTCTACACAACCGAGCCGAACATACTCGCGCATTCTTCCTTGGTGACCACCGACTTCGCCGTGACCTGCTTCGTCTTCGGAACCATGTACTTTTTATGGCGCGCGACGCGAGAGGTTAGCTGGGCCAACCTTCTCGGTCTGACCGGGTTCTTTGCGCTGGCGCACGTCAGTAAGTTCTCAGCCATTCTGCTGGGTCCGCTCGTGCTCGCACTGCTGGCCGTCCGGGTCTATCGGAAAAGTGCGTGGCCTTGCAAGATTGGCCAAGTCCGCGCACTCACGTCACTGAAGTCGCGAGCGCTGTTCGCCACCGGCGCGTTGGCCGTGTTGGCGTTGGTCATGTGGGTGACGATCTGGACAGTTTACGGATTCCGGTACTTGCCCTCAGCCTCCAGCACGTGGCAGTTTCGATTCCAGGACGAGCCCGGCGCGAAGGAACGCGTGCCCGTGCTGGCCGGCGTGGTGAACTGGGCGGACGAACATCGCCTCTTGCCGAATGCCTACACGCAGGGCTTTCTCCTCACTCAGATCAAGGCGCAACAGCGGGGTGCTTTCCTCGCCGGTCAGTTCAGCCGCGAAGGTTGGTGGTACTACTTCCCGGTGGCGTTTCTGATCAAGACGCCGGTCGCGTTGATCGTTTTGTTTCTTGCCGGAGTCGCGCTGTGCGCGATTCGCTGGCGAACGCTCACGCAGAATGAACTGTTCATGCTCCTGCCGCTGGCTGCGTATCTGGCCGCCACGATGACGGCGAAGCTCAACATTGGTCTGCGCCACATTCTGCCCATTTACCCGTTCGTGCTGCTGCTCGCCGGCAAGACCGTGGCGGAATGTCTGGTCAGCAAGCGCCGGGCGTTGGCCTGCCTGCTCGGGGCGTTGTGCCTGTCGCAAGTCGTCGAGCTGGCCCGCGTGTACCCGCACTATCTCGCGTTCTTCAATCAGTTCATCGGCGGCCCGCGCAACGGCAACGAATATCTCGTGGACTCAAATCTGGATTGGGGTCAGGACCTGAAGCCCTTGAAAGCCTGGATGGACAAGAACAACGTGGTGCACATCAATCTCAGCTACTTCGGCACCGCCGACCCGGCGTACTACGGAATCAATTGTACGCACTTGCCCGGAGCGCCGTTCTTCGACGAGCAACTTATTGCCGGTCCGCAACTGCCCGGCTATGTGGCGGTCAGCGTCACCAACTTGCGTGGCGTGTACTTGAGCGAGGCCGGCAGAGCTTTTTACCGGCCACTTCTGGAGAGAACGCCGAGCGCGGTCATCGGGTATTCCATCCACGTGTACTGGGTCGAACGCGAATGGTGGTGAGTCGAACAGACGGCGGGCACTACTCTTGTTCTTCTTCCTGGCTGGTGAACCCCTCGCCGCCTTCTTCTTGATTCATGCGTTTGAGGACTTCAGACATGTCGTCGACCGCGCCGAACACTTTGTTAGCGACGTAAATGGGACACTTCTGCTGCACGGCCAGCGCGATGCAGTCGCTGGGGCGAGCGTCGATCTCCAGAATCTTTTTGCCCAGCTCGTTTTCCGCGTGCAGAATCAGCCGCGCGAAATACGTGCTGTTCTTCAAATCGTTGATGATCACTCGCTCCATGCGCACGCCGAGCCCGGTAAAGATGTGGCCGATCAGATCGTGCGTCAGCGGGCGCTCCTTTGGCGTGTTGCGCAGAAACATGGTGATGGCCGCCCCGACACTGTGGTCGACGTAGATCACAAACGTCTTCTCATCGTTGCCGACAAACACCGCGCAGCCGTTTGTCGTTGGCAAAACACCCTTCACCTGAATCTGGATCACGTCGTTTTTCACGGCAGCCTATAATAGCCTGTTTCGCGCCGAACGCAAACCTCCGCGGACGGCGAAGCGTCAGAATAAACAGATCGCAGCAGTAATGACCGTCGTGTACAACCCTTGCGGATGCCCCACGGTGGTCTGCGTGCAGTTGCTGGTGCGCACGATCTTGCCGCTCAGCCGGTACACCTCCTCC
>JBGQCJ010000022.1:0-42336 GCA_041495285.1 Verrucomicrobiia bacterium
CTCGAAAGCGGCTCCGACATTCGGACGGTGCAGGAGTTGTTGGGGCATAAAGATGTTTCAACGACGCAGATTTACACGCATGTGTTGAATCGACCGGGATTGGCCGTCAGAAGTCCGCTGGACGCGGTGTAGTAGCCGCTGTCCCCAGCGGCAGCCGTCGCCGTCCCAGCGTCCGAGACGGACGCTACTACAACGGCGCGCCCAGCGGTCGCGCCGTGATCGAACGGACGGCCCGGCGGTCCGTCCCTACCAATCAAGGATCACAAAGGGCGGCTCCACGGAGCCGCCCTTTGTCGTTTCATCATCGGAAGTTGCCGGTTGCTTCCGGGCGGGAATCTGTGTTAATTCCCGCCGGTTCTTATGACCATTCGCGGCGTCATTTTCGACATGGACGGCACCATCACGGCGCCGTACTTCGACTTCAGCACGATCAAGGCGGAAGCCAACATCGGCGACCGCGACATGCTCGATTATCTGCGCGAGGTGACCGGCCCCGAGTATGACCGGATTTACAGCATCCTGATGAAGTTTGAGGAGGACGGCGTTGCCAACGCCAAGCTCAACCCCGGCGCGCGCACCGTCTTGAACTATCTCGCCAAACACAAAATCCCAACCGCGTTGCTCACCCGCAACTCTCGCAAGTCCGTGGACGGCGTGTGCCGGAGGCTGAAGTTGAAGTTCGATGTGACCGTCACGCGCGAAGACGGACTGCACAAGCCGGCCCCTGAGCCGATTTGGGAAATCGCACGGCGTTGGAGCGCCAAGCCCACCGAATTGCTCATGGTCGGCGACTACAAATGGGACGTGCTCTGCGCGAAGAATGCCGGCACGCGCAGCGTGATCCTCGTGGACAGTGGCGGCGTACCGGAGTGGGCGAAAGAAGCCGATTTCATCATCAAATGTTTGACCGAAGTGATCGCAATCATCGAAGGGAAACTCTCATGACCGATTGTGTGGTGGGGATGGTGACGTGCTCGTCGCGCGTCGAGGCGCGCAAGCTCGCCAAGGCAGTTCTAGCGAAGAAACTCGCGGCGTGCATCAATATAATAGGTGCCCTGGAGTCGCATTACTGGTGGAAGGGGAAACTGGAGCGGGCCGGTGAGTGTCTGTTGCTCATCAAAACGACGCGCGCCAAGTCCCGGGCCGTCGAGCAAGCGATCAGAGCCGCGCACAGCTACGACGTACCGGAGATTATCTTTCTGTCCAGCGTTGCCGGCGAGCGCCGGTACTTGAAATGGTTGCGCAGCTCGATGAGTGGTGGAGGGACGCGCTCTGTCGCGTCCGATGCCGGAAGGCGGCCACGACGGAGCGTGGCCCTCCAAGTGAAACGTGCCGTTACGCTGTTGTTGATCGCCCTGAGTGTTGCCGGGGCGAAGGCCGGTCAGTTTGAGGATTTGGTCAAGCAACTCGGCAGCACCAACGAAGAGGACCGGGCTGAAGCCGCCGAGTCGTTGACGCAGATCGGCGGACCCCGCGCGCAGAAGCAATTCCGCGAGATGATCGCCTCGTCCAATCCCGAACACCGGCAGATGGCGGCGGTCGGTTTGCTGCAAGTCAGCGACGAGGATGAAGACCTCGAGCGCGTCCACAAATGTTTGAAGGACGAGAACTCAACGGTGCGCTGGTCGGCGGTGGTCGCGTTGGGGCAAAGCGGCCGGTTGGAGGCGATTCCGTGTCTCGACGAGTTGGCGAAGTCTGACACCTCCGACTCGGTGCGCGAAGCGGCCGGCGAGGCGGTGGCCAGGTTGCGGGCGAGTCCGCAATGGGTGCGCACGTTGCTGGACGCGCTAAAGCAAGGCCGGGAACTTAAGAAGCCGGTGCTCGCGTATTTTTTTCTGCGCGATTCGGAGTACTGCCAAAAACTCGAGGAAGGTTTGTTCACCGACCGGGCCGTGCTTGACGAAGCCGAGAAGTTCGTGTGTGCGCGCGTCAACGCCGCCACGGAAGCCGACGTGGCGCGGAAATTTGACGTGCGCGGCGCGCCGACGATTTTGCTGCTCGATGGCGACGGCAACGAAATGACGCGTGTGACCGGGTTGGTGGACAAGCCGGCCTTGCTGGCGAAGTTGTCGGAAGCGCGCCGGAGCAAGCTGACGTTCCGGGAAGCGAAACGGTTGGCGCAACGCAATCCCGCCGACGTGCAGGCGAACTGGAAAGTGGCGGAAGGTTATCTCGAAGAGAGCCGCGAAGATTTGGCCGAGCCGCATTTGCGCAATGTGGTCGAGCATGACGAGGAGAACCGGTACGGGTTTACGGACAACGCGATGTTCGCGCTCGGCTATTGCCTCGGCCGGCGCGGCGAGTACGCGCAGGCGGTGTACAGCTTCGAGCATTTGCTTGAACGCTGGCCGAATTTCAAGGATAAGGACAAGGCGCTGTATTGCCTGGGCTTGAGCCAACTGGCGCTGGGCCGGCAGGACAAGGGCCGCGCGGCGCTGGAGCAGTTGATCCGTGAATTTCCCGACGGGGCGATCGTCAAAAGCGCGAAGGTCGCGCTGGACAAGCTGGAGGCGAAGGATAAGGGCCATGGTCAGAATCATTAGAATGTTGGGTGTCGCGCTGGCGGCAGCGTGCATGCTGACGACGATGGCGCTGGGCGTCGAACCGGTGAGTTCGCAGGAGAAGGGGGTGTTCGACGAGGCGAACAAATTCTTTGAACGCGCCAACCAGTTTGTGGAGAAGAACTCGCTCGCCCGCGCCAAGACCGAGTACGAAAAGGCGCTGAAGGTTTTCCCGAAACACCTCGACGCGCTCTATAATCTCGCGGTGGTCTGCGCGCGATTGAACCAGATGGACGAGGCGATCGCGCACTACAAGCATTACCTCGAGCTTGCGCCGAACGACCCGGACGTGTGGACGCAACTGGGCGTGCTCTACGACGAGCGCGGCGACAAGACACAGGCCCGGTCGGCTTACGAAAAGGCCATCGCCGCCGACCCGAAGTTTGGCCGCGCGCATCACGATCTCGGCGTGCTGCTCAAAGAGCAGGGCGACCTCAGCGGGGCCGGTAAGGAACTCACCGAATTTGTCCGGTTGGAGGAAGCGGCGGGTCGGCAGAATGGCGATGCGTATTACAGCCTCGGCATACTTTATTTGCAGCAGTTGCGCCCGAAGGAGGCGAAGATGTTGCTCCAGAAAGCCATCGACACCGACCCGACGGTGGTGCACTACAACAACGCCATGGGCGACGTCTATTTATTGGAACAACGACCGGAGTTGTCGGTGGTTTACTACAACAAAGCCATCGCCAAAGACGCGAAGTACGCGCCCGCCTACAGCGGCCTCGGCGACGCGTATTCACAACTCAAGGAGCGCGACAAAGCCGCTGCCGCCTACCGCAAAGCGCTCGAACTCCGCCCCGATTACGCCGTCGTGCACTACAAGCTGGGCCGGCTGCTTGAGGAAACCGATCCCGCGCAGGCGATAAAACAATTTGAAACTTACCTCCAATCTGGTAAGAATCTGCAATACAAAGACGAAGTCGCCGTCAAACTCGAAGCATTGAAAGTGATGCAACAAACCAAGAAACCGTAGGACAGTCCCATGACCCAGCATCGCAGTCTCAAATCCGCCAACAAAATTCAGATCCGCCGCAACGTTCTCAAGCGATTCGAACGCGTCGAGCAACTCAAGAGGCAGGGCCGCTGGAAAGATGGCCAGCGCGTGTTCGGCCTGCCCAAGACCAAACCCGAGTAAGCCGCGCCGTCGTGCAAGATCGCGTCCGGCTGCAAAAATATCTCGCCGAAGCGGGCATCGGCTCGCGTCGCCGGTGCGAACAACTCATCCTGCAGGGCAAGATTTCCGTCAACGGCCAGCCGGTCACCACGCTCGGAACGAAAGTTGATCCTGAATCCGACCGGGTCGCAATCGGCTCCAAGCCGGTCACCGCCGAGCAGAAAGTTTACATCGCGCTGAACAAACCGGCCGGTGTGCTGTGCACGAATCGCGACACGCATGGACGCCGGCGCGCCGTGGAATTGTTACCGGCCTCGCTGCCGCGCTTGTACACCGTGGGCCGGCTCGATCTGGATACCGAAGGTCTGCTGTTCCTCACCAACGACGGCACTTTTAGCTTGCGGCTGACGCATCCGCGTTACAAGATGCCGAAGACGTACTTGGTGGAGGTGGAAGGGCCACTGAAGAGCGCCGCGATTGCGCGGTTGCTGAAGGGCGTCACCAGCGAAGGCCAGTTGTTGCGGGCCGAGCGGATTTTTCAAGTCCGGCCGCTGCGCGACTCCACGGAATTTCGGCTGGTGCTGCGCGAAGGACGCAAGCGCCAGATTCGACGCATGATGGCCGTCGTCGGGCACCCCGTGCGGCGCTTGATGCGGCTGGCCATCGGCCCGGTCAGTTTGGGGGATTTGAAAGCAGGTCAATGGAGGTATCTCACAAGTGAAGAACTCGAAAAACTTCGACACAATTCGTTCTCGGTTTCTCGGTCTTAGCGCCGCGACGGCGTTCGCCGCGCTGGCGGTTGCGGCCAGCGCCTCGGCGGAGAAGGCAACCGTCCAAAAGGACCGCAGCAACGTGCGCACGCGCCCGAGCACAACCTCGGAAGTCGTCGCCCAACTCAGCAAAGGCGACACCGTGGACGTGCTGGAACGCAAGAGCGTGACCGATAAGGACAAGACAATGGACTGGCTGCGCATCGTGCTGCCGGCCACCGCCAAATGCTTCGTCAACGCGAAACTCATCAGCGACGGAGTCGCCAAAACCGATGCCGTCAACATTCGCAGCGGTCCCGGCACGCACTACCACGACGTCGGCAAGCTCGCCAAAGGCGACCGGGTGGACGTGATGAAAACGGTGGGCGTGTGGCTGGAGATCAAACCCACGCCGCAGTGCTCGGGCTGGATCGCCGCCGACCTCGTCAACATCGAGGCCGCCGCGGCGACAACGGCACCCGCGCCGGCACCGGTGCCGCCCCTGCCGCCGGTCATTAGCGAGAATCCTGAAGCCGTCACGCCGCCGGTCACATTGCCGGCAACTCCCGCGCCCGCCGCACCGGCCGTTCAGATCGTCAATACCGATCCCGACGTGCTCGTCACCTACGTCGTGAAGGACGGCATCCTGCGTTCCGTGAAGGATGCCAACGCCCCGGCCACGCACGAACTGATGACGCCCACGCTCAATCGCATTGAGCACCGCGTTTGTTATGTGGATGCCGGCCAGACGAATGTCAGTCGCTTCGAGGGCAAACAAGTCCGCGTCTCCGGTAACCAACGCTGGCGCAAGGGCGATCGCTACGCCGTCCTCGTCGCCGATCGCGTGGACATGATTTGGTGAACGATTCGGGTTGTGCGCCGGTCTCCTGGCCGCGCACGAGAGCGACGGCGAGGTCGGGAGACCTCCGCCGAACGATGGAAGAAAACGATGCCAGCCAGACTCATCGACGGCAAAGCGATTGCCGAGCAGATCAACACCGAGACCGCCGCCGAGATCGCCCGCCTCAAATCGAAGCATCATCTGACGCCCGGCCTCGCCGCCGTGTTGGTCGGCGACGATCCGGCCAGCGCCACCTATGTGGCGATGAAAGACAAAATGTGCGCCCGGCTCGGCGTGCACTCCGAGCGCATCAACTTACCGGGCAGCACCACGCAGGCGGAGCTGCTGGCGATCATCGACGACCTCAATTTCAAACGCGAGATTCACGGCATCCTCGTCCAATCGCCGTTGCCGCCGCCAATCGCCGAAGACCGAATCTTCCTCGCGGTTGATCCGACCAAAGACGTGGACGGATTTCACCCGGTCAACGTTGGCAAACTCGCGCTCGGCGACAATACCGGCTTCGTGCCCTGCACCCCGGCCGGCGTTCATCAACTTCTCATCCGCACCGGCGTCGCCATCGAAGGCGCGCACGTTGTCGTGCTCGGCCGCAGCCGCATTGTCGGGCGGCCGCTCTCGCTGATCCTCTCGCAGAAAACGCCCCACGCGAATGCGACCGTTACCGTTTGCCATTCGCGCAGTAAAAACCTCGCGGCCATCTGCCGGTCAGCGGACATCCTCATCGCCGCCATCGGCGTGGCCGGCTTCGTGAAAGCCGACATGGTGCGCGAGGGCGCCGTGGTCATTGATGTCGGCATCAATCGCGTGGACGGCAAGCTCGTCGGCGATGTGGATTTCGAGCCGGTACGCGAGAAAGCGTCGCTCCTCACGCCCGTGCCGGGCGGCGTCGGCCCGATGACCATTGCGATGCTGATGCACAACACCGTCCGCGCCGCCAAACTCAGACACGGCATCGAATGAAGAAGCTGCCGGTCTTGGTGTTGGCGTGCAGCGCGATTCTTTTCGGATGTGGCCGGAAAGAAACGCCATCGCCCGCAAAGCCGGCCGTTCATGAAGCGCGATTTCCGGCAGCGTCGGAGGCCGAGCACGGGCAATTAAGTCGGCTCGCCGGCCTGTTGCGCGGGCCGCTCAAGGGACTCGATTTGAAGTGGGCGGTGGATTTGGGCGGCGTGGCTGTGCCGGAGTTGGCGCGGTTGGCGGGTGATTCGACTTTACCGGCCGACGCGCGCGATGCGGCGTTTGTTGTGTTGGGCAACGCGTTGAGCAAAACCGATCTGCGCGATCATCCCGACGCGCGCAACGAGGTCGTCGTGCCGCCGTTGCTGAAAGGGTTTGCCGATCCCGAGCCGCTGGTGCGGCGGTCGGCAGCATTTGCGGCGCGATTTGTGAGTGATGCGCGGATCGTACCGGCACTGCGTCCGCTGCTTGGCGACAAAGACATCGTGCAGGAGCAAGCGGTGTTAGCACTCGGAACGAGCGGTGCCGAGATGGAAGTGGTGCCGATTGCGAAGCTGTTTTTCCAGATCGACAACGGCGCGTTCCGGTACTCGTGTCTGTACGCGCTGAGCACGATGAACCTGTTGCACGACGTGGACGTGGCTCAGGTGTTGCGCAGCAATGCCGGCTCGTTTCCGGCCGACAAACAGCAGAACCTCGAAAGCGTGGCCGGTCGATTCGCCGAATTCAAGGCGGTCAGCGGTTTGGTTAAGAAGTTGGCGTCAGAAGACGCGGCGCAACGGCGAGAGGCGAGCGAAACGCTCCAGAAGCTCTCGCTCAAAGATATCCCGTTCGATCCGGCCGGTGACCCTCCAGCGCGTGCGAAAGCCATCGAAGACTGGAAAGCCTATCTCCTCAAAGATTTCTGGCGCGCTCCGTCTCCCCATCCACCGCCGGCGCCCTAAATCCGCTTCACGAGGATTTCCTGAGCGATCTCGGCTTCGAGCGCCAATTCGGTTTCGCCGACGCGCACGACAAACGTCGGTCGTTTCTGTTGGAGCACCAATCGGCTTCCCGGCACGAGTCCGTAAACCGCCAGCGCGTTGCGCCGGGAAGCGTGCGCGCAGTTGAGGCAAACGAGTTCGCTGTGTTCGCCCTCTTCGAGTTCGGGAAGAGGAATGGAATCGCGTTGGACCGGCTTGGCGGGCGACCGGTGAAATAGGCGTTGTAGCCAACTGATCGACCGCGGTTGCTCGGGGAATTCGTACCGGCAGTTCGGGCAGCAGATGAGATTGCAGAACTTGCCGAGCGGACACGAGTGTGCGCACGGCGCATCGCGTCGTTCAAACTCAAAGCCGCAGAGCGGACAGTGGACGTAGCTGTTGGTTCGTGTTTTCATGTCAGAATCCCAGCCACATTCCGAAATGATGCACCAGTCCGCCCATGAAGAAGGCGAACGGGAAGATGAATATCGTGATGATCGCCGCGGTCTTCTTGCCGAGTTCGCGGGAAATCATGAACAGTGTGGCGATGCACGGCATGAACAACGTGATGGTCACCATCGCGACGAGCACTTGATGCGGCGTCAGCACCGCGTTCGATCCGGTGGCCGCGTCCAGCAGATACACCGCACCGTAATCGCGGCGTAGGAAGCCGATGAGGAACGCGTTGGCCATCTCGCGCGGCAAGCCGAGCCAGCCGGTCACGAGCGGTTCGCCGAAACGCGCGATCTTGTCGAGCACGTGCAGCTTGTCGAGCATGAAGAGGATGCCGGTGCCGAGGATGAATAGCGGCACCACTTCCTTCAAATACCACTCCAGCCGCGCAAACGTCTTGATAAACACGTTCGACAACTGCGGCCGACGCATGGGCGGAATCTCCAGAATGAAATCGCTCGTTTCACCGCCGAGCAGCCGGGCGGTCAACCAGCCAATGACGATCATGATGACGATCATCAGCGCGCACCAGAGGGCTGCCGCGCCAAACGAGATTCTTGCCGTCATCGCCAGCAACACACCGAGTTGCGCGGAGCAGGGGATGGCGAGCGCGAGCAACAATGTCGTGATGACGCGTTCCTTTCGCGTTTCCAGAATCCGCGTTGTCATCGTTGCCATCGTGTCGCAGCCAAGCCCGAGAATCATTGGCAACACCGCCTTGCCGTTTAGACCCATCGTGCGAAACACCCGGTTGACCATGATCGCGAGTCGTGGCAGGTAGCCGGAGTCTTCGAGCAGACTGAAGACGAGGAAGAACGTCGTGACGATCGGCAACACGATCGCCAGCGCGTAGCTGATGGCCATCGTGATTACGCCGTATTCGCCCACAAGGAAATCATGCGCCAACCGCCTCGCTTGGGTCCACCACCCCGACATTGCGTCGGGGTCAAGCGAGTAAGTTGGCGCGAGGATGTCTCGACTGCTTTCGTAAAGCAGAATCCCGCGCGCGGGTGTTACCGGGATTTCGAAACGATAATGGGAAACTTCGGTGTGGTGGTGGTGCGGGAAGGGCAGAACGGTGTCCACGACCCGGATCGCCCACGGATTCACATACCGGCCGAAGACGATGTTCTCAAAGAATCCGACTGCCGTGCCGGCCCCGATCAGTCCGACGAACCAGAAGGTGAAATAGAGCACGAGTGCGAGGATTGCGAATCCCTTGACCGGATGCGTGGCCCACCAGCCGAGTTTCTGCGCGAACGTCGGATGATGCGGTCGCACGTGCGTGTACGTTTGCGCGAGGATTTCGTTGGCTTGCGCGAGATACGTTTCGATGTTGTTGTGGTGGTGGGGGGCGACCGCCGGGCGTGCGCTCCCGATTTGCTTCTGCAACAGATGCACGCCGGTACCGGCCGTCGCGATGGTGGGAACGACCGGGATGCCGAGCAATTCACTGAGCTTGCGGACATTGACGTGGGCGCCGCACTTGTCGAGTTCGTCCATCATGTTCAGCACGAGAACCTGTGGACGATTCAATTCGGCGAGCTGCAGGGTCAGCAGCAACGCACGCCGGAGGTTCTTCGCGTCGGCGACTTGTACGATTGTCGCTTCCGGGTAATCACGCAGAACGTCGCAGGTCACCCGCGCGTCTTCGGCACGCGGCGCGAGGTCGTTTACTCCCGGCGTGTCGATGACCGCAAAAGGTTCGTCTTCGATGGCCGTTTCGCCGCGGGCGATCTCGACCGTCGTGCCGGGGTAGTTCGACACGGTGACGTACTTGCCGGTGAGCTTGCTGAAGAGCACGCTCTTGCCGACGTTCGGATTGCCGACGAGCAGGATTGTGGTGAGGGTCGTCGGCGCTACAATTTCCTGCGTGGAGTTCATGGCTTAGTAGATGAACGTCTCCAATTCATAACGCGCGATGTAGGGGCGACCGCGTCCCTCATCGAAACAGAGTGCGGAGCGAATCGCCTGTTCCTGCTCCCGCAATTCATCGCCGGTAAGCTGTTTGATTCCTAGCGCGGCACTCTGCTCGGCGTAGCGGGTGCCGGGAAAAATCACGAGCGGCGACAAATAGATGAAGTCACCGGAGCCGAGCGGCAGTTCGTTGAGAAGCCTCACGCTTTCGCGGACATGCGCTTCCGCAAACTCCCGTCCGCCTGCTCCCAACAAGACGACCACGCCAACGGCGATACCGGCTTCCTTGAGCGTCTCCACGCAGGTCGCGATGCGATCGGCAGTTGCTGGCTTGCACAGCCAGCGCAGCAACGCGTCGTCGCCGGTCTCCATGCCGATGTACACGCGGCGAAGTCCCAACACTCGTAGTTCACGGAATTCGTCCACGCTGCGTTGCACGCCGGTGAACACGTCGAGGAATGAGCTAACGCCATCGAAACGTGCCGGGCTTCCGAGCCACCAGTTGGCCGGCACCTGCTCTTGCTCGGGTGCCGGCAACTCGAAGTATTCGTGCAAGATGCCGAAGACTTCCCGGAGATCAGAATGGGGCAACGTCAACGCATTTGCTTCGCCGAGGAAGATCGAGCGGCGACCGCGCAGCGCTTCGCCGTGATAGGCGACGGCGGCACGCAGATGCTCGCGGAATTGAGCGGGTTTTTTGCGTCCGAAGAACACGCCGCCGTACAATTCACAAAAGAGGCACCCGGAATACGCGCAGCCTTCGGTGGCCTGCAACACGAGCGCGTTGTATTGGTCGGGCGGGAGGACGGCGACGCGTCCGTAGATTCGCCGGAAGAGTTCAGCATCACGTCGCCCCGCTTCCGCGTCGAACGAAGCGGCGCGTTTGAGTAACGGTTCAAGTTTCGCCAAAGCTTGCTCGGCGGAGGGTTTGGTAAATTCGATTTCGGCAGCACCGGATTGCAGTTGGTCGTGGACAGCGGCCTCCTGCGCGTGGGCTTCGGAGACCATCAAATCGGCGACTTCGGGCGGGTAGGCCGTTCGTTGGATGCCGCCGCCTTCCTCCTGGGTGAGTTTGCGGGTGGAGAGAACGTGGTGCGACAAGCTGCGGCGCCGGTAACTGTTTGGCTCGGAGATTACCGTCAGCCGTCCCTCCAAGTCGTAGTGCAACACGTGATCAGGTGTGTCGAAGTAGAGTTCAAGTTCGGTTTGCGACAGCGCAATGTAAACGCGTTCACCACCGGACATTCGCAACTGGATTCCCGCGGTCAGCGCCGGGACTTCAGCGAGGGTGCGCTCGCGCTGGTAGCGGAGGATCGGTTGCGTGGCGGTGGCGGTCACGGTCACATTGCTCCGCTGTACGACGCGTCCGCCGTCAGGCCAATCTCTTGGTCGCTGAGATAGCAAGCCGGGTCCGGTGCCCACGGATCGTGATACACCTGCCAGGCGCGCACGCGGAAGCTGCCGCCGCAAATCTCTTTGAACTGGCAAGCGCCGCACCGGCCTTTGAGCAGCGGCAGCCGGTTGCGCAAGTTCGCCAGCAACGGGATCGAGTTGTCACTCCAGATTTCGCTGAACGGGTGTTGCTTGACGTTGCCGAGCACGGCCGTTTGCCAGAACTGGTCGGGGTGAACGTTGCCGAGCCAGTCAATGTTGGCGATTCCGATGCCGGAAGAGTTCGCGCCACCGCCGTTCCACTTCATCAATTTGTACACTTCTTCGGCGCGCACCGGATCACGTTCGCGCAGCTTCAAATAGATGTAGGCGTTGTCGGCATGGTGATCGACGGTAAGAATCTCCTTGCGCAGACCGCGGTCGTGAAAACTCTGCGTGCGTTCGAGGATGATGTCCATGGCGCGGCGAATGTCGGCATGCGTCAACTCGTCGGCGGTGTTGCCGCGGCCGGTGTACACGAGATGGTAGAAGCAAGCGCGTTGGATGTCTTCAGCCTCGAGGAAGTCAAAAATGTCGTGCAGATCCATGCAATTGCGGCGCGTGAGCGTCAGCCGCAAGCCGACTTTTTGGCCGACAGCCCGGCAATTCCGCATACCGCGCACGGCGGCGTCAAATGCGCCTTTCTTGCCGCGGAAGAGATCGTTGGTTTCGCCGATGCCGTCGAGCGAAATGCCGGCGTAGCAGAGGCCGATGGAGTGCAGCCAGCGCGCGGCGGTTTCATCGAGCAACGTCCCGTTGGTGGACAGCGTAAGCCGGAGGCCCTTCTTCGAGGCGTATTCCATCAGCTCGATCAAGTCCGGACGCGTGAGCGGTTCGCCACCGGAGAAGAGCAGGGCGGAGATGCCGAAGTTCGCCAGATCATCGATGACCGTCTTCGCTTCGGCAGTCGTGAGTTCGCCCGGATACTTTTGCGCGTGGCTGTCGGAGTAACAATGCACACAGCGCAGGTTGCAAGTGCGCGTGATGTTCCAGACAACGATCGGTTTACGTTCGGCGGCGGACTTGGGTGCGCCGTGACCGTGACCGTAGCGGAGACCGTCGGCCGGTTGTTGTTCTCCGCAGTAGAGTTTGGTGACGTTGACCATACTTGTCTAGACCTCCCGAAATAACTGGTTCAACTCGCGCATCCGTTTCGGCTCATACACGCAGAATGGTTCTTCGGCCATGTAGTTGCCGGTGGCGTAGAACGCCCGTGCCCGGCAGCCGAGACAGATTCTCTTGAACTCGCACAAGCCACACTTGCCTTCGAGTTGCTCGACATCGCGCAACCGGGCGAACACTTCGGAATTCTCCCAGATGTCGCGCATGTTTTTGCGCTTCACGTTACCGGCGCTGATTGGCAAATAGCCGCACGGAAACACTTCGCCAGTATGCGACACGAAACAGATCGCGCTGCCGGCAAGGCAACCTTTCGTCATCGCGGCCATGTTGTGACCATTGCCGGGTTTACCGTGGCCATGCGTGGGTTCGACGTGGATGTGGTCGGCGGCAGCGCGTTGGCGCATCACGCGGAAGTAGTGCGGCGCGCACGTCGCTTTGAGGTGAACTTCGCCGAGCTTGCTCTTGTCGTACATCCAGTTCAGGACGCGCTCGTATTCTTCGGCCGGTAGCATGTTCGATTGTGCGATCTGCACGCCGCAGCCGACCGGTACGAGCATGAAGAGGTGCAGCGCGTCCGCTTCGAGTTCGAGCGCCGTCGCATAGAGTTGGTCGATTTGGTGGACGTTGTGCTTGGTGACTGTGCAATTGATCTGCATGCTCATGCCAAGGCGATGCAGGTTGCGGAAACCGCGAGTCGCAGCGGCGAGCGAACCGGGCTGCCGGCGGAAACTATCGTGCGTTGCTTCGTCCGCGCCATCAATGCTGATGGCGACACGGCGAACACCGCTGTCCACGATGGCGTGGGCGATGTGCTCGTTGATGAGCGTGCCGTTGGTGGCGAGAGCTACCGGAATTCCGCAGTCGCGTGCGCACATCGCGATTTGGAAAATGTCCGGTCGGAACAATGGTTCGCCGCCGGAGAGCACGAGGATTGGCTTGGCGAAGTTGGCGAGGTTGCGGACGAAGACGAGAGCTTCCTCGGTCGTCAGATCATTTTTCATCAGTTCTTTGCTGACGTCGAGACGCCGGCAGTGGATACACTCGAGGTTGCAGCCTGCGGTGGTTTCCCAAAAGAGAAGCCTCAACTCATTGCGATCTGTAGTACCTGCGACCATGCCGCCAAATGGTTTAGCAACGGCGGTGCCATAGTGATTTGCGGCGATGTAACAGGCATACGCAGAGCGTGTTACGAAGAACGGATAGTCTTGGTTCGTGGTCGCTTAGGCTGACAAATTGGCGGAACGATGAGCTTTGCTCGACAGGTTGTCGTTAGGTCGGGTATCCGCACAAACGTGCCGTGGAGAAAACCTCAAAATCGCAGCGTGCAGCTGGCACCGAACATGTGGGCGCGGACATTGTCAAAACCGCCGCTGCTGGGCGAGTTGAACTCGTAGTAGGCGTATCGGAGCTGGGTGCTGACGTTCTCCCGGATCCGGCGGTTCAGGGCCACTTGAACCGAGTGTTGTTGTTCGGCAATGCCATAGGGCATGCCAACCGCGGAGTTGTCGCGGAAGTCATCGGTCCGCGTGTAACTGTAGGTAGCAGTCAGGTCCGTCTTGTTGTCCAGCACCAACCCCGCAGTGGTCAGGATCGTATAGACATTGCCGATGTAGGGTTGAACGATCAAGGACGGGTCATTCGCCACCGAAGCAGGATTGCGGTACGTACTGGTGCGGGTGTCCTGGAACGAGAACAGGCCGGTCAGGTAGAGGCGGTTGATCGGCGTAACCGTGGCGCTGACGCTGTAGATGCTCAGGTCGTAGTTGCCCGTGAAGGTCGAATTTGGCGGCGTCGAGTCGAAGGTCGTCTTGATATCGGTGGCGACCAACTGGTACTTGAACGCCAAGGTCAGCCTCGAGCAGGGACGGATCGTCAGTTTCGTGGCAACCTCATCGCTGAACAGTTTCTGGCTGGTGATGTAACCGGGGTAGGCGCCGGCGGGGACGCGCAGGTTGTTGTATTCGTTGACGGTGTCCGAGCGCCGGTACTGCGCACTGAAGGTGGCTCGCTTGACAGGGGAACAGCTCAGGCCAACGGTAAAGCAATTGCGAGCGACCCGGGCATCCTGGTTCAAGTCGAACACGCTGCTTCCGCCCAGTTGCACTGCTTGGTCATCAGTCAGATCAATCTGCTCGCGCTGGACCTTGTCTTCCACGTAGATCGTCGTGAACGGGATAGCCGTGAACCGCGCGCCGATGTTTCCTTCTATTTTGTCCGTGTCGTTGAACGTCGTGGCCGTGGTCAGATTATGGCCGACGACATTGCCGACGCCATTCGTCGCCAGATCGCCCAGCATCAGGGCTCGGGTGTCGGTCATCTCATATTGCAGTCCGGCATAGAGCGACAGGGTTTTCCACGGCGTGAGGAACGCGTTGGCGTTGATGACGTGCGAATCCTGGCTCAAGTCAACCTGAGAGTTCCGCAAGCTGTCGCCCGGCGTCAGGGGCGCGGCCGTTAGGGCAAATCCCGCGCCGCCGTCCAGAGAGTTGAACATGTAGCCCAACGACCAGTACACATACTCGTTGAGCTGGCTGTCCATGTGGAAGGCATTGTAGAACGCGTCGTGATCGAACGATTCGGTGACGAAGAGCAATTTGCTCGGGACCAGCGGAGAGTTGGTGACATTCATGGACGAGTCATCAATGCGTCCCGTCTCGTTGCGGTAATGCTCGAAGTTGAACTCGTCACCGACGTGGACGTTCTTGATGTCGTGATCAAGGCTAAGCTTGAAGATGTCTACTTTCTCATCGACGTCCTTGGTGGCCGGGAAGATCTTGCGTGTCGTCGCGGCCTGGCTGACGCTGCCCCATTCGATCATGGACTTCGTGCCGTCCCGGGATTCGTGTTCATACCCGACGATGATCTTGGGCAGGTTTGGCAGTGTCAGGCCGAAGTCCACCGTCAGATCGATCACATCAATGCCCAAGTCTTTGTTCAGTTCGAACTCTCGGGCGCCGGCGGGGAACGGCAAGTAGACGCCGCCGTCGTCGTCGTAGTACTTCTTGAACTCCTTGAACCCGACCCGGACGAAGCCGACATTCGGATTGACGACCTGGAGTTGCACCTTATAGTCATCGTTGCCGAAGATGGCCCGCGCGTTCGCATCCAACGTCCAGTCTTTGTTCAACGCTCGATGCAGTCTCAGGTCCTCGATTCCGCCAGTCCAACCCTCGCGCTGCCATTTGTCCTCACGATAGCGGTCGGTATCGCCCTTGACGGTGACGAAGTTGAATCCCGACGTGAGAGTGATTTGGTCGTCGCCGGCGTCCTTGGGCTTGTCCTCAGCGCGGGCTTGAAGGCCGGTCCCGGCGGAGACGGCCACGATGGCGAGAAGGATATGGAAATGTTTCATGGCGAATTCTCTCTTGGATTAGTACCGCAGGTGAATGTTGATGTTAGAGCCGTGAATTCCGGTGTGGCAACCAGCGCTCCAGCAGGTGCCCTGCTGCAACCGCGAGCGGTGGTCCTCATTCACCACGATGGTGCCGGGGGCGCCAACCTCGCTGTGGCACTTCAGGCAGAGATTGGCATCCCGCTCGACCAGCATCTTGGCGTTAATTGAGCCGTGGACGTTGTGGCAGGTCGTGCAGCCCTCGCGTAATGCAGGATGCTCGAAGACATGGGGCCGAGCCTGTTCGCGGTGGCACTTGGCGCACGTCTCATTCGTGCGGGACAGTAGAAACTCTTTGGGCTTGTGGATGTCGTCGCCATGGACATCGTGGCAATCAGCACAACTCATCTTGCCTTCCTTGACCGGGTGATGGTGCTGAAGGCTAAATTCGGCATTTTTATCGAGATGACATTGGAAACACGCTTCGGGGTTCTTGCCGGGGTTGACGATGAACTTGCCTCTCCCGCCGCCGGCGTCCACATGCAGGCTGCCGGGGCCGTGGCAGGACTCGCAGCCTTGGCCTTCAACCCGCTCGCCTTCGCCGGGGATATGAATCCGTGCGTGCTGAGTCAGCTTGAAGTCTTTGACCTGTTTCTCATGGCACGTGGCACAAGTGTCCATGCCAACGTATTTTGCGCCGGGGATCATCGGGGGCGCAACCACGACGCGCTCAACCGTCGCGCAGGAAATCACCAGCGCCAGCAACGCCGCGCCGCCGATGATTGTGACCATCACAGTGGTTTTCGATTGGAGTTTTTTCACAGGCCACCTCGCGAAAGTTGTCGTTGACCGTTCATAAGAGTTGTCCTGCTCGAAGGACTTGCAGTGCCTGTGCCATCCCCCGGTATCTGTGTCGCAAGAGGTTGCCGTTTAACGCATTGGGAAACTTCAAGCCGATCGAGCCGCCCGGCCCCTGACGAGAGTTGCGCGCTAACACGCACAGCCCGGAGCGATTTCGCGCACGGCCCGTCGGCGTGCCGAGCCTGAGGGGGAAGATTTGTGCGGAGTTCGGGCCGGAGTTTTCGCCGTGGCATAACCGCTGCTAAAGCAGCGCATGAATGCTCACGCGAAAAATGCTGTGGTTCTGGATCGCAATGATCGGGCTGACCGTGATCCTCCTCTCGATCGTTGTGATCTACGTCAGCACGTCGCCGCGCTAGCTTCGCTCACCGGGTCGAGAAAACCGCATTTGATCAAGCGCCGCCGCAACGCGTCCCGTTCGATGCCCAACAACTCCGCCGCGTGCGTCTGATTGTTACCGGCGCGCTCCATCGCCTGTAAGACCAGCGCGCGCTCCACGTCGGCCAAGGCCACCCCGCTCGCCGGCAGGTCGATGATCCACTTCTGGCTCGGTTTCGCGCCCGCGCGAATCTCGGGCGGCAAATGCGACGGCAGCACGACCTCGTCGGCTTCGAGAATGACAAGCCGCTCGATCACGTTCCGCAACTCGCGCACGTTGCCGGGCCAGTCGTACTGCCGCAACGCGGCCGCCGCTTCCGCAGACAATTGCTTGCGCGGCTTGTTGAACTCGCGCGCGAAACTCTCGAGAAAATGTTCCGCCAGCGCCGAGACGTCCTCGGGCCGGTCCCGCAGCGACGGCATCTTCACGGAGATGACTTTGAGCCGGTAAAACAAATCCTGCCGAAACTCGCCGCGCGCCACCATTTCATCCAGTTTCCGGTTCGTGCTGGCGATCACGCGCATGTCCACGCTGATGTCCTGCGCGCCGCCCACGCGCCGGAACTGCCGGGTTTCGAGCACCCGCAACAGTTTCGCCTGCATCGCCGGCTTCATGTCGCCGATCTCGTCGAGTAAGATGGTGCCGCCATCGGCCAACTCGAAGAGTCCCTTCTTCGTCGTCTTTGCGTCGGTGAATGCGCCGCGTTCGTGGCCGAACAGTTCGCTTTCGATCAGCGTCTCCGTCAACGCCGAACAGTTGATGTCCATGAACGGCTGGTTGGCCCGGGCGCTGCCGAAATGGATCGCGCGCGCGGCCAGTTCCTTGCCGGTGCCGTTGTCACCCTCGATAAGAGCCGTCGTCGCGTCGCTGCCGGCAATCTTCGTGAGGAGTTCGCGTACCGCCTTCATCGGCGCGCTGTTGCCGACTAGGTTTTCGAGGCCGAACTTGCGCCGCTGTTTGTCGCGCAGACGGGTGACTTCCCGGCGCAGCTTGAGTTCTTCGCGCGCCTTCTCCAGCGCGACGCGGACCTCCTCGAACTCGAACGGTTTGCACAGGTAATTGTGCGCGCCGAGCCGGACACACTCGACCGCGCGGGCGATGGCGGTCTCGGCGGTCAGGACGATGACGGCGATGTCGCGATTCAGTTTCTTGATTTCGTCGAGCACCTGCACGCCGTCCATGCCGGGCAGACGCAAGTCGAGCAGCACGAGGTCGAAACCGTCCTCGCGGATCAACGTCAGTCCTTCCTCGCCGGTCGGCGCGCTCTCAACTTCATAACCTTCGCGCCCAAGCTTTTGCTGGAGCGACCAGCGCACGAGTTTCTCGTCGTCAATGATGAGCACTTTAGTCTTTGGCATGACTGACCTCCGTAAATTCGAGTGTGAATGTTGTCCCTCGTCCCGGCACGCTCTCCACGGAAATCGAACCGTGGTGCTTCTCGATGATCGAGCGCGTGATGGCCAGACCCAACCCGGTACCGCGATGTTTCGTGGTGAAAAACGGCGAGAAGATTTTCTGCAGATTCTCCTGCGTGATGCCGGCGCCCGTGTCCGCGATGGTGATGCGGACGTTCGGGTCGGTACTCTCCGCGCGCACCGTCAACGTGCCGCCCTCCGGCATGGCTTGCAGCGCGTTGAGCAGAATGTTGAGGACGGCCTGTTGCACTTGTTGCACGTCGGCGCACAGCGCCGGCAGATCTGCGGCGTACTCCTCCGCGATGGCGACGTGAAACTTCTGTGCGTCCGGCCGCACGAGCGCCAGCATCGGTTTGATGAGGTCGCGCACGTCGCACGGTTCAATCTCCGGTTCGCGTTGCCGGGCAAAGCCGAGCAAGTCGTGCAGCGTCCGGTTCAGTCGCGTGATTTGTCGCCGGATTTCGCCGACAATCTCGTCGCGTTGACCATTCAGATTGTCGTTCTCGGCGAGCACTTCGACCGCCGCGCCGATGCCGGCCAGCGGATTGCGGATTTCGTGGGCGATGCCGGAAGCCAGTTCGCCGATGGATGCGAGCTTACCGGCCTGTTGAATTTGTTTGTCGTGCGACTCGTGCAGTTCGCGCGTGGTGTTGTCAAGGCTCTGCACCATTGAGTTGAAGCCACCGGCGAGTTCGCCAATTTCGTCCCGGCTTTCGGTTGTGGCGCGCGCGGTGAGGTTGCCGGCTTGCACCTTCCGCATCTGGTCGAGCACGTCGCTGACCGGCTGCGTGACCAACCGCACCACGAGCAACCACAGCACGACGCCGACGAGGACGAAAATGATGATGCCGTACACGATGAGCAGGTTGCGGTTGCCGGCCACGCTGGCTTCGGCGGGCGCGAGCGATTTCTCCACCACGATCGCGCCGATGGCGGGGAGATTTTGGTTGTGGCAGCGCTGGCAACTCTCGCTGTTGAGCACCGGGCGCATCACGATGGACAGCCGCTCGCCGCGCTCGGTGCGCGTGCCCTGCAGAACACGACTCTCCGCGAACAGCTCCGGTGGCACGGTCATGACGGCGCGCCGAACCTCCTGTGTGTCGGTCGAGAAGGCGACGCTGCCGTCGGGTTTGATGACGCGGCCGCGCCAGATTTCGTCGGAGGCTTTCAGCTTCATGAGGAAACTCTGCACTTCCTCGTGCCGGTCACTGAGCATGACGCCATTGAGGTATTCGTGAATTAACGTGGCGTTGATGAGGTTTTGCGCCTGGGTGCGCTCGTGCCACCATGCGCTTTGCACGCGAATGACGAAGTACGTGTAAATCGCAATGACGACGGCGACGGTCACGCCGACGGCGAGGAGGATTTTAGCCGTGAGATTACGACGCAGCATCGGGTTTGTCCTCCGTGGCCGGCGCATGCGGCGCTTTCTTGCCGATGAGCCACGACGGATTCATCGGATATTCTTTCGGATCGAAGATGACCCAGTAGAAGTGCCAAACCACAATCGCAAGGGTTGCCAGCAACGCTTCGTAGTAGTGAATCACCTGCGCCACGTCGTGCCACACCTTCGGCATTGTCCGCAGCACCGTCTCGGTGAAGAGCAGCATCAAGCCGGTAATGATCATGACCACCGAGCCCCACATCAACGCCCAGTATTCGGCTTTCTCCGCGTAGTTCCACCGGCGCGGCGGTGGTGGCGTCTTGCGTAGTCCCACGTTGTAGGCGAACTGGGCAACGGCATCCTTGAAATCGGCCCATACAAACCACAGCGCCTTCAGATTGACGCGGCCCCGGCGCGTGCCGACCAACGCAATCAGGTGCGCCACGAAGAATGCGGCGAACGTCCAACCGCAGACGCGGTGAATCATCCCGCGCACGTAGCTCCCGTTGGGCAAAACCCGGAACGGCCAACTCCACGCCGCGTCGGGAAACTTGTGAACGAAGCCGGTGTACGCCAGCAGGATGAACAGCACCAGCAACAGGAAATGTTGCGCACGAGCGAGCCGGGTCAGACGCGGCTCGGCGTTTGCATCTGCTTTCACAGCGCGGATGTGTGCGCGAGTCTTGCGCAGGTAATCGAGGAGGTTGAAGATAGCCATCCCGCCGATGGTCACCGAAATCAGGCCGATGTAGAACCATGAGATGAAATTCACAATCCACGGCTTGCCTTCCGCCGCGCCCGGCGGGGCGTGGATGCGGAAGAACTCAGCGCTCATTCGCGTGCCGATGCCCGGATGGCATTTGCCGCAGGTCTGCGGCAGATTTTGCGGATTGATCGTGGAGCGCGGATCACTCGCCGGCAGGATGTCGTGTATGCCATGGCAGGAGGCGCAACTGGCCGCGGTCACGTTGCCGCCCTGCATGGCCAAGCCGTGGAAACTTTGAATGTACGTGCTGAACACGTTCGGCGGCAGCCGGTACTGCGTCACGATCCGTTGGGCGGCGTGACACTGGCCGCAGGTTTCGGGAATGTTGGCCGGAGAGACTCGGGAGGTGGCGAGCTTGACGGCGGTGATCGAATGCTCGCCGTGACAATCGGTGCAAACCGGAGCGTCGCGCACGCCGGTCTTGACCGCCTGACCGTGAACGCTGCGGAGGTAGGTTTGCTCGACGTTCTCGTGGCACTTCCCACAGGTGTTCGGAACGTTCTGCCAGTTGAGCTTCGAGGCGGGATTCGTGGACTTGTGCAGGTCGTGCGAGCCGTGGCAATCGGTGCAGACCGCAGCATTCAGTTCATGCTTCTCCAACAACGCGAGGCCGTGGACGCTTTTCTCGTAGCTCACGATGGGGCTGCGCTGACGCAGATGAAACTTCTCCATCTCGGCCGTGTTGCCGTGACAACGCCCGCAGGTCTGAGGCAGGTTGGTGCGATAGACCGGTGACTCAGGGTTGCGGTAATTCAACAAGTAGTGGTTGTTGCCGTGGCAATCCTTGCACGAAGCCGCCTCCGACACGCCCTTGTGAATTGCCTGGCCGTGATCGCTGTTCCGGTAGATCTCGGTTTCGACACGGTGGCATTGCGCGCAGGAAACCGGTTTGACCTCGAAGTTGTCGGGATGCGGCACGTCGGTGATGTCGGAATGACAGCTCGTGCACAGGTTCTTGGCGTGGATCGAATGCGCGAACTTCTCTTCGTCAACGAACAGCAAGACGGCTTTACCGGCGGCGTTGGTCTTGGTCAGCGTCTGGTCGGAGTGGCAGGCGAAACAGTCCGCATTCTCGATGGCAAACGCCTTCGTGCCGATCACCATCAAGCTGAGAATCATCCACCGCCATGGTTTAGCCCTTGGCATAACTGTGCAGCCCACTCAGCAGAAAGTTCACGCCGTAGTAGGTGAAAATGACGGACGCGAACCCGATCACGGAAATCCACGCGGCGCGTTTGCCTTTCCAGCCGCGCATGAACCGGCAATGCAGAAACACCGCGTAGATGAACCACGTGATGAGCGACCACGTCTCCTTCGGATCCCAACTCCAGTACGTGCCCCAAGCCGAGTTCGCCCACACCGCGCCGGTAATGATGCCGGCAGTGAGAAAAAGAAAACCGAACGAGATCGTCTTCGCCGTTGCCATGTCGAAGCCAGCTTCGATCAGGGGCCGACTTTTCGGCGTGACGAGATAACCGATGCTCGATAGCGCGGCGATGGCAAACCCACCGTACCCGAGGAAGCACGTGAAGACGTGGACGGTAAGCCAGTTGCTGCGCAGCGCCGGCATCAACGGTTGGATTTTCGTCTCGAACGTGCTCGCGTACGCCAGCGTCAACACGGCCACCAACGCCGTCGCGGCGCCAAGCACGGGAATCTCGTGCCGGACGCGCAACGCGAGATACACGACGACGATCGCCCACGCGAACAACACCATGGATTCGAACATGTTGCTGAACGGCGCGCGTCCCGCTTCGACCCAGCGCAGCGCCATGTACGTCGTTTGCGCCAGCGCACCGGCCGACAGGAACACGGTCGCAACCGAGGCGAACCGGCTTCTCTTGGAAAACAGGTTAGCTGCTGAGAACAGCAGTGCCGTGAGATACCCAGCCAGGCTGAGATTGAAGGCCCACGTCATAGAGCCGCTCCTTTTCAAGGTTGAGTTTGCTCATCAACGCCGCCACGCGCGTGTCGATGATTTGTTCGCACAGTGCCGAGTCCTGCGCGCGCGACCGGACGTTCTCGCGCACGATCGTTTCGAGGTCGTCAATGTTGTAGAGGTAAACGTTGTCCAGCCGCTGCACGTCCGGGTCGATGTTGCGCGGCACGGAAATGTCGATGAGGAACAGCGGACGATTGCGCCGCGCGCGCATCAGTCTCTCGACATCTGTGCGATGCAGCAACGTCTTCGGGCAGCCGGTCGAGGTGACGACAATGTCGGCATCGGCCATGGCGGTCAGACATTCTTCAAACCGGAGCGCCTTGCCGCCGAACTCACCGGCCAACTCCACGGCCCGGTCGAACGAGCGGTTGGAAACGAGAATGGATTGCGCGCCTTTCTTGGCGAGATGACGGATGCACGCTTCGCCCATCTGTCCGGCACCGATGATGATCACCGTCTGCCGGGAAAGATCGTGACGGAAAATCTTTTCGGCTAGTTCGACCGCGACGCTGCCCACCGATGTCGCGCCGCGCCCGATGCTCGTGTGCGACCGGATTTCTTTCGCGGCTTGGAACGCTTTCTGGAAAACGCGGTTCAAGACGCCGCCGGTCAGCCGCGCCGACCGGGCCGTATCGTAAGCGTTCTTCACTTGGCCGGTAATCTCCGTTTCGCCGAGCACCATCGAGTCCAATCCACCGGCCACGCGGAACAAGTGACGCAACGCGGCGGCATCTTCGTGGACGTAAACGTGGGAACGGAAATCGCGCGGGTTATTGCTGAGTAACCGGAACAACGAATCAATGCGGCCGGTCACACGCGGCGTCGTGCCGTAGATTTCCACGCGATTGCACGTGGAGAGCAACACCACTTCGTCGAGGTCGCCGCAGAGTTTTAGCCGGCACGCCTGACAAATCAGCTTCGATGGCTTCACGGCGAGTTGCTCGCGCAATTCGACGGGCGCAGTCCGGTAGCTGAGGCCTGCCGCAAACAGCGTCACGATTTCTTCCTCCGCTCTTGCAGCCAGGGGTTGAGGTAAAACACGATGAACAAACCGACGATCATCAGGCCGAAACCCGCGTACACCACCGGCACGCCGGGGTCGTTGACGACTTGCAGCGAAGTGTAGGAGAGATCGTCCGGATTGTAACCTGATTGATAAAAAGTGTAGCCCTTGTGCCGGAGCGGGCTGTTCACTTCCACGACGCGTTCGCCGACGACTTCCTCGCCTTCGACGAGTTGCATCGTGCTCTTGAAACTTTTGATCGGGCCGGTGATGGGCGCGCGGCGCTGCGATTCGGCGTGATTCACGTAGAGCATCTGCAACGGGCTTTCGCCGGTGGGCTGGCCGTCCTTCGTGTGCATCACGAAGTCCGGGAACTTCGCGAACAGCCAGCGGTGATTCTGGTAGCTCGGTCCGTCCACCGCGACGAGGATGGCCGGATTGCGTGGCTCACTCGATCGAGTCGTGACTTCCTTCGTGCTCATGTCGATCACGAAGTCCGGCACGAACTTCAAGACGGTGATCTTGAATTCATGAAACGCCTGTTCGACGCCGACTTTGACCGGCAGGGCCGCCTTGAGATTTTTCTCCGGCCACGCGACAACAAGCTGGTTGCAACAATCATCCTGTTTCGCCTTGCCGTCGTCCATCTCGCAGACTTCGGACGCCTTCTTTGCGTCGGCGTAGGTTTCGATCTCGAACTTGGCGAGGTGCAGCGCGAAGGGCAGGGGCTTCACTCCGCGCTCGGTCACAAATTGCGCGTGCGTTTCGCCTTCACGGAACTCAACGTACCCTTTCTCGCCCCACACGCCGCGAATCACAGCGCCGGCCAGGATCAAGAGAATGCTGATGTGCGTGAGCATCGAACCGAGCGCGCGACCGCGCGCGAAACCGGTCGTGCGACGCACGGTGGCGAATCGCCGCGTGCTGCAAACGAACACACTCGCGGCCAGTGTGCAAAGCAGGCCGATGAACCACCAAGCGTCAAACACATTCAACTGTGGCCGCAAGGTGCCGGCCACGCAGACGATGGCGATGATGACGACGGTCGTGACGGCAAACTTAACGGACGCGAGCGTGTCGGTGACGGCACTCAGTTTCATTTCTTAACTCTGGGGTCCGGGTGGGCGATCTTCTCGTACGCTTGCTCGTAATCGAAGCCGACCTTCTTGCCGTCCTTGGTTGTGTAGCGATCAGGTTTCCAAGTCGGGTTCTGATCGTTGTGGCACATCTCGCAGCTCTTCGATGCGGGATAGACCAATCCGCCCTCGATAGCTTTCGCGCGGTCTTCCATCGTGCTTTTCGCCATGTATTTCTTCCCCGGACCGTGACACGACTCGCAGGTCACGCCTTCTTCGGGTTTGATCTTCTCGGTGGCGACCGATTCGGTGAAATTGTACGCGGTCGAGTGGCACTTTAGGCACTTGCCGCTCTTTTGCGGATCGTCCACGCCAAGCTTCTTCCCCGCCTCTTTGGCTTCGGGCGTCGCGAGGAGTTCAGACGCTTTCGCGTGCGGACCGGCCTGCCACTTGCCGAGTTGATTGCCACTCTCGTCCTTTTTGTGACAGATGCCGCACATCTTCACGCCGACGTAGTTGGCGGGATCGCGTCCGTCCGCGAAGCAGATGCCGGTCAGAAGTGCGGCGACTGTGAGACTGAAACTTACTTTACTGACTGTTTTCATCGTTCCTCCTGGAAATTGGTTTCGCTGCCCATCGGGTTAGCAACGCCCCTGCCAGCGGCGGATAAGGAATCTACTCTCATCTTGCAAGTCTTTTCATTTGTGGTTGTTACGTCGAGCGTTTTCACGCAGCGTGTGCGATGGACGTACCGGATACTTGCTGACAGTTTGGCGGTGAGGCGGGCGTGTTTGACAGCTTGTCAAGGTCCGCCGGGCTCGGTGGGGTGCGGCACGCCGTAGATGTCGATGTGATACGTCTTGCCGCGGAGCGTGACCTTGCTCTCGGAGAAATGGCCGACCACGCCGATGGAGACGGCGACGGGCGAGGCGGCGGCACCGCGAACTAGAACTCGGACTTCTCTTCCTTCGGCAACAGGCTCATCACGTACTCGACAAGGTCGTTGAGCTCGCCTTCTTGAATCTTGCCACGCCAAGGCGGCATGTAGAGCGGGGGCGGCGGACGTTTCGAGTCTAGCGGGGTGATTTCACGCTGGCCGTTGAGGATGCGTTTCTTCACTTCGTCTATCGTGTAGCCTTCGGCGACGTACTTGAGGCTCGGCACCTGTTGGGCGGTCTTGGCATTCGGGTTGGGCACGCCGCCCGCACCGTCGCGACCGTGGCAGCCGGCGCAGCCGTATTTCTTGAACACCAGCTTGCCGCGGTCAATGGGATTCATCAACGCCGGAATCTTTAGAAAGCCAACAACGTTCGGGTCGCTCAGCGACAGCAGGAACTCAGTCAAGGCGCGGATCTGCTGCTCGGTGAAATCGAACTGCGGCATCACTGAGCCGGGTGTCACGGCGCGCGGGTTGCGGAAGTGGGCGACGATCCATTGCGTGTCGCGGCGCTTGGCGACTTCGTCCAGTGCCGGGCCGATCGTGCCGCCTTTGCCGCCGATGCTGTGGCAGGCAAAGCAGCCTTTCTCCTCGAACAGCCGCCGGCCAACCACCGGGCCGGGGATCATCATCGCCGAAACATAGTACGCGCCCATCGGTTCCCCGGTGAAACTCAGCACGTACAACGTCAGCGCGTCGAGGTCGTCTTCGCTGGCTTTGATTGCCGGCATCGCCGAGCCGGGCGTGATGGCGGGTGGGTTCTTGAAATGTGCGAGCAGCCACTCCGCGTGTCGCGTCGCGCCGACGCTCTCCAGTTCCGGGCCGATCACGCCACCGGTGCCGTGCAATTTGTGACAGCCGATGCAGCCCAAATCCTCGAACACGGCACGCCCCCGTGCCAGCTTCGGCGCTTGCGGCACGTCGGTCGGCAGATGGCATTTCGCGCACGCCGACTCGATGTATTTCATCGGCAACATCGGATGCTCCCAATGCGCGACGTGGCCATGCGCAGCTTCCTTGGTGGTGGCGCGGCCCTGACCCTGGTGACAGATGGTGCAGCCGAATTTTTCGAACGGATGCTGCGCGTGATTCGGGTGATACGTCAGCGGCTCGGGAAAGCCGCCGTAGCTGGGGTCTTCGACGGCGATGTGGCAGGTGGTGCAGCGATCCACGCGGTTCAACTCCGGCAACACGAACTGCTTGATCTCCACCGGTAGGCGCGCTGCCGCGTCACGCTGCTCGGCATTGGCCGCCCGCGCCAACTCGTCTTTGATGTAGGCCTTCTGCCAAGTCTTCCACTCGCGGAATTGGTCTTTGTAAAACGCCGCCGCCACCAAACCGGCCACGACCAGCCCGAACACCGTAAACCACGGATAGAATTTGCGCAGTGCCGGCTCGGCCACGGGTCAGTGCCCCTCCTGAACGTGGATGGGTTTCCACGGGACTTGAAACGCCCAGTTCGGCCCACGGAACACGCTGCCGATTACTGTCAGCGTCACTGCTGTCGCGAGGCAGATGGTGAAAATGGTGACCGCCACCTTCCGCTCGC
The DNA here is from genome assembly GCA_041495285.1 of Verrucomicrobiia bacterium. Lineage (GTDB taxonomy): Bacteria > Verrucomicrobiota > Verrucomicrobiia > Palsa-1439 > Palsa-1439 > JBGQCJ01. Next base: position 26,772 of record JBGQCJ010000022.1, read on the forward strand.
GCGCAAACCACACACCGACTCCACAGCGCGTTCGGTCGAGATACGGCAGCAACACCAACGCCGCCACGACCAACCCCGGCACGACCACGCCGCCCCAAAACGCCGAGTGCGCCACCAGTTCCTGCAGACCAAGAAAGTACCACGGCGCTTTCGCGGGATTCGGCGGGTGCACCGGGTTGGCGAATTCTTCCAGCGGTGCGTTCCAGAAAATTGCCAGCACCAGCAGCACCGCCACGACCACCATGAACATCAACAATTCGCGAAAGACCAGATTCGGCCACGTGAACACTTCTTCCTCGGGGTTCACGCCGACTGCCGGCGTCGTGCCGCGCGCCAGTTCCATCAACCCGTACGTCTTGGTTGCCGGCAACTGCGACGTGGCCAATTCCTGTTCGGTCATCGCCGGCTCGTCCGGGCGGGCCAAGCCACCGTCCTTGCGCACGCGCCACAGATGAATCGCGATGAACAACATCGCCACGCCCGGCAACACCATCACGTGCAACACGTAAAACCGGAGCAGCGCCGACTGCCCGACGACGTGTCCACCGAGCATCAGAAATTTCATCTTCTGCCCGACCACCGGCGCGTAGCCGGCAATGTTCGTGCCGACGGTGATCGCCCAGTAGGCGAGTTGATCCCACGGCAACAGGTAGCCCGTGAACGACAGCCCCAGCGTCAGCAGCATCAGCAGCACACCGATACCCCAGTTGAACTCGCGGGGTGGTTTATACGCTGCGGTGTAAAACACCCGGCACAAGTGCAGGATCACAAACACCACCATCAGATGCGCCGCCCAGCGGTGCATATTGCGCAACACCAGCCCGGCCGTCACGACGAACTCCAGGTCTTTCATGTTGTTGTACGCCTGGTCCGTGGACGGCACGTAATAAAACATCAGCAGCGTGCCGGTGGCGACGAGGATAATGAACAGGTAAAGCGTAATCAGTCCCAGTCCGAACGTCGTCCGAAACCGCAGTGTGCGCTGATTAACCTTGGCCGGCTGCATGTGCAGCAGGAAACTGGACACCGCCGCTTGCGCCCGCTCCAGGTTGCTCCCCGGCAACCCGACTCGGAAGATCGAGCGCCCCACCCGCGTCGCACGAAATCCGTTCCAAAGTCGTTTCAACATGTCAGACCATCAGATATTTGTCCGGCGACGCCGACTGGGTGGTGTCAATCATCACCCGTCCGTCGCGGCTCAGGGATACCGGAAACCACGCCAGCGGTCGCGGGGCTGGCCCGCCGATGACCCGCGCCTGTTCGTCGAAGCGGCTGCCGTGGCATGGACAGGCGAAGCCCTTGCCGTCGGGATTGAGGTTGACCGTGCAACCGAGGTGCGTGCAGACCGCCGACACCGCGCGGAAGCTGTTGCCTTTCCGGATCAGGAACACGCGCGGTCCCGGCAGGAACGTCGCGCCGTCCGGGTAATCCTCCGGCTTCAGCGCCTTAAACCGCGTGTCGGCCTCATACAGCACGTTGGGAATCATGAAGCGGCCCGCCGCCGCCGCGGACGCCCCGAGCGCCAGCAACGCTGCGCACCAGCCAAACGCCAGTTCGAAAAATCCGCGACGCGACATTCCGTTGGGTTTTTGCTCGTTCATGCCGGCACAAACTCCACCCGTTCCATCGTTACTGCGCCGGTCGGGCAGCGCACGGCGCACAGGCCGCAGCGGATGCAACGGGTCTCGTCCTTGATGATCGCGCCGTGTTCGCCGCGTTCCGGTACGCGACCGTACCGGGCCAGGAACGCGCTTTGCAGTTTCTCGTCACCGCGCAGGCGCGCCACGTCCACGAGCCGCAGACAGTTCTCCGGGCAGACGTCGGCGCAACCGCCGCAGAGGATGCACTTGTCGCCGTCGAACACCGGGCTGACGTGGCATTTCAGGCAACGTTCGGCCTGTATGATCGCGGCGGGTTCAGGATAACTCTGCTCCACCTCGGCGATGCCGATGCGCCGGTCCAGCGGCAGCGTCGGCGGGGCGCGACGTTCCATCTTCTCGTAATCCGGCGTCATCCGGTATTGGTCGGTGTCGAACACGCGCACGCGCACCTTGCGCGGTGGCTCGGCTTCGCGGCCGGTAAGAAACTTGGCGATGGAACGTGCCGCGCGCTGGCCTTCGGCAACGGCGGTAATGATGATGCGCGGGCCAAACGCGACATCACCGCCGGCAAAGATATCCGGCCGCGACGTGGCCATTGTCTGCGGATCGGTCTGCAGCGCGCCGCGCGGCGTGAGCTTGAGATTGTCTTCGGGTTTGATCCACGCGAGATCGGCGGCCTGGCCAATGGCCAGCACCACCGTGTCGCAGTCCACTGTTTCTTCGCTGCCCTCGATGAAAGTCGGATTGAACCGGCGGTTCTCGTCGAAGACGCGGCGGGCTTTGATCAGTTCGATGCCGGCGACCTTGCCGTCCGCACCGACGACCCGTTTCGGGCCATACCGGGTGTGGAGCCGGATGCCTTCGCGCTCGGCCTCCTCGATCTCCTCGCGGGCGGCGGGGATTTCGTCGAGGTTTTCAAGGCAGTACATGTGAACTTCCGGTACACCTTTGCGAATCGCTTCGCGGGCCACGTCCAGGGCAAGGCGCACTTCGTCGGGCGCTTCCGGCTCGCGCGCCGTCAACTGCTCCAGAGCCGCCGCCGCCTGGTGCAACGCACCACGCAGTTCCGTCTCGCCCATGCCGGCGAACCGCTCCGTCTCTCGGAGCCCGGAGCGCGCGACGTCGAAGGCGACGTTACCACCGCCAATGACAACGACTTTACGGCCGAGCGTGACCCGGTAACCGAGGTTGATGTTCAGCAGGAAATCAATCGCGCGGAGCACGCCGTCGAGCTGCACGCCTTCGATGGCCAAGTCGCGGCTCTTGTGCGCGCCGATGCCGAGGAACACGGCCTCGAAGCCTTGCGCTTTGAGCTCGGCGAGCGAGAATTCCCGTCCGAGTTTCTGGTTGAGCCGGATCTCGACGCCCAGCGATTCGATGGCTTCAATTTCCGCCTGCACGACTTCGCGCGGCAGCCGGTATTCCGGCACACCCAGCACCAGCATCCCGCCGGCAACGCTCTGCGCCTCGAACACCGTCGCAGAGAAGCCCATCAGCGCCAACTCGTGCGCGCACGACATCCCCGCCGGCCCGCCACCGACTACGGCCACTTTACGCCCACCGGCGATTCGTTTCAGTTCGGGGTAGACGCGCGCAAGGTTGAAGTGCTCCGACTCGACGCCGAACTTTTCGCAGGCGAACCGTTTCAGCGCCCGGATCGAGATGGCGGCGTCGAGTGCCCCGCGCCGACATTTGGCTTCGCACGGCGCGGCGCAGACCCGGCCGCAGATCGAGGCGAACGGATTCGGCGTGCGGGCGATGATGTAGGCGTCCTCATCCCGACCTTCGGCGATGGCTTGCACATAGCCGCCGGAGTCGGTGCGCACCGGACAGCCTTCCCGGCAGAGCACCTGCTGGGTGAAATAACTCACATCGGGAAGTTCGATTTTATAGGTTGGTGGCATTGCGCCATCCCGGCGGGACGTGTTCGTTCATGGAGTGTCGCGTTTCTCGCGGGTTAAGTAAATGAATTCCATCAAGTCGCTCATTTCGCCCGGTTCGAACTTCGGCCAGAGGATGCCTTTGGTGTGCATGGCCGGGTGCATGATCCGGGCGTGATTCCACATCGCCGTGACCGTTTCGATGGGCGAACCGATCACTCGCGAAGTGCGCAGGTTCGGACCGATGGTCACGCGGCCTTCGGTGAAGCTGTGGCATTGGGCGCAGCTTTTCTTGGTGAATAGGTCTTCGCCGCGGGCGGCGTCGCCGGGTTTGTCGAAGTAGTTGGTGAAATACAGGTAGGCGATGATGTCGGCCATTTCGTTGCCGGCGAATTTGACGATGGGCACGTGGCGCTCGCGCATCTTTTCGGTCATCGCCGCGCCGTGATTCCACATGATGCCGGCGACTTCGGTAACGCTGCGCACCAGTTCCTCGCGGCGTTTGCCGAGATCGGGCACGTCGGGCGTGCCGCCGACGCCGTGCAGGGCGTGGCAGGTCGCGCAGCCTTTGGTCTGGAACAACTCACGGCCCCGGCGCGGACTACCGGGCTGGATGTAGACCGGCTCGGCGTCCTGTGGGGCGGCAACGTTTTGGAGGTAAGCCAACAGATCGGCCATCTCGGCGTTGGTGAACTGCGGCTGGGCTAGGTTGAGTTTGCGGAATTCTTCGGCCATCGGTGCGGCGTGATTCCACATCGCTTGTGCGAACTGGATCGGCGAGAGCTTCGCGTAGCCGCGCAGGCCCGGGCCGACCTTCTCGAAATCGGCCGCGCGCCGCAAGGAGTGGCATTGGGCGCAGTGTTTTTTCTCGAATACCTGCTGGCCCTGTGCGGGGTCGCCGGGCTTGCCGAGGTGGGTCAGGTAATACTGGTAGGCGGTAAGGAAGGCGACCAGGTTGGCCATCTCCTGCGGGGTCAATTGCGGCGGCTCGATGCGCAGTTCTTCCATTTTCTCGTGCATCATCGGCGCGTGATTCCACATCGCGCCGGCCACGTCGAGCAGGCTGCCTTTGAGGTGAATGCGACCGAGGTTCGGGCCGATCTTGCTTTCTTCGTCGCCGATGGCGTGGCAGCGGAGGCAGCCTTTTTGTTGGAACAACCGCGCGCCCGCCGCCGGGTCTTCGGGAAACGGCGTCGGCTCTTCGGCCAGGGCACGACCACCGGCCAGCGTCAGCGCAATCGCCAACATGATCCAGCGCGGCTTCATGTCGTGACCTCGCTTTTGACTTCGCCGGGCAAATACGTCTTGATCCGCGCGACGGTTTCCGACACGGCGACCTCGCGGCCTTCGCGAATTTCCCAGATTGAGACGATCGGAAACACCTTCGTGAAACCCATGTACAACAGCCCGAACGCAGCGAAACAACCGGCCATCAACGACCACTCAACCCAACTCGGATGATAGATATGGAACTCGACCGGCAGGCGCGGATTCGACAGCGATGGCACGACGATGGTGAACCGCTCCAACCACATGCCGATGTTGATCGAGAGCGAGGCGATCAGCGTGCCAGTGATGGTGCGCGTGCGTTTGCGAGAGAGGATCGAAAACGGGATGACGAAGCAGGTCACGAACATCGTCCAGAAATACGGCGCGTATGGCCCACGTATCTTCGCGTAGAACACCGTCATCTCCATCGGCTCGTGCCCGTACCAAGTCGTCAGGTACTCGGCGAACGTGAAATAGAACCACAACATGCACATCACCAGCAGCAGAATACCGAGGTTGTTGAAGTGGATCGGCCGCAGGTAATCCTCCAAGTGATACACCTTCCGCAAAATCACCATCGCGGTGATCAGCGCGGCGATGCCGGAGAAGATCGCCCCGACCACGAAGTACGGCCCGAAGATCGTCGAGTGCCACATCGGTTGAATGGTCATCGCAAACACCCACGACACCACCGTGTGTACGCTCACCGCGATGGGGATGATGATAATCGCCATGAAGCCGATCGCCTTCTCGATCCGATGCCACTGCTGCTCCGTCCCCGTGAATCCCAGCGCGAGCACCCGGTAAAACCCCTTGCGCCAACCTGTCCCCACATCCCGCAAAATCGCGAGGTCGGGAATCAACGGCAGGTACATATAAATGATGCTGCCGGTCAGATACACGCTGATGCTTGTCACGTCCCACAACAACGGTGAGGTGAAATGCGCGTGCTTGATGACGAACAACGCCCGGTCGGGCCTTCCCAAATCCAGCAGCACGTTGCCGACACCGAAAAACAACACCAGCACCGTGATCACCTCCGCCATGCGCGTGATCGAGCGCCGCCATTCCGCGCGACACAATCGCAAAATCGCCGAGATGAGAGTCCCGGCGTGGCTGACGCCGATGAAGAACACGAAGTTGGTAATGTAAATGCCCCAGTAGACTGGCCGGTTCAACCCGGTCATCCCCAGTCCGCGCCGCAACTGCCAACTGTACGCATACACCGCCCACAAGATCACCGCCACCAACACCGCCGCCGTGGCATAAAACCCGCGCGGGGTCTTCAGCATCGGCTGAAAAATCGTCCCGTCCTGCTGCAGCGCCTTCTGACTGTCCAAGTGCGGCATCGCTTACACACCTCCCTTCAAATAAATCACCTTCGGCTTCGTGCCGAGGTCTTCCAGCAACCGCTCGGCGCGCGGGCTTTCGGCGGCCTCAGCGACGGCGCTGTGCGGGTTGTCCAGATCGCCAAACGCCATCGCGTTGGCCGGGCAGGATTGCACGCAAGCCGGCTGGTAATCCTCATCGCGCAACTCCCGGCCTTCGGCGTCGGCCTGTTCCTGCGCCTTGGTCCGCCGATGACTGCAAAACGTACACTTCTCGATCACGCCCTTGTAGCGCACCGAGACATCGTGGTTCAGCGACGCCTCCAACTGTTTCGGCCAGTGCGGCTCGTCGTAGTTGAAGTACTTGACCGAGTACGGACAGGCGTTGGCGCAATACCGGCAGCCGATGCAACGCGGATAAATCTGCGCGATGATACCTTCCTGGTTCTTGTACGTCGCGCTAGTCGGACACACAAACGTGCACGGCGGGCGGTCGCAATGCTGGCAGAGCATCGGCCGAAACCGCGCTTTCACGTTCGGATACTCGCCCTCGATCTCGGTCTGGATGTACAGCCACGCGATCTGCCGTCCTTTCTCGACCTGCGCCGGCGTCGAGAACGGCACGTTGTTCTCCTGCTTGCACGCGACCACGCAGGCCTGACACGCCGTACACCGATCCAAATCAATTACCAAGCCCCAGCGCGCCATCACGCGCCTCCCATCACTTTGGAAAGTTTCACCCGCGTCGTCGCGGCAACCGGCAGTCCTGCGGCGTCGGGCCGGTAAGCGACCAAGTCGGCGACGCTGTGCTCGCGCTGGGCGACGAACTCGCCGCCACCGCGGTGTTCATGACCGAGAAGCACGCTGGCCACATCGGGCAGCGCCCCGGCAAACACGCGGGCACGCAGGCGCAACTTGCCCAGTGGTGATTCGAGCCAGACCGAGTCGCCGCTGGCGAAGCCAAGCCGATGCGCGGTGGCGGGATTTAGTTCCACCCAGTTCTCCCAACGGGCGTAGACTTGCGGCGCGAGGGTTTCCTGCAAAAACGGCTGGTTCGGGTTTTCGAGGGTGCCGGTCGTCAGCACGGTGAACGCGTGTAGTTTGAGCGGGAACTCGCGCTCGTTGCCGGCCCACTGCGGCGGGGCGATTTCCGGTATCGGCTGTGTCTCCGAGACAAACTGGAATTTGCCCGACGGCGTTTTGAACACGCGCGGCCAGCGTTCGTACTGGTAGATTGGATCGAACCAGCCGCCCGCCTTCACCACCTGCTCCCAGAATTCATCGAACGTTTTCGCCGACGGAATCCACCAGCCGCCGGTCTCCAGCCGTTTGGTCCAATCGCCTTCATACGGCGTGGTGAACGGTGCGCCGCGCCGCGCCTCGTACAAACCTTCGGCCACAAACCGCAGCGCTTCCGGCGCGTCCTTCCACGGGAACGCCGCCGCGACGCCACCGCCGAGCTTGCGTCCGAGTTCCATCACCACCTCGCCTGTGTGTCGCGTGTCCAGCAAGGGTTCGAGCGCCGGCTGGCTCACCGCCCAGACCGGCGCGCCGTTGACCGGCAGCGGCACAACGTCCTGCCATTTCTCCAGCGGCGAGTGATCGGGCAAAATCAGATCGGCAAACGCCGCGCTGTCGTCGAGCGCGCTGGAAAAACTGACGATGAACGGAATCTTCTCGGCCGCGCGGAAAAATCTATCGGACTCCGGCGCGACCGCGAAAAATCGGCTGCTCGAAACGAAGAGCGCTTGTACCGGATACGGTTTGCCCGCCGCGATGGCGTCGGCCAGACCGGGGATCGAAGCGGCGGTTGCGACCAACGGCTGGGCCGTCTCCAAGCGCGCCAGGTCCGGCAACGGTTTTAGCGGCAACGGGCGCTGCATCAGCACGCCGCCTTCACGATCCACCATGCCATTGAGCGCATTGAGCGCATGCACCGCCCACGCCAGCGCAACGCCGCCGGAAAGCGGCACTTGTTCGCCGATGGCCACCGCGGGTTTCTGCGTCGCCAGTTCGCGCGACAGCCGCAGGATGGTCGTGACTGGCACGCCGGTCAGCTTCATTACGTCGTCGGGCGCAAAGTCGCGCAGCACCAGCGTGCGGAAACCTTCGTGTTCCTTGCCCGCAGCATCGATCCAGTCGGCGAACCCGAAGGCGCGTTGCTCGACAAACGCGCGGTCGTAAAGGTCTTCGCGGATGAGCACGTGCGCGATGGCCAGGGCCAGCGCGGCTGTGGTGCCGGGGTTCGCGGGAATCCATTCGTCGGCCTTGATGGCCGTAGGCGAGAGGCGCGACTCGATCTGCACGAACCGTCCGCGGTGTTCTTTCCGGCCGCGATGCAGATGCCCGTATTGCCGGGCCAGCCAGGTCGGCGACAACCACGACTCCAGCAGCGGCGTGCCGAACGACAGGATGTAGTTCGCGCGCTCCAGGTCGTACCCGGGAAACTCCTCGATGCCCTGGCAAAAAGTCGCCGCCGCGCGGGCTGCTTCGTCGCGCAGGTCCACAAACTCAAACAGGTTCGGACTGCCGTAAGCCTGCATAAACCGGCGAATGAGCTGGCCCTGTGTGGCGTCGTTGCGCTCGGCAATCCACGCCAGCGCCTGCGGGTTGCCCTGCGTCCGCCGCGCGGTCAACTTCGATTGCACTTCGGCAAGCGCCGCATCCCAACTGATCCGTTCCCACTGGCCCTCGCCCCGTTTGCCGACGCGCTTGACCGGGCCGAGCAGCCGGTTGGGATCGTAGAGCGCTTGCAAGCCGGCCTGACCTTTCGGGCAGGTCGTGCCGCGGGCGATTGGGCAAAGCAAATTGCCGTCGAGTTTCTTGACGTCGCCGTCCACGAGCCGCACGCGCAGTCCGCAGGCAGCCGGACATTGCCGGCAAACGGAGAGCTTCCACGCCTCGATGCCCAGTCCTTCGCCCCAGCTTTCCCGGAATGATTCGTACTTCAGCGCGTAGTCGCGGAGATGCTTGCCGAGCGTGATGCCGGCACCCGTAAAGACGGCAAACTTGAGGAAGTCGCGGCGATTGACGCGCAACGATTTGTCAGCGGCGTCGCTCATTTGTGACACCTCGCGCAATCGTTGAGTACGTGCTGTTCCTCGTGGCACGCCAGACAGTTGACCATCGAAATCGGTTTGAGCGCGTGCGGCGGCGGTGTGGTGAGCGTGGCAATGTCGCCGTGGCAGGTGGCGCATTGGAGTTCGCCGATGTCAACGTGACGCCGGTGCGAGAAGTACACGTGATCGGCCACGGGCCGGAGCCGCTGCCAGACGATGTGCCGGGTTTGGACGGTGTCGTTCCAAGCGGCGATGTCCGCGGCTGATTTCACCGGCGGTGTGGCGTGGCAGCGCACGCACGTGCCGATGTCCGGTAGGCCGGCACGGGCGCGCGACTCGACGCCGGCATGGCACATCACGCACGCCATTTTTTCATGCTGGGCATGGCTGAACGCCAGCGGCTGACATACCGGTGGCCGAAGCCACGTGAGGCCGAGCACCACTGTTGCCGCGGTGACGAGCAGCATCCACATGAACCACGGAATTAATCTGGCTGGTCGAAACGCCACGTCAGAATTTTTCCTCCTCGCCTACGGGGTGCAGACTGAACAGGTATTTTTGAAGTGCGTCGAGTTGGGCGTCGGTGAGCCAACCGGCGTAGCTGGGCATGCGTAACGGCGGGATCGGCCCATCGGCGCGCATCTTGTCTATGTTGGGCTGGCCGCGGCGGATGAACTGCTTCAACTCGTCCGGCTTGTAGCCTTCGGCGACATAGATCACCGGTGGGACTTTCTCGTTAGTTTTGGCGTTGAGGTTCTCAATCCCGGATTTGCCGTCCGGACCGTGGCACATTGCGCAGCCGCACCGGGCGAAAAGTTGCTGGCCAAGCTGGACGGGATCAGCCAGTGGTTTGGCCGTGTGCTGTATCCTCCCTTTGGAGGGCGCGGGCGCGTACTCGGTCTGTCCGCAGCCGGCCCCCAGTAGAGTGGCGACGCAAGTGGCCAGCAACCAACGCATGCGAGGACTACTTCCCGGCGTACTTGTCCGTGATTTCTTTGACCTTGTCCTCGGCTGCCTTTTTCTCCTCGGGCGTCGCTTTCGCCAGCTTCTCGTCGAAGAGCGCCTTCTTGCGGACGCTGGAGTCGTACACGAGGAAGTCGAAGATCTTCTTGCCCTCGGTGGCGTTGATGCCGGAGCCGGGTTTGTGCATCATGCGTTTGACGTAACGCTCCCATTCGGCCGGTAACACATAGTCGCAGTTGATCGGACGGCTCAGCTTGTGACATTGGGTGCACTTTTCCGAGAACACCTGATAGTTGTCCTTGATGCCGTCGGGATACTTCGACACGTCGACAGTCGCCGCGCCCTTCTCAAATTTTTCGACGCGGGCTTTGGTTTCCGCGTCGAGTGGTTCGTCAGCGGCGCGCACCGCGCTCGCTCCGGTGAGGGCGAGCGCGGCGGCAATGATTGCGGTGATAGTCTGTCGTTTCATGCGATTACCATACGTCCATTAGAACCCGTACACGAATTGCAGGGTGAGCTGGTTCCGGTCAAGGCTGTTGCCGTCGGCATCCACCGTGTTGCTTTGGCCGAAGGCGTACGCGCCTTTCACTAGCAGCGTGTTGGTGACGTGGTAGATCAGGCCAAGCGCGTACTGATTGGCGTGGCCCGTCGGCAGACTCACACCGCTGTAGCGGAAGACCGCTTCGAGGTTATTGACCATCGGCAGCTCGAGGTTCAGCCCCGCCAGCTTGTAGGCGGCCTGCACCCACCAGCCGTCACGATCCATGGTCGGGCCACCGGCGGTTTCCTGCCAAGTCTTGATGTATTCGCCCCGGAACTCGGCGTACTGGGTCAGATGCAACGCGCCGTCCAAGGCGAAGGCGGACCAAAGCAGTTCACCGTCGTCGCTCCACGGCCCGGTCTGACCGGACACGCCGACTTCGATATCGTGGGAGGCTTCCCAAGGGTAGAAGAGCGCGAGGCGACCGCCCCAACTCGGGTCTTTGTTGGAGTCCACACCCTTGTCAAACACAACACCGCCGGCGCCGTCGTCGCCCGGCCCGTTGACGAGATAGAGCGAGTAGGTCAGCACCACCGGATCGCACACATGCAGCGCACCGCGCGCTTGCACGCCGATGTCGTTCTCGGGGAGGATTGCCGTCGCGTCGGCTTCCGGTAAGGGCTGGATCGGCAGTTTGTTGATCCACATAGCGTCGAGTTTCTCGCGGACCACGCCGATCGGCAGCGTAAAGCGACCGGCGATAAATGTGACATAATCGTTGAACAGGTAGTCAATCTGCGCGTACTCGAGATTCATCTCCGTGCCGCCCTCCGGGGTCACTCCCATCTCCATTTCGGCCTCGGCCAGCACCTTGTCGCCGGCGCGGAACAGCAGGACCGGATTGAAGTGCGCCAGGAAGAAACTGCCGTGTTCGCCTTCATTCTTCTGATACTGCACATCGGCGAATCCTGAGATCGTCAGGTTGCGCGTGGCGGCGGCTTCCTCGCTGGGCACCGGCCCCACGGGCTGCACCTTCGCGGCGGTTTCCGTCGCGGTCTTCTGCGCTTCCTCGGCCTTCTGATCCGTCGCGCCCATTTTTTCCTTCAAGCGCTGAATTTCCTGCTGGTCCTCGGCGCGTCCCTTCTTCAAGTCCTGAATCTCACCCGCCTGCTGCTGCATCTGCTGTTGCAATGCGCGGAACTCCTGGTCCGTGACGGCAGCGGCCTGCTTCAGCCATGCGCCGGGGGCCAGTGACAAAATCAGTGCGACGACAAGCCATCGGATTGATGTTTTCATGCTGGAAATCTCCTCGCGCTCAGTTGTTCTCCTGCAAATACTTCACAATCGCTTTCGTGTCGTCGGCGGGAAGCTGGGCACGCACCCGCATGTGCAACATGATCGTTTTCCACTGCGCGTCGGTGCGCTCGGTGGGATAACGCTCGGCATGGCAACGGTTACAGTTGATCGCATACAACTCCGCGCCCGTGCGTTTCTTCTTGGCCGGTTTCTCGCCGGTATCCGCGAGTGCGATCGACACGACAGTCGAGATCGCCGCGATGCCGGCCAGTGTGCTGAACAAACGGATTCGGTTCATAGTTCTCCTCTCCGAACTGGTTGTCAGGTTTCTAACAAACCGGCTTATACACCGGCTACTTGCCGGTTGGCAAACTCTTCTCGGATTTTGGCCGGCGGCTCAGACGGCCAACGGCGTCCGCAGGGTCGCCCGGTATTCGGTGGGCGGCATGCCAACGTAGCGTTTAAAGACGCTGTTGAATCGCGGAATCGAACCAAACCCCGCCGCGAACACCACCTCGCTGATCCGCAGCGACGGATCGACTAGCAAGGTCTTAGCCTTTTCCACGCGGACGCGCGCCACGTACTCGGTGAGCGTCATGCCGGTCGCCTTCTTGAAAAGTTTGCAGAAATGGAACGGACTGACGTGGACGTGTTGCGCCACTTGCCCCAGTGTCACCGGCTCTTCGACGTGGGATTGCACAAACTTTTTCGCGTCGGCCACAGCGCTCGGATCTTCAGAGGAACAGGCAATCGCGTGACGGCTGGCCGAGTCGGCCAGGTACTGCGCGAAGACTTTGACCAATTCGATGATCGCCTGGAAGCGTTCCGCGGTAACGACCGGTGTCTCGAAGTACGCCCGGCGCGCCTTCTTCAACCAGTCGCCATTCGCCCCGCCGTCGAGCATCTTGGCGACGATGGCAAAATCCCGCTCGGTCGGCTCGCGCCGAAACACCTGTCCGCTGAGTAGCGTCGCGACGTGCCGGCCGCCGAGCACCACCGGCACCGCGACAATCGTGAGACCGGCAAAGCAATGAATCTGTTGCGGAGCGAGCTTCTGAGCGGCGCTGCGTTGCACGCGCTCCTCCACCTGCCGGCACGCCTCGCAGCTCGACGCCCCGCGGGACACCAAGGCACAAAATGGATTCTCTGAGCATCGGGGTTCCGCACATCTCCCGGTCGGCGTCGGTGGAACAACCTTCAGCGTCACCCCGGTCGCCTTGCGAAAAGCCGCCTCGTAGTACTGCACGATCGGCAGCCGCACCAAATCATCGAAGAGTAGTTGTTTCATGCACCCGAAACCTGTCCGACCCCGTCTGGCGCTGCAACTGGCCGGCAATGCTAGACCGGGCGACCGCTCAAGTCACGCCCATTCCGCTGGACCTCTTCAGTGCGGCGGGGGCGACTGGGCACGATGCGGCACGCCGTAGATGTCGATGTGATAGGTCTTGCCGCGGAACGTGACTTTGCTTTCGGAGAAATGGCCGACCACGCCGAACGCAATCGCCAACACGAGTGCGGCGATGCCAATGCCAACCGCAATCGGACGTTTCTTGGGATGACGTTCGGGACTCCGGTCGAGGAACGGCCAAAACAACAACACCAGCGGCGGGATGAACGACACGAGAATGCCGAGCAGCTTCGGGAAGTATTTCAACAGCTGATACGTCGAGAGAAAATACCATTCGGGCTTGATGCCTTCCGGCGTGACGAACGGATCGGCCTTCTCGCCGAGTTCAACCGGCCAGAGCACGATGAGTGTCACCAAGGCGCCGATCAACAGACAGAAAATCACGCCTTCCTTCAGAACGTGATGCGGGAAGAATGGGATGCCGCTCTTCTTGTCGATCGGTTTCTCTTCGCCGACACGTTCCATCGTCGCCAAACCCTGCACGCGCATCAGGAATAGGTGCGTGGCAATCAGCATCGTCAACACCCACGGCAGCACGACGACGTGCAACACGTAAAACCGGGCCAGCGTCTCGCCGGTCACGCCTTCGCCGCCGCGCAACAGGAGTTTCACGTAATTGCCCAACACCGGGATGGCGCCGGTAATCTCCGTGCCGACGGTCGTGGCCCAATACGAAAGCTGATTCCACGGCAACAAGTACCCGGTGAATCCGAACGTGACCGTGCAACCGAAAATGAACACGCCGAGCACCCACGTCAGCTCGCGCGGCTTTTTGTAAGCGCCCATGAAGAACGTGCGGATCATGTGGATCAGCACGCACAGCACCATCAACGTCGCGCCCCACGCGTGCAACCCGCGAATCAACCAGCCGAAGTGCGCCTTGGTCATGATGAACCGGATGCTCTCGAACGCGGTATTGGTCGTCGGCCGGTAATAAATCATCAGCAGGATACCGGTGACGACCTGGTTCAGAAACAGAAACAGCGACAAGCTCCCGAACGTGTGCCAGAACCCGGTCTCCTTCGGCAGCGGCTTGTGCGTCTGCTCGTCCGCGAACTTCTCGACGACGGCAACATCGTACCGCTCGTTCAGCCACGCGCGAATTTTGGGGTACAGGTTCATGCCGATTTCACCAACACTTCCCCGTTCACCACGGCCACCCCGTGTTCGGTCAGTGGTTTCGGCGGCGGTCCGGCCACGGGCTTGCCGTTGACGTCGAAGAATCCGGCATGACACGGGCAGGCGATTTGTTTGCGGCCGGCATCCCAGCCGACGATGCAACCCAGATGCGTGCAGATTGCCGAGAACGCCCGGAACCCCTGCGGTGTGCGCACCACAATGACCGCGTGCCCGGCCAGGGCGACGATCTTGGTTTGCCAGTCGGCGAAATCAGCTTCCTTGCCGGCGGAGACGGTTTGGACGCTTGGCCCACGCCGCTGCGCGGGCCAGATATAACTCATGACCGGCGCGACGAAGCCGACCGCCCACGCGGTCAGGCCACCGGCGATCAACCAGTCGAGGAACGTCCGGCGGGAGATGGGTTTGTCGGTGTTCATGGCAATTGTTTGCGCCGCAACCAGAATAGCACGGCCATCGCGCCGAGAAACAACCAGATCGGAATCAGCGACTGCCGTTTCCACTGCTCGAACCGTTCGAGGACGTTGATGTCCGCGAACGTTTGCTTCGTGATCTCATCCGCCCGGGCCGCGACCGGCTTCAACGTTTCAAAGTCCAGAGTGTGCTGCATCGCTTCGAGTTGCGTCACCTGCGTCTTGGCTTCTTGCAGCAGCAATTGCTCGTCGTCGGTGGCGAGACCGCGAACGGTCGCGTCGTGAACTTTCTCCGTGGCGCGCGTGTAGTCTTCTTGCGCCCGCCGGATCAACGTCGCCGTTGAGTCGCGCACGACCAACTGCTTCGGATCGTTGGCGTGACATTGCACGCAGCTCGTCGCGAACAACTCGACTGACGCTTTCTGGATCGCGTGGTTGCCGTGACAACTGATGCATTCGCTGAACGCGCCTGCCTTGGCGACCTCGGCGTGCGGACTTTTCTCGAAGAGTTCGCGCTGCCGGCCGTGGCATTTGCCGCAGACTTCGCCGACCTGCTTCGTGCCGGGTGGCGTCGCGCCGTGGCTGCCGTGACACGTAACGCAGGTTGGCGCGCTCAGATCGCCTTTCTCGAAGACCATGTACGCGTGATAACTCGACTTGTATTTCGCCACGATGTCGCCCGGCAGTTTGTACTCAGCCATTAACTTCGTGTCGCCGTGGCAGCGGCCGC
>JBGQCJ010000023.1:0-41285 GCA_041495285.1 Verrucomicrobiia bacterium
GAGGCCGAATTGCTGCAACGCTACCCCACGCTCGCCGTCGCCGCCAGTATGCTTTTTCTGCTGGGGCTGGCGTGCGATCTCTACTTGCTTTACCGGCTGGCTCGCACCCACCGCTCCTCAACCACCGGCGAATCCGTCCTCTTCAAAGTGCAGCCGAAACCGTGGGGACTGCGTGAACTCGGCACGGCCACGCTGGCCATCATCGCAGCACTGGCCGTCACCGCCGGGACGCTGGGGCTCGTTGCGCATCGCCTGCACTTGAGCGAAGAGGATGAAATCTCCCTTCAGATGATCGGCCAGATGCTCCTGTACGTCGTCATCCTTGCCGGCTTCCTCAGCTACTTTCACCGCCGCAACCTGAGCGTGCCACAGACGTTCGGCCTGCAGCCGCGTTCATCGCCCGGCGCTGTTGTCTCCGGTCTGATTTTCTACCTCGCCATTCTTCCACCGCTGGCCATCGTTTTCGCTGCGTACGCCAAACTGTGTCAGGTCGTCGGGATTGAACCGACCCCGCAACCGGTCGCCGAGTTGCTCGTGGCGTCCGATTCCGCGCTCGCGCGCGGGTTGCTCATCGCGTTTGCCGTTGTGGTCGCACCGGTGGCTGAAGAATTCTTCTTCCGGGGTTTCGCCTACCCGGCGCTCAAGCAATGTTGGGGCACCGGGCGGGCGCTCGTCGTCGTGTCCGGTGCGTTCGCCCTGATTCATTTTCATGCGCCGTCCACCGGCCCACTTTTCGCACTCGCGATCGGCCTGGCGCTGGCGTATGAATTTACCGGCTCGTTGCTGACGCCCATCATTATGCACGCGCTGTTCAACGCCACTAACGTCGCCATGCTCATGTACATTCGCGCCCAATCATGAAGACTATTTCCGACATCGGTGAGTTCGGCCTGATTAAGAAACTCAGCAAACACATTCCACTGGCCGGCGACGATTGCGCCGTCTTGCCGGGCCGCCTGCTGCTGACGTGTGACCCGGTCGTCGAAGGCATTCATTTTCGTCGTAACACGCCGCCGCGCCAAGTCGGCTGGAAAGCGATGGCTCGCAACCTCAGCGACATCGCCGCAATGGGTGGCCGGCCCCGTTGGGCCGTCGTCAGCATCGGACTGCGAGTAAGCGCGCCTGTCCGGTACGTCGAACAACTCTATGCCGGTATGCACGCCGCTGCGCGCAAGTTCGGTTGCCGGATCGTTGGCGGCGACACCACGCACGTGAAGCACGAGCAATTCGTCGTCGTCACGATGTTGGGCGAAGCGGCGCATCCGGTCTTGCGCACCGGCTCGAAGATCGGCGACTCCGTCTTCGTCACCGGCACGCTTGGCGGTTCACTGGCCGGCAAACATCTTACGTTCACCCCGCGCATTGCCGAGGCACGCTGGCTGGCTGCGCGCTTCAACATCCATGCGATGATTGATTTAAGCGATGGTCTCGGC
Organism: Verrucomicrobiia bacterium; assembly: GCA_041495285.1. Classification (GTDB taxonomy): domain Bacteria; phylum Verrucomicrobiota; class Verrucomicrobiia; order Palsa-1439; family Palsa-1439; genus JBGQCJ01. Next base: position 1,434 of record JBGQCJ010000023.1, read on the forward strand.
ATCGACATCTATCATCTTCTGAGGCCCGGCATCGGTGTCGAACTCTACGGGACTGAAATCCCTGCGCGTGGGACCGTTCATGCCGCGCTCTACGACGGCGAGGATTTCGAATTACTGTTCACCATCGACCCGCGCGATGTGACGGCATTGCGGACGAAATGGCGAAAAAAATTCAAGCTGCCTCTCACCGAGATCGGCCGGGTCGTCCGCGCTCCCGGCACCGTCGCGTTCATCGGCCACAATGGCAGGAAACAGTTCCTGAGGTTCAGAGGCTATGACCATTTCACACAGCGCCGCTGAGACGATGGGCTTTGGCCGGCAACTCGCCAGCGAACTTCGGGACGGCGACGTCATCGCTCTGACCGGCGACCTCGGCGCCGGTAAGACCTGTCTCGTCAAAGGCATTGCCGCCGGGCTTGGCGTCACGCAGGAAGTCACCAGTCCGACCTTCACGCTCATCCATGAGTACCGGGGCGGACGCTTGCCGCTGGTGCACGTTGACCTTTACCGGCTCGACAAGGTTGCCGAAGCCGTAAACATCGGCATCGAAGATTATCTTGCCGGCCCCGGCGTGACCGTCATCGAATGGGCGGAACGCGCCGAGCCGCTCCTACCGGCAAACACGCAGAGAATTCGCATGAGTATCGTGGACGAGAACACCCGGAACATCGAGCGTCTCTCTTGACTGCAAATATCATCCTGCGAAGCCGAGTCCGACGAGACCTGCGAAGCAAACCCACACTCAGTGTGGCTTTTGCCGGAGCGATATGTGCCGGGAAAATCCGCGCAACGCTTGGCGTCTGCAAGCCCTCCCGTCGATGCAATCATTTTGACTTTGTCCATTTAGTATGGCTGAATACTAATGTTGGGCTTGAGTGATGCCATGGAAGTATTGATTGGCGTTCTTCTCATTGCAGCGACAGCAGCCTACTTGGCAAGTCTTGGCTGCCGGTTTGCTCGTTGGCGTCAGCGCATACCGTGCTGGTATCTAGCACATTTGTCAGCCGCAGGTGCTGGCTTGATCTTCATTTTCACTTTTTGCGGTCATACTTTGTTCAAGCCTTCGGAATGGGATTCCGGGAAGGTTCACGCTATGGCAATCATTCCTGTCTTTTTTTTATTCGCCATCTGTATCGGGCTGATTCCAGGATTTTTGGTCGTCAGTTACTATCGGAAGAAATTCCAAAGACACGCCCAACCATCCAGTGAAGCGAACGCGGCTTCGCCGCGTCGCTCACTTTGACCGTTAGCACCCGCGTATCAACTTCGGCCACCGCCTGCTTGACGCCCAGATTGTGTTGCCTCCATACTTCCGCCGCATGATCACGCTGGCCATTGACACTTCCACGACTTGCGGGTCGGTCGCGTTAGCCGACCGGGAAATCGCGTTCGAGCGTGGCGAGTTGTTTTCCGCGCTTGCGATTGTAGCCGCGAACCCTGTTCGCGGGGGGCCGCGAGCAGGCTCGCGGCTACAATTCGATCAAATTGTCGTGGGCGTCGGGCCTGGTTCGTTTACCGGGATTCGGGCCGGTATCGCGGCAGCGAAAGGGCTGGCGATGCCGGGCGGTGTGCCGGTGTTGCCGGCGTGCAGCTTCGACGCGATTGCGTTGCGGGCGTTGCCGACGATGCCGCGGGATTGTCCGCAGATGTGCGTGCTGGCCGATGGCCGGCGCGAGGAGGTGTATTTCGCGATGTACGACCGGCAAGGCCGCCGCACGGGCGATTGCCGGCTCGGGTCGCTCGAAGCCATTGAGTTGCACAACCCGGTCTGGTTCGTGAGCGCGGAGATCGAACGCTACCGGGACATATTGCGCGAGACGTTCGGAGGATTTGCCTCGCTGTGCGAGCGGCCGGTGTTTCCTAGCGCCGCGTTGTTGCGCGCGGAGAACCTGCCGCTCGAGCCGATCTATTTGCGCGAGCCGGAGTACCGGAAGGTTACCGGTTAGCCGGCAATTCCAGAATTCGCCAGGCGGCCCAGTCCAATGACACGTCGGCCAGCAGCGTGCGGGCGCTGGTCAGCACGCGTTGCGGGTCGCCGAGCGCATCGAGCGGCACGCGGATGGTCATCTCCTTGTCGGTCCGGGTGACTTCGACGGTCTGGCGCGGCAGTTTGCGGTCTTGATTGGAAACGGTGTAACCGGTCTCGCCGATGCGGACATGGAGTTTCGGCATCTGTCCGAATGGCCGGTCGGTTCGATAGCCGCAAATGGAGAGCGACGCTTCGACTTCGCGCGCCAGGGGCCGGGACAACTTGACGGAGAATACGAGATTGCTCTGTTCCAGTCGCACGTATTCCTGCTCGACGCCGACGAATGCCGCCTGTTCGGTTTCGGTCAACGTTTCGGAAGATTCGGCAGCGCGGGCGGCGCCGCTCTCCAGCACGGAACTTGTCGGCGTGTTGGTGCGCAGCACGACCGGTTCGTAGTCGCCAAAGAGTTCGTTGGCGCAGACGAATGATTGGAGATACTTGCCGCTGTAGGCAAACTGCGAACGGTGCGCGCGCAAGGCGGCGTACTTGCGGTTGATCTGTTCGGCGGTCAACGCGAACGTCTGCCAGCCGGGCCCGTCTTTCAGTTGCGGGGGCGGCGCGAGCGATTTCTCAGGATGATAGCCGCGCGGCACCGGCCACTTCGCAAAGTGAATCAGGTAGGGATAAACTTCGGGCTGCATTTCGCCGGCCAGATTCCAGAGTGTCACGCGCGTGAAGAGGTAGAGCGCCCGGTGGTCGCCGTTGTGGTCGGCAGGATGCGAGACGAAAATTTTTGTGGGCCGAAACTCGCGCAGCAGCGTCGTCAAATCCTGCACGACGTCCTCGCCCTTGTACGGGGCGCCGGGACGAAACGCGTTGGCGTAGGGCACCGCCTTGACCCGCGTCAACGTACTGCGAAACGCTTCCTCGGTGTTCCAATGCTCGCGCCAGATGCGCATTGTGCCGAAATCGGGGTAACCGAGAAACGCCAGCGCCTCCGCAGGGACGCCGAGAATTTTCGCCGCCGCCAACGCCTCATCGTGCCGGACCTGTCCCATCAGTCGGACGGATCCCGGCAGGAACACGGGATGTTTCCGGTACACCAGAAATGACCATTCGTTCGCGTCGCCGTAGGTCAGGAACACGACGCGCACCGGCAGCTTCATGTCCAGAGCTTGCTGGATGACACCGCCGCAGCCCAGCACTTCGTCATCGGGATGCGGCGCGAGAATGAGAAGGCGATCTTGCGGAGCCAGCTTGATCTCCGGCAGTCGCGTTCCCTGCCCCATCACGCCGGTCGTCGCCGCGAACAGGCACCACGCGATCGCCACCAGCACGCGAAATCTGCTGTTACATCGTCTTGCCATAAATGACCATGTGTGTATTCAACCAACTATCGTTCTTGGGCAGAATCATCCGGTACCGCGCCACTTCTGTAAAGCCCATCCGTTCAAAAAACCGGCAGCCCGGCGCATTGTCGCCACGCACCGACGCGTGGATGCCCGGCAACCGCGCCGCTTTCACCTGATCGAAAAACTTCCCGACCAACCGCTCGCCCACGCGTTCGCCGCGAAATCCGCTGCGCACATTCACGTGCAAGTGGGCCGGGTACAGACGCAACGCGTCGTCGCGCCGCGCGCTGCCGCTGCGCCACGTGCGCCCCATCGCCCGAAACCAGCGCCACGTTTCGCGCCGGAACAATGCGCCGCGCAAAACGGCGCGCCCGATCGCTGCGGGAGCAATGCGCCACGCCTCGACGCGCGTGAACCGCCGGCTGTCCAGACAACCATTGAGATAGCCAATCACTTGCCCCTCGTGTTCCGCCACCCACGAGAACTGCGGCTCGAAGTCCGTGTAATACCAGGTCACGAGGTCGGCGATGAATTCCCGGTCGTGAAAGAAATTCTCCACCGGCTCGCCGCCATCCGCCGTGTCACAGCAGATGGTGCGCACCGCTTGCCGGTCGGCTGGTTGGTAGGGTCGGATGAGCACGTCAGCGCAGTGAATGAACAAATGGGCGGTTCAATTCAGGATGCTCTGGAAGATCGTACCTTTTTCGCGCATTCGGGGCAGATGCCGTGCGAAACTGTTTGGCCGCCGCTGCGGGAGAGATGTTCCTCCAAACTGAGCCACTCGTTGTCCTTCTCGATGCGCCGGCACCAAGCGCAGAGGTGGACGAAATTCTCGAGGTAACTGAGCCGGGAAACGATCTGGTACACCTTGTAGGCGGACAAAATCCACAACATCAGGATGATGACAGTCTTGATCGCGGTTTCGCGCGCGTTCTCCGTCTGCAATGGAGAGCCGGAAATGTAGTGCGCGAAGTCAAAGATGGCATCGAGCCAAGTCAAGATGATGATGGTGAGAAAACCGATGCTCAGCCACATGAGCGCCTTCTGCCAATGCACAGTTTGTTTGGGTGGTGCTATCGGTGCTGCTTTCATGGCCGCTCATCCTGAGGAATTCCCCGGCCAATGTAAAGCGCGAAGCACTGAACTCGACCCACCCCCTATCCCTTCATGCCGGTGAGGGTGACGCCTTGGATGAAATACTTTTGCGCGAAGAAGAAGATGACAACGACCGGCGCGGTCATCAACAGCGAGCCGGCCATCATGATGCCCATGCTGCTGGCACCCAGCCCGGCCGCTTCCACGTTGAGCGCGAACAGACCGAGCGAGATCGGATAGAGCCGTTGGTCGGTGAGATAGATCAGCGGCCCCATGAAATCGTTCCACACACCCATGAACGTGAAGATCGCGATGGCGGCCAGCGTCGGTTTCACGAGCGGCAACATGATGTGCCAGTAGACACGCCAGAACCCGCAGCCGTCAATCTTCGCGGCGTCTTCGAGGTCGCGCGGGATGCCTTTGAGGAATTGCCGGAGCAGGAACACGTTGAACGCGCCGGCAAAGAAACTGCCGACCCACAACGGATACAGCGTGTTGTACCAGCCAAGCGACCGGATGATGAGGAAGTACGGAATCATCGTCACCTGCGGTGGGATCATCATCGTCGCCAACATCAACGCAAAACTGAAATTGCGTCCCGGCCACTGCAGCCGCGCGAAGCTGTAGGCCACCAGCGAACAACTGAACAACGTGCCGACGAGGTTGAGCACCACAAGAAATGTGCTGGTCGCGACGTAACGCCAGAATGGAATGTACTCGAGCGCCCGTCCGTAGTTGCGATGGATCTTCGCCTGCCACGCGCCGAGCGCCGAGTTCTTTTTCAATTCAAGCGTGACTTTGATCTTGTGCGGGTCTTTCTCGTACTGGGGGCCGCTGTCCACTTCTTCCAGCAGCATCCAGTCGCGTCGCTTGTTGGTGAGATCGTCCGGGCCGCGCTCCTGCCACGTGCCGAGGCCCCAGTTCGTGAAATCGGAAAGGTCGTAGGGCCGGTCGGCCTTGTATTTCTTGCCGAGTTTTTCGATGTACATCGTAATCTGATGCCACGTGTCATCGTTGCGCAGATAAAGTTTCAGATGATAAAGCCCCTTCGTCGGATGATCGACAGAATCCCGCTCCAACGGAAAACTCGTGGTGAACGTCTGCGACAACAGCACGGTGTCGCCGCTCGAAAAATCATAACGGACTTCAGCGTGCGGGTCGCGCGCGTCGTCCACTTGCACCAGCTTGGCTTTTCCGGTACCGCCGACCTGCCACGCTGTCGCCGCCGACTCCGCCGCGATGAGTTGATCTTCCTGCACGCCGTACGAGCGCGCCCGGAACTGACCCAATAACAGCGCGCGCCGAATCTGGCCGATCGTTTCCTGCACCACGCTGGCGTCCACTCGTTTCGTCGCTTCGGCCACCAATTCGTCGTGCGGCAGCTTCCACATGTCGACGGGCATGGTGTACAGAAGTTTCTTGAATGCGCCACGGGCCGCCTGCTTGAGCGTGTTCTCCTTGTCCAATTCTTCCGGCCACGGATAATTCATCGTCCGTAGATGATTTTCGAGCGCAGGCAGCAATTCCTCCATGCGCTGCCCTTCCACATCGTTGAAAGATCGCGTGTCAACGTACGGCGAGTTTTCCCGCGGAACGGGGCGTTGCGGCATGAGATGAATCTTCTCGCCGAACATCTCGCGCTCCATTTTCACGGAAGTCGTGACCATCCACAGAAACGGCCACGCAAAAATCGCCGCGCCGCCGAGCAACAGCGCGTAAATCCACGACGCCCGGCTGAATTCGATCAGCCGGTAATACAAGTCGCTGCGTTGTGTTGGAGATTGTTCGCTCATCCTTCCTCGTAGTGCACCCAGCGCTCCTGCAACTTCAGTTGGAAAACGGTCAGCCCGAACACAATGATGAACAGCACCCACGCCATCGCGGCGGCGTAGCCCATTTGCAGGTACCGGAAGGCGTTGTTGAATAGATGGAATGCATAAAACAGCGTCGAATTCACCGGCCCGCCCTGCGTCATGATGAACGCCTGCGTGAAAATCTGAAACGTGCCGATCAAGCCCATGATGAGGTTGAAGAAGATGTAAGGCGTCAGCAGCGGCAACGTGACGCGAGTGAACTGTTGCCACGTGTTCGCGCCGTCAAGCGCCGCCGCTTCGTAGTAGCTCTCACTGATGCCTTTCAGCCCGGCCAGCCAGATGATCATCCCGCCGCCCGCGCCCCACAATCCCATCAAGATCAATGCCGGCTTGCTCGTGCTCTCGCTTTGCAGCCAATTCGGGCCGTGAATACCGACGGAGGCCAGCGCGCTGTTGAGCAACCCGACGTTAGGATTGAAAATCCAAATCCACAAAATGCTCGACGCCACCGCCGGCACAATGGACGGCAGATAGAAAAACGTCCGCCACACCGCGATGCCACGAATCTTCAAGTTCAACAAAAGCGCGATGCCGAGGCTGATTGCCATGCCGAGAGGAATCCCGAGCACCATGTACAACGTGTTCCACAACGATTTCCAGAACAACGGGTCTTTCGTGAACATCCACACATAGTTAATCAGCCCGGTAAAGCGCGCCGGATTCAAGATGTCGAACTGACAGAAGCTGATGACGATGGAAAACAGAATCGGCCCGCCGGTAAACACGACGAAACCAACGATCCACGGCAACGCGCAAATCCAGCCGCCCTTCCATTGCGACCGGAAGTAACTGCTCTGCAACCCTTCAATGGCCGCGACCGGCTTTGTAGGAGCGGCCTCCCGGCCGCGCTCCCCTTGCCCGGTCGCGGCCGGGAGGCCGCTCCTACGGAACAGCAACCGCAATCCCGGTTTCGTGTCCCAATAATAAACGCCCACCGCCGCCGCGACGAGCAACACGCCGTAGAGAACGAAGACATACTTCCAATTGACCGGGATGCTGGGCGGTGGATTGTAAATCCGGTCGAGATCGCGCTGCACGATCAACGTGGCTTGGTCCAGCGCCTCCTTCGGACTGAGCTTGTGGAAAATCGCGTTGTCCGTCGCATTGATCTGCTGATTCCACATCAGTTGACCGACCGGCGTCACGGGCCGGTACGGTTGGCCTTCGAGCAAGTCGTTGAACACGCGGATCGCCGCGCCGATCTTCGGGTCCATGCCGGGATTGCTGTAAACGTATTTCTCGAAAAGCCACTCGTTGATCTTCTTGTTGGCATTCTGCGTCGGCACGAAGACTCGTCCCTGACTTTCCATCGCCAACCGGTGGTTCTCGTTCATGATTCCCGCCGCGGTTTTGCCCGACAGGAATTTCAGAAACTCCCACGCGCCTTCCTTGTGTTTCGCCGTGGACGGAATCGCGTGACACCAACCGCTCACCCATGTGCACGTCTTGCTGCCGCTATCCACCATCGCCTGCGGAATCGGCGGCCGCGCGATGCCCCAGTTCACGTTGCGCCCATACTGCGCGAGCCGGTCGGTGATTTGCCAGAACCCGTCGATCTTCATCACGACCTTGCCTTGCAGAAACGGATCGATGTCGCCCTGCTGGAAAAACGACGACTCAAACGCTTTCACATCCGACGCGCCGCCGAGACGGTCGTGCAGTTGCGTCAACCACGCGAGCGCTTCGACGACCTTCGGATGATTCAACGTGCACGTCCGGCCGTCCGCACTCATGTACGACGCGCCGTTCATCCAACCGTACAAATACAGCCACGCATTCCCCTGCGACGATCCGCCCGACACGCCCGGCGCGAACCCGAGCCGCTTGATGCGCCCCTTCTCGTCGTGCTCGGTGAGCTTGATCGTCATCGCCTCCAACTCTTCCCAACTCTTCGGCGGTTCGTTGTAACCGGCGCGCGCGAGCAAATCTTTGTTGTAGAAGAACGCCCGGTTGTCCACCTTCTCCGGCACGCCGTACACCCCGGTACGCCCCGTCTTCGGGTCGCGATACACGACTTCATCCCAACACGAATCGTAGAAATCCTCCGCCCGAATCGCCTCGGGATCGCCGCTCGCCTTGTCGCGCTCGATGAATCCCGACAAATCCGCAAACGCTCCGCGCGCCGCCCACTCCGTCACCGCGTACCGGTCAAACCGAATCACGTCCGGCGGCATCCCACCGGCCACGCCGACGAGAAACCGCGTGGGATCTTCCGTTTGATTCTGCGAGGCGTTCTGGCTGCTGATGATGCGGTAAACCGGCTTCGAGGAATCTTTCTCGTGCGACCGCCGGCTCATCTCCTCGAACGCGCGCACCGCGTCGCCGAGTTCGCCCGAGATCGGCCCGCCACCCATGTACGTGATTTCGATGACTCCCGGCTCCGGCGCTTTTTCCGAACGTGACGGCGAGAGAAACCACAACGCAGTCAGAATCAATGCAGAATAGAGGGCAACTTTCCAAGCGCTCATCGGTTCGAGCGCGAATTCTGGGTGAAAAGTTTCACCAAGTCAAGCAACGCGACGCTTTCAAGGCACAGCTAGGCGCACCCGGTAAAACCGCTGCGGAAGCGCGGCGGCGCCGGGGTCGGTCGCGGTCATGACGCCGCCGTTGCCGGTAATGTTGGTCAGTAACGTCCAACTCGTGTCGGTCAGCTCCGTCTTGTACTCGACGACATACGGGGCGGAATCGCCCGTGGTGAAATTGATTTGCACGTCGGCACCCGCCACGGTGACGGAGACGATTTGCGGAATGCTGTTGCTGGTGATGACCGCGCCGTTGTTGATGAACCCCGAATGGAAATTCGTCCCGCCATCGAGCGCGACGATTACGCCGTTGTTGATGACCGGTCCGTACGATTCGATGATGCTGCCGTTGATGGCGCGCATCACGCCGTTGTTGGTGACGCTGCCGGTAAAGACCAGCGGGCTGCAATCGGCAATGACCGTGCCGCCGGCATCAATGACGACGGTGCCGTTGATCGTGCCGCAGCCGGTCAGGAACGAGGCGTTGCGAACGCGGAGTCCATTGTTGAAGGAATGCGTGCCTCCGAGCAGATGGTACGTGGCTGTGCTCGCGCCATTGCCGACAACGAATTGCTGGGCGTTGGTCACGAACGCCGACTTGCTATTGATCGTGCCGGCATTAAAGGTGAAGATGCTGTTGGCGCCGTTGGTAACGATGAGTTTGTCCACCGTGACCGAGCCGCCATTGACAATGAGACTCGCGGGGCCGCCGCTTTGGCTGACGATGAGCGGTGCGGTGCCGGGGGCGTTGGTCACGAATAGCGCGCCGCCGCTGACACGGATGAGGCTGTTCGTGCCGTCAAGTCCAATGACCGCGCTGCCGGCTCGAACCGAGCCGCCGGCAATTTCCAGCCGGTTGCTGTTCGCCGAAGCGCCGACATACAACGTGCCGGTCATTCGCCACAGCGAGTTGCTGCCGGTGACGGTGACAAGATTGTTGCTGCCGGCTGCACCGCTGCCCACGTAGCCGTCGCCGCAGAGAACCGCGCCGCCGTTGGTGACGATCAACTGGTTGCCCGCGCCACCACCGACGAGGAAGCTCGAGAAGATACTCCAAATCGAGCCCGGGTCGGTGACCGTCGCGGTGTTGTTCGGGCTGAACGAGTTGGCACCCACGTAAGCGATCGGCACCGTCATCGAACCGCCATCGGCAATCAGCAGCCGATTCCCTCCCGCGCCCGCGCCAACGTAGAAGAGGAACGACCCGACCTCATTCCAAACCGAATTGGTGCCGGTGACCGTGACGGTGTTGTTGCTCGCGCCGGTATTGGCACCGATTTGGGTGAAAAACGCGAAGTTGACCAATTTGCCGCCATTGGTGATGACCAGTTGATTGCCGGGGCCGAAGTAGCCGACGATGAGGGAGCTGTTATTCGTCCAGGTTGAGCCGCTGCCGGAGATGGTGATTACACTGTTGCTGCCACCGCCTCCCAGCGTCGTGCCGTTTGGCGTAAATAGGATGCCGCCGTTGACAACGGTCACCTGATTGCTCGATCCGTTGCCAATGGACAAGCTGCCCGCTTTCACGTTGGCATTCGTTCCGTCGATGGTGAACCGGTTGTTGTTGCCGGTGTTGCCAATCACCAGGGAACCGGCCGTGTTCAAAGTCGAGTTGCTGCCGGTGACCGAGGCGACGACGTTGGAATCCATCACGGTGTCGCCGCTATTGGACATCTTACCGCCGTTGGTGACGATCAACCGGCCATTCGCGGCAATGTTCAGCAAGGTGTTAGTCCAGAGACCGCTGACCGTCGCGTTGGCGACGGTGGATGTGGCGACGCCGGTCGTATCGAGTTGACTGCCTGCCTCGACGCGCAACTCGCCGCCGGCAGTGAATGCACCTGTCCCGAACGCGCCGACCTGCATGGTCGCATTGCTGACGGTGAGAATGGCGTTCGTACCGGCGGTGAAGTAAATCGAGGTGAACGGCGCCGGCGTGTCGGCGATGCGCAGCGTGTTGGTCACGTTGGCCGGACCATTCAACACGATGTTGTAGTTGTTCACGCTGTTGGGCGCGGTGGAAAATGTGCTGGCGGTCACGGAGACGGTCTTGGTCGTGGCGTTGGTGATCAACACCAGCGAATCGTCGGGCGACGGCGGTACGAGACGCGACCAGCGTGTGCCGGTTTCCCACAGATCGCTGCCGGCAAAGATCCAACTGTTCGTGCTGCCGGTCGAAGAGAAGATGCCGGCGTGGAAGATGGCCGTGCCGCCGGTAAAGTTGGTCGTGCCGGCATTCAACACCGGGCCGTAGAACTCGATGATACCGCCGCCGCTGGAGCGGAGCGCGCCATTATTTTTAATGAGGTTGTTGAATGTGAGCGTCGCGCCATTGATGTTCGCGTCAATGGTGCCATTGTTGAGAACGGTGCCGGTGACAGTGCCGGAGCCGGTCAGATAATTGTTGGTGTTGACGGTGAGCAACGTGGCTTGGACCAATCCGTTGGTGAGGCGCAGGAGATTATTGGTGCCGCCGCGATTGCCGACGAAGACGTTCGCGCCCGTGAGCTTGCCGAGCAACGCGACAGTGAGCCGGTTGCTGTGCGAGCCGTCGCCGATGGTGAACGTGCCGGCATTGCTCCAGACCGAACCGGTGCCGGTGATGACGGCGAAGTTGTTGCTGCCATCGGCGCCGGTCGTGGCGGCATAGCCAAGGTCGGAAGTGTAGTAGCCGCCGAACACTGCGCCGCCGTTGCTGATCACCACACTGTTTCCGCGCGAGGAGACGCCGACGTTGAAACCATTCGGACTGTTCCAAGCGGAGCCGGAGTCCGCAATCAGCGCCGAATTGCTAACGCCGCCGCCATTTCCCACCCGGCTGTCGAAAGCTGATCCGAACACCACGCCGCCATTGCTGATGACCAGCGAATTGCGAGAACCGCCCGAGCCGACATAGACACCGTACAAATTCCACCACTGCGAGCCGGCGCCGACGACGAGTGCGGTGTTGTTGCTGCCGGTCGTGTAGCCGACGTAGCCCAACACACCTTGAATGCTGCCGCCGTTGGCGATGGTGAGCGAGTTGCTGCGGCTGGAATAGCCGACGTAGAGATTGGCCACCACCCATTGCGATCCCGAGCCGGTGACCACGATCGTGTTGCTGAAGCTGCCGGGGTTATAGCCCATGAAGACGTCCGAGTTGTAGCCGTCGAAGATCGTGCCTTGTCCACCGTTGGCAATCGTGACGGTGTTGCTTGCTCCGTCGTAGCCGACGTACAGATCATTATTCTGCCACAGCGAGCCGATGCCGGTCACGAGAACGGAGTTGCGATCGCTGGCCGCGTCGTAGCCGACATAAGTGGTACTATTGGCGATCACGGTGCCGCCGTTGCTGATCACGAGCGAGTTGCCGCCGGCCAATGTGCCGACAAAGAAAATATTGGTCATCGTCCACATCGAGCCGCTGCCGGTGACGGTGGCGACATTGTTGCTGGCACGATTGAATGCGCCGATGTAGCCGGCGCCGCTCCGCACCACGCCGCCGTTGGATACGATGAGTTGATTGAATGCGCCGTTGTAGCCGACGTAAGTGTACTGCCTATTGCTCCAAACCGAACCCGCGCCGGTCACCAGCGCGACATTGCGCGGGCCGAGATTCGTAAAGCCGATGGTGCCGGCAGAGTCGGAGACCCGGCCGCCGCTGGCGATGGTGAGCTGGTTGCTGGCGGTCAGGTAACCGATGTATAAATTGGCCGCGTTGTCCCAAGCCGCGCCGGGGCCGGTCACCAGCGCGGAGTTGTTGCTGGCCGGTGCATTCGCGCCAATGTAGCCTTCGTTGTCATACACTAATCCGCCGTTGGCGACGACGAGTTCATTGAGCGGAGATTTGAAGCCGACGTACGTCGTGGTCACATTGCTCCACGCCGAGCCGATGCCGGTCACGAGCGCGCTGTTCTGCGAACTCTGGTTGGTGTAACCGACGTTGCCGATGAAATCGAGCACGACGGCCCCGTTGGAGACGATCAACTGGTTCCCGAATCCGCCGTAGCCGATGATCGTGTTCCCGGTGTTAAGCAACGCGCCGTTGCCGGTCACCACCGCAAGGTTGTTGCTGCTGACCGGGTCCAGCCCGACGCGGACTTCGTTGACCAGAACGAGGCCGCCATTGGCGACGACGAGCTTGTTGGATGAACCAACGTAGCCAACTTGGATCAGATTCGTACTGCTCCACGTCGCGCCGGTGCCGACGACGGTCGCTGTGTTGTTGCTGCTGAGCCGGTCGGAGCCGACGTAGCCGTTGCCGCTGAAGACGGTGGCGCCGTTGGAGACGATCAACTGGTTGCCGGACCCGACATAACCGACGTAGAGAAGTTGTGAGTTACTCCACACCGAGCCGGTGCCCTCGATGAACGCGACGTTATCGACGCTCGAATTCGTGTAGCCAATTGTACCGGCTTGGTTCGTAGCCTTGCCGCCGTTGGTTACCATCAGGTCGTTGCCGACGCCGCCGTAGCCAACGAACAAGTTGATGCTGTTGCTGAGCACCGCGCCGCTGCCGGCAATCAGCGCCACATTGTTGCTGGCAATCGCGTTCTCGCCAATGTAGCTGGTCACGGCGTTCACGACGCCGCTGTTCAGGACCGCGACTTTGTTCGACGACCCGAAGAAGCCGACGAAGACCGAATTGGTGTTGCGCCACGTCGAGCCGCTGCCGGTAACGGTCGCGAGATTGTTGCTGCTGACGTTGGCCGCGCCGATGTAGCTGAAGCCGCTCCTCGCCACGCCGGCGTTGGTCACAATCAACCGGTTCTCCGAACCGACATAGCCGACCGAGAGGCTGACGCCATTGCTCCAGGTCGAGCCGGCACCGGTAACCGTGGCGACGTTTCGGTTGCCGTTCGATCCGACCATTCCGATCAAGTCCGACACCACGGCGCCGTTAGAGACGATGAGTTGATGGCCGGACGCAAGGTAACCGATGAAAAGATTGGTCGTGTTCCGCCAGACTGAATTCGCCCCGCTGATCAGCGCGACGCCGTTGCTGCCGGCGGGAAAGAATCCCATGAAGCCGTTCCGGTCGAACACCCGCCCGGCATTGGTGGCCATGAGCCGGGCATTGACGCCTTCATTGCCGATGTAGAGGTCGAACCGGTTTGTCCACGTCGAGTTGGCGTCGGTGACGATGGCGGTGCAATTGCTGGCAGCGGTGGTGTAACCGACGATGCCGCTGCCATTGGAGAGCACGCCAGTGCTGATAATGCGTAACGCATTGGCGAAGGTATTGCTGCCGACGATGTACTGGCCGTTGCCCACCCAATTGCTAACGACGCTGATGGTGTTCGTCTGAAAGTCGGTGGTGAACTGCGCGCGCGCCACCGTCGTGCTCAGCAAAGCCATCGCGAGTATAGATCGAATTCCAGCCTTCAAATGCCCTCGTCCCTTCATCTGCTTCTCCTAACCGGGCTGCGACCCGCGAGTGAGACGCATTGGACCAAAAGAACATTCAAAAAGCCAGCAGAATCTCTGTTTTCTCGCCCGTTACGCTGTGGCGGCTTGAGAAAACGGTTGCGTCCCGGCCCGCCGACGCTAAGATGGGCGCGAGCCGGCAAACAAGGAGGCGCGCATGAGCAAATCGAGTCCCGCAACGATTTTGGTCGTGGACGATGAAGTCCGCGTCCGCGACATGTTACTGGAGCTGCTTGCACCCGAAGGCTACAAGATCATTACCGCCGATGACGGCAAAGAGGCGATGGACATCGTTCTCAAGTCCAAGCCGGACTTGATCCTGCTCGACATCCGCATGCCCCGGCTGGACGGCATCACCTTCTGCAAGGCGTTGCGGCTCGACCGCGAAGCGCGCACCATCCCGGTCATCATCGTCACGGCGTTCAATACGCGCGACCGGCTGGAAGAAGCGATGGCGGCCGGTGCCGACGACTTCATCGGCAAACCGTTCGACGTGACCGAACTGAAGATCCGCATCCGCGCGATGCTGAAGCTCAAACACATCAGCGACGAAGTCGAACGCCTGCAACAATACATCCTCACCCTGCGCCGTGAGCACGGCCGCCCGCCAGACTAGCCCGCTGCATCGCTCACAAAAGAAAGAGAGGCCGTGACCGGCCTCTCTCAATGCAGCGCCCAATTTCAACTCCCAGAAATTCTCTCACCCGTGAAATCCCAGACTCTCAGATTCGAGTGATCGCAACACGGCTCCGGCTTCGCTTCGGCTGTCCGGGCACGCCACCCGGAATCTTCTCGACCGCAGTCAGAAAGCGGCTTAGGTTTACCGGTAGGAGCGCCAATATGAAAGCTATCCGTGTTTTGCTGTGTACCCTGCTCGCCCTGGCTGGGCTGAGCATCTTCAGCATTCCCACCACCGCCCGGGCCGAAGACGAAAAAGATCGTGGTCTCACCCAACGTCTGGATCGGCTCGAACAGCAAGTCCATCAGCTTGCCGAACGAGACCAGCCATCCAACCAGCAGCCGGGCCCGATGCTGCAACCTCCCGGAGGACCGATGAATCCGCAATCTATGATGCCGTTTGATAGTCGGATGCAATACCAGCATCCGAACAGATGGCATCATCCCGGCCGCTGCATCCTCGGAACGTTGCTGATCGTGCTGGCCATTGTCCACGTCCTGTTGGCGATCTGGGTATTTACCGACATCCGCAAGCGCGGTGAAGGCAGCGGCATCTTCATCGTGCTGGCCCTGTTAATCGGCGTCCCCGGCACCGCTCTGTACCTGCTGGCACGCATCGGCGACCGGAAGACAACGTAGTCGTCAGCGTGAAAGCTGAACTGCGGCCCGGCTTTGGCGAGACGATCTGGCCCGCGAACGCCGCACCGCGTGGTACCGGAAGCGCATCCGACTCATCCTGCCCCACCGGATCGTGATCCTGAAGGCAACGGCTCTGGCCGCCAATCAAGGACATCGCGGAATGCTGCGGGCGCAAGCCTCGTCAGTTGTGGTACACTCAGTCGGTCTCAAACGGTAGAACCTGCTGTTTCCGACCTCGGCTCTTTCGAATGTTTCGCTTCGCGCTCTCCAGAATTCGTTTCTTCTCGATTCCCAAGAGTTCTTTGATGTTAGGCACGAGCAATTCTTCATTCGATAGACCGTACTCGGTACGTTCTTGTTCTTCTTGGCGTGAATTGCACCTGTAACGACACAGGCGCGTTTGCCACTGGAACACGGCGTGTATGACAGCCATTTGTAGGTTAAGATGAGCCGGGGACAGGCCATGAGTAACGCAGAGACCAAACCACCAGACAAGGCAGAGTCCAAATCAGCAGACAAAGCAGAGGTCAAACCCGTTGCAAAGGCGGAGACCAAACCAGTTGGCAAGACAGAGAACAGACAGGCCGGCAAGGGCTCAAAACGTCGTCCTACCAACGCGAAGCAATTTGCTGCGAACTATGAGGCGATCCACTGGGGGAAGAGGCAATCACAGAGACCCAAGCATTAAGGGCTATTCAACCTCGACTGCAATAGCTGCGCCTTCGGGATCACCAATTTTTGATGGATCGTATGGTCGTTTACTACCAAGTACGGACGTTGAATAGAAACCAAACGTCTCTTCTTCGGCTACGGTTTCATTTTTGACCTTTGGAAGTAAACCGTCCACGCCTAACGCAAACATCACTTTCTTCAATTCATCGTCGGTTAGTTTCCATGTGTCCCTTACCGCTCCTGTGACCTCGACAACCATGAAATGCTCACTGATCACCGCTTCATTAGTAAATGACCCAGAGAATGTCGGTTCAACAACCGCGAATGGGAACCTATATTTTTTGCCATCGTAATCATCTGGCGTTACATCTGTGGCTAGTCCGAAAATGATGACTTTTTTCCTCATTAGCACTCCACGCTGTATCACATCGCCGCTAGCGACCAGCAAATTCGTCCGAAGAAATTTCCGATTTGTTCGCGGGGGGCGTTCCCTCTCGATCACGGTCGCCGCGTTCTTTTAATTCCCAAATCTGCACCCGAATTTGATGTCGTCGCTCCACCCAATTTATGACCGACTCCGGTGTGGGAGCATGAGATAGCAGGGCGGAACCGGGATCGCTGATCAGAATGAGATGCCGCACGTTCTTTCCTGCTTCTTTTGCCAGCAACGCTTTGAAAATCTCCTTCTCCAGCACAAGAGGTGAACTCAAGATATTAAACTCCATCTCCATGATTGTCTGCTCGTCCTCCAGCCAAAAATCCACTGATTGACGATTTTCCTTGCTCAGGAATTGGTTGACCACTCCGGTGCCAAATTCCTCAATCACGAGAAACTTCAAATGATTGATGACTTCATCGATGAAAAGGGTGCCCGCTCCGTCGCGCCTCGCGTTGAACATGCAATATGAGTCTGCGCCCTCCTGAGCCAACTGGAAGATGCGTTCTGCTTTGCTCATGTCTGCTAAGTTTCCTCCCCGCAGTAGCGACGGTCGATGTTGCGTTCGGCTGCCTTGGTGTGTCGCTACGCGTCTTGGTCGGAGTGAAGCAACTCGCTAAGACCATCGGTAACGTAAGACTCATTCGCGAATAAACCTAATGAATTCGCAAGGTATCCTTCTCACTCAAGACTGCCCACAGCCCGTTTTCCAGCCGCCACAAAACTATCGGTTGCTATTCCTGCAATGAGGCTTAGGTTGCAGTGGAGAGTCGAGGGCAAGTAGAAGTTGCAGCGTAGAGCGGTGCAGTTCCAACCTCGACTCTCCATTTTTTTGCCGCCGCCTTGCTCGCCCGTTCTGCCGCTCTTGAAGCAATACCCATCGGAGTTGATGAAATATTGACTCCGCTCTTTCCCATTCGCTACGCCCTACGGGTCTCGAAACGACACGAGATCGTGTCGCCGCTACCCTCGCCGCTCCGCTATCCCGTCAGCCGCATCGTCAACTCCCCCGCGAACGATGTTCCTCAGTGCATCGTGCCGGGCTGAATCTGGCAGCGCGTTCCTTCGACGCGCTCAGAATGACCGCGTCTCACGATCAACTGAGTTATAGATAGCGCTATCCATAACTTCCCGACGCAAGACGAACGCGATCCGCGTCGTGGAAATGCTTGGCGGCGGAAGGTGACCGGATTAGAATCGCGACAAGGAGGAATGGTTCGTGCCTCGCCAAGCCCCGCTCAAGGCGCGCCGGTGCGCTTCTTCGCGCCTCCCTTTTGATTCTAGCCCATGAAGATTTTGATGCGGCGTTCGAGGTCGCACCGGGGGATCAGATCAATGACTTCGACGCGGTCGGGGTGCAACCGGTAGAGCAGCCGGTATTCACCGAGGCGCCGCCGCAGAACGCCCGCACAGTCTTTGAGTCGAATCGAACCCATGAACGCGGCGGCTTCGCCGGACGCGATGCGGCCGAGCGCGATTAATGTCGTGCGTGCTACGACCGGGGGCACGCGCCGCAGGATCCCGGCAAAATCACGCGGAAACTCGATGAGCCGGACCGGCTGGTTGCCGACGGGTTCTTCGGGCAGCAGCAGCGCCTCTTCGCGCGCGTTCGCTTCGGATTCCTCGTGGGCCGTGGCCGGCGAGGCTTGTTGCCGGAGCGTTTCGAGATCGGCGTACGCCTGCTGCAATTCGCGGCGCAACTGATTGCGTTCGCGGTGCCGCTCATTGAGGCCCGTTTTCAATTCCTCCACCTTGCGTCGCAGTTCCCGCAACGCGGCTTCATCGCCCGGCGCCGGCGGCGGGGCGACCGGCGCGGCGGGCGCGGGGGCGCGGCGCTGCTGTTCGTGGCGGGCGATTTCCTGCTGCGACTCGATGAGCAACACTTTGAGTCGCCGGAATTCGTGGGCTTTGGCTTCGAGCAACTGTTGCGCGTGGCGGAGCGCCTCCGCGTCTTTCGTGTCCCCGGTTTCGTCTTCCGCGAATCGCTTGTCGAAGATGTCGCTGTACGGATCGTCGGGCGACAGCTTCAATTTGTCGCGCATTTTCAGGATTTCTTCGAACAGGTCGGTGGCATCTTTCTGCTCCAGGATCGGCACCATGCTCCGCGCCACGAAAATGCCCAAGGCCCGCAGCTTGGAATCCAACAACGCAATGGCAAAGCCTCGCAGGTCTCTGGAGTCTTCTGTTTGTAGTGCCTCCAGCGCCAACTCTTCGAGAAGTTGCAGGTACCGGATTGGGTCGTCCTGCGCCAGCAACAACCGGGTGCCGGGCCATAATTCCCTTTCGGGAGTGACCGGATCGGTTTGTACCTTCAGCAACCGCTCGGCGAGGTCTCTGCGGCCGGCGCGCGTCACAAAGAACAACACATGATGCCAGGTTTCCTCCAACTCTTCGGAACAGCCAAGCTGCTCAAACGCTTCCACGACGCGATCGTACAAGTGAAACAGGATAAGCCGGTGCAGATAAGGCCCGATCAAATCCGCTGGAATTTTCTTCGGGTCGAACCGGACGAGTTGGTGCGGCGCGGTCGTACCCAATCGCTTGGCGGTCAGATGCTGTTCCGGCTCGGCGGCCACTTCCTCCTGCGTGAAGCCGGCCACGTCGGAAGAATGCTTGAGCCGTTCCTGGTCCTTCTCGATGCAGCAATTCTTGTATTTCTTGCCGCTGCCGCAGTGGCAAGGATCGTTGCGGCTCAGTCGCGGCACCGCACGGCGCAGAGTCGATCCCCGCGCCAGCATGTTGCGGGGCGCGGTCGGCGCCTGATTCAAAATCGGGGCGCGAAACAGGTCGAGGTAATGCTCCCAAATCTTACGCCCGTCTCGGGCGAGCTCAGGCTTGGCTCCGTCCAGAAGCTTGGTCAGCCCGGCGTCCTGTGTCAGGTCGGCCAGATCCACCAACATATCCCGTATCCCCCGATCATCCTTCTGAAGCAATCGAGACAACAGGCGCGCCTGCGAAATCAGATCGGCCGGTAGGACGCCATTGCGGTATTCCCGGCACCACGCGGCGGCGGTCAACAAGGCGGTCGCCTGTAACTCCGGGTGCATGGCGGTGGTCTTTTGAGCTTCGACCAGATGGTCGGCCACCTCGCCTTGCATGTGCCACGCCACGCATCCCAGCGTCGAAAAATCCGGCATCAATGCCGCGCCTGCACCGGCCGGTCCGTCAGCAGCGCCGCCATCACCACGAACACAAATCCGCGTTGATCGCTTGCTGTGACCGTCTCGCCAATCAACTCGTCGAGTTCCGTGTCACTGCCCGGCAACATCGTCGCGAGTTCGCGCAACGCTCCTTGGCAATACTCGCTCTGCTCGATGAACTGGCGAATCTCGGGATGCATAAACTGGTAGACGTTTTACATCGACCCCCGGCAACCGGCGTTCTTCGTTGGCATTGACCTCCTCAGCGGCGGCAGTCTAGCCGGACTGGGCGTTAGCCGTCAATCCGCGTTGCGTCAGAAACTACACTGCCGCGTATCAGTTGCGCCTAAGGCATCGTGGGCGCGTTTGGCGTGAATACGGCATCACGCCGTCTCGTCGGACTCGGCTCCGTCTGACTCGGCAAGGCGGAAACGGAAGCGTCCGTCAATGTCCTCCGTGTTGGCGTGTATCCTCGCCCTCACGCAGTGTCTTGGTGTGTTGGTGGTGAACGGACGGCTGTTCTGAGCAGCATCGCCGATGCCGGGAACGCCCGGAAGACCGAAATCCTCACCGTTACGGCTCCCCTCAACAGTTGCACCGAAAACTTCATCGGTGCGTTTCGTTCCTCGCTCGGCTTTCAGGTCACCGGAGCGTCCGGTCACGACGATGGCGTTTGCGGTTCACTCGACAGCGTCACTGATTTCCGGTATGGTGTCGGTGTGAAAATGTTGTGGCGAGAATTGATGGCGTTCGGTCTTGTGGCGACCTGCATCGGAGCCGGGGCAGAAGAACCGGATACGAGGCCGCTGGCCCCTTCCGCTCCGATCACCGTCATGACAAATGCGCCGCCGGGTCTGGTGGCCACGCCGCTGCCCGCACCGGCGACGGTCAACGTCGCGACTTCACAACCGACGCGCGTCGAGATGCCGAGCGTGTATGGTTTGGGAAATTTCTATCCACAGCCGACCGCAGCCGAGGACGCGGAGACGGCTGAGTTCAGGTCCACACTTGGGTTACCGGCCGCGCCGCCGACACCGGCCAACGCGCCAACGGCGGAAAGTTTGTTCCGGCATGCGTTGACGAAACCGATGTCCGGATTGCCACCGATGCCGGCCCCGCGCACGCTTCCGACGCCGGTGGTGTCGGAGACCGGTACGCCGACCGGCTCTCCGTTGCCGATGACAAAGACGAACGCCCCGCCGGCGAAACAGTCGGAAGACATTTGGAAGCACCAAGACAAGCCGCTGCGCGACATTGAGTATCACTGGTAGTTCTTACCGGGGCGCTTCGCAGAAGCGCCGCTACACCTCCGACCGTTTTTCTGGTAAGCTCCGACGCCGATGATTCCGCAGTCGTATTATCGCTGTTGGGTGGAGGTGGACTTCGATGCGTTGCGCCATAACGTGCGCGCAATCCGTCGCCGCGTCGGCCCGGACACGAAATTGATGGCGGTGGTGAAGGCCGACGCGTACGGCCACGGGTTGCCGCAGGTGGCCGGCGTGTTGATGCAGTGCGGCGTGGACGCGTTCGCGGTGGCCAATCTGGCGGAGGCGCTCGTGCTCCGTCAGGTCGGTGGCGGCGGCTGGCCGGTGTTGCTGTTGGGGTCGGCACTGCCGTTCGAGGTGCCGAAGATTGTCGAACAGAACATCACGCCCACGATTTCGACGATCGAGGAGGCGCGCGAGTTCGAGGCGGAGGCCGGACGCCAAGAGAAGAGCGTCAACGTCCAGGTGGAAGTGGACACCGGCATGGGCCGCGTCGGTTTCTGGCACGAGGACGCGGTCGAGCCGATCAAACAGTTGGCCGCGATGCGTTCCTTGCACATCGAGGCGTTGTACACGCATTTTCCATCGGCGGACGAAAATCTGACAGAAACGAAGCGCGAGTTGGATGTTTTTCTGCGACTGGCAAAACGCGTCGAGGCGAGCGGTGTGGCGATCCCCCTGCTCCACGCGGCGAACAGCGCGGCGCTGTTGGCATTGCCGGAAGCGGCGCTGGGCATGGTGCGGCCGGGACTGGCGTTGTACGGGATTTGTCCGGCAGGCTGCGAAGCTGGTGATCTTCAACCGATTTTGTCGTTCAAGGCGCGGGTGGCGTTTGTGAAAGATGTGGCGGCGGGCCGGACGATCAGTTACGGGCAGACGTTCAAGGCGAAGCGGCCGATGAAGATCGCGACGGTGGCGGCAGGGTATGCCGACGGGTTTGTGCGTCATTTGTCGGACGACGCCGAGGTGTTGATCGGCGGGAAGCGGTGCCGCGTGGTGGGCCGGGTGACGATGGATCAGCTCATGGTGGACGTGACGGCAGCGCCCGCAGTCAGTTGCGGCGACGAAGTGGTCTTCATTGGCCGACAGGGCGAGGCCGAAGTGACTGCCACCGAAGTAGCGCAGTGGGCGGAGACCATCGCGTGGGATGTGTTGTGCGGGATTACCAAGACGGCTCGCGTGCCGCGGGCGTACCGGGGCGCAGCGGCGGCGTGAAGCGGCGCGAGCCGGTTGCAGACGACGCGGACTGCGTTACATTGCCGGTGAAACCGTAGGAGGTCACATGAAGAAGACGAAGCGTCAGAGCCGTCAAGCGAGCGCGTCCCGGCGGATGAAATGTGCGTGCGCCAGTTGCCACTGCACGGTGGACCTCGATCGAGGCGTGCGCAAGGGCAATCTGGTTTATTGCAGCGAGATGTGCGCGCATAATTGTACGCCCGAACAATGCCGGTGCGAGCACGACCACTGTGCGGTGAGCTAAGGCGCGCCGACCGGACGGCGGGTCCTTTTGCTGCGGCGCTGGTGCTTGGTGGATTCCCAGAGCGCGTCGAGTTCTTCAAGCGCGCAATCTTCGAGACGGCGACCGCTCTTGTGGACGGCACGCTCGATCTGTTGAAATCGGCGTGTAAATTTCTCGATGGTGCGGTTCAGTAAGTCCTCCGCTTGCAAGTTTTCGTAACGTGCAAGATTGACAGCGGCAAAGAGCAAATCACCCAGTTCCTCCTCAAACTGTTTGCGGCTGCCGGATGCGAGCGCGCCTTTCAACTCCCGCAATTCTTCCTCG
Organism: Verrucomicrobiia bacterium; assembly: GCA_041495285.1. GTDB lineage: Bacteria > Verrucomicrobiota > Verrucomicrobiia > Palsa-1439 > Palsa-1439 > JBGQCJ01. Next base: position 24,265 of record JBGQCJ010000023.1, read on the forward strand.
ACCTTCGCCACAACGTCGCCCGTGCGTTTCCAGTCGAACCCGACGCGCGCGACTTTGCGCTGCACTTTGTCCGCTTTGAGCAACGCCGGTAAGTGTCGCGGCAGATCTTCGACGGCGACGATGCTCGTGGATTTCTTTTCGGTCTTCTTGATGGCTTCCCATTGCCGGAGCACTTGCGCGCTGGTCTTGAGCCGCTGGCGCCCGAAGACGTGCGGGTGGCGCCGCACGAGCTTGTCGGCAATCGAGCCGGCCACCGCATTGAAATCGAAATCACCGGCTTCGCGGGCCATCTGCGCGTGGAAGACCACTTGCATCAGCAGGTCGCCGAGTTCTTCCTGGAAGGCGGCGGTGTTGCCGGAGTCCATCGCGTCGAGCACTTCGTAACATTCTTCGATGAGATTGTGGCGGATGGATTGGTGCGTCTGCTCGCGATCCCACGGGCAGCCGTCCGGCCCGCGCAGGCGCGCCATGATGCGCAGCAGTCGCGCGATGTTCTTGGTTTGAGTTGCCACAGCGAACGTGTAGAATACCGGTACGGAGGCAGGTATGGCAAAGAGAATTGGCGTCGTTTTGTCGGGCTGCGGTGTGATGGACGGCAGCGAGATTCACGAGAGCGTGCTGACGCTGCTGGCGATTGACCGCGCCGGCGCGGAGGCGGTGTGCATGGCGCCGAATACGAAGCAGCACCACGTCATCAATCATCTGACCGGCGAGGAATCCAAGGGCGAGGCGCGCAATGTGCTGACCGAATCGGCGCGGATTGCGCGCGGCAAGGTTCGCGATGTCGCCGGCGTCAAAGCCAGCGAGATTGACGCGCTGATCTTTCCGGGCGGTTACGGTGCCGCGAAGAATCTCTGCGATTACGCCTTTGCCGGGCCCGCGTGCACGGTGAATCCTGACGTGGCGCGTCTGGCAAAAGAGGTTCACGCCGCGAAAAAGCCCATCGGCGTGATCTGCATCGCTCCGGTGATCGGCGCGAAGATGTTCGGGGCGGAACATCCGCAAATCACAATCGGGACGGACAAGAATACCGCCAAGGACATCGAGAAAATGGGGGCCAAGCACGTCGCGTGTCCGGTCACCGAGTTTGTGGTGGATCAAGAACGCAAATTGGTCAGCACTCCCGCCTACATGCTGGCCAACCGGATCGCGGAAGCTGCGGACGGGATCGAGAAGCTGGTTCAAGAGGTGATCAAGCTTGCCTGAACTGACCGGGCCGTGATTCTCAATCCGGCCACGGTTTGTTGACGTACCGGGTGCTGTCGCGCACCCGTTTACAAAAACGGCACCCATTCTCAGGGCTGATGTTCTGTTGGGCACGCTGTTTTCGCATGAATCTGGCCGCCGGGGTTTGGGCACAGAAACTGCAGAAACCACGGGTCTATAATGAACGAGGCAGCCAACAACGCTTCAACTGCGAAAGCCACGAGAGGCGACCCACCGGCGTTGCGGATCATGTTCGTGGACGACGAGCCGAACATTCTGGAGCTCCTGAGCCTGCAATTCAGCGAGATTGGCTTTGAAACCTTGTCCGTGAACAGCCCGACAGATGCGCTGAACCAGTACAAGCAATTCAAGCCGCATGCCGTGGTGTTGGATTACAACATGCCGTATCTGAAGGGGTTGACGGTGCTGGAGCAGATCAAGCAATTCGACCCGAATTGCCGCGCGTTTCTCGTCACGGCCTACTCCGATCGCGAAATTCTCTCGCGCGCTTCCCGGCTTGGAATTTGTGGCTGTTTCTCGAAGCCCATCAACTTCCGCGCGCTTGCGGAAGCTGTGTGCGCCTCACACAAGAGATAATCCCTACTGCGCGCTTACACGCCGCGCGAGCGAGTCCCGCCGGGAAAGGCCAAAACTTCCTCTTCCTGCTCAGAAAGTGCAGCCTGACGCAGCACAGACGCTTGCTCGAGACGACGCATCTCCCAGAGACGCTCCAGCTCCGTCTCCAAAGAGGCGATTCGGTGGGTGCCGACTGTGGGCAAACTATCGCCGGCGTTGGCGAGTTTACTGCGCAAAACCTGCAGTTCATCGGTCACTTGCGCAATTTTTTCCAACAATGTCGGCTCCTTCGGTTTCCGATGCGTACGCACAACGCGACGCAGCGGTGAAGGCCGACGAAGATTTTTTGATTTTTTCAGACGTGTTTTCATCGTTTTCGTCATAAAAGACAGCCCTTGTTTAGCATTCGTTCAGCCAAATACAAGGAAATTTGTTGTCCTGATGTGGCTACTACCTGTCTAACGCCTTGCGAGTACGGCGATTATGATTGATTATCCGACCCGCAATACTGCTCAAGCGAAGCACTGCAAGTACTAGCCGTTGATCAGGCGATACTTACGGACTTCTCAAAGGCGAAGTTCGAGGATGCTCAATCCGGTGATCCACAAGTCTTTCACCATCGAAGATAAAATAGCCACGGAAGCTCTTACCGCTTAATACAAAAGGAAGCCAATGCGGGTCGTCTTGCCACATCTCGTGATAGGGAATCTGGCCCAAATCCACCCACATCGGCGTAGCTTCGTCAGTCTCGCACAAGTTACCGGTGCAATCATCCGCCCGAAAAACAGCCACGTGCAGCTTGTAACCATCGAGAAATTGAAAAAACAGTTCTCCCACCTGCTCGAGATCCAGAGGCGTCACGCCGATTTCTTCTTGCGTCTCGCGAATCGCCGCCGCCAGCGCAGTCTCACCCTTCTCGATCCGACCTCCCGGCCCATTGATCTTGCCGGCGCCAAGCCCACGCTTCTTGCGGATCAACAAAATCTGACCGTCCCGGATGACAAAGCACAGATTGGCATACTCAGTCGGACTCCAACTTTCCCAGTCCATGCTCTCGACGGTTGCCTTGATTTCGCTCATCGCGTCCATCCTTACAGTACCGCACCGAATTTGGCGACACTTCTCTGCACGACTCGACCGACACAGATGAGCTTGACGCTGCGACTCTCCCAGCGGCATCATGCGCCTTGAGGCGATATGGTTCCGGTATGTCCCAAGTGCGATGTTGGCTTGTTCATCCTTCATTTCAAGGGTGTCGATGTTGACTTCTGCGAACGCTGCCGCGGCCTTTGGCTTGATGCCGGTGAACTTGAGGAGTTGCTCGCGCGTACCGGCGCCGCTGTGGACGACCCGCTCTTGAAACTTCAGAATCAAACCGGCTCCGTCCCGGCAGGCCGCAAACACCTTTGCCCTCGATGCGATGAACCGCTGCACGAAATCAATGTCCGCTCCCTCGCGCTTGACCGCTGTCCACGCGGCCACGGTCTGTGGTTCGATGCGGACGAGTTGCGGCAGCTTCTCGCGATGTTCCCGCCCGCCAGCGGTGCAGGCAAGACAATCGATTATCTAAACGAACTCGTCGGAAGCGACACACGAAACACGTAAACAAGGAGAAACTCTTATGCCTCTCGCAATCGTCGCGTTGATCCTCGGTGGACTGGTGGTTGTTGTTCTGCTTTGGGTGGCCGGCGCATACAACGGCTTGATTCGACTGCGCAACCAGGTGGAAAACGCCTGGGCGCAGATCGACGTCCAGCTCAAACGCCGGTACGACCTCATCCCCAACCTCGTCGAAACGGTCAAAGGCTACGCCAAACACGAACGCGAAACTTTCGAGCGCGTCACGCAAGCCCGCAACATGGCGATGAACGCCAAGGGTGTTGCCGAGCGCGCGCAGGCGGAGAACGTGCTTACCGGCGCGTTGAAATCACTCTTCGCTGTCGCCGAAGCCTACCCGGAATTGAAGGCCAACCAGAATTTCCTCGCGCTCCAAGAAGAACTGACTTCGACCGAGAACAAGATCGCCTTCTCCCGGCAGTTCTACAACGACAGCACGATGTCGTACAACACGCAGACGGAAACATTCCCGACCAACTTCATCGCCAACACGTTTGGCTTCACGCGCCGGGAATTCTTCGAGGCCAAGGCGGAAACCGAGCGCGCCGCGCCAAAAGTCAGCTTCTGATCGACGGCGCCCTGCCTGACCGGCCATGTGGGAGCAAATTCAGGCCAACCGGCGCCGCTCCCTCGTGCTCATCACGGGAATGGCGGTGGTCCTCGTCGTCCTCGGCTACAGCGCTGGCGCAGCGCTGTTCCCCGGTGGCGGCGGTATCATCGGCCTCGGCGTCGCGCTCATCATTTGGGGCGTGCAAATGGCCGTCTATCTCACCAACGCCGAATCATTGCTGCTGACCGGCGCGTTTGCCCGCGAACTCCAACGCGCAGACTGCCCGCGGCTTTTCAACATCGTCGAGGAAATGAAGCTCGCCTCCGGCCTGCCGTTCCTGCCGCGCATCCATCTCATCGACGACCCGGCCCCCAACGCCTTCGCCATCGGCAGCAAACCCGGTAACAGCGCCATCTGCGTCACCACCGGCCTGCTCCACCGCCTCAACCGCGACGAACTTCAAGGCGTCATCGGCCACGAGATCGGCCACCTCAAGAACGACGACGTGAAATTTATGACACTGGCCGCTGTGATGCTCGGCTCGATTGTCATCCTGTCCGAAATCGTCTGGCGCACCATGCGGTTTGGCGGACGCGGACGCAGCCGGTCAGACTCGCGTGGCGGTGGGCAATTGCAACTCATCCTTCTCGTCGTCGCGCTCGTGTTCGCCATCCTCGGCCCGTTGATGGCACAACTCCTCTACTTCGCCTGCTCGCGCAAACGCGAGTACCTCGCCGACGCCTCCTGCGCGCAGTTCACGCGCTACCCGGAAGGACTCGCTTCCGCGCTGGCAAAAATCTCTCAAGCCGGCGTCCCGCTCTCGTTTGCCAGCAAGGCCACCGCCGCGATGTTCATCGTTAATCCGCTCCCAGCCGCGAGCGACGAACCGACCGGTCTATTCGCCACGCATCCGCCGACTTCCGAACGCATTCGCATCCTGCGCGGCATGGCCGGTGCGTCGCTGGCCGACTACGAAGCCGCCTACAAACGCGCTCACGGCGGCGCGCTCATCGGCCCGGTCTCGCTGCAAAGCGCACCCACGCAAAGCATCCGCGCGCCGTCGGATGAAGGCCCGATCGAAACACGGCGCGACACCAAAGACTTGAACTACCGGGCTCGCGGTTACCTGCGCCTGCGCTGCAACTGTGGTCTGGAAATCTCCGTGCCGGAAGGCTACGAGCAAAACTCGATTCGCTGCATCCGCTGCGGCAGCGTGTTGCCCATCCCGGCAGCCCAACCGGCCCCGTCTGCGGCAGCTCCCACGACTCCGCTGCATTACACACGGACCGGCCACAGTTGGGAATCGTTCCGTTGTGCGTGTGGTCGCACAGTCCAGATCAGTCCCGCCTTCGCGGCGCCGCAAGTGAAGTGCAACGGCTGCGGGCGTATGATAACCATCCATCAGCCAACATGAGCGCGCATCTCCAAGTCGCTGCACCGCCGCCGAAGCCGGTCCTGATCTTCGACGGCGATTGCAACTTCTGCCGTCGCTGGATCAGCCGGTGGCAGCAGAGCACCGGCGACAACGTTCAGTACATTTCGTTCCAAGACCCACAGGTCGCGCAGCGCTTCCCGGAATTGCCGCACGAAGCGTGTGAACATTCCGTGCAACTCATCGAGACTGACGGCACCGTGTACGACGGTGCCGAGGCAGTCTTCCGTGCGCGACGCAATCGCGTGTTGCTCTGGGCGTACCGCCGTGTGCCGGGTTTCGCGGGCGTGACGGAGTGGTTCTACCGGTTCGTCGCGCGTCATCGGACCGGCTTCTCCATGCTGACGCGATTTTTCTGGGGCCGGCATGTCGAACAGCCAACGCATTTTCTAACCCGCTGGGTTTTTCTGCGGATGCTCGGACTGATTTACCTCATCGCGTTCGTTTCGCTTTGGACGCAAATCGACGGCTTGGTTGGCCGCAACGGAATCATGCCGGCGGCGGAGCTGATGGACATGGCGGGCACGGCAGGTATCGAACACAACGGTTGGGGAATGTACTGGTTGATGCCGACGCTGTGTTGGTTCAGCGCCAGCGACGTGTTTCTGCATTTCCTGTGTTGGGGCGGCGCGCTATTGTCGTTGCTGGTCGTGGCCGGCGTCGCTGCGCCCTTTGCACTGTTCGGTTGCTGGCTGTTCTACCTTTCGCTGTCGGTAGTTGGCAACGTCTTCCTCGGCTATCAATGGGATGCGCTCTTGTTGGAGACCGGTTTTCTGGCGATTTTCTTTGCGCCGCTTCGGTTGCTGCCGCGCTTGTCGCGCGAGTCGCCGCCTTCCCGGATCATGCTGTGGTTGCTGCGCTGGTTGTTGTTCCGATTGATGTTCAGCTCCGGCGTCGTGAAACTGGCCAGCGGCGACACGACGTGGCACAACCTCACGGCGCTGACGGTTCACTACGAGACGCAGCCGTTGCCGACGTGGATCGGTTGGTACGCGCATCAACTTCCGGCGTGGTTTCAACGATTCTCCTGCGGTGCGATGTTCGTCATCGAGTTGGCGGTGCCGTTTTTGATTTTTGCGCCGCGGCGTTTGCGGTTCGTCGCTTGCGGTTCGTTCGTGCTGCTGATGGCGCTGATTAGCGTGACCGGCAACTACTGTTTCTTCAACTGGCTCACCATCGCGTTGTGTGTGCTGCTGCTGGACGATGCGGCGATCAAATCGTGGTGTAGTAGCGCCTGTCTCAGGCGCTGGGCTGACGGGATGCCGCTGAGGACAGCGGCTACTGCACCCCGTTGGCGGGCGTGGCTGCTTGCACCCATTGCCGCAGCAATTCTGCTCGTGACCGTCGTTCAGCAAGTTCACGTCTGCCGTGTTCATGTGAGATGGCCGGCGTTTATCCGCAGAGCGTACATGCACGTCTTTCAATCCATCGCCCCGTTCCGTAGCGTGAACACCTATGGATTGTTCGCCGTGATGACGACGGAGCGACGCGAGATCGTTGTCGAAGGCAGCAACGATGGACAGACTTGGCGCACGTACGAGTTCAAGTACAAGCCCGGCGATCTCACAGGCCGGCCGCGCTTCGTCGCGCCGCATCAACCACGGCTGGACTGGCAGATGTGGTTCGCCGCGTTGGGGAATTACCAAGGCAATCCCTGGTTCATGAATTTTTGCGTGCGCCTGCTGCAAGGCCAACCGGAAGTGTTGGCGTTGCTGAAGACAAACCCCTTCCCCGATGCCCCACCGCGTTACATCCGCGCCGTGATGTATGATTACCGGTTCGCGGATTTGGCAACGCGACACGCCACCGGCGACTGGTGGCGGCGAGAACTGCGAGGTTTGTACTGCCCCGTGCTGTCGCTGCGGGAGGACAGATGAGCCGCATCCTTGTTTCCGGACTGATCAACGTCGAGACGACATTACAGGTCGAAGCATTCCCCATCCCATACTCGCCGGTGCGTTATCCATTCTTTGGTGTCAACAGCACCGTGTCGGGCGTGGGTTTCAACATTGCCAAAGCGCTGACGACCTTGGGCGACGACGTGCGTTTCCTGTCCATGATCGGCCACGACCCGGCGGCCGCGCTCGTCCACGAGAATCTGCGATCCGCTGGCATCTCGGCGCAATACATCATGCAAGCACTTGCCCACACGCCGCAATCCGTCATTCTGTACGACCACAACGGCGACCGGCAAATCAACGTTGACCTGAAGGATATTCAGGATCGCACTTACCCCGAAGATCTGTTCGACGAAGCTTTGCGCCAGTGCTCGCTTGCTTGCTTGTGCAACATCAACTTCTCGCGTCCGTTTCTCGTGAAGGCACGCCGCGCCGGGAAACTCATCGCCACGGACGTGCACGCCATCGCAAGTCTCGACGACGAATACAACCGCGATTTTATGAAGGCGGCCGACATTCTGTTCCTAAGCGACGAATCGCTGCCCACCTCTCCCAAGGAATGGGTTCGAACATTGGTTAACCGATTCGGCACCGAAATCGTCGTGGTCGGACTCGGTGCGAACGGCACCCTTCTCTCTGTGAAACGGGACCGTTTCCTCGAACGCATTCCCGCCGTAAAAACGCGCCCGGTCAAGAACACCATCGGTGCCGGCGACGCGCTTTTCTCAGCCTTCGTGCACTTCTACAACAAGTCGCGCGACCCGTACGACGCTATTGAGAGGGCAAGTGTGTTCGCCTCGCACAAGATCGGTGAAGCAGGTGCCGCCGATGGATTCCTCGACGAGGCAGCCCTCAATCGCTTGCACGCGGAGGTTTGTCGGAACCGCACTGCGGCGTCTCGGTCTCAGGCCGACATGAATTGAGAAACTCCAGCGCCTTCTGGTAACTCCGCCGTTCCAAGTAGTGCCGCAACATCGGGTGTACCCCATCCCCAAGTTTTCTCTGCAACTCCGTGACCCGCGCCAGCGCCGCAGCAATCTTACCGGCATCCCGCGTCGTGCTGGCCGCAATGAATTCGCTCAGCGCGCCACGGAGTTCACTTGCGGATGGATTCGACATGCTTGCCGCGTTTCTCCGATTTGAAGTCCCACAGAAGCCAGTCGTCGTCGGGGACAAACTTCTTCAGCTTGCGGTCCCATGTGTTCGGAAGACGTTTGTTCAGACTGGCTAGGAACGGTAGCAGTGGACGCTTCGGCGGAAAACGTTTCTCATGTTCGTCGAGCTTGATGGCCTCTTTCCAGCCGAACTTTTTGCGGAACGGCGCGAACCCGAAGCCGTCAAAGAAGTTTTCGCCGCCGACGAGCGGGATGTACCACAGGCTCGGAATGGCGCGCGGGTTTTCTTTGATCGGGATTTCGGCCTCCAACCGGGCCAGCAGTTCCGCGCCCTTCGGATCGTTCTCCAAGTGTTCGCGCAACTGGTGCAACGTCGGAAACACGACCGGCGGGCTGACGAACAGTACCGGCTTGTGCTGCAGCGTCGCCATGATGATCTCGTGCGGGGTGCCGACGCTGTAGATATTGGTCGGGCAATATGAAATGCTGAAATCACTCGTGTCCACCATCCGCAAATCAATGTGCAGCGTTTCCCAGAACTGCCGGGCGCACCACGACCGCGCCTGCGCGCCCTTCCTACCGGCTTCGTATGTCCACCGGCTCTTGATCTTCTCGCCGCTCTTTACGTCTTCCCGGCCGTACTCGTGCAATCCACGCACCGACGGTTTGAACCACGGGTCGAACACCGTGACGCCCATCACTTCGAGAAACTCGCCGACGCGATTGCGCCAACCGAACTTCTTCTCCGCCGCCCGCGACGCCACAAAATCCATCGGCCCGGACAGATAAACGCGCGCCCCTTGGAGTAAACCATGTTGTTTGTTGGAACGACCCATCCTGAAGTTCAATGCTACGCGCCGCGCGCCGTCACCTCAAGTCAAACTTGCTCGCGGCAGCCTGATCGACAAACCAAAGCAACCTCCCACTCACCGGCTGGATCGCTTGGGCCGGCAAAATCTCCGGTTGGCGCAGCCCTTGCAACACTTGCTTCAACCGGTCGGCTTTCTCCGCCCCCGACACGAGAAAGATCACATTGCGTGCGACGTTGAGTGCGACCGGCGTGAGCGTGATCCGCCACAACGCGAGCTTTTCGACATATTGCGCCACGACCCAACGCTTGTGTTCGGTAACCGCCGCCGTGCCGGGAAACAACGACGCGGTGTGTCCATCGTCGCCCATACCGAGAAGCACGAGATCGAACCGGGCGCGGTCACCAAAGAACGTTCGCAACTCTTGCACGTACCCTGATGCTGCTCGTTCCGGTTCGTCTTCGCCGCGAATGCGGTGGATATTGCTGGCCGGAATTGGAACAACGTCCAGCAGCGTCTCTTTCGTCATCCGGTAATTGCTCTGCGGATCGTCGGGCGGCACGCACCGCTCGTCGCCCCAAAAAACGTGCACGCGAAACCAGTCAATGCGCTTGCTAAACGGCTCGGTCACAAGCAGCGCGTACAGCGGTCTTGGGGTCGAGCCACCGGACAATGCGATGGAGAATTTTTCATTCGCCGCAATTGCCTCACCGGCAACCTGCACGATGTGTTCCGCCGCCGCGCGAATCAAACTCTCGCGGTCGGGAAAGACTTCCAAGTTCGAAGGCTTCACGGAGCTTTGCGTTTGAGCTTCCGGTAACGCTGGATGAGCGCGTTCGTTGAACTATCGTGCTTCAATGCCGGCTCGGTCGCGCTCTGCAACTCCGGTACGATCCGCTTCGCCAGTACCTTGCCGAGTTCGACGCCCCATTGATCGAACGAATCAATATTCCAGATGATGCCTTGCGTGAACACGGCGTGTTCATACAGCGCGACAAGTGCGCCGAGCACTTCCGGCGTGAGCCGCTCCGCCAGAATCGTATTCGATGGCCGGTTGCCCTCGAAGACCCGGTGCGGCTGCTCGGCGGTCTGGCCGAATGCCAGCGCTTCGCTTTGCGCGAACAGGTTCGACATCAGCAAGTCGTGATGCTCACCAAGTGGATTCAACGACTGACAGAATCCGATGAAGTCGCACGGGATGAGTTTCGTTCCTTGGTGGATGAGTTGGTAGAACGAGTGCTGGCCGTTTGTGCCGGGTTCGCCCCAATATATCGCGCCGGTCTGGTAATCGACATGCGCGCCGTCGAGCGTCACGTACTTGCCGTTGCTCTCCATCGTCAACTGTTGCAAGTACGCCGGGAATCGTTTTAGGTATTGGTCGTACGGCAACACCGCCACCGTTTGCGCGCTGAAGAAATTGTTGTACCAAATCCCCAGCAAGCCCATCAGCGCCGGCAAGTTTTTCTCGTAAGATGTGGTGCGGAAATGTTTGTCCATCGCGTGAAAACCGGCCAGCATCGCGCGGAAATTCTCCGGACCGATCGCGATCATCGTCGAAAGTCCGATGGCCGAGTCCATCGAATACCGGCCGCCAACCCAGTCCCAAAAGCCAAACATGTTTTTCGGATCGATGCCAAATCTCTTCACTTCCGCTTCGTTGGTCGAAATCGCGACGAAATGTTCGTGGACGGGCCGGTTGCCGAGCCATTGCCGGGCGGTGTGCGCGTTAGTCATCGTCTCCTGCGTCGTGAACGTCTTGGACGCCACGATGAACAATGTCTGCTCTGGTCGCAGATCGTGTGTGGCTTCGGCGAAATCCGTGCCATCCACGTTGGAGACGAAGCGGAATGTCAAATCCCGCTTCGAGTAATGCCGCAGCGCTTCGTACGCCATGACCGGCCCGAGGTCCGAGCCGCCGATGCCGATGTTCACGATGTTCTTGATGCGCTTGTCTTCGCGAATGCGATCGGCGAAGCGTGCCATCCGGTCGAGCACTTCGTGGACTTCCGGCACGACATTCTTGCCGTCCACGAGAATCGTGCTGTCCTTCGGCGCGCGCAAAGCGGTGTGCAAGACGGCGTGGTTTTCGGTGACGTTGATCTTCTCGCCCCGAAACATCGCTTCCGTTCGCTCGCGCAACCGGCATTCTTCTGCGAGCGCAACGAGCAATCGAATCGCCTCGTCGGTCACTCGGTTTTTCGAGTAATCGAGATAAAGCCCGGCAGCCTCGATGGTGAATCGCGCGGCGCGCTTCTCGTCGTCGGCGAAAAGCTGCCGGAGATGTACGTCCTTGATCTTCCGGTAATGCGCATCGAGTGCTTGCCATGCCGGACGCTGCGTAAGCGACATCTTTACGCCGGGATTGCTCACTTCCCGGCCTTCTGAAGTTGGCGCGTCCATTTCACAAGCGCTTCGACGAGTTTCTTGATGTGATCCTTCGTTTTCTGATCGGTCAAGTTGCCTTGCTCGTCAAACCGCTCGTCGGCGTCGGCGATCATCACTTCGGGCTTGTTGAGCGCGGGCATGTTCAACGTCACGAACACTTGCCGCAAATGATATTGCGCGCGTGACGTGCCAAACATGCCGGGTGTTGCACCCATGATCGCCACCGGCTTGCCGTCCCACGCGCCGTCGCCGTAGGGGCGCGACGCCCAGTCGATTGCGTTCTTTAAGACGCCGGGAATCGAGTAGTTGTATTCGGGCGTGGAAATCAGAATCGCATCCGCAGCACGGATCTTCGCTTTGAATTGCACGACCCTCTCCGGCGGACGTGCGTCGTCGTCTTGATTGTAAATCGGGATGCCATCGAGATCGAAGACCTCAATCTTCGCATCCGACGGCGTGAGTTGCTGCGCCGCGCGCAGTGCGCCGCGATTGTACGACGCTTTGCGCAAACTGCCAGCGATGCCCAGAATCGTTAGTGGATCAGACATGGACTTTCTCCTTTTGCGTCAGCCATGTCGCGATGCTACCCCGTTTCTCGATTTGTCGCAAGTTGGCTTTGACACCAACGTCACCATTCACCATCATGCCGGCATGACGGCCACCCGACTCGAAGCGTTCAGCGACGGCGTGCTGGCGATCATCATCACCATTATGGTGCTGGAATTGAAAGTGCCGCACGAGTCCAACCTCGCCGCGCTGAAACCTTTGTTGCCGGTGTTTCTGACCTACCTGTTGAGTTTCATTTATCTCGGCATCTACTGGAACAATCATCACCACCTGCTGAAAACGGCCCACAAAGTGACCGGCGGAATGATGTGGGCGAACCTGCATCTGCTGTTCTGGTTGTCGCTGTTCCCGTTCGTGACCGGCTGGATGGGTGAGAACCATTTCACGTCTGTGCCGACCGCGCTCTACGGAGGCGTGCTGCTGCTGGCGGCCATCGCGTACTACATTTTGCAGACCACCATCGTCTGCCAACACGGCCGGGAATCCAAACTGGCGACCGCGCTCGGCCGCGATTTCAAAGGCAAGATTTCTCCCGTGCTCTACGCCATCGCCATTCCGCTGTCGTTTCTGAATCCGTGGCTCGCCAACGCCGTGTATGTCTTGGTCGCCCTGATGTGGCTGATCCCCGACCGCCGCCTCGCGCATGTGCTGGAAGAATCCAGACCGTCCGCGCACTGATGCCGGTAAGTCAGCCTACCGGGAATTGACGTTGTCACCCTGAGCTTGTCGAAGGGTCTCTGACTGGCTACACTCTGCCCGCTATGCAAACCGGCTAGAATCTCTTGGCATGCCGCAGGACACGCTCACCTTGAAAATCGAAGAGTTGGTTATGCTGTTCGACCAATTGTCGAAGAATGGCGTCCCTGTGGAAAAAGTGCCGACCGATTGGGATAGAAACCGAGCGGAAGCCGTGCTTGACGAGATCTTCAAGGAACTGATGTGGAATCCGGGTCAACTCATCCACATCCAAGACGAAAACAAGATGCTGCGTGGGAAATCTCTGGTTGACTACTTTTGGGACAAAAGAGGGCGTGCTGATGAACTGATGGAAAGATTGCATGACGGCGAGTTCGGCGGCCTTCTATTTCAGCTTACCGGTGACTACGTTGGGGCAGTCAGCGAATTGAGGCCGATGTTCATCGCTGTTGAGCCGACAAGAGAAGTCAGAGAATACTTTCAGGAGGCTGTGCGCGCCTGGCTTCACGGAGTAGACAAGGGAGGCCTGATTCTTTGTTGGTCCAGTATCGAGATGTTGCTGCGGGAAAAACTCCTTCGACAAGATTTCGAGCTAGTTTACAAACTTCGCAAAAAAAAAGATCCCACAAGCTGGATAGAAAGGACCTGCCGACGTTGGATCGAGTCCGCAGAACAGTTGAGATGGCTCGACAAAGGAACTGCGAAAAAGGCTCTTGCTATCAAGGAAGCGCGAGACAAGGCGGTTCATCGACAATTCGCGCCTTCCTCGAAAGAGGTTCACCAATTCATTATGGACACGAAGACCATCATCGATCAGTTGATGAAGTCGCGTGCCAGCCACAAGAAGCATTGAGGAATGCCCTCCAGCGCGGGATGGAGTTGTCGGGCCAGCCATTGGCGTCGCTAACGCCGGCAAGCGTAGTTCTTCTCGCGGTGGCTACGCCTTCTGATAAATCTCTGCGCCCTTCTCGACAAACTCGCGGGATTTCTGCTCCATCCCCTGCTCCAACGCTTTCTCTGCAGCAATGCCGTGCTCTTCGGCGTACTTGCGGACTTCTTCGGTGATCTTCATCGAGCAGAAGTTCGGGCCGCACATCGAACAGAAGTGCGCTAGCTTCGCGCCCTCTGCCGGTAAGGTTTCGTCGTGGAACTCGCGCGCGGTTTCCGGGTCGAGCGCGAGATTGAACTGGTCTTCCCACCGGAATTCAAAACGCGCCTTGCTCAACGCATCGTCCCACTTCTTCGCGCCGGGGTGGCCTTTCGCCAAGTCGGCGGCATGCGCGGCAATCTTGTAGGCAATGACACCGGCTTTCACGTCGTCCCGGTTCGGCAGACCGAGATGTTCCTTCGGAGTGACGTAACAGAGCATCGCACAGCCGTACCAGCCGATCATCGCCGCACCGATGGCCGACGTGATGTGATCGTAGCCGGGGGCGATGTCGGTCGTCAGCGGGCCGAGCGTGTAGAACGGCGCTTCCTCGCACCATTCGAGCTGCTTGTCCATGTTCTCTTTGATCAGATGCATCGGGATGTGACCGGGGCCTTCGTTCATCACTTGGACACCGTGCTTCCAGGCAATCTTGTTCAACTCGCCTTGCGTCTTGAGTTCGGCGAACTGCGCTTCGTCGTTCGCGTCCGCAATCGAGCCGGGACGCAGGCCGTCGCCGATACTGAAGCTCACATCGTACGCGGCCATGATTTCGCAAATCTCGTTCCAATGCGTGTAGAGGAAATTCTCCTGATGATGCGCCAGACACCACTTGGCGAGGATCGAGCCGCCCCGGCTGACGATGCCAGTCACCCGCTTCGCAGTAAGCGGGATGTACCGGAGCAACACACCGGCATGGACGGTGAAATAGTCCACGCCTTGTTCACACTGTTCGATGAGCGTGTCCCGGTACGCTTCCCAAGTGAGCTCTTCGGCTTTCCCACCGACCTTTTCGAGCGCCTGATAAATCGGGACGGTGCCGATGGGTACCGGTGAATTGCGAATGATCCATTCGCGTGTCTCGTGGATGTTCTTGCCGGTGGACAAATCCATCACCGTGTCCGCGCCCCACTTCGTCGCCCAACGCATCTTCTCGACTTCTTCCTCGATGCTCGATGCGACGGCGCTGTTGCCGATGTTCGCGTTGATCTTTACCAAGAAGTTGCGACCGATGATCATCGGCTCGCTCTCGGGGTGATTGATGTTGGCCGGTATGATCGCGCGACAGCGTGCGACTTCGCTGCGGACGAATTCCGGTTCGAGTCCCTCCCGGATGGCGATGAATTCCATCTCCGGTGTGACGTCGCCGTTGCGAGCGAGTTGGAGTTGAGTGACGAGTTTCCCTTTTCGTCCGCGAACCCACGGCACGCGCAACTTTGGCAGACCGGCCTTGAGATCGTCGTTGTCCGGCCCGCTCGTGTCGTAAACTCTGACCGGCTCGTTGACCTCGACGCGGCCGGTATGGCTCACGGTCGGCGAGAGTTCGATCTCGCGGAACGGAACGTGGATGTCCTTGTGAAGTTTGCCCGCAATGTACACTTTGCGGGATTTCGGAAAGCTCTCGGACGTTTTTGGTGCGATCATCTTTCTCCCTCCGCCAGCATTACCTGGATCAGGTTCCTAGGGTTTAATCTCAGCCCCGGTCTTGCCGAAGCACCCCTGCGAATCTGTTTGTCAATTGAACGACTTACCGCAGCCGCAGCTCGAGTGAACGTTCGGGTTCTTGATCTGGAATCCTGAGCCTTGCAGGCTGTCAACGTAATCAATCACGCTGCCCTTCAAGAAATTCGCGCTCATCGGGTCAATGACCACCTCGACGCCGTCCTGCCGGACTATCTCATCGTCGGCCTTCTTGTCGTCGAACGCCATGCCGTACTCCATGCCCGAGCAACCGCCCGCTTCCACGTACACGCGCAGCGGCTTGCCGCTGGCGTCCTGGTCCTTGCCCAACGTTTTGATCTGCTTCGTCGCGTTTTCTGTCAGTGTAATCATCAACTTCAGTTTACCAACTGTATCCAGTCATGTCAATTTAGGTAATCACCACGACACCATTGCGGAGAACCGAACATGCCGCTCCAGTCCCTACTAAACTATGAGCTAATTCGCGTGGCGGTCTTTCTCTTCTTGCATTCGTTTCTCTAAGAGTTTGCTCGGATATACACCGAACTCGCCGCTCTTGTGTGAGGCTCGGTTCAAACCTTCATCCGTAACCGGGCAAAACAGGTAGCATGTTTCCGTGTCGCCGGGACCGAGTTCGACTTCTGCCTCTAACACGGCATACGGGTACAAACGGTCCATTGATACATACTCTCCCCCGGATAAATAGGTCGCAGCAGAGTAGTGCAACGTGATCCTTTTGATGATTAGCCGCTTGATTTCCGACACGTTTATCCCGCGCATTCCTGTTGTTACAAGGGACAGCACACGTGCTCTGCCTTCCCTGATCCACGCCATCATCTGTTCCTTGGTCGCAACCGGGCAACTTTTCACGGCTCGAACCCCGTGCCAGCGAAGCTCCAATTGAGTGATTCTCTCTTCAACCCCAAAATGGATTCTGAGTTCCTCATCATCGCAAGGGATTTCGTCGAGCTTCCGGCAAAACACAACACGCATATCGCATCGCTCGCTGATGCCACGATGTGTGTAGGTTCCCGCGCCGAACAGAGCGTGCGGCTTTTGGTCGGCGCCGGTTTGCAGTTCGAAAGATGGAACTGGCAGTTGCTTCAGGATATTCGTGCCCAGTTCAAATGCCCGAGTCTTATCGGGAACGTTTTGAAATGGGGGTCGATGATCGCCCGGAGCGTAAAACACTACAAGCCCTTCAGCCGGCACGATAGACAGCCCGCTGCTCCCGTCTGGGCTTTGAAAACGTAAAGCGCCATTCGGAAGCTTCGTTGGCGAGCCCAATGACTGGACACTGTCGGTTGATGAGGACGAACATAGGCGCACGACGTTAGAAATTACCGCAGGAGAAAACGACACCGGAACCACTTTGAATATTGTAACGGTAGCCGGCAATGGGTTCGTAGCCACTTTCCACTCAACCTGAAGTGTCACGGAGTAGAACGGCTCCCCCAATTCTTCCAGCGGTACTGCCGCTCCAACTGTTCCTCCCGCAAGAATGGATTGAAGAGCGGTTATGAGAAGTGCCATTTTCACGCCCCACTCCCCCTAAGTAATCA
>JBGQCJ010000024.1:0-40886 GCA_041495285.1 Verrucomicrobiia bacterium
ACTTCGAGCGCTTGTTTGCCGGCCTCACCCGTGACGAGTGGGTCGCGGCGCTGGCTGACCGAGTCGAGGAAGTGCTGGAGTTCGAGCTTGAGCGGTTCGTCGCGTTCGATGGGCACCGGCTCGCGCACGATTTTTCTGCCCGCAAATTCACTGACGATGCTGGCATGCTTGCCGGCCAGCAGTTTCTTGAGCAAGCCGGTTTCCTGCGCGTCTTCGCTCGCGACCCGGTACAGTTCGCCCACTTGATTCATGTAATCGAGCGAGATGTACGCCGCGCCGTGGTCGGTATGCCCGAAAATGCGAATCTTGCGCATCCGTTCGGCGGAGACGCGGCTGGCGGTGATGTTGGCGACGCAACCGTTCTTGAATTTCAGGCGCGCGTTAGCGATGTCTTCACTGTCGCTCAACACCGGGATGCCGACGGCGTCCACTTTGGCGAGTTTCGATTTGACGAGTGAGAGCACCACGTCGAGATCGTGAATCATCAGATCGAGCACGACGCCGATGTCGGTCGAGCGGCCGGGGTACGGCGAGAGCCGGTGGACTTCGATGAAGCGCGCTTCTTGGAGCACCTCGTTGAGGTAGCGCATCACCGGATTGAAGCGCTCGACGTGGCCGACCTGCAACACGCAGTTGTTCTTGCGTGCCAGCGTAACCAATTCCTCCGCTTCCTGCAGATTGTTCGTGATCGGTTTCTCGACGAGCACGTGCTTCCCACGCTGCAGAAACACGCGCGCGACTTCGTAATGCGTTTCGGTCGGCGTCGCCACGCTGACCGCGTCCACAAAATCCACCATCTCTGTGACGCTCTCGAACGCTCCGCCGCCGAATTTTTCCGCGATCGCGCGCAGCTTGATGTTGTCTTTGTCGAAAACGCCGACGAACTGGAATTGTCCGGCGTTGCGCTTGGCGATTTCGGAGTAGAGGCGCGCGTGCTGCGAGCCGAGAGATCCGACGCCGACGACGCCCACTCTGATCAGGTCACTCATGCCGGTGTCACCGCGACGATGCACAAACCGCTTTTGTCGGCGGCCTGCAAAATGGTTTCTTTGTCCAACAGCAACGTGTTACCGGCTTCGACGGCGAGCGCGGCGATGTTGCCGGCGCGGCACGATTCCATCGTGCGCTGGCCGATGCACGGGATGTCGAAACGGAAATCCTGATTCGGCTTGCTCACTTTGACGACGACGGCGCCGCCTTTGTCGCCGGCCAGCGCGCCCCCGCGACGAATACATTCGTCGGTGCCCTCAAATCCTTCCACCGCAAGGACGGTGCCCTGCTTGACGACCACGGTCTGGCCGATGTCGAGTCGGCTGACTTCCTTCGCGATGCGCAGACCAAGCGCAATGTCGTCCTGCTGCTCTTTGGTTGGCTTCCGGCGGGTGAGGTTGCTGGCCTTTGGAATCGAGTCGCCAAGGAATGGCCGGGGATCAATCAATTCAACGCCGTCCTTGCTCATCTCGCCGGCAATTGCGCCGAAGATACTTTCGGCGTTGCGTTCCTTGAGCCGGGCAGCGACGCCAATCATCCGCATGTCGAGACTGAGATTCTTGAACAGGTTTGACGGCGTGACACCGCCGGCCATGATCGCGCGCGTGATGTGGCGTGAGGTGAACACGTTGATGAGTTTGTTGAGCTGGCCGAGTTTGATCCACTCGACTTCGTCCACCAGTTTCTCGATTCCCCGGTCCGTCTCGCCCTCGAACGCGGCGGCGACGAGACGGCTCGTGCCGAGTTGACGGGCCGAGCGGGCCAGAACTTGGGGAAACTCGCCGTTCCCCGCGATGATTCCAAGTGCCTCCATCGGGTGCGTTGCATTTTTGCCGCGCGCGGCGCGAATGGCAAGGAATTAGATTTGGCTCAGATACCGGGCGCTCTCGGCAACGCACGCGGCGGCGTTTTCACCCTCATATTCCACGACGACCGGCCAGCCGCGTTGCCGGGCCAGCGGCACGATGAACGTGAAATCGATGTCGCCCTGCCCTGCCGGTACATCGGCGTTGTCGCGTTTCCGCAATTCCTTCGCGTGAATCATGCCGACTCGGTCGGCGTGTTGCCGGATGAAATCGCGCGCGTTGAGACCGGCGCGTTCGATCCAGTAGGTGTCCACTTCAAACGCGACGAGCGCGGGATCGGTTTCGGCCAACAGAATGTCCATGCCGCCATCGGCGAATTCGTGGGCGTGATTGTGGTAAAGGATGGCGAATTCGCCGTTTTGGCCGAGCGCGTTGAGTTGCCGGGCAGCGTGCCGGTAATCCATTCCTTTGGGCAACGATGGGATGATGAGCCGTTGATTCCCGATGGCGCGGTGAAACGGCTTTTGTGCCTCGATCTCGTCGAGCCGGCAATGCGCGCCGACGACGGTGAGGTTCGTCTCGGCCAGAAGTTGTTTCCATTTCTCCGCCGGCCAGCCGTATGTGCCGGCCAGTTCGACGGCGTCGTAGCCAAGCGACGGGACGAGGCGCAAGGTCTTTTCGGGGTCGGCAGTCGCTTCCCGGCGCAAGCTGTAGAGTTGAAGCGCGAGCGACGATTTCATGAGACGACCGGCGGGCTTGCTGGCTCAGGCCCCGGCGGCGGCCAGTTCCGGCTCGTGGTGGCGACGCAACGCGCGGAAGCTGTTTTGGAAGAGCGACATCAGGCCAACGTAGAGAAAGCCGGCCTGGAAAATGAAGATGAAGGGAATCAACGACCATTGTTCGTGGTCAATCGCCTGTAAGAGCACGACGCTGAAGTAAATGCCGTAGGCCAACTCAACGAACGGGATCAATCCGCGCAGCGCGTAGTACTTGTTTCGCGTCCAGAGATCGCGGCTGTTGCGCACGCCATACTTCGGCGTGCGAATGAAGTCGCTGGGGTGATTGAAGACCGCTTCGAGCACGGCGCGCGCGTTGTTGATGGAAAGGCCGATGCCCACCGCCATCAGGATCGGGACGTACAGCAGTCGTTTCCACCATTGCGCGTGTAATTGCTTCTGGGCGCAGAAGTAAAACGCTGAAATCGAAAGCGACGCGGCGAGAAAGAATGGCACGTCCACCAGCAACGTCTTGGTCCAGGCGTTTCCGCCCGAGGCCTGATACGTGCCGGCGGAGGCGGAACGGTGGAGAAACAGGCACATGATGATCAGCAGGACGTAACCGAAATTGCTCGTGAGGTGCATCGTGCCTTCAAATTTGATCTTCAACGGCAACGGACTGCGCCACAAGACCGGCAACATCTTCTTGCAGGTCTGCACCGAACCCTTCGCCCAGCGGTGCTGCTGCGACTTGAAGGCGTTCATCTCGACCGGCAACTCCGCTGGGGTGACGATCTCCGGCAGGAACAAAAACCGCCAGCCTTTGATCTGCGCCCGGTAACTTAAATCCAAATCCTCGGCCAGCGTGTCGTGCTGCCAGCCGCCCGAAGTCTCAATGCAGGTGCGCCGCCAAATCCCGGCGGTGCCGTTGAAGTTGAAGAACCGGCCCGAATGCGCCCGCGCGGTTTGTTCGATGAGAAAATGTCCGTCCAACATCATGGACTGGATCCGGGTCAGCAGCGAATAGCGTTCGTTGAGGTGCCCCCAGCGCGTCTGAATCATGCCGATGCCCGGGTCGGTGAAAAAGTGGATGATTTTCTGCAGCAAGTCCGGCCCCGGCACAAAATCGGCGTCGAAGATCGCGATGAACTCGCCGGTCGCCGCGTGCAGGCCGTTCTCCAACGCACCCGCCTTGAACCCGACGCGGTTGGTCCGGTGAACGTGATGAATCCGGAAGCCCTGTTGCCGCAGCGACGCCACTTTGCGCGCCACTATCTCGGTGGTCTCATCCGTCGAATCGTCCAGCACCTGCACTTCGAGTTTGTCCTGCGGATACTCCAGCGCCGCGATGGAGTCCAGCAACCGGTCGGCCACGTACATCTCGTTGTAGAGCGGCAGTTGAACGGTTACGGGCGGTAGTTGGGCGAACTGGCCGGCAGGCTCCGGCGTTTTTTGCCGGTACTTGTAGTAGAGGAAAATCATCCAGTACCGGTGCAGCCCGTAACACGACAGGGCGATCAGTATGGCGAAGTAAATAACGATGCCGATGAAATGAACTGTTTCCATTGCCTCCTGCTCGCGCCCATGCGAAAGGCTGTTGCTTTTCAGCGCACAGCGGCCAGCGCGTCAAAATCGCCCTTGACCCCACAAACCGCGTGAGTCATTCTCAACGGCGGCAATCATCGCAGAGTGCCAAGGGGAATCAAGGACAAAAACCACATGGCTAAGTCCGCTCCGTCCAAAGTGTTAACGCTCACTCAGGCCGCCCGCTGGGCCGCCGCCGCGCATCGTCGAGGCCAGCGCATCGTCGCCACCAACGGCTGTTTCGACCTGCTCCACTTCGGCCACGTCAGCTACCTCCAAAGCGCCAAGAAACTCGGCGACCTTCTCGTCGTCGGCCTGAATTCCGACCGTTCCGTCCGCGAACTCAAAGGCCGGCACCGCCCACTCGTGCCGCAAAAACAACGCGCCGCCGTCATCGCCGCGCTCGCGTGCGTGGACGCCGTCGTCATCTTTCCGCAAGTGCGCGCCCACCGGTTCCTCGCCGCCGTCCGACCGGACATCTACGCCAAAGGCGGCGATTACCGGCCCGAAACGCTCTTTGGCCGCGAGCGCGCCGTGCTGACGGCGATCGGCTCGAAGATTCAAATCCTGCCGTTCGTGCGCGGATACTCCACCACCGGCTTGATCGAGAAGATTCACCGGGCTGGATTGTAGGATTGTAGCCGCCAGCCTGCTGGCGGCGGCCGCGAGCAGGCTCGCGGCTACATCTTGCCATCCAAAGACTTTTCGCCTAAATTCCGGCATGATGGCGAAACGATTTCTGATCGCAGTGGCGATGATTCTAGCGACCGGCTGCGCGACCACGCCCCGCCCCGCCCCGTTGACGCAAGCCGACATCATCTCCATGACCAAAGTTGGTCTGACCGACGAAGACATCATGCGGCGCATCGACGACACGCGCACCGTGTTCCAGCTCAACTCCGACGACGTGGTGTTCTTGCGCAAGGAAGGCGTCAGCGACCGGGTCGTCACCTACATGCTCGACTCGCTCACCCGCGCCGCCGTCGCCGAACAACGCCGCCGCGATCTGGACTACTACGACTTCCATTACCGCTTCGGCCTGTTCTACGGCCACCCGTGGCGCTGACGACCGGCAGGCCACGGTTCAGGTCGGCGCGCGGAGAGGTGCCGACTACTTCGTGTCACCCTTCGCTTCGCCGCAGATCCAACCTTTGTCGCCGCGATAGAAGAACGCTTCGAGGCGTTTGCCGGAGGTTTGCATGATGTCCCCGGCGGCCGGGTTGTTGCCGCGCAGTTCCAGTTCGGCGACATAGGTACCGAGGAAACCACCTTGGTCGGGATCGGCCTTGCACCGAATCTTCTTGAACGATGTGATCTGCACGCGCGCGGTCGCGCCGGCGCGGCGCGCGACGTCCGTCCAATTCTCGTAATTGCTTTCCTTGCTGTTCCCACGGTAACCGTAGCCGTAGCCATAGCCGCCGTAGTAACGCCAGTAGGGCGAATACACGTACGGGTGCGCACTGGACGTTGACGTTGAGGGTGCGGGCGGCGGCCTCATCTGCGCGTTGAGATTATCCAGATGGCGCTGCAACGCCTCGCGCATCTCCGCTTCGGTCGGCTCCGCGTTGGTGGACGTCTGCGAAGCCGGTGGCGTCGTCGAGACGGCTGCTGTCGCCCCGGTCTCCGTCCCGGATGCAGCTCCCTGTTCCGCGGTCAACCCCACGGTGCCAAGCGCCAGTCCGATGGTGAGAACAAAAAAGAATCGTGTCTTCATTTGGTCATGCCTCCCGCTTTTCTGCCCGCGATTCAAGCACCACACACTGCAGAAGTCGACTTAATTCGGGAGACCGGCGCGCAACTCCGCGCGGTCGAGCCCTACCGATCCTGTGTTGTTGATGGTTGTGGTAGGGACGGACCGCCGGGCCGTCCGTCCGGCTGTCGAGCCTGACCGGTTGCCCTGCAAACGAAAGGCGCTTCCATAATGGAAGCGCCTCCCGGCGACGGGCCATCGGCTTTGCTCTCGCTCACTTGCCCGGCGAGAACGGACGATCCAATGGCAGATAGAACTCCCGGCGTGCGGCCTCATTGGCTGCCACCCGGTACGGCCACTGCGCATCCGCGGCCAACTGGATTTGGATGCGCCGGTCGACGATGGAACTCACCAGTTCATTGCGCCCGCAACGTTCCTGCGTCGCGCTGGACTGCTCGTCGGTCTGGTCGCCATTGGCCGACACGTACGCCTCGCGCAAGTCGCCCAACGCCCCCACCTTCTCGGGGGTCATGCCCGGCAACGTATCGGTGCCGAGCTTTTCCAGAAACGCCGCCGACACCTGCTCCAGCGTGTGCCGGTTCGCGGCGATGTCCTTGCCGACGAAATAACCCTGCAACATCACCCGGTTCGTGCGGACGTATTTCTGTTTCGCGGCCGCCTGCACTTCCTGCAACGCGGTCACCAACGCCTCCTCGGCGTCGCCCTCGCTCACCGTGGCCACGACCTTGCTCACCGTGAACTGCAGCGCCCCCGCCGACTTGCTGCGGGCGGAGCCGATGTCGGTGTCTAACGCATTCAGGAACGCGTTGGTGATCTCGCGCGCCTGCAACAGGGCGCGGTACAGCGTCTTGCGCGCCGCCAGCACGATCTGCTCGGCCTTGGTCAACTCCACCAACTGCGCCTGATTCAGACCCGGCTGGTTGCGGCGCCGTTTCTTCTTTCCAGTGGATTGCGCCGGTGCCTCCGGCGATACGGGGACTGTGGCATCTATCATAACTGGCCACCTTTCACGTCTGGGGAACGACTACGACGGCGTTCCCCGGTACTACGGTCAGGCATCGTGCCTGATGATCGGAGAATCGCGGGGAGCTTCGCCCGTGCCGGAATTTGCGAGAGAGAAATCAGTCCGCACAAAAACATTATTACGACCGCTATCACTCGCTCACCGTGTCCCCCAGTTCTAAGAATTCCTCACCTTTGCCATTTCAGAGCCGAGGTGCTTGGATAGCAGCAAGCCGAGTCGGACGGAGCCGAAGCGAAGCGAAGACGGCGCTGTTGTATGCGCCAAACGCCACACTTCGTACTCCTGTGGCAAACGAAGCCGTGCCGTGTCGGCACCCGTAGGGCGCAACGAACGGGAGTGAGTGAGTCAAATGAAAACGGACGCCCGCCGTCACGCCAATCAATTCACTCCCGCCTCAAGCACGCCGATTCTAAGAATTGATCATCGTCGCAGCGGCAGAAATGCAAAAGCCTTAGCTCGCCGCGCCGGTGTAAATGCTGACCCCTTCGCCTTGGTAGCTCTCGAAGACGTGCTCGAAGAGGGCGGAGCATTTGCCTTGATAAAGCTCGGGCGAGTAGGCTTTCGGCAGACCCGTGTCGAGTGTGTCCTCAATGGCCAGACGCACTTGGGCGCGGGCTTGGGTTTGACGCCGCCAGTCGAGCGCCAGTAACGTCTTCAGGCGCTCCAGGACTTGCCGGGCAACCTTCTTCACTTCTTCTCGCTCGGCAGGGGAAAGGTCGGGACCGGGGCGCGTGAGGATGTCGAACACCGTCAATTCCTCCTCGCTCATGTGCTCGCGGACGTGGCGCTCTTGCTCGGCAGACAAGCTGCCGGCGAATTGGAGGAGGTCTTCGAGAATCTGCTCGATGTTCCGGCTGCCGTTGTTGTAGCTCTCGATCAATTCCTCGAACTTCGCCAGATAATCGGCGCGGCTGCGATTGAAGCGGATGAGCTTGTCGAGTTGGGCGCGGATGGCGGCTTTGAGTTGCTCCAAGTCGGTGTTCTTGTGCTTCGACTCCTTGAACCGGTCACGCAACGCCGCGAAGTTAATCTTGGACAAATCAATGAGCGGGGCCGGCTTCGCGGGCATGTCCACGCCGGTAATCGAATCGTCCAGTTTCTCCGCGACTTTGCCCATGATGGCAGAAATGCCGGCCGGGTTGGGATTGAGCTTGGCGCGGATGGCGTCGCCAATGGCGGCGAGGCTGTACGCGCGGGGCGTGAATTCGACAACGCACGGGTCGGGCTTCACCGCGTTGTAGAGAGTGATGGCCAATCGCTCGTGGGCGATGAACTCTTTGCGCGTCTTGTCGGGGGCGATGAGTGCGTTTACGGCATCGTCAATCCGTTGCAAGCGTCGCATGTCGCCGGCCGGTAACTGTTCGATTGAAGGCAACACAACCCCGTTTTCACCGCAAAAGATCGTGGCGTCGTGTATGGCGCTGCGAAGTTCTGCGACGAGCTTTTGCTTGTCGCGGACCGGTGATGCGCCGCCTTTGCCCTGACCGTAAATGGCGAGTGCCTTTTCCAGCGACGTGAACACGTTCGCGTAGTCCACGATCACGCCGCTGTGCTTGCCGGGGAACACGCGGTTGGCGCGGGCGATGGTCTGCATAAGCGTGTGATTGCGCATCGGCTTGTCGAGATACACCGTCGAACAGCTCGGCGCGTCGAAGCCTGTTAACCACATGGCGCACAGAAACACCAACCGCAACGGGTCTTTCGGGTCTTTGAACTTCTCGTCCAGTTCCTCGTCATTCATCCGCTTCCGGTGCGGCACGATGTCGAGTCCCTGCGCCTTCATCTGCTCGATCTCGTTCTGGCCGGGCGACACGACCAGCGCCATGTCGGTCGTCTGGAGCACGTCCAACCGCTGCTCCAGTACGGGCTTCTCGGCTGCCGGCAGGTTGTAGCGAACCAATTCCTTCCGAACCCGGACAAGCTCCACCTGCCAATGCTTCCGCACCTTGTCGTGCACCTTGAGCGCCGTCGCCTTGTCGATGGACACCACCATCGCCTTGCCGACGAAACCGCGCCCGAGGAAATGGGCCACGATGTCCTGCGCCACCGTTTCCAGCCGGTCGTCGCGCGTGAGGATGTGGTATTGCCGGCCAAGTTCCTTCTGCAACTTCGCCTCCGCCTCCTCGCTCAACCCGGCATCCTCGATGAGCCGGTAAATGTCCTCGTTGAGGTCGGGGTTCACGAGTTGCAACTCCGGCGTGCGGTTCTCGTAGTAGAGCGGCACGGTCGCGCCGTCCTCGACCGATTGCTGGAAGTCGTAGATCGACACGTAATCGCCGAACACTTCCTTCGTCCGTTCCTCGCCCGCGATCAACGGCGTGCCGGTGAAGGCGAGGAACATCGCGTTCGGCAACGCGCTCCGCATGTTCACCGCCAATGTGTCGTACTGGCTCCGGTGCGCCTCGTCGGTCATCACGATCACGTCTCGCCGGTCGCACAGTACCTCCGTCGTCTGAAACTTGTGGATGAGCGTGAAGACATAGCGGTTGTTGCCGGCCAGTAACTCCTTCAAATGCGCGCCGCTGCCGGCATGGCACACGTTCGCGTCGCTCACTGCGCCACACGCGGCGAACGTCCGCGCAATCTGGTCGTCCAGTTCCACGCGGTCGGTCACGACCACGAACGACCAGTTACCTTGCACCTTGCGCAACACCTTCTGCGCGAAGAACACCATCGCCAAACTCTTGCCGCTGCCTTGCGTCTGCCAGAATACACCGCCCCGACCGTGCCCCGCCTGCCGCGCCTTGAGCATCGCGGCGATGGCGTTGTTGACGCCGAGGAACTGATGATTCTGTGCGATGATCTTCACCAGCCCGGCCTTGAGTTCAGAGAACACGGTGAAATTCTCCACAATGTCCAGCAGGCGCGACGGCTCGCATGTGCCCCGCAGCATGGTTTCGAGCGACACCCGGCGCGGCTCGTCCTCGCGCTTGATGCGTTTCCACTCGAAACACCGCTCCCAATCCGCCGTGAGCGACCCGACCCGGCTCTCCGTGCCGTTCGACGCGATGAGCAGCGCGTTGTACCAGAACAATGCCGGGATACCGTTCTGCGCGTGCTTGTAGCTGGTGAGATTCTCGTCGAACGCCTGTCGGGCGGGCACGCCAGGCTTCTTCAACTCGATCACCACCAGCGGCAGGCCGTTGACGAACCCGATCAAATCCGGTCGGCAAGTGTAGAGAGGCCCGGTCACCGTCATCTGGCTGGCCAACAGGAAATCATTGTTCGCGGGATTCTCCCAATCCACCACCCGCACCCGTTCTGGTTTCTGTCCGCCGCGCTTTTTGTCCGGCACCGACACCTTCACGCCCTCGCGCAATAGTTGCCAGACTTCCCGGTTCGCTGCTGCGGGACTCATGGCCGACCGGTCGCGGGACAACTCCACCACCGCCGCGTCGAACGCCTCCGCCGGTAAGTTCGGATTCAGCTTTGCCAACGCCGCACGCAACCGGGGTTCGAGCACGACCTCGGCGGGAGTCTCACGCTTCAGCGTGCCGGTATCCTTCCCGAAGATTTCTTCCAAGGCCGACACCGTTTGCCAGCCAAGCTCCGCGAACAACCCGATGGCAGGCTGCTCAACAAGTTGGTCTTCGGTGTAGGCGTGGGGCATGGAAGTCAAGTTTGCGGCTCTCTCAAGCCTTGCCCCTTGGTTGGGTGATAAGAGTGAGACTTGCGAGATAGCCGTGTGAATCTCTTGGAATAATGGAAATAATCCTTTTCGCTCATACGTTGAACGGGCATCGAGATTCTTCCCGAGTAATCCCATCCGTGGGAGAGCACCCACCGGTGTTTCGTCAAGAGAACGAACGTCTCGCTGGTATCTTCCGCCGTCCCTGCCTCATCCTCGAAAAGGATATGCACAGTTTCCGAAAACCCAGGATAGGTATTGATAACCCTTAGAATGTCGCGATCAGCCAATGATTTCCGGTTTCGTAGGAAAAGTATGTAGTGCATCTGAACCTTGTTGTTCTCGACCTGCTTCTTAAGCTCCGGAAAGAACTTGGGGAAAGGGAACTTCTTAATAGCACCTCTAACTTCTAAGTAAGTTAATCGGGCGAATATCTTGACGGGTTCGCACTCGATGTTCTTTTTAACAAGATTCAAGAAGTGATCGAAATAAGCCTTCGCATCTGCTGGAAGTTTCTTTGCGCGGACTGGCGGTGCTACATCCCTCCAATACTCGGGCATATGTTTCGAAATCAAAAAATGCAGCCGATCGCCATCAATGAAATGTATCTTTCGCGTCCTGTATGCCGAATGAGCTTTAACTTTAGCGCCATCCGAAACCGTCCCTGTTGCAATAATCCAAATCTCAGTCAGAAAAACTTTTGACTTTCCGTTGGCGAAAAACCGCTCGATCTCACATTCTTTTATCTGACGTTCGACGCCAGAGTGATCCTGAGTGATGTTCCCGATCTTTGCGATCACGCCGATGTACTCCGCATCATGGATGGCATCATCTAGTCGCGAGAAAACAAAATCTGCACCCATTTCCTTTGTACCGTGAGTGTATTCAACATGCTCGACTCTTGGAATTCGGAGGAGGAGCATCTTCAGTAACGGATGTAGTTGCTTAACCTCGTCTTGAAGTTCGGCGAGCCGGGCTTTCTGCAATTCCACTTTATTCATGATCGGCAAAGCCAGGTTACTGCTGTTGATAGCCAGCCAAGCTCCGCGAACAACCCGATGGCGGGCTGCTCGACAAGCTGGTCTTCGGTGTAGGCGTGGGGCATGTGTGTGAAGTGACCCGGTGTTAGTCGTCCAGCGCTTGAGTCAGGCGGCGTTCAAGGACGGTGATCAGGTTGTCAAACGATCGTCGCCGGTATGTAGTCAGAGCGGTTGCAGGGTTTTGTGCGACAAGCGCACCGATAGCTGATTTGAGCGTCTTTTCGGTTGTTCCATCTTTGTTCCATGCGCCGGATTGTGCATCGAATTGACGCTCCACCCTGTCGGACCAAACGCCTGAGTTACCGAGCTTCTTATCAGTTAGGTCTACGTTGTACGTGGACAAGACGTGGTTGTGGTACAACGCGACAGAGTACAGGTCTTCGATTTCAGAGTCTTTCAGGCCGGGGCATTTGACGAAAGTATAGCTTGCAGGGGTAAGCAACTTCTCTGCGAGTGCTGCATCTACAGCATCGCGCCCCGCTTGATCGTGATCCATGTAGACGTGACACCGGCAACCGGCAATCTTGAGGAGTCCTAACTTGTATATGAGCTTCGACGCGCCCGCTAGCGTGTCAATAGCCAGCCTTCCATTCTCAAGCGCGGCAGCGAGTGTGGGCGAATGGCAACCAAGAAGTTTGGTCATTGGGCTAACGTCTTCCTCGCCTTCGAGGAGGAGCACAAGTTCAGCCGATTGGAGGTTGTCAGAAAGCCGAACTCCTAGACTGTCGCGTATTTCCTTAATCGAATCGGCTGGCCGCGCTTTGTGATCTTCGACGATGACGTTGCCATCGATTTCCGCCCGGTTCACCAAAACGGGATTATGCGTCGTCAAGACAACCTGATGAAGTTTCGATAGTTCAATGAGCACCCGCTTTAATTCCTGAATAGCATCCGGGTGGAGATGTGTCTCGGGTTCTTCTACGGCGAGGATGAGTTGCCGTCCTTTGGCGCTGCTTTCAGAGGCATGTCTGATCATCGCAATGCTCGCCAAGCTCTGCACGCCATCACCTTTGTATCGAAGGTCGGTTTCTGTCCCGTCATTAACTCGAATGTCGCAGTGTTGGCGCATGGCCCGAAAGCGATCTTCGCGATTGATGCGGACTTTGACTCGTTTAACATCGCTTAGGAAATGCTGAAGGGTTTGCGTTACGGTTTTTGAGACTTTTTTCAGGACAGATTGCTGAAGCTTTTCAATCGTGGCGATTGCTTTGAGGAACTCAGTGTCTTCTTCAATCGTCTGCAATTCTCGCGAAAGAATCTCGTCGGCAACCTTCATTGCGGACTCGGCAGTTCGCACTGAGGCAACGTATTCGTAAGCAATGTGTGTCCGGATGAAACTGCAGATTGCCTCACGCTTCTTGGAGATTGCCGCCGAGTGCCTGCCCTTCTTTCGGAATTGGAACGAAATATCAAAGCCCTGTCCAATGCTAAGGCGCACAGGCAATGTGCCGGTAAGTTGGCTGCCAGTGGCCTTTTGGAACGCGGCTTTCTCAGCGTCAGTTAGTTCAAAGTCGAAATCGAGTATTGTGCGCCCGTCCTTTTCAGCCGCTTGTCTGCTTAGCGGGAAGTCTCGATCCCAGTCGTACGACGCAAACTCAGCGGTCTCCTTTCGGAAGCGCGTCCTGAATCTGCGAGAGCCTTCGATCATGGATAGAATGTTCAGTCCCAAGACAAGCGCACGGAGAATGTTGCTTTTTCCCTCGTTGTTCGGGCCAATGAGTACGGTCAGTTGCCTAAACTGTAGTTTTTCAGCCTTCGTAATGCTGCGGTAGTTTTCGACCGAGAAGGATTTGAGCTTCATAAGGGCGAATTTTTCATTTTGGTTTTTTCTGCGCTTTGAGCTTCTTGAACTGCTTCGGCCAGGATTGCGGTGGCGCGAAGCACATGCCGTCTTTGCGGACGAATGCACAGACTGCCGGCAATGAGTGCTTGGCGCAAATGTCCGGGTTCGTATGCCGGCAACCTTTGGTCTGCTTCTCGGTGTCCACCGGGTGCAACGGCGCGTGAAAGGCGGCTTTGTTGTTCAATCAGTTCGTCTCCGTCTTGAGGTCTATGTCGCCAGAAAGCAACCGGGGGAGTAGCAGGTCGCGGGTCTGTCGGAGATTGGCGGTTTGTTTGGCGAGCACTCCAAGTTGATCGTGCAGCGGCTCGAAGTGGCGTGTGGCTTCCCGGATCACTTGCGACGGCGGACACAGCAACTCGATCTTTTGCATGTCATCCTTCGTGACTGCCGCGAAGATAGCACCGTTGCCCATCATGTCGTCTTCCGTGAAGTGAGCGCGCAACTGCTCCCACAGGAACGCTTGGAATCCTTCCCGGTGACGAATGGCCGACAAGCCGCGACCGATGACAATCTTTTTGTCAGCGATGTTCAGGCGTCCAACGGGAGCACGAACGCTGAAAAGAATGTCGCCAGCTTCGGCAACACGACCCTCGACCGTGCAGAAAAGCCGGTCGGTCGGAAATCGGTCGCCAAAATTGGTCACGCCTTGGTGGAACGGCTGACCTTCGCCGGTTTCGTTGTAGAACTCGGACTTGGGTGATTGCCCCATCGTCAAATGGCAAACATCCACGAGCTTCTTCATCTCCCAGCCTTTGGGGAGCTTGCCGGCTTGGCAGGGGCGGACGAACCACTCGCGGTAGAGGGCGCGGGCCATCGCCTCCAACAGCCGAATCCGCCGCCGGTTGTTCTCCATCAACTCGTCGTAGGCCGATAAGGTCGCGCCGATGCGCCGTTGCACGGAAACATCAGGCGCGTAGATCTCAAGGCTTGGGATGTCAGCGAGCCGCATGTGCTCGACCGTAGAACCTGAACCGAAGCCTCTTACCTGACCCTGAAGGTCGTCGGCCATGAGCGCGTAAAGCAGAAAGTCAGCATCAAGCTTCTGAGGGTCGGGCCGAAAGTGATAGAGGCGCTGGCCGAGGAAAATCTGGTCGTCAGTGCGAAGCTTGCCCACGTCACCGAGCGGAGCTTCGCGGGTCAGAATCACGTCACCACGTTTTGGTACTAGCCTGCGCGTCCATCTCTTGTAGGTCGCTTCGGTAACGTATCTGACGTTCTCGGTGTCAATGAATCCACCTCGGACGTTCGTGGTGCGGATCATCTTGAACGGTGTCGGCTCGCTGACGACTGGCGCGGTCCGGTTAACGCAATCAACGTGCTTCTCGCAGAGATCAATGATGGGCACTCGTCGCCAAGTTTTGGAATTACCGGCCATCGTCACACGTCCAGAATCTCCGCGACGTTGCGGGCGATAGTTTTCTCCAGTGCGCGGGCTTGGGCGTTCAAGGTTTCCAGTTCCTCGTTCTGGGCTTCGAGTTGTTCCTTGAAATCCTCGTCGCTGACTTCTTCGCCGGGCGCGACGCCGACATACCGGCCCGGATTGAGCGACCAGCCTTGCGTTTCGATTTCCGCCAGCGTGGCGGCGCGGCAGAGGCCGGGGATGTCTTTGTATTGCGCGGACGCGACGGAGCGCGTCCCTCCAGACTGCGGACGGCTCGGCGAGCCGTCCCTACCAAAAACTTCAGAGAGCTTCGCTTTGGCTTCGTCGCCGCCGAGAGTGAAGTCGAGTTCCTCGCC
The DNA here is from genome assembly GCA_041495285.1 of Verrucomicrobiia bacterium. Taxonomy (GTDB): domain Bacteria; phylum Verrucomicrobiota; class Verrucomicrobiia; order Palsa-1439; family Palsa-1439; genus JBGQCJ01. Next base: position 15,080 of record JBGQCJ010000024.1, read on the forward strand.
CCGGTAGAGACGGACGAGGTTTCCCAAGAATCCGATTTGCACGGGCGTCCAGTCGCGGTGGGCGCGGTCGATCTGCCGGTAGATGTGCCGGGCGTCCACGAAGAGGACGGTGTCGGCGCGAGGGGTTTTGGATTTGCCTTTGTCGAAGAACCAGAGGGTGCAGGGAAGCGTGACGGTGTAGAACATGTTCGGGCCGACGGCGACCACCACGTCTACTGCGCGGGCTTGGATGAGTTGTTTGCGGATCTCCTGTTCACTCGACCGAGCATCAGCGGCGGAGTTGGCCATGACGAAGCCGGCCCGGCCCTTGGCGTTGAGCGCGGAGTAAAAGAGTTGAATCCAGAGGTAGTTCGCGTTGTCGGTGCGCGGCAGGCCGAAGGGGTACCGGCGGGTTTTGCCCACTTCGGCGGCGAGGCGTTCCTTGTCCACGGCATCGACGTTGAAGGGCGGATTGGCGAGGACGAAGTCGAAGCGGCCGGTGCTTTGGTGGAGGTCTTCGTAGTAGGTGATGGCCTGCCGGATGTCGCCTTCGAGGCCGTGGACGGCGAGGTTCATGCGGCAGAGGTTGACGGTGGCGGCGACCTTTTCCTGGCCGGCAATGGAGAGTTCGGTGGCGGGGCTTTTGCGGTGTTCGGCCACAAAGCGGGCGGACTGGACGAACATGCCGCCGGAACCGCACGCGGGATCGAGGATGCGCCCGTGATAGGGTTCGAGAATCTCGACGAGGAGGCGGACGATGCTGGACGGGGTGTAAAATTCGCCGCCTTGCTGGCCTTCGGTCATGGCGAATTCGCCGAGGAAGTATTCATAGACGCGGCCAAAGGCGTCGTAGGCGAGGGTGGCGGGAATTTCGCTGACCTTCTTGAGCAGTTCCTTGAGGAGGGTGCTGGTGAAGACCTGATAGGTGCGCGGGAGCACGCCGGCAAGCTGCGGGTTCTGCTTCTCGATGTCGGCCATCGCGTCGTTGACCGCTTTGCCTACATCCGCGCCTTCGGGGAGATTCAGCAGCGTGGCGAAGCGTGCCTTGGCGGAGAGGTAGATAACGCCCTCGGCGTGATACGCGGTCGGGTCGTCAACACGAGAAGCCCGGCGCCCGGATGCCCCGGCCGACTCCAGTTCGGCGCGACGTTTGTCGAAACGAACTTCAGCGAAGCGGAGGAAGATCAGACCGAGAACCGGCAGGGAATACTGCTGGGAAGTGAGGCCGCTATTGGCGCGGAGTTGGTCGGCAGCAGCCCAGAGCCGTTTCTCCAGCGTGTCGTTGGCGGCGTCTTTTTCCGAAGGTGCGATCCAATGCATGAGAATTCACTCCATCGCTTACTTGTTTCTCCGACTGCCTCGCGCCATAGGTATGTCTCCGCCTAGCGGGCCGGAGTGTAGGCCGAAGGGCTCGGGGCGTCAATGAGAGAGGAAGGTTGCGACAGTTATCAGTGCACGGTTGACGGTTCACGGTTGATTGACTGGAGGCGGGAATGTTCGGAGCAGCTTCGGGTGTGCCGCGTGGGCGAAAAACTGTGAAATCAGAACGGCCGGATGTGATTCGATGTGGTCTTACTTCTTGTTTGTTCCTCGCGCGGGATACGGGCGCGGCGGTTCCCGCACGATGTTGGAGGCCGGATTCGGCGGGATGGTCGCCCGGCGGATGGCGAGCGTGCGTTCGCGCAATTCATCGAGCATCCGCAATTTCTCCGCAATGGGACGGGACGCCAGCGCCTGCCGGTAGGCGCGCTTGCTTTCCGAGATTCGTTGCAGATCGAAAGTCATTTCGAGTCCTTGAGGTATTGTCGTTCGTACTGCTGCCAGCGGTCAAGAAGTTGGTGTCGGGTCAGGATCGCTTGAAAACGCTTTGCATCCAGAACACCGGCCTCGACGAACTGAAGCAGGCGCGCTTTGTCTTTGGCCCGACCGGTCTGTAGCGCGATGGCCGCGAGATGTTCGGCGGTGAACACCCGGGTGGACGTGCCTTCGACATCCATCGTGACGGCTTCGGACAGAGCCTCCTCAACGAGCGCTCCGGTGGGCGGCAGGAATTGGACGGGCCAGCCCGCGATGACAACGTATTCGCCTTCCATTTGACAGCCGCGAGTGGTGAGATAATCGAAGATCGGCTTCGGGCTGACGATCCGGGACCCAGCTTCGGCGTGAAGAGCGACAAAGATGTCCACGTCCAGCGTGGCGACCGGTTCGAGGTAAAAGGTCGCACCCACGGCGCCCCCGATGGCATAGGTGCCGATGACTCCATCGGTTTGCATCTGGTTAATCGTGACAATGACCTCGGAAATCTTCATCCTGCGACTCGTTGCGTTGGCTACAATGGCGGAGTGTAACAGGTACACTAGGCATCGAGCAAGCAAGCGCATTGAGAGCAGCTTGCAAGGTGCCGCGAAGGCGAAAACCTGTGAAATCGGAACGGACGGATGTGATCCGATGCCGCCCGGATACGATTCGATAGTATCCCGCTACGATTGGCTACCGGACCTGTGCAAACGTGCGACGTCCGGCTGCAAAGTTCTGTCATCCGCCTGCAAATTTCAGACGAACCTCTGCAAATTTTAGAAAACCGGCTGTGATCGCGTCCCAACACCGTTTCCGGGACGTCAAGAATTTGTATCCGGACAGGAAGAAATCACAGGTCATCTGGAGGGCCATGCTCCGTCATGGCCGCACTTCGCGAACGGACGCGATGCTTCGCGGCTCAGTACAAGCTCCGCGCGTCCCTCCAAATTACTCATCGTTCGGCGCCGGTCTCCTGACCGCGCCGAATTGATTTGTGCGAGGTCGGGAGACCTTCGCACAACTTGCCGCTGCAATTCAAACCACCACCACGCAAACGGCGCGCTTGTGTTTCTGTCATTCATCGTTTAGAAAACGTTTGTGAGCGGCAATGAATTCCGCATCGGCGTGCTCGGTTCGGGGAACGGGACGAATTGTGAAGCGATTCTCGAAGCGTGCGACAGTGGCCGGATACCGGGCCGCGTGGTCATCGTGCTCAGCGACGTGCCGGACGCGAAGATTTTGGAACGAGCGCTCCAGCGCGGTATCGAGACGCGCGTGGTCGGGCCGGGCAAGTTCAAGACGAAGTTGGAACCGGAGTTGGAGCAGCAGATGGTGCAGGCGCTCCGGGAGGCCAAGGTGGATTTGGTGGCGCTGGCCGGTTATATGCGCGTGGTGAAGGCGCCGTTGCTGGCGGCGTTCGGGGGGAAGATTTTGAACGTGCATCCGTCGTTGTTACCAGCGTTCCCCGGCCTGCGGGCGTGGGAACAGGCGCTGACGCATGGCGCGAAGGTGACCGGGTGCACGGTGCATTTTGTGGACGAAGGCGTGGATGCCGGGCCGATCATTTTGCAGCAGCCGGTGCCGATCTTCGACAATGACACGCCGCAGTCGTTGCATCAGCGGATTCAGAAGACGGAACACGCGCTGTTCCCGGAGGCGATCCGGTTGTTTGCGACCGGCAAGCTGCAGATCGAAGGACGTAAGGTAAAGGTTTTATGACGGCGGGCTTGGGACAGCCCGCACTACCAACGGCGGTAGGGCGCGGTGTCTCACCGCGCCGAATCGAGGCGGTATGACAGAGAAACAACAGAAAGTGCTCCGGTTGGGCCTGCCGAAAGGCAGTCTGCAGGAGTCCACCTTTGCGTTGATGGCCAAGGCAGGCTGGAAAGTCAGCACGAGCAGCCGGAGTTACATGCCGCGCACCGAAGATGCCGAGTTGGAATTGCGCCTGATCCGCGCGCAGGAGATCAGCCGGTACGTGGAGCACGGGTTCCTCGATGCGGGCCTGACCGGCGCCGACTGGATTGCCGAAAACGACAGCGACGTGCAGATCGTTTCGGAGATTGCGTACAGCAAGCAGACGACGAACCCGGCCCGCTGGGTGTTGGCGGTGCCGAACGATTCGCCGGTCAAGTCGGTCAAAGACTTGCAGGGCAAACGCATCGCGACGGAGTTGGTCGGACTGACGAAGCGGTGGTTGAAGAAGAACGGCGTGACGGCCGAGGTGGAATTCTCGTGGGGCGCAACGGAAGTAAAGGCGCCGGAGTTGGTGGACGCGATCGTAGAATTGACCGAGACCGGGTCGTCGTTGCGGGCGAACAACCTGCGGATCGTGGACACGTTGACGACGAGTTTCCCGCAGTTGATCGCCAACAAAAAATCCTGGCAGGACGTGTGGAAGCGGAAGAAGATCGAGACGTTGGCGATGATGCTCAAGGGCGCGTTGGCGGCCGAAGAGAAAGTGGGATTGAAGATGAACGTGCCGCGTGCGAAGTTGGAGGCGTTACTGAAGAACCTGCCGGCGTTGCGCAATCCGACGGTGTCGCCGCTGGCGCAGACGGAATGGGTGGCGGTGGAGACGATCATTGACGAGCACGTGGTGCGGGAGATCATCCCGGCGTTGAAGGCGGCGGGCGCGGAAGGCATCATCGAGTATCCGTTGAACAAGGTGATTTACTGACGTTGAATCAGAACAAGGAGGCCCCATGGGCTCACTGAGAAAGCGACGCAAGAAGAAGATCGCCAAGCATAAGCGCCGCAAGCGCATGAAGGCGATGCGTCACAAGAAGAGAATTCGCTAGAACTATCCGGTATCGTATGCAGCCAATGCTCACAGGGGCGCGCGCCCGAGCGGTCGCGCTCGGAGTGGTGTTATGTCTCGGTGTGTCGTGCGCGCACCGCGCGGGCGGTACCGCGCGCGCGCCGACACTCGGCACGCCTCCACCCTTGCTCGGTCTCAATTCCGAACAGGAACGGCGGGCCGAGGCGCACGCGCATTACGCGACCGGCGTTTCGCTGGAGTTGAATGGCGAGACGGATACCGCGCTTGAGCAGTACCAAACGTCGCTGGCGTTGGACCCGAAGCACGCGGAGTTGGCGGTGCGGTTGGCCGGCATTTACATGAGCCGCAAAGAACTGCCGAAGGCGGTCGGCATCCTCGAAGCGGCCAGCAAATCCAATCCGACCGCGCCCGGTCCGTGGTACGGACTCGGTGTGGCGTACCGGGCCAGCGACGATACGCCGAAGGCGGTCGCGGCGTTGCGGCAGACATTGAAACTGAGCCCGACGCATTTGGATGCGCTGCGGGTGCTGCTGGAAATTCAATTGCAGCAGGACGCGTTGAGCGAGGCCGGTAAGTTGTTGGAGCAGGCGTGGCGGCAGACGTCGGAGGATTCCGATTACTGGCTGCGGCTGGGCGATTTGTACGCGGTGGCGTTGAGACAGAAACCGTTGCTGGCCCGGCAAGTGGACCGGGCGCGCATTCAACAGTGCTACGAGAAGGCGCTGGCGCTGGCCCCGAACGACGCGGACATCTTGATCCGGTTGGCCGATGTATACGCCGACGCGGGCAACTCGCAGGCGGCAGCGGACATTTATGCGAAGCTGCTGAGCACGCGACCGAACTCGTCCGTGATTCGCGACCGGCAGGTGCGGGAGAAGCTCGCCCTCAATTATGTCACGTCCGGCCAGAAGGAGAAGGCGGCGGCGGTGCTGGAGGAGATCATCCGCCGCGAGCCGTTGCGCTACGAGATTTACAATTACCTCGCCGAATTGTACGAAGAACTCAAGCAACCGGATCGCGCCATGAGCAATTATCAGCTCTCGCTTAGCCTCAATGCCAATCAGCCGGACAACTACGTACGCGTGACCGGGTTGCAGTTGGAACTCAAACAGGTGGACGACGCGCTGAAAACGCTCGCGGATTGGAAGGAGAAGTTTCCCACGGACTTCCGCGTGCCGTACTACACCGGCTTGATTCAGACTGAGAGAAAGAAATACAGCGACGCGGTCGCTTCGTTCGCCGACGCCGAAACGCTCGCGCTGGAGTCGCCGCAGGAAGTCAAACTGAGCAGCCAGTTCTATTTCTCCTACGGTGCCGCGTGCGAACGCGCCGGCGATCTCGAAAAGGCCACGCGCCTGTTTCAGAAGGCCATTGAACTCGATCCCAAGAACGATGCCGCCTGCAATTATCTCGGCTACATGTGGGCGGACAAGGACGTTCATCTCAACGAAGCGTACGAGTTGATCAAGAAGGCGGTCGCACTCGAACCAGACAATGGCGCGTACATTGACAGCCTCGGCTGGGTGCTGTTTCGCATGAAGCGCTTTGACGACGCCCTCGCCCAGTTGCGGCGCGCCGCCGAGCTGATGAAAGCGCCGGATGCGGTCGTCTTCGAACATCTCGCCGAAGTTCTCTTGAAACTCGGCAAGAACGATGATGCGCTCCTTCATCTCCGGCGCGCCCACGAACTCGACCCGGAGAACAAAGAGATTGCCGACAAGCTCGACAAGCTGTCCGGCAACCGTTCTTCCACGCACTAATTCTTCGGCGGGACCACTTGAATTTCCAACACGACGGTGGCCGGCTTCTCGCCTAGTTTGGAACGATCGCCGTCGCTGGCGATTGCCGCGCTGCCGCCTCCCGTAATGATCACCACGGTTTGTGTCGCCGCCGGTGACACCCCATAGAAAGTTTGATTCGTCCCAGTCTGGCCGACTTCCGTGTGAGTGGTTGACGACAGACTGCCCAACACCCCGGCACGCACCGAATCGAATTGCAGCTTCACGAGCATCTGCGCGTTGGTGAATTGCGCTTTGAACGCCTCCAGGTTCTCGATGGGCAGCGACACGTAGAGTTTCTGCATGTTCGTCTGCGTATTGTCCTGACCGATGACTTGTCCCTGCAACGAGGTCACCAGCGAACTCACTCGCGTCTCAAACGCCACCGGGTCGTTGGCCTCGACCGTGATAGCCGGTGGCGGTTCGTTCAAATAGAGAAACATCACGCCGTTGCTGGCGACCAGGCGCTCGTTCGACAACTCACCATTCTCCGCGATTCCCAGTTGCGCCTCCGATTTCCTGAACGCTCGCCCTCTTCCAACACCGGCCTGCCGCCCATCCGCCAACTTCATCGTCCCGCCTCGTCCTCCGCTCGCGCTGGACGACGAGGCGTCAATCACCGCCCCGGTCCCGTGTAAATACCCGCCCGGCTTCGCTTCCAAGACTTCCGACTCAGCCACAGCCGGTGACGCCGGCGCGGGCGCTTCCACAATGTTCTTCTTCACCGTCTCGGCAGCAGTCTTCGCCTTGGTTGCCAACGCGTCCGTTTTATCGCGCGACGCCGCAGGCTCGTTCGCATTGCCCCTTCCGGCGACAGTCACTTCGGCCGGCTTCGCCGATTCTTCCCCGACTTTTGCCAACGTCTTCTCCGCCCGTCGTCCCCACATCGACTGGAGAACATCCGTCGAGAGAAGAAGCAGCGCCACCAGAATCGCCGTGGCCAGCGACAGTCTCAGCCACACCGAACGAAACAACATTTCCTGCCACGAGAGATCACTCGGTTCTTCCCCGCGCACAATTTTCCAACGCACCGCCGTAAGAAACTCTGACGGCGGCTGCGTCTCCGGCAGCGCCGCCAGACCGGCCGCCAACTGTTTCAACTCGGCCACGCGCTTTTGACAGTGCGGGCACGTCTTGAGGTGCTCGTCCACCGCCGACCGCACCGGCGCGGACAGCTCACCGTCAACGTACGCGGAAAGATCGTGCTCAACTTCCTGACAGTTCATGACCATTCCCCCGCCATCGCCGTGCGCAACGCCTCGCGCGCGCGCACGAGGCGCGATTTCACCGTGCCGACCGGACAATTCACCGCAATGGCGATCTGCTCGTAACTCATGTTTTTCACGTTGCGCAGCACGAGCACTTCGCGGAACACCGCCGGCAACTCCGCCATCTTCTCGCTCAACAGGTTCACAAATTCCGCCTTCACGACCACAGCATCCGGGGGGTCAGTGTTCGCCGCCACCTGCATCGTCCGCTCGCCTTCATCCGTCGTTACCGGCCCATCCAACGAAACCGTCGTCCCTTTGCCGCGCCGTTTCCACCACCGATGTTTGTTGCGGGCCAGATTGACTACGATGGCATGCAGCCACGTTGTGAACTCGCACTCTCCGCGAAAATCGCTGATGCTCCGATAAATTCTCACAAACGCATCCTGTGCCACCTCGGTCGCGTCCTCGTGGTCGCGCAGCAACTGGTAGGCAACGTTGAACGCCCGCCGTTGGTGCCGCAGCACCAAATCGTCGAACGCCGTTTCGTCGCCGCCCCGGCACCGCACCACCAGCTCGCGATCGGTGACAATCTCTTGTTCCCGGTTTTCGACACGCTCCATGGACGAAAGTTCCCGGTGCGTTCAGCGGTCCGGATGAAACTCCGGTTTGGCCTCCCGCGTCATCAAATCCCGCACGGCCTGTTTCGGTGACTTGCCCTCGTAAATGATGGAAAAAACTTCGCGCGTGATCGGCACGTCCACGCCGTGCTGCTGCGCCAGTTGCCACGCCGACTTCGCCGTCTTCACACCTTCAGCCACCATCGGCGTGCTGCCGGCAATCTGCTCCGGCGTTTCACCTTTGCCGAGCCGCTCGCCGAATCCGCGGTTCCGGCTGTGTTTGCTGAACGCGGTGACAATCAAATCGCCGACACCGCTCAATCCGAAAAGCGTCTCCCGCCGCGCACCCAATACCACCGCGAGCCGCGCCATCTCCGCCAAACCGCGCGTGCACAGCGCCGCCTTCGTGTTGTCGCCAAAACCGATGCCGTCGCACACACCGGCGGCAATCGCGATGACATTCTTTAGGGCGCCGCCCAACTCCACGCCCACCACGTCGTCGTGTGTGTAAATCCGGAACCGCTCGTTCATGAACGCGCCCTGGGCCGTAACGGCCAAATCAACGTCTTCAGAGGCCACCACCACCGCGGTCGGAATGCCGCGTCCCACTTCCTCGGCATGACTCGGACCCGACAGCACGATGACGCGCTCGGTGTCCAGTTCTGCCATGATGACCTCACTCATGCGCGCGCCGGTTTCATTCTCGACGCCCTTCGCGACGCTGACGAAGGACGCGTCGGCCGGCACCTGATCGCGGAGCTGACGGCAAATCGGGCGCATCCCGTGCGATGGCACAGCGAGCACAATCATTTCCGCATTGCGGAGCGCAGCCACCGCATCGAGTGTGACAAGAATTTCGGTCGGAATTTTCACACCGGGCAAGAATATTTTGTTCTCACGATGTTCGAGGATGGGCGCGACTTCCTCCTCCAACCTCCCCCACAGATTGACCTTATGACCGTTGCCGTGCAGCAACACGGCCAACGCCGTCCCCCACCCGCCCGTGCCGATGACCGCGATCTTCATGCCGTCTTCTTCGTTCCCACGCGACTCTCCGTGCCAGCCATCAACCGCTGGATGTTGGACCGATGTTTATAAATCGCGACGATCCCCAAAATCGCCGTGAAGATGAGCAGGGTCGTGTCCTTCTCGATCAACCACGTGGCCACCGGCACGGCCACCGCCGCGCAGATGGACGCCAGCGAGACATACCGGGAAACGCCGAAGACAATTCCCCACGTCGCCAGCGCGCACAGCATCGGCCACGGCAAAAACGCCAGCAACGCACCGGCGCTCGTGGCGACGCCCTTGCCGCCCTTGAACTTGAGCCAGCATGTCCAATTGTGACCGGCAATCACCGAAACGCAGCAAATAATCTGAACTGTTGTCGTGAACTGCCTGACGGTGTCTTCATTGCCACCCAATTGCATAAAGATAAATAACTTCGGCGCGAAGAATACCGGCAAGAAACCTTTCGCCGCATCAATCAGCAACACGATGATACCCGGTACCATCCCGATGTTTCGCATCACGTTCGTCGCGCCGATGTTGCCGGAGCCGACGGTGCGAATGTCAATGCCGCGCGCCTTGCCCCACAAGAAGCCGGTGGGTGTCGAGCCGAGAAAATACGAAACGACCGCACAACCGATGAAGATGGCCGCCGTCATGCACGCGACTCTAGCCGAAACCGCGAAACCCCAGCAAGACCGAACTGATACGCGGCAAATCCCGCCAGAACGACCGTGTAAAGTTGGAAGTGCGTGACGCGCGCCAATTCCTGACTGAACCACGGCACGACGTACAGCAACGCCAGCCAAACTTTGAAGACCGGCGGAAATGGCGTCGCGTCATTGCCCGCGCGCCGGTAAAGCGCGTTCGCCGTCAACAACGCGCTGATGACAACCAGCACAACGTCGTAGATGCCAACATACACATTCACGACCAGCGTGCCGGTCAACGTGGTCGCCCACAACAGACGTTGCGTGCCGGCCTCAGCGCTTTTTGATTTCCACCACGCCACGGCCAGCCACAGAAATGCCGCCAAACACACGATGAGAATCGCGATCTGTCCGAGCGCGGAGCCTCCGCCGGTCAGAAGGCGGACGAACGACACCACATCGACAAATTTCCAGTCGCGAAACACCGCCGCGCTTTGCGTCGCGTCTTGCAGATGAACGATCAACATCTTCACGTATTCCCGCCACGGCTGCTGGCCGGCCCAGAGCACGCCGCCGCCAGCGAGCAAAATCCCGGACAGGCAGAAACTCGCCAGCGTCTTGAATCGCCGGCCCATGAGCAACAGCGGCACGATCAACAGGAGCAAGGTCGGTTTGTACAAGCAAACGGCCAGCGCCGCGCCGGCAAGAATCGGACGTTGCCGGTCCTCACAGAAAAGCGCCAGCGCAATCCAGAAAAAGCCGACGGCGGACAATTGCCCGCCGACCCACGCTTCCATGAGAAACGGTTCAAATGACAACGCCAGCAGCAGCGCGGTGGATCGAGTTTCTGCCGGTAGTGCACGCAGCGTCTTCCAGATGAATACAAACCCGGCAACATAAAGTGCCGCCGAGATGACCAGCCACGCGAAATACGACCACGCATACGGCAGGCGCGCGAGGGGCCGGAAGAAAACTGCCACCAACGGCGGATAACCACGGAACGGCAGCCACCTCTCCGCCGGTCGGCCCGGCAACACCTGCTGCGAGACGCGATGCTGGAGATCGAGGTCATAGAGTTGCGTCGCCGGATACTCGTTCAGAATCTTCCCGGCCACGTAGAACGCTGCGTAATCTGCGCCCAGTTCGGTTCCGAAGACCGTGATGCCGCCTTTTCCCGTGCCGAACGAGACCGCGAGAAGCACCAGCGTCACCGCCAACACGACGGCACAAATGAAACGCACCCGGCCACGCTTGATCCAATTATTCATGGCCGTCGTTTCCACCATCCGAGCGCGGCGGCGCCGCTGATCACCACGCACAACGCGACGAACACGTCGCCATGCTCCGTGTAAAATGTTGATTGGGGATGGTCGCTCACCGGCAACTCGCAGACAACGCTGCGCGCGCCGAATGGTTCGAGCCGCGTGCGCACGAAACCGAATTCGTCCACCACGCACGTCACGCCGTTGTTGGTGGCACGCACCAGCGGGCGACGCGTTTCGACCGCGCGGAAGACCGCGTTGGCCAGATGCATCTCGGCAGCCGGTGATTCCTTGAACCACGCATCATTCGTAAGGTTGACCATGAAATCCACGCCGCGTCGCACAAACTGCCGGTACAACTCCGGTACCGTGTCCTCGAAACAGATGACGGCGCCAAAGCGAACGCCGCCGGCTTCGAAGATCGTGTGCTCGCGCCCGCGCTCGAAGCTGTCTTGAATGGGCGTGAGCCATTTCATGAACGGAAGGATTTTGCGCAGCGGCACGTACTCGCCAAACGGCACGAGATGAATCTTGTGGTAAATGTTCACCAGAGCGCCGTCGGGCCGGACAAGGATCGCTGCGTTGAAGGCTTCCGGCGGTGACGAGTCTGGCGTCAGGTCAACGGTGCCGGTCAGCAAGTACGCGTGGGCCGTCGCGGCGAGGTTGGTCACCAGCGCGAAGGACTCCGGATCGTAGCGGAGCGCGTCCGGCGTTGCGGTCTCCGGCCAGATGATCAAATCCGGTTTGTCCGGCAGCGTCTCTTTCGTCAGTGTCCGGTAACGCTCCAGAATCATCGGCCGCTCCGCCGGATCGAACTTCAATGTCTGCGGGATGTTGCCCTGCACCAGCGCCAGCCGCAACGTGCGCTGCGGTTCACCGCGTCGAATCTCGCGCATCCCCTGCAACAACACGACGCTGACCAGCGCCATGGCGACATAAAACTCGTAGCTCAGCCGTCGCAGCGGAATCTTGTCCCGGATCTGGCGCACGAAGCGCCGCACGGTGAAGAAAAACGCGAAGTTCACAAAACAGACGAAGGCCGAGACGCCGTACACGCCGGTCACAGAAGCGAATTGAATCAGCGGGACGGCTTGGTGTTGAGTGGCGCCGAGGTAATTCCACGGGAAGCCGCCGAACAGAAGATGTCCGCGCGCCCATTCCAACGTCACCCACTCCGCCGACGCGACAATCGCCGCCGCCAGATTTCGCCACGCGGAATCCACGGCGGTTATCCTGGAGAACAACACGCCGGCGAGACCGAAGTAAAGCGCGAGGAACGCAATCAACGCCACCATGCCCGGTAACGTCACGTGCACGGTCCACCAAACGGTCATGCCGAAGAAAACCAGCCCGGCAACGTAACCGCGCCGGAAGGCTTCGCCCCACCGGCAATCTTCGAGGGCGAACAGAAGCGGGACGAGCGCGAGCCACGCGGCTTGCCCGAAGTTGAACGGCAGAAGCGCCAGCGCCATCAGGACGCCGGTCGCAATCGGGAAGAGCCAGCGCGACAAAACACCTCTAGGATTTCGTGGGAGCGACATTCTTGTCGCGAAAGTCGGTTCCGGTCGCGGCAGGAATGCCGCTCCCATAGGGTTTGGTCTGTTGCCGTTTCATTCAGGCGTTGCGGCCGCAGCAGTTCTTGTATTTCTTGCCGCTGCCGCACGGGCAGGGTTCGTTGCGGCCAACCTTCGGCGTGTCGCGCTTGACCGGTCTCGTTGCGTCCTCGATCGCCTTGTCGACAACATCACCGCCCGACTTGGGGCCACCGGGCTGAGGTGGCCTGCCGCCAAACGCAGCACCAGCGTCCAAATCGGGGCCGCTGAGACTTGTGGGCAATGCGCGCAGGAAATTCTCGAAGGCGGCCAGCGAACTGGCCGAGCGGAAGACGTTGTTGGCGATTTCGTTTTTGACGTTGCTCATCATCTCATCGAACATGGTGAACGCTTCCGCCTTGTACTCGACGAGTGGATCGCGCTGGCCGTAGGCACGCAGACCGATACCGGCGCGGAGCTGATCCATATTATAGAGGTGTTCCTGCCAGAGCCGGTCGAGCGCGTTGAGCACGATGAGCCGCTCGATGGCCTTCAGCGTGTGTGGATCTTCGTGCGCCGCTTTCGCCTCGTAGGCGCGCGTGACTTTGTCGAGAATGAGTTGACGGACCTCGTCGCTGGTCTTGTTCTCAACCTGGTCGCGACGCAGGCCGATGGGGAACGCCTGATTCACCCAGCGCAACAGACCGTCGAAATTCCATTCGTCAGCAAGTTTCTCCTTCGGCAGAAAGCTTTCGACGCTGCTTTCGATGACTTCCTCGAGGATATCGAAGATCGCCTCGCGCGGGTTCTCGCCGCGGATGATGTCGTTGCGGAAGCCGTAGACGACCTCGCGTTGCTTGTTCATCACGTCGTCGAACTCGAGCGTGCGTTTGCGGATGCTGAAATTGTGTTCCTCGACGCGGCGCTGCGCGGTTTCAATGGAGCGATTGAGAAGTGGATGCTGTAACTCCTCGCCCTCTTTCATGCCGAGCTTTTCCATGATGCTCGCGATCCGGCCGCTGGCGAACAGGCGCATCAGATCGTCTTCGAGCGAGACGTAGAATCGCGAGCTACCGGGGTCGCCTTGTCGCGCGCAACGTCCACGAAGCTGCCGGTCGATGCGCCGGGCCTCGTGACGTTCGCTGCCGATGACATGCAGACCGCCGACATCCGGGACGCCCGAGCCAAGTTTGATGTCCGTACCGCGACCGGCCATGTTCGTGGCAATCGTCACGGCGCTGCGCTGGCCTGCCAGCGCGATGATCTCGGCCTCGCGTTGGTGATACTTCGCGTTCAGCACGTTGTGCGTGACTTTCTGGCGGCTCAACATGCGCGCCAGCACTTCGCTCGCGTCCACACTGACGGTGCCCACGAGGATCGGCTGCCCTTTGCGGTGGCGCTCGACGATCTCGTCGATGATGGCGTTGTATTTTTCGCGGCGCGTCTTGTACACGACGTCGTTGTTGTCTTTGCGAACGCAGGGTTTGTTGGTCGGGATGACGACGACACCAAGTTTGTAGATGTTTTGGAACTCGGTGGCCTCCGTCTCGGCCGTGCCGGTCATGCCGGCGAGTTTCTTGTAGAGGCGGAAGTAATTTTGAATCGTGATCGTGGCGAGCGTTTGCGTCTCGCGCTCGATGGCGACACCTTCCTTGGCTTCGACGGCTTGGTGCAAACCGTCGCTCCAGCGTCGGCCCGGCATGAGGCGGCCCGTGAATTCGTCCACGATGAGAACCTTGTTGTCCTGAATGACGTACTCGACATCCTTCTCGAACAAGCAGTACGCACGCAGCAACTGCGCGATGTTGTGAATGCGTTCGCTGCGCTCGTCGAACTTCTGCTGCGTCTCCTGTTTCTTCTTCTCCTTTTCCTCGTCGGATGTCTCCAGGCTATCAATCTCCTGCAACGCGGTGACGAGATCTGGAATCACGAACGCATCCGGGTCGTTCGGATTGAGAAACTTCCGGCCTTTCTCCGTGAGATCGGCGTCGTGCTGTTTCTCATCAATGACGAAGAACAACTCCTCCTTCAATTCCATCAACTCTTTCTTGCTCGAATCGGCCAGCACGGACAACTCCGCTTCATCGATGAGTTTGCGCGTCTCGGGCTCTTCCATCATCTTCAGCAATTGTTTGTTCTTCGGCATGCCGAGTTTGACCTGATGGAGGCACCGGCCCGCGCGCTCTTCGCGGTCGAGTTCGTCCTTTACGTCCTTCTTCTCGCCGTTGCGGCCTTCGAGAAGACGTTTCGCGTCGTCCACGAGACGATTGCACAGCATCGTCTGCGCACGAAAGAGTTCGGCCACTTGCGGCTTGTACTTGTCGTAGGCGTGAGTCGAAACCGTGGACGGACCGCTGATGATAAGCGGCGTGCGCGCTTCGTCGACGAGAATCGAGTCCACTTCGTCCACGATGGCGAAAAAATGTCCGCGCTGGACTTGCGTCTCGAGACTCGTGGCCATCCCGTTGTCGCGCAGGTAATCGAACCCAAACTCCGCGTTGGTGTCGTAGGTGATGTCGCAAGCGTACTGTGCGCGGCGTACCGGCGGCGGCTGATCGTGCTGGATGACGCCGACGGTCAGGCCGAGAAACTTGTACACCTCACCGATCCACTCCGCGTCGCGCGCGGCGAGGTAATCGTTGACCGTGACGAGATGCACGTTGCCGGCCAGCGCGTTGAGGTAGAGCGGCATTGTGGCGACGAGCGTCTTGCCTTCGCCCGTGGCCATTTCGGCGATCCTGCCCTGATGCAACACGATGCCACCGATCATCTGCACGTCAAACGGCACCATGTCCCATTTATACGGACGACCGCGAACCGGCCACTCTTTGCCAAGCAATCGCCGGCAGGTGTTCTTCACCACCGCGAACGCCTCAGGCAAAATGTCGTCGAGCGCCTGCCCGTCGGCTAGTCGCTTGCGAAACTCATCAGTCTTGGCGCGAAGCTGATCGTCGCTGAGTTTCTGGCACTCCGCCTCAATCTCGTTGATACGCGGCACCAACGGCCACAGCCGCTTCACCTCGCGCTGATTCTTCGAGCCAATGATTTTTTTTACGATCCAACCAACCATGTTTTCCTAACTACCGGGCATCACCAGCGGTTCGCCCGCCTTGCACATTGGACAACCGGCTGCATCAAATGTTTCGATGCGCCATCTTACCAAAATCCTCGACCACGAGAAACTTCTCGCGCGGCACGATCTGGAAACTGCGTCGTAGCTCCAGCTTACCGGCGGCGTTCTTCTCCACGAAGATGTGCCGGAGTCCCAACGCGCGCCCGACCTCCTGACCAATCAGAATCCCGCCGAGCGCCGGTGAGACCACCGTCTACGCGCCCGCGTCCATCAGTTTCCCGGCCAGCGCCGCGCACAACCGCTCGGCGATCCGCGTGTGCTGCACCACCAGTGCGCACTGAAAACACTGCCGGCTGGACAGGCCCGAACGTAGCAGAAAATGCCCGTCCAGCAAGGCGCGGGTTTCCCGGAACGTCTGCAGCACTTCGTTCTCAGTCACAGCGGCGGCGTGTTATCGCAGATTCAAGCGTTGCCGACAACATCTTTTGGCTAGCGCACTTCGACGACGTCGCGTCCACTGCAAGAGAAAACACCAACGATGGCCACGACAGAGCGTGGCCCTCCAAATCAACACATTGGCCGAACTTCCGGCTCCATCCGGTCTGGGGTTTCAGGTTCATTTCAAGCCGCGTACAGCGTCCGCACAATGCTTCGGACTTCTTGCGCGAGAAGATTTGGAGAGCTAGCATGGCCGCATGAATGCATTTGGTCGGCTTGTTGTTTTCACTTCGCTTCTCGGCTTTCTGAGTTCCTGCGCCACGGTGCCGGAGACGGGACGCTCGCAACTGTTGCTCGTCAGCCGGTCGGAGGAGACGCGGCTTGGCTTGACCGAATTCGACAAGCTCAAGCAGTCCGCGCCGATCTCCCGAGACCCGGAACTCAACGCGATGGTACAGCGTGTGGGCCGACGCATTTCTGCAGTGGCACCGCTGCCGAACGCACAGTGGGAGTTTGTGGTGTTCGATGACGCGAAGACGGCTAACGCGTTCTGTCTGCCCGGCGGCAAAGTTGGCGTGTACACCGGCCTCATGCCGATTGCGCGCGACGAAAATGGTTTGGCGACCGTGATCGGCCACGAAGTGTCGCATGCCGTAGCCCGGCACGGTGGCGAGCGGATGAGCCAGGCGTTGATGAGTCAACTGGGTGGGACGGTGCTCGGTGTGGCGCTGAAGAATTACTCCGCGCAGACGCAGAACCTCTGGCTCGGAATCTACGGTGTGTCGAGCCAAGTGGGCTGGACGCTACCCCATTCGCGCCGGCAGGAACTGGAGGCCGATCACCTTGGGCTGATTTACATGGCGCGTGCCGGCTACGATCCGAGTTACGCCGTCGAGTTTTGGAAGCGGTTCGCCAACTATAACGAACAGCACGGCCATCCAGGCTGGCAATTTCTCAGCACGCATCCAGTCGACAACATCCGCATCGCGCAACTCGAAGAACTTCTGCCGCAAGCGATGACGGAGTATCAGGCGCGCGGCGGACAATAGCTCACTCGTCTCGTTGAAACTGTCGAAAAAGTCGTTTGGTGGAGCAGTTTGAGATTGGCGCGAGGGCCGGCGCTCACCTACACTCAGCGGCGTTGTTGCAAGGAGGGGAACCGATGCCGCGCTTCAAGCCGTACAACTATTCGCAGCTCCAGATGGTGCCGGTCGCGCTCGATGAACAATTGCTGTCGGGCACGCTCGAACACGCGATTCATTACCTGGTCGAGCAACGGCTCGATCTGTCCATCTTCGACGCCCGCTACGCCAACGACGACACGGGCTGCCGCGCCTACGATCCGAAAGTTCTGCTCAAGGTGATCCTGCTGGGCTACGCGCGCGGGCTGCTGTCGTCGCGCCGCCTGGAGCGGGTCTGCCGCGAGAACATCGTGTTCATAGCGCTGACGTGCGGACAGGCACCCGACCATTCCACGCTGGCGGCGTTTGTCTCCTCGATGCCGGCGGAGGTGCCGGCGTTGTTCGCGCAGGGGTTGTTGGTCTGCGAACAGGAAGGGTTGCTGGGCGGCACGCACTTCAGTCTGGACGGCCTGAAGTTGCCGGCCAACGTCTCGAAGGACTCCAGCGGCACGTTCGCGGAGTTGCGTTACAAACAGCAGAAGCTCGAAGCCAAGGTCCGCGAAGCGCTGCACGAACATCGGCAGGCCGATCACACGGAGGCGACCGAGCCGGTGGCCGAGCGCCTCCGTCACCAGCGGCGGGTGGCGCGGTTGCGCCGACAGGCCGAGCGCATCGAGAAGTTTCTGGCGACTCACACCCCGCGCGCGGGCGTGCGCGGCGTGGAGATCAAGAGCAACGTCACCGACAACGAATCGGCCTACCTGAAAAGCTCTCACGGCATCGTGCAGGGCTACAACGCCCAGGCGTTGGTCGACGCGCAGCATCAAGTCATCACCGCCGCCGTAGCGACCGGCGTGGCGCAGGATTTCCAGCAACTGGTCGAAGTCCTACCGGCGGCCCAACAGACGGCGCAGGCCGCCGGGCTGGGCGCCGACTATTACCGGGGCAAGATTCTGAGCGCCGACAGCAACTATCACAGCGAACGCAACCTCTTGGCCGCCGAAGCGGCGCAACTCGACGCCTACATTCCGGATACGCAGTTCCGCCAACGCGACGTGCGCTTTGCCAGCCAGCGCCGCCATCGACCGCCGCAACGCCGGCAGCGCTTGCGCGTCGAAGACTTCCACTACGACGCGGTGCGCGATCACTACATCTGTCCGCAGGGCCAACACCTCACGCTGAAAGCCGCGCGCCACCGCAGCGGCACCGGTTGGGCGCGTCGCTACAAGGCCACCCGCGCGAAATGCGCCAGCTGTCCGGTCGCGGCGCAGTGCCTCCAACGCAACGCCGCGGCGCGCAATCTGTTGATCCCGCTGGCGGGTCCGCCGGCCACGCGGGCCGCGACCGCGTCGCGACGGATGGTGGCCAAGATCGACACCGAACGCGGGCGGCGGCTGTACCAACGGCGTCTGGCGATCGTCGAGCCGGTGTTTGCCAATCTGCGGGCGCACAAAGGACTGCACCGCTTCACGCTGCGCGGCCGCGCGAAGGTGGACATTCAATGGAAGCTCTACTGTATGGTGCACAACATCGGCAAACTGATGCACTGCTCGACGGCGCTGAACTAAGAGAGCCAGCGCTCACGCCACCCGGCGCGTGCTTTCCACTTGTGAACCCTTGGGGCCAAGAGCAGAATCACCATCCAAGTGGTTTTTCGACAGATACGTTCGAGACGGAATGAATTCGCAATTATTCGGGTAAAGCGTTTTTTTATTTACACAATCGGTGGTATGTGATTTATTGTGCTTGCCCTTCAAAAAGGACAACGACGACAGATGCAAGCCCGTTTCAGAACACATCGCGCCAAAGTGATCGAGGCGTGCGCGTTCACGTTGATCGAGTTGCTTGTCGTCATCGCGATCATCGCCATCCTCGCCGGCTTGCTCCTGCCGGCAATGAATAAGGCCAGAGAAAAAGCCAGACGCATTTCTTGTGCGAGCAATCTGCACCAACTCGGTCTGGCGATGATCGCCTACTCGGACGACTTCGGTGGCTACTTTCCGACCGGGCCGATCGCGTCAGACCTCAGCTACTCGGGCGGCTTCGTGCCGATGAAGTCTGAGGTTGGCAGTGGCTTGGCTGGTGGCGTGGGTAATGTACCCGGGTTCGTTAACTACGCGCGCTATCTCGTGAAGTATAAATACGTCGCTTCGCCGAATGTTTTCGTTTGTCCCAGCGATAAGGTGACGGGCAATGCCTTATCGAAGGTCTTTCCGGCGCCAAACTGGCAGAACATCCAAGTGAACAATCTCAGCTACTTTTATATCGTGAAGTTGAGCACGAAATTGCCCAGAAAAGGTTCCAGCACGGGTAACATCTATATGTTGATGGCGGACCGGGCCAACGAGGCGAGCGATGAAACTCCAGATGTTGGCCCGAAGGATAATCACGGCGCAGACGGGCGCAACGTTCTTTACACGGATGGTCATGTTGAATGGATACCGCGTGCCTGCATCAGTGACACTGCCCCCACCTGCCCCTGCAATGGCTCGGACAACCCTTACAATCTTTACGGGCTCCTCCAGCAAGATTGGGGCTTTTACGGCGTGGACCCCGGCCCATGCCCCCAGACTGTCGGCCAGTTTCCTTAGAACTTCGAGACTCTCATCTGCCGAAAAAAGATTCTGCACTTGCAGCTTGACAGCGAGCCTTGCGACATGATACAGGGTTTGGGTGGTAAAACGGTTCAATTTAGCGGTATTCTACTGCAGTTAGGTGAGTGAGGAGAAAACTTATGAAATCTTTCTTTCTGTTTTTCATCGCAGTCACATTGGCGATTCCCACAATAGCGACGGCCATCAACATCGACGGCGTGGCCGACGCAGCCTACGGGTCGGCGATTTCAACCCAGCAAATCGGTACGGTCGCTGGTGACAACAACTACGGGAACCAAGGCATCGCCAATGGCTCCGAGTTGGATGCGGCATACGGGTTCATTTCCAACGGCTGGCTATACTTGGTCATGGCGGGAAACTTCAATTCGCTACCGACAGCGGATGGTGGCACCGCCCCCAATGATTACCTCAACATCTTTTTTATGACGGGTCCCGGCGGCGATCACACACTCGGGACAAATTACACCGCGACTTTTAATGGCCGGATCAACAACATGGGCGTTGGCGCGAATAATACGGATCCGAGCGCCCCCGGGCTGAAGTTCGATACAGCGTTCACACCGAATCACTGGATCGGCGTGAACGTAGGCTACGACGAGGCCCTCGACGCAACGAACACGATGTTTGTGGACTACCAAATGGTGTGCTCCAACTGTCCTAGTGCCTTTTTCGGCTCGGCCACCTCGACCAATCTTCCCCCGAACAATGTCTTGCTGGTCACCGGACATGGCAGTTTAGATGGCATCCTGGTGTCCTTGAACAACACTAATTTGAATGGTGTCACCGGCACATCATGTCACACGAATGCCGCGGGTGCAGCGCAATCGGTGGCGGCGGCGGCTGTCACGACAGGTGTTGAGCTGGCCATCCCACTTTCAGCTTTCGGCAATCCGACGGGCAAGGTTTCCATTTGCTCATTCATCACGGACAAGTATTTTCAAACGATGTACAATCAGGTTCTCGGTCCGGTCTGGGACGGCACCGTGGGGTACTGTCAAAGCTTTTTGGCCGGAGGCAACCCCGCTTATGTTGACTTTAGCGCGCTTCCCGGGCAGCATTATTTCTCGATTACGGTGCCTCCGTGCGATGTCATCGCGGTCAACCCAACCGGCGCTTCGTATACCTCGACCGGCGGCGTGGGCAGCGTGACCGCGGCAAATGTGGGTGGATGCCTAATAACCGTGACCACAAATGCGGACTGGCTCTCGGTTACCTCCTCGAGCGGCCTCGGTACAGGCAACGGCTCGTTCACCTATAAGGTGGCCACCAACTCAACGATCTACACGAGGGTAGGACAGTTGATCATTACCGATATTGGGACAACGCTAACCGCGACGTCGATCGTGACCGTTACACAAACCGGCCTCCCCGCACCTCCGTTGGGAGTTATCACCGTCGATGGCACGGCCGAGTCCACTTATGGGTGTCCGATTACAGTTCAGCAACTTGCCACGGGATTCGGCAACTCGACCAGCGGAAATCTTTCCAATGCGCTCGGCGGCTCTGAACTCGATGCGGCATACGGTATCGTTCAGAATAATATCTTGTTCTTGACGTTCGCCGGAAACATAGAGGGCAACGGCAACAGATTGGATATCTTCCTTCAGACTGGTCCCGGCGGGCAGAATGCGCTCACGAATGCTAATCCAAATATCAACAATCTGAATCGGATGGGCACTGGAGTAAATCCCGGCCTGAAATTTGGCGCGGGCTTTGCGCCCAATTACGTTATCATGATTAACGATTTCCAAGGTACTCTCTACTCGGACTATGCTCAATTGTGGCCCGGTGGCACTAATGGTGTTGGTGTTGCAACAAATGGCTACTACTTGGGCTATACTACGCCCACTAACGGCACGTTGCAGGCTGGCACAAATCCATTCGGCCTTCAAATTGCCGTCAACGAGAGTAATACGAATGGCGTGAACGGCTTCGGCACGTGTAACACGAATACTTATGCCGTCGGCTTTGGCCCGGGAGATGTCCGGACTGGTGTTGAATTGGCCATCCCACTTGGCGCCATCGGCAGTCCGACGGGTGCGATCGCAGTCTGCGCATTCGTTAACGGCACTGGCCAAGATTTCCTGTCAAACCAAGTCCTCCCGCCCATCGGGACTAATGTTCCTGCCGTGCAAGTGTGTCAGGGCAACCTTGGTGAGCCTACCGTGGTCAACCTCAGCAACCAAGTCGCGGCTTCCTTCCTCGTTGGTCCAGAGCCGCGGATCACGAGTATCAGTAAGTCTGGCAATGACGTCATACTCAAGTATCAGACAGAGGTTGACACCAATATGACGTATCAAGTGCAGCGCTCCTCGGTTCTGACGACTAACACGACATGGACAAACATTCCGGGAATACAACCCGGCGGCAACGTGGTCATCACGTTTACTGACGCGAACGGAGCAACGAATAGGCCAGCGCGATTCTATCGTGTCCGGCAGACTCCGCTCTGCCCGTAAATATTGCTGGCGCACGATTTGTGCAGGCGGTGCCTGTCCGTGATGCTGTAGAACGGGAGTGGAAACTCACCGCGAGTAACTCGCTGTCAGTGGGTTTGAGCGTGTTTTTCTGTGGATAAAGCTTGCGTGAAAGTGTAGCTTCGTGTATTGAATCGTTTTACTCAAAGGGGCGGCGGCCATGTTTGCTGAGCGGACCCTTCCAGAGCGCTTCCTGAAGCCTCTGCGGGCGCGATTGCATTTAAGGCCATTCCTCGACGACGGTAGAAATTGGCGGTGAAGAATGGACTGGCTGAGAAGTAAATGCTTTATAGTGCCGGTGGCTTGCGCAAGCCTTGCGATTGCCCGACCGACCTACGCCGCCTCTTCCTCGCGTCCCGGCTGGGGCTCGATCCCGTACAGCGGCGGAGTCACGTTTCGTGTCTGGGCGCCAAATGCAACCAACGTGACAGTTGGCGGCACATTTAACGGGTTCATCACGACAGCTAATCCGCTGTTTCAAGAGGGCAGCAGTGGGGTTTGGTCTGTTGACGTGACCGGGGCCCTAGCTGGTCATGAGTATAAGTACTATATCAACGGCAGCCTCTGGAAACAGGACCCACGATGCCGTAAGGAGGTCTCATCGGCCGGTAATTCCATCATTTACAATACAACTAATTTCAACTGGGCGGGCGACAGCTTCACCGCTCCCGGATTGAGTGATGCGGTTGTGTACGAATTGCACATCGGGACGTTTAACGACACGAATCCATCTGATGTGAATCCGGGCACCTTCGCTACCGCAACCAACAGATTGGCTTACCTAAAGCAACTCGGCGTTAGCGTGGTGGAGGTTATGCCCATCGCCGAGTTTCCCAATGACGACAGTTGGGGGTACAATCCTGCCGACATTTTCGGTGTGGAGAGTGCCTATGGCGGTCCGGACGCATTCAAGAACTTTGTGAAGACTGCTCATCAACTCGGGCTGGCTGTGATTGTCGACGTGGTCCACAACCACTACGGGCCGGATTTGGATTTGTGGCAATTTGATGGCTGGAGCGCCTGCTCATGTACCAATGGCGACGGCGGGATTTATTTCTATCAAACACCCGTGCTTTACACCACGCCTTATGGAACCACGCGACCGAATTACGGTACTCAACAGGTCCGCAATTTCATTCAGGACAGCTTCACCATGTTGCTCGACGAGTATCATGTGGATGGGTTCCGGTGGGACGCACCGGGATACATGGTACACGACAATAATAACAACTACATCAATGACGCGGACACTCTGATCCGGCAAATCAGCACCTCGATCCACACCGGGTACGTCGGCAAGATTAACATCGGGGAAGACCAGAACCAGTTGATCGCAACCGGTACAAATGGATTCGACGCCACGTGGAACGGCAACGTATTTTTCAATAACGTCGGGCCTCAGCTTACCGCCTCCAGTGACAGCAGCCGGAACATGTCCCTTGTTGATTATGCGGTGAATCTCAACCACCAGTCCGGCCAACCGGGGAGCTGGGGGAACGTGATCTTTACCGAGTCTCACGATCTGTGCGGGGATTTGAACACGAACTATGGCGCCGCCCGATTGACGGTGCGCATTGATAGCGGCAATCCGACCAGTTACTTCGCCCGTAAACGTTCCACGCTCGGTGCGGCCCTCGCTTTGACCACGCCCGGTATCCCGATGATTTTGCAGGGCCAGGAAATGCTTACCACCAATCTGTTCAGCGCCAGCACGAACATCACCGCCAAGATCAACTGGTCGCTAACGAACACCCATAGCGGCATCGTTTCGTTGTACACCGACCTCATCCGCTTGCGCCGCAATCTCGACGGCCGCACCTCGGGTTTGAAGGGCGTGAATGTCAGCACGATCTTTTTGCAGGACAACGGCTCTATCAACAATGGCAACAACAAAGTGATCGCCTACCGCCGCTGGGACACGGGCGCTTCGGGAGACGATGTGATCGTCATCTGCAACTTCGCCAACACGAGTTGGACGAATTACGACGTCTCCGGCTTCCCCAAGACGGGCGTCTGGTATACGCAGCTCAACAGCGATTGGATCAAGTACGGTTCGGACTACGGCAATTTCGGTTCCCTCTTCACAACCGTTGCTGTTTCCACAGCCACACTTAACATCCCACCCTACAGTGCACTGATCCTCTCACAGAATTTGCCAGGGGCACCTCCAACGCCGCAGAACTTCACGGCCAGCAACGCCGGCACGAACCAAATTAGCCTCGTTTGGAACGCTTCTAGCGGCTCTACCGGATACTTGATCAAGCGTGGAGGGAGCCAGATCGCCACGACATCCAGCACTAACTATCTTGACACTGGATTGGGAGTCGGCGCGCAGTACTGTTACACTGTCGCGGCAACAAATTTCGGGGGAGTTTCCGCCGATTCCGTGCAAGCCTGCGCGACGTCAGTGCCCGCCACCGGCGCCACTAATCTGTTGGCCTACTGGACATTCAATGAGGGAGCCGGCACGACCGCCTCCGATTCGTCCGGCAACATTAACACCGGCATCGTCTCCAATTCACCCTCTTGGACCAGTGGCATGTTCGGGTCCGCCATACATTTCAGCGGCCAGGCTCAGGTGGCGGTTTCCAACTCCGCCTCGCTGAACCCGGTGAATGGCATCACGCTCTCTGCGTTGGTCAACCCGGACAATTGGTCGAACTTTCCACGGATTCTGGAGAAGGGCAGTTCGAGCAACCAGTACTCACTCTTTGTGAATCCGTCGGGCCAACTGGCGTTTGCCCTGTCCGGTGTCGCCAATGGAACGCTGGTGACGACTCCGCCATCTGTCGGAAACTGGCATCATGTCGCCGGCACCTACGACGGATCGTTGATCAGTCTATATGTCGATGGGCAAATCGTCACGCAACAAACCGCCAGCGGTCAGATGCCGCTTACGGTCGATCCATTGGCCATCGGCTTCCGGCCCGGCGGCAACCTCTTCAACTATTTCCAAGGCATCATCGACGACGTGCGCATCTACGGAAGCGCGCTGACTTCGAACCAGATCGCTCAGCTCTACGTACCGAACACCCCGGCCAACCTCACGGCCACCCCCATTGCCAACCAGATTGACCTCGCCTGGTCTACTTCCAGCCTTGCCGCTTCGTATGTGGTCAAGCGTGGCGGCACTCCGATCGCCACGACGGCCGCCACCAACTATACAGACTCCGGGCTCGTGGTGGGGACGCAGTACTGCTACACCGTCGCCGCAACCAATTTCTTCGGTATCTCGCCGGATTCCGGGCAGGTCTGCGCGACGATACCCCTCTACACAACCGCCACGAATCTGCTGGCCTACTGGACTTTGAACGAGGGCAGCGGGACGATCGGTCACGATTCTTCCGGTAATGGCAACACCGGCACCGTCTCCGGCTCCGGATCCTGGTACTGGACCGACGGCATGATCGGGTCCGCGCTTTACTTCGGCGCACCAAGCCAAGTGGCGGTTTCCAACTCTTTTTCAC
>JBGQCJ010000025.1:0-40740 GCA_041495285.1 Verrucomicrobiia bacterium
AGGTACCCGGGAGCTCCTCGGCCGCGCTGCGCGCACGGGCCATCTTGGAGTTGCTGTACGCGACGGGCCTCCGATGCGCCGAGCTCGTGAGCCTGGATGTCGGGGCGCTGGATCTCGAAGCGCGCACGGCCCGGCAACTGGCCGCGTTCCGGTCGGCGGCGATGGAATTGGTGGACCAATAGACATGATGAAGCGGCGCATCTTGTTCGTGGCGGTCGGCGCGGTTGCCGTGTGGATGGCGGCAGCAGCGCGGGCGGCCGAGATCCGGTACGACGACGTGTTGTATCTGGACGAGCTCAGTCAGGCGACGCTGCAATTGAAAACGCTGCAGCGCGCCCGAGGCGATCGTGGTGCCGGTGCCGCCGTCGGTGGGAAATTGAGGGACGGCTTGGTTGACATTGGACGCGGGCGTAGTAGCATACCGGCGGAAGTGGCCGGCAGGGGACGTGAACCTGCGAAGGCGTGTCTGTTCACCGGGTTAACATTGAATTGAGAGAGTATTTATTATGAGTCCAAAACGGATCGTCGTGACCGTGGTCGTTGTTCTTCTCGGCATCAACCTCGCCATCGCCGCGCGCATTTACACCGACGCGGCCGCGAAATCTGAGAAGGACAATCCGTACGCGCAAATTGAATTGATCACGAAAGTGATGGAACTCATCCGCAAAGACTACGTGGACAATGACAAGGTGGCGTATACGAATCTGGCCTACGGCGCGTTGCACGGCATGCTCAACTCGCTCGACCCGCACAGCCAATTCATGGAGCCGCAGGCCTATCAAGACATGAAGGACGACACCGAAGGCAAGTTCGGCGGATTGGGCATTGTGATCAGCATGTCCAAAGAAGGGTTTCTCACGGTCGTCGCACCCATGGAAGACACGCCCGGCGCGCGCGCCGGACTGCTGCCGGGCGACCGCATCATCAAGATTGAAGGCAAGATGACCGATAAGATGTCGCTGCAAGAGGCGGTGCGCCAACTGCGTGGCGATCCGGGAACGAAAGTCACCATCACGGTGTACCGGCAGAAGGCGAAGAACCCGAGTGAGAAGATCAAAGACTACACGATTGAACGGGCGGAGATTAAGGTCGAAAGCGTCAAGGACGCCAAGATCCTCGAGGACGGCATCGGATACATCCGCATCACACAATTCAACGAACCGACCGCCGACGAATTCGAGAAGGCGCTGACCAAGCTCAGAAATCAAGGCGTGGACGCGCTCATCCTCGACCTCCGTAACAACCCCGGTGGCCTGCTCGAATCCGCCCGCAGAGTCGCCAGCAAGTTTGTACCCGCCGGCAAAATCATTGTCACCACCGAAGGCCGCAACCCGGCGCAGAATCCTCCGCCCTACCGGGCCGACGGCGGCAAAAAGTATCTCGATTTTCCCATCGTCATTTTGGTCAACAACGGCAGCGCCAGCGGCAGCGAGATCGTGGCCGGCGCGCTGCAAGACCTCAAACGCGCGGTGCTGGTCGGAGAGACAACGTTCGGGAAAGGTTCGGTGCAAAGCATCCTCCAATTGCCCGACGGGTCAGCCATTCGACTGACCACGGCCAAGTATTATACGC
Organism: Verrucomicrobiia bacterium; assembly: GCA_041495285.1. GTDB lineage: Bacteria > Verrucomicrobiota > Verrucomicrobiia > Palsa-1439 > Palsa-1439 > JBGQCJ01. The sequence continues at coordinate 1,573 of JBGQCJ010000025.1, forward strand.
CGAGCCATAAAGTCATCCACGAACACGGCGTGACGCCGGACATCATCGTGCCGATCTCCGAAGAAGACGAACGCAAGCTGCTGGAGCAACGCGCCCGCGCCACCCTCCCGCCCGAAGAAGGAACGGAGAAGGTCGAGAAGATTGCCGACGCGCAACTCGACCGCGCCATCGCGGTGATCAAGGGCGTCAAACTCTTCGCCAAACAAGCGAAGCAGAGCAACAAACCCGTCACGTCCGCCGCTGCGAATTAGTGAAAATCCTCGGCGTCGAGACCTCGTGCGATGAAACCTCGGCCGCCGTTGTCGCCGACGGCGCGCAGATTCTCTCCAACGTTGTCAGCTCGCAAATCGACCTGCACCGGCCCTACGGCGGCGTCGTGCCGGAGCTGGCCTCGCGCAATCATCTGCAACTGATCGACGATGTGATTCGCCGCTCGCTTGACGCTTCACGCTCTACGCTCCACGACATTGACGCGGTGGCCGCGACGTACGGTCCCGGCCTCGCGTCCTCATTGCTCATCGGCCTCAACACCGGCAAAGGCATCGCTCTCGCTGCCGGTAAGCCGTTCGTCGCGATCAATCACATGGAAGCGCATTTGTATTCGCCGGTGATGAATGCGCCGGACGCTTTGCCAATGGTCTCGCTTATCGTGTCCGGTGGCCACACCATCCTCGTCCATGCCACCGGCATCGGCCAGCACACGATTCTCGGTCAAACCGTGGACGACGCTGCCGGAGAAGCGTTCGACAAGGTGGCGAAGCTGATGAAACTTGCCTACCCCGGCGGCCCTGAAATTGACAGGCTCGCAAGGAAAGGCAATCCGGCAGCCATCGAGTTCCCGCGCAGCATGCTGGACGATCCGAGTTACAATTTCAGTTTCAGCGGTCTGAAGACAGCCGTGTTGTATTATCTTCGCAAGCATGGTGTAGTAGCCGCTGTCCCCAGCGGCCAGTCGTCCGGGAATGCGGCTGGGACAGCCGCTACTACAACCACTCTGGAAGACATCTGTGCCTCGTTTCAGGAGGCGGTCGTCGACGTGCTCGTCGGCAAGACTCTACGCGCGGCGGCGGAATACCGGGTGCGTAGCGTCAGCGCTGCCGGTGGTGTCTCTCTCAACTCCCGGTTACGGCAACGCTTAGCTGAAGAATGTGAACGTCGGCACTTGCGGTTGTTGCTTGCCCCGGCAGAGCTCTGCACGGACAATGCCGCGATGATCGCGGCATTGGCGTTTCACAAACTGAAGGCTGGCCGGGCGAGCGACTACGCGGTTGACGTTGCGCCGTCCATCGGACTCGGCATGGAGGCAGCGGCATGAAAGCCCGCTTGATCGTTGCCGACAGCGAGCACGATGCGAACATGCTCTACGCGACGGGCATCTTCGTACCGGACCCGTTTATCTTTCTCGAAACGCGCGGACGGAAGTACGTCGTCGTGAACGATCTGGAGATTGACCGGGCGCGAAAGCAGGCGAAGGTTCATCGCGTTTTATCTTTCTCGACTTATCATCACCGACTGAAGCGTGCCGGCGTCAAAGAACCGCGTTTCCGGGACGTGTTGAGTGCTGTGCTGCGGGATTATCGCGTGCGAACGGTTGAGGTGCCGGCGAACTTTCCCATCGGCCTTGCCAAGAAGTTGCGCAAGGTGCGCGTGGCGGTAAAGGACGATCCGTTTTTCCCTGGACGGGAAATCAAGGGCGCGTTGGAGATCAGGAAACTCGCCCACGCGTTGCGGTTGGCAGAGCAGGGGATGAAAGCGGCGATCAATGTCTTGCGTATCAGTCGCATCGGACGCGACGGTTTTCTGCGCTGGCACGGGGAGAAACTGACATCCGAACACGTGCAAGGCGTCATCAATGCGACCATTGCCGGCTTGGGTGGCGTGGCGAGCCAGACGATCGTTGCCTGCGGCAATCAGGGATGTGACCCGCACGAGACCGGGCACGGGCCGTTGCGCGCGCATCAGCCGATCATCATCGATATTTTTCCGCGCGACACGGATACCGGCTACTGGGGCGACATCACGCGCACAGTGGTGCGTGGTCGAGCCAGCGAGCGTGTGAGGGCGATGTACGCCGTCGTGTGGAAAGCACAGAAGCTTGCCTTCGAGAAGCTGCGGGATGGCGTGAACGGGAAAGATGTGCACGAGGCCATCCAGAAGCTGTTTCGCGAGAATGGGTTTGTCACCGGGAGGCGCAATGGCCGGATGCAAGGGTTCTTCCACGGCACCGGACACGGGTTGGGACTGGAGATTCACGAACGCCCGCGCGTCAGTGCGGTGAGCGACAAGTTGCGTGCCGGACACGTCGTGACGGTCGAACCGGGCTTGTATTATTGGGGCGTCGGCGGCGTGAGACTTGAAGACGTGGCCGTGATTGGTGCGCGTGGCGCGAAGAATCTGACGCGGTTTCCCAAGTTCTTGGAAGTCTGACACCGAACGGCTGGTCTTGGGTACGCCTGCCGAGAATACTTTTGACATCGCCGGGCCTGTTGTTTACCGTTGCGGCCAATTCCGAACCGGGCAGGAGACTCCATCATGGCTGAACCGCAACCGGCACAACACGGCGTTCGCATTCAGTACCCACCGGGCTTTCGTCAGCGCCGTGGCTTGAACTGGGGAATTCTCGGCCTGATGTACGCCTCCTATTACATGTGCCGGTACAATTTCCGGTTCGCCACGCCCGGCATGGTCGAGGAATTTGGGTTCAACAAGTTCCAGATCACCGGAATCTTGAGCGCGTGGTCTATCGCGTACGGCACGGGGCAGCTCGTGAACGGCTTGCTGTCCGACCGCATCGGCGGCAGGGCGGCAATGCTCATCGGCGCTGCGGGCACGATCACCATCAACTTAATCTACGGCTTCGCGTCGTTCGCGGGAACATTTTCGACCTTCGCGTTGATCTGGCTGATGAACGGTTACTTTCAGTCGTTCGGCGCGCCCGGCATGATTAAGATCAACGCCGCATGGTTCAACCGCACCGAGCGCGGCACGTTCTCGGGCATTTTCGGGTTCATGATTCAGATGGGGCAGTTCGCCATCAACAACCTGGCGCCAATCATTCTTGCTGGGTTCACCATCGGAATATGGACCGTCGGCGCAGGTGACTGGCGCTGGCTGTTTAGAATCCCGCCTCTGTTCACAGTCATGATGGCCATCCTGTTGGCCATTTTCCCTCGCGAATCGCCTGAGGAGGCTGGCTATCCAGGCTTGATCCACGATGAAGTCGGCGGCTCGGATGGGGGCGTGCGTGTGAGCCTGAAAACATCCTTCACGACAATCTTCACACATCCGCTGGTCTGGTGGTACGCAATCGCCTACGCATGCACAGGTGCCGTGCGGCAAAGCTCCGACCAGTTGTCGATTCTCTACTTTCAGGAACAACTCGGGCTGGACATGAAGGCCAAGCCCGCCGCGGTTTTCTGGACGCTGAATCTTATCCCGTTGGTCGCCGTGCTGGGTTCCCTCGGCTCGGGCATAATTTCGGACAAACTCTTCAAAGGACACCGCTCGCCCGTGGCAATGGGGCTGTACTTCGGCCAAACCATTGTGATTGGTTTGGCGGCGATCGTGATTTATTCAGGCATAGTTGGTCCGACCCCGCTGGGCATTTTCCTCGGCTGCCTTTTCCTGATCTTGATTTCATTGACCGTCAACTCCACCCACTCGATTGTGGGCGCCGCGGCACCCATGGACATCGGCGGCCGTAAAATGGCGGGATTCGCGTCAGGTGTCATTGATTCGTTCCAATATTATGGCCCCGCCATCGCGCTCCCCATCACCGGCAGGTTAATCGATCGATTTGGCTGGGGCGTGTGGTATCCGAGCATGGCGCTCTTCGGCCTCGTCGGCGGCTGCGCGATGCTGGTCGTCATGCGCAAACAGAAGTTGATGGCGCAGAAGGCGCAGGCCGCGACTGTCACCAGATAGTCTGGAATGCCGGCTTACGCCTTGGCCTTCAGCATCGCGCCGAAGTAATCGCGGTTCATCTTGGCGATGAAGTTGAGGCTGATGCCTTTCGGGCAGACAGCTTCGCACGAGCCGGTCACGGTGCAACTGCCGAACCTTTCCTTATCCATCTGCTCGACCATTGCCAACGCGCGCTTGTCCTTCTCCGGTTTGCCTTGCGGAAGAATGTTGAGGTGCGAAACCTTCGCGGCGACAAACAACATCGCGCTCGCGTTCTTGCAAGCGGCGACGCACGCGCCGCAACCGATGCACGCCGCGGCGTCCATCGCGAGATCGGAGTCTTGCTTCGGCACCGGTATCGCGTTGCCGTCGGGCGCGGAGCCGGTAACGGCGGAGATGAAACCACCGGCCTGCATGATCCGGTCGAACGCGCTGCGGTTGACGATCAAATCCTTGATCAGCGGAAACGCCTTCGCCCGGAAAGGTTCATCTGTGATCGTCTCCCCATCATGAAAATTGCGCATGTAAGTCTGACACGTCGCGACCTTGTACTCCGGGCCGTGCGGTTCGCCGTTGATGACGCACGAGCACATCCCGCAGATGCCTTCCCGGCAATCGTGGTCGAACGCAATCGGCTCTTTGCCGGCCTTGGTCAGATCCTCGTTCACCACGTCGAGCATTTCGAGAAACGACATATTGGGATTGATGCCGGTCGCCTCATAGGTCTCGAACCGGCCTTCGCTCTCGGCGTTTTTCTGTCGCCACACGCGCAGCTTGACGTTCATTACTTGTAGCTCCTCGTGGCGAAATGGACTTCTTCGTACGTCAGCGGCTCTTTGTGCAATACCGGCATCTGTCCGACACCCTTGAACTCCCATGCGGCGACGTAGGCATACTTCTCGTCATTGCGCTCGCATTCACCGTCGGGCGTGACGTGTTCCTCGCGGAAATGGCAGCCGCACGATTCATCGCGCATCAACGCGTCCTGCACGATCAACTCGCCCAATTCAAAATAATCCGCGACGCGTCCGGCACGTTCGAGCGATTGATTCAATTCTTCGCCCTCACCGGGCACGTTGACGTTCTTCCAAAACTCCTCGCGCAAGGCCGGTATCAGTTTCAGTCCCTCGCGAAGGCTCTTGTCGTTCCGGGCCATCCCGCAGTGCGTCCACAAAATGTGCCCGAGTTCCTTGTGATATTCGTTGATGGTTTTTTTGCCGCGGATCGAAAGCAGTTTCTTGATACCGGCGTCGACGGCTTGCTCCGCTTGTTTGAATTCAGCCGCATCGGGCTTCGGGCGTTTGCCCGTCTGACCGGCCAGATAATCGCCGATGGTGTAGGGCAGCACGAAGTACCCGTCGGCCAAGCCTTGCATCAACGCGCTCGCGCCGAGCCGGTTCGCGCCGTGGTCGGAGAAATTCGCTTCGCCGAGCACGTAGAGACCGGGGATGTTGCTCATCAAATTGTAGTCCACCCACAACCCGCCCATCGCGTAGTGCATCGCCGGGTAGATGCGCATCGGCGTCTTGTACGCATCCTCGTGCGTGATCTCGTGGTACATTTCGAAGAGATTGCCGTAGCGCTCCCGGACGGTGTCTTCGCCCAACCGCTTGATCGCGTCCGCAAAATCGAGGTACACGCCCAAGCCGCTCTCGCCGACGCCCCGGCCTTCATCGCAAACCTGCTTCGCGGCACGTGAGGAGATGTCACGCGGCGCGAGGTTGCCGTAGCTCGGATACTTGCGTTCGAGGTAATAATCGCGCTCGGCTTCCGGTATGTCTTGCGGCGAACGCTTGTCAGCTTTCTTGGCCGGTACCCAGACACGGCCGTCGTTGCGCAACGATTCGCTCATCAAGGTAAGCTTCGATTGATAATCGCCGGTCACCGGGATGCACGTTGGATGAATCTGCGTGAAGCACGGATTGGCGAACAGTGCGCCCTTCTTGTGCGCGCGCCAGATCGCGGTAGCATTCGAGCCTTGGGCGTTCGTCGAGAGATAGTAGGCGTTGCCGTAGCCGCCGGTCGCGAGCACGACCGCGTCGCCGGCATGAGACGAAATCTTGCCGGTGACCATGTCGCGTACGACGATGCCTTTGGCGTGGCCTCCAACAAGGACGAGATCGAGCATTTCGGTTCGCGGGAAGAGCGTGACTTGTCCCAACCCAACTTGCCGCATCAATGCCGAGTACGCGCCGAGGAGAAGTTGTTGGCCGGTCTGACCGCGCGCGTAGAATGTTCGCGATACCTGCGCGCCGCCGAAACTCCGGTTACCAAGATAGCCGCTGTACTCACGCGCGAAGGGCACGCCTTGCGCGACGCATTGGTCGATGATGTTGACGCTGACTTGCGCGAGCCGGTAGACGTTGCCTTCCCGGGCGCGGAAGTCGCCGCCTTTGACGGTATCGTAGAAAAGCCGGTAAACACTGTCGCCGTCGTTCTGGTAATTCTTTGCCGCGTTGATGCCGCCTTGTGCGGCGACGCTGTGCGCCCGGCGCGGGCTGTCCTGGATGCAAAACGATTTGACGTTGTAGCCGAGTTCCGCCAGCGTGGCCGCCGCCGAACCACCGGCCAGGCCGGTGCCGACGACGATGATTTCGTATTTCCGTTTGTTGGACGGATTGACCAGTTTGATCGAATTCTTGTGGTTGTCCCATTTCTGGGACATCGGTCCTGCCGGGATTTTCGCGTCGAGACTCATTTCACCACTCCCGCCCAAACTGAAATTGGGATTGCGGCATATCCGAGAAAGAGAATTACCGCGGCAATCTTCGCCAACGCATCAATGCGCACCTCGTACGCTTCGTTCTTCAGTCCGAGCGACTGAAACATCGCGGCGACGCCGTGACCGAGGTGCACACACAACAGGCCCACGCCTAAAATGTAGAAACCTGAAATGATCGGCTGTTGGAATCCCAAGATCATCATCCGGTACACATCGTGCCGACCGAGTTCGTCGTGCAGATTACGATACGCGGGATGCGTTACCATCAGCGTGAAATGCGCGAGATGGTAGGCGACGAAGGCGAAAACAATCAGGCCGCTCCAAATCATCGTGCGTGAAGCAAGCGATGCATCCACGACCTCCTTCACCTCGTAGCGTGCGGTGCGCGCGGCGCGGTTCTCAATCGTCAAGGCGATGGAAGTCCAGATGTGGATGCCGACAAACGCGAGGAGTCCGATCCGTGCCGGCCAGAGAATCTCCGGCGTTGTCTGCAGGAAGTTGCCATAGCGATTGATGGCGTCCGGTCCAATGAAGATTTGGAGGTTGCCGAGCATGTGGGCGATGACAAATAGAAAGAGTCCGATGCCGGTAATGGCCATCAGGTATTTCTTCCCCAAAGACGACTTGATCAGCCGTGCTAAGACGCTCATCAGCGTTTAAGGTGTTAGCGAAAGCGCGGTGAGATTGCCAGCAAATTTTTACGCGCAAACGGTCTGAATCCGTCTCTGCTTTTGCGGGTAGGTGAGTTTGCAAAAACGGCGGATTTCCGTCGTGCGCCGTTGGGGCGTCAGCGAGTCCAGATGCTTCACATACCGGCGACCGAGACGGTTTGTTTCCCGGTAGCGTTGCGCGAGGAGGGGAGCTTCGTACTCGTAACTCTCTTTGTCGAAGAGGCAGGCCTTGAGCCAGCGCCGGTCAGACTCCGTCAACTGCTTCGAGTGATTGAAGTACGCACAGTACATCTGCAAGATCAAATAGCTGTCCACCTTCGCCTGAAGTTCCAAGTCGCGGACGAACGTTTCGCTGTGGATGTCGCGGTGTCCTTCGCGAAACTTCAGCGAGGCATGGACCGCATGGTCGAGTTCTTCGAGAAATACCATGAACGGCAACATATTTTCGTCGTTCAACCCGCAGTCGGGGCTGTTCTGCTCCAGCGCCTGGATGACGCTCGAATCGTAGTAAATCCCCAGCCGCAGTTTCCCATCAGCGATTCGCAAGAACACCCGCCCCAAGTCCGAGATTTGCGCAGCGGTTGCGCCGGCCATCTCGGAGAGCGTCTGACAGCGCTGCTGGTTAAGCAGGAACTCCTCGAAGTTGACGCCCGTCGCGCCATACGTTCGCTCCAGGAGCCGTTGGATTTGGCGGAGTAATGTCATTGAGGTGTGCTCCAAGTTGGCTCGATGCAGAGCAGCCGGTCGGTCAGGCAATTCAGGCCCTGCCGGACTTCGGAAAACCGGTCGGCAATTGTGCGATAGGTTTCGGTGAGCGCGTGACGCCGCGCGAGGTTGTGTTCCGCCGCGAGCCGGTAATTGACGCTGCCCATGTTTTCGTAAAAGTTCAAGCTGGGAGCGGCGCGCACCGCCTGCCGGTGGCGCACATGCTCCGGGAAAACGCCGGTGACAAAGAGCGAGTAGTTCCCGACGTGCACGCGGATCAAGAACGCTTCTTCCGAAGACGCGACGGACAACGCCGCAAGCATATCGGTTACGTAGTCAGCGCTGAGTTCCGGATGGGTCGGTAACTCATGCGCACGACGTGTCTGCACGAAAGCCGTCAACACACTGGCGACGTAATCGGCGACGCAGCGATCAAACGAAGCGAGCGAGTGACGGACGAGCACGTAGAAGTAGAGTTGAGGCGAAATGCGCAACGGCTCCGGTAGCTCTAGGATGGCGTCTAAGACCTGCCGGCTTTCCAACGCAGCATCGCGCGCGGATGGTTCGGTGAGTAGCTCGACCGCACCTGTGGCGGCCCCGGCACGCGAGACGAGTGACCTTCCGAGAAACTCGATGTCGTGGAGGCTCAATTGTTCCCGGCAGTTTGCCTTAATCGTTGTCATCGCGCGTGATGCGATAGATTTCAATAGCAGGTCAGATGCCACGGAATGCCAGCCTGTAACCCAGATGATTTCAGGCCTCCGAGGAAGGCAGGATTACCGGTTCGCGCCACTTGATATTTCACTCAGCTTGCGGCATAAGAACAGTGGAGCGTGAGAACAATATGAAGCAACCTAAGATCGTGGCCTATTTGAAACCGTCCTGCGGCTGGAGCAACGGCGTGCGCGCCATTTTCAAGAAATACAACCTGCCCTTCGAGGATAAGGACGTCATCAACAATCCCGACAACTATCAGGAAATGGTGATGAAGAGCGGCCAGCCGCTTCAGCCGACCATCGAGGTTGACGGCAAGATTCTAGGCGACGTGAGCGGCGAGGAAGTCGAAGCGTGGCTCATCCAAAACGGCTACGTCAAGCCGAGCGATGCTCCCACCGACGCTGCAACCAACGCCGCGTGCGAGACACATCCCGCGCCCGCGGTTCAGATCCGGCATCGCTGAGCGATTTTGCCGGCGTTGCCGCAATCACGTCTGGATTGCGAACTGAAAACATGTTACCGAAAGGTTTATGGGTTCGGCCACGCACGTGGGTCAACATCTGTTCATCGGCTTCGCCGGCACGCAACTGACCGCTGAGAACCGCCGGCTTCTCAATACGATTCAACCCGGTGGTGTCGTGCTTTTCGCGCGCAACATCGGCGGCGCCGGTGAACTGCGCGCCCTCGGCCGAGCGTTGCGTGACGAGTTCTCGTACCGGCCGCTCATCGCGATGGATCAGGAGGGCGGACACGTAAACCGGCTGCGCAACATCATCGGCGAAACACCGACGATCGCGGAGATCAAGCGGGAAGAGGCGGTAGAGAAAGCCGAGGACTTCGGCCGCACGACCGGCCGGTGGCTGCATCAATTTCATGTGGACATCGACTTCGCGCCGGTATTCGACTTGGAAATGTTTGATGAAAAAGCCGACAACGCATTGCGTGAGCGTTGCTGGGGAAAGACTGCCGACGAAGTGATTGCGTGGGCCGGTGCGTTTCTCGAAGGACTGGAACGCGAAGGCGTCGCGGCGTGTCCCAAACACTTTCCGGGGTTGGGAGCGTCCACGCGCGATTCACACGAACACCTGCCGACAGTCACACGCACTCGTAAACTGATCTTGAGTGAAGACGTTCAACCTTATGCCAAATTTCTACGTCGCCTTACCGCAATCATGGTCAGCCACGGACATTATCCCGCGTTCGATGGCGAGAAACCGCTGCCGGCATCGTTGTCGCGCCGGCTCATCACCGACCTGCTTCGTGGTGAGATGGGATATACTGGGTTGGTTTTCACCGACGACATGGAGATGGGTGCGATTTCGCAATTCGGCTCGCTCGAGCAAGCTGTCGTCGAAGCATTCAATGCCGGTGCCGACGTCATCCTCGTGTGCCACAGTCCACAGAAAGCGCTCGCGGCGCACGAAGCGCTCGCGAAAGCTGTCGAGTCCGGCAAGATTTCGCGCGAGCGACTGACTCAATCACAGCAGCGCATCCAACAGTACCGGGACGAATGGATTGGTCACAAAAGCTGAACGCACGCGTTGTTCGTTGCCGGCAATGCCCGCGGCTGGTGAAGTGGCGCGAGGACACCGCGCGAGAGAAGAAGCGCGAGTTCCGCGATTGGGAGTATTGGGGCAAACCGGTGCCGAGTCTCGGCGATCCGAATGCTCGCGTGCTCATCATCGGACTCGCTCCGGCCGCGCACGGCGGGAATCGTACCGGCCGCATCTTTACCGGCGACTCTTCCGGTAAGTGGCTGTTCCGCGCGTTACACAAGGCTGGCTTTGCGAATCAACCGACGTGGCAACGACGCGGTGACGGGTTGAAACTGATTGATTGTTACATCACCGCGATCTGTCATTGCGCGCCACCGGACAATAAACCGTTGCCGAGCGAGATTCTGAACTGCCGGGGTTATCTGGAGGAGGAACTGCACCGGCTGAAACGTCTGCGCGTCGTCATTGCGCTCGGTCAGATTGCGTTCACGAATTACCTCAAGACGCGCGGCATCTCGCCGTCGCCGGAGTTTGATCACGACCGGATTTACGAGTATGACCCTGTGCTGATCGCGTCGTATCACCCGAGCCGGCAGAATACCAACACCGGCAAGCTCACGGAGCCGATGTTCGACACGGTCTTCGCGCGGGCACGCAAGTTGATTGCGTCAGCGAAGTAGCCGGGCAGCCTTCTTCGTATCCGATGCGTGGAGTATGAGCAACGCTTCCGAGCCGCGTTTGCCGCCGGTGGCGTACAGGTAATCGATATTGATCTTGGCGCGGCCCAGTTTTCCCGCGATGCGCGCAAGCGCCCCCGGCTCGTCCTTTACCGTAACACACAACACGGCAGTCTCTCCGACATCGAGTCCCAACCGTTTGATCACCGCCTTCGCCTTGGCCGTGCGGTCCGGCACGAGGCGCACGATGTTGTACTCGAACCCGCCCGAGGCGTCGATGGCAAGCAGGTTCACCTTTGCTTTCGCGAGCGTGCTGGCGAGTTCCGCCATCGTGCCGGGACGGTTTGGAAGAACGACGGAAAGTTCTTTCTTGATGGCCATGATTGCCTCCGTGACTAGTGAGACATAGCGTCGGTGTAGGAGCAAGCGAAAACCGCGTTCAGGCCGAGCGATTGCGCCTTCTCGATGAGTTCCGGACTCTCAGCGCCGGGATTGACCCAAAGTTCCTTGCAGCCTTTCTTGGCGATGTCATCGAGGATTTTGGTACCGACCTGTGGCGGCAAGTAGAGACTGACTCGGTCGAGCGCAACCGGGATGTCGAGCACCGACTGGTAGCATTTCAGTCCTTCAATCGACTCTTCCTTCGGACTGACCGGATAAACTTCGTATCCGGCGCGCACATGTGCGTGGATGGATTTGTTGCTGAATTTACTCCGGTCGGCGCTTGCGCCGATGATCGCGACGGTTGGTTTGCCCATGTTAGCCTCCCAGATATGATTTCTTCACTTCGTCATTGTTCATCAAGTTCTTCGCAGTATCCTGCAGCACGATTTTGCCGGTCTGCAACACGTAACCGCGATGCGCGACGTGCAGCGCCATGTTCGCGTTCTGCTCGACGAGCAGAATCGTCGTACCCTGCTGATTGATTTCGCGGATGATGTCGAAGATTTGTGCCACGATCATCGGCGCCAACCCGAGCGACGGTTCGTCGAGCAGCAACAGTTTCGGCCGCGCCATTAACGCCCGCGAAATCGCCAGCATCTGCTGCTCGCCGCCGCTCAACGTGCCGCCGAATTGCGATTGGCGCTCCTTCAGGATCGGGAATAGCGTAAACACTTTCTCCAATTCATCGCCGTTAACCTGCCGGTGGAACGCGCCCATCTCCAGATTCTCGCGGACGGTGAGTCGCGGGAAAATCCGGCGGCCTTCCGGCACTTGTGAGATACCGTGCCTGACGATCTCATGCGCCGGGATGTTCTGAATTGCTTTACCGGCGAAAACGATGTGTCCCTGCCGGCAGTGGTTGATGCCACAGATCGTCATCAACGTCGTGGACTTGCCGGCGCCGTTCGCGCCGAGGACAGTTACGATCTCACCTTCGGCGACCTCCAGCGTGATGCCCCTGAGGACATCGATCGAGCCATAACCAGCGTGAACGTTCTCAAGCTTCAGCATTTGATTTCCCGAGATAGGCTTCGATGACCTTGGGATTGCAGCGAACTTCTGGCGGTGTGCCTTCGGCGATTTTTTCTCCGTGATCAAGCACCGTGATGCGGTCGGAGATGCCCATGACAACCTGCATGTCGTGCTCGATGAGTAACACGGTAATGCCGCGCTCGCGGATTTTGTGGATGAGCGCCATCAAGTCGCGCGACTCGTTAGGGTTCATACCGGCGGCAGGCTCGTCGAGCAACAGCAACTGCGGTTTCATTGCGAGCGCGCGGGCGATTTCGAGACGCCGTTGATGACCGTACGAAAGATTCTCGGCCAGTTGATTCGCTTCGTTCTCGAGTCCGACGAAACGCAGGATTTCCACCGCCCGCTGCGTTGCTTCCTGCCGTTCACGCCAGAACAGCGGTAACCGCAACGCCGCGTGCCATAAGCGCGTGCGCAACTGCGTATCCATACCCAGCAGCACATTGTCGAGCACGGTCATTTGATTAAAAAGACGGATGTTCTGGAACGTGCGGGCAATGCCGGCACGCGCGGCGATCTCCGGCGCGCGCCGGGAACGTTGCCAAACGGCAAATGCGCCGGCACCGCCGATGACCGCGCCAATCGAGAAAGGAAATAGGAAGCGAAATGCAAAGTTTTCAGCGAAGTAAGTTTTCGTCGACCGGCACGCCTCAATCCACGGAAACGGTTCGCGATACTGGTAGTGCGCGTTAATGGCGGTCGCCCAGAGCGATTCGATGTTGGCGGCGAGCGTCAGGCCCAACGCGACGCAGAGCGCGATGATCACGACCGCCGCGCCCGTCTTCCGACCGAATGGGCGCCGCACTTCCTGTCCGTTGAACGCAATGCTGCCCGCGGTTGGGTCGTAAATGCCGGTAATGGCATTGAATACGGTGGTCTTGCCGGCGCCGTTCGGGCCGATGAGCGAAGCGATCTGATGTGCCGGGACGTTGAGATTGAGCGCGTTGACGGCGGTAAGGCCGCCGAAGCGCATGGTGAGATTGTTGACGTCGAGCAGGCTCATGGGGTAGGAGGCGCGTGTGGCTCTTGCGGATGAAGTTCGGCTTTGACCTGCCGCGACGGCAGCAGTCCCTCCGGTTTGAAGCGCATCATGAGAATGAGCGCCAAACCGAACAGCATGTACTTCCAACTGCCGGGAGAGGTGAAGACATTGGAACTACTGATGAGGTCATGCGCCTTCAAGAAGTTCGTGAGACGTTCGAGCACGATGGAGTTGAATCCCATCACGACAAGCGCGCCGAGCAAGACGCCGCCGATGTTGCCCATGCCGCCGACAATGACAATGCACAGCGCGATGATTGAGACTTGGAAATCGTAGTTGCCGGGTTCGCCGGTCGAGCCAAGGAAACTCGCCCACAACGCGCCGGCCAGACTGCATTGCGCCGCCCCGAGTGAGAACGCGAGCAGCTTCATCTTCATCGTGTTGATGCCCATGCAGGCGGAGGCGAGTTCGTCTTCGCGGATGGAAATCCACGCCCGACCGATGCGCGAGCGTTGCAGATTGCGGTTGAGCAGCACCACGAGCGCGAGAAAGACGAGAAACAGGTAGTACCATGGCCGGTAATGCTCGGCACGAAACACGTAGCCGAAGAACGTGGGCGCGGGAAGGGGATTGATGCCTTGTGTGCCCTTCGTAATCGTGTCGGCGTTCTTCAAGACATCCTGCACGATCTCGCCAAAGCCCAACGTGACAATCGCCAGATAATCGCCGCGCAGCCGGATCGTCGGCAGACCGAGCAACAGGCCAACGGTCAATCCCATGAGAATCGTCAGCCCGGTCGCGCTCCAGAAACCGAGTTGAAACGGATAGATGTCGCACGTGAGGATGGCGTACGTTTACGCGCCTACTGCCATGAACGCCGCGACGCCGAGATTGAGGATACCGGTGAAGCCCGTGAGGATGTTTAGCCCAAGACCGAGAATGGCCATGATGAAGATTGGCCGCAACAATTCGCCCAGCCGCCAACCATCCGGCAACGCGAGGTCTGCCACCGGCACGAGCGCGGCAAGCACCAGAAAGATCCAGTGGAAACGGAAGCGATGGAGAAGTGGAGTCATGGAGTGATGGGATGGTGATGTTCCATGGTTGTCACCCTGAGCGAAGCCAAGGGTCTTTGCCGCTCTGTCCGGACCCAACGACTGAGATTCTTCGCTTCGCTCAGAATGACAGGTTGCTGTTTCACGCCTTCTCCCTTTGCTTCGCGCCGAGCAGACCCGACGGTCGGAAGACCAGCACCAGAATCAAAATGGCAAACACCATCACATTCGTCCAGCGCGTCGCGAGGTATTGATCGCAGAACGCCCGGGCCAAGCCGATGAATAATCCGCCGAGTACCGCGCCCGGCAAGCTGCCGATGCCGCCGAGCACCGCCGCCGTGAACGCGTCGATGCCCGCCCGGTAGCCCATTTGGAAATAGATGCCGTTGTTGTAGAGCGCGAACACCACGCTGGCCACGCCCGCCAACGCGCCGCCAATTAAAAACGTCTGGCCAATCACCCGGTCAACGTCAATGCCCATCAACCGCGCCGCGATGCGATCCTGCGCGACCGCGCGCATTGCTTTGCCCGCGCGCGTGCGTTTCACGAACCAAGTGAGCGCGACCATCAACGGCAGCGTCACGCCCACCACCATCAGGTCCTTCGCCGTGAATTGCACAACGCTTTCGCCAAGCAGATTGTCGTTGGAAACCAGTACCGGGAAATCCTTCGGCGCGGCGGCGGCTTTTCCCAAGCCAAACACCTTCATCGGCGTGCCGCCCCAAAGCAGTCCGAAGTTCATGAACACAAACGACAGGCCGATGGCCGACACGAGAGGCGCGAGCTTCGTGGATTCGCGAAGATGACGGTAAGCAAACCGGTCGGCCAACCAATTCAAGCCGCCGCAGAATACCGGTGTGACGACGAGCAACACCGCCAGCCCGGCATGCACGCTTACTGAACCTGCCGGTAATTGATCGAGGCCGAGCGCGCCCACGAGCGTCAACGCACAGAAACAACCGAGCATGAACAAATCGCCGTGCGCGAAGTTAATGAGTTCGATGATGCCGTACACCATCGTGTAGCCCAGCGCGATCAACGCGATGATCATCCCGTTGGACAACCCGATGATCAGTTGCTGGAGGAAAACCTCACTCGGCGACATGCCGGCAACTGTAGCGATGGCCTGCCGTGGTCGCAATCAAAAGCTAAGGCTTAGTCTCACCTGCGTGCGAACGAAGTATTATTGGAAGACGGTCTAGCAGCTATCTCAGTAGAATCTCTGGCAACTTAATGCCAAGTGGCTTAGCCATCGAATCCATCTTGTCCACGATTGCAAGGTAATCTGATCTGCTGCTCATTTGCGCCCATTCTGCTCGTAGCATCTTGATATCTTGGTCAGAGCAGTACGCAGCAAGCACCGCTAATCTCTGGTTAAACGACGTATTCATCTGTAAGTCAGCGAAAACCCCAGTCGCCAAGAGAAGCATAGCTAACAGACCCACGAGATGGATGGAGATACCGAGCAATATACTTGAAGTGGTGGATGTTGCGCGCAACCGTTCCATGAACCTGAGCGATTCGAACGACCTCCAAAACAACTGGATAATAAGCACACAAAGACTGTAGCTCGCAAACACTGCAAGACAACCGAGCGCAACCGTAACAAAGCCGGGAACAATCCAGTCACGTTGTCCAAACGCTGCATTCTCGTAGACCGAATCCACTAGTCGGTGGAAGACGCGCGGCGTTGATGAAACTATAATCTCCCACGTCCAAGTAAGGATAGGCTGAATAAACATAAGTACGAAAACGCTTGCGATTACACTCGCAACAATTCCCTTTCGAACGTCTTTGTCCTTCAACCAAGTCATGTTTTACTCTCAGCAGAGATACCAAACAAATAGCCAGTTTGTCGTGGGGAAACTCATTGCCCCACGATCTTGACCGGCGTGAATTTGCCGTCTTTGACGGTTTCGACGATCATGATTTTCAGGCTGGTGTCGCCGTTGTCGTCGAACGACCATTTGCCGAGACGCGTTCAGGTGCCCAGCAAACTCTCCACTTCAATGTCTTCGTCCACCGATGGCCAGTGGATGCCGATGCCGTCGCCGATCAGCTCCCACTTGGCACGCTGCTTCGGAGTGGCGTGCAGGAGGCGGGGAAACCACTGCAACGGGGCGGACACCTCCCGGCCATCGGCCAGCACCACGACCAGCGCGTTCTTCGTGAACCGGACATCCCGGGCCAATGGCTCAAGCTTCTCGGCCAAATTTGCCGAAGGCACAGTCATTTTCGCTTCTTGCCGTACGGCGCTTGGGACTCGGCGACCTTCGACACCGGCTGCGTGGCGGTGATGCGCCGCCAGAATCGGGCAGCGGGTGCGTCTGATGTGGCCAACTGTCGCCGCAGATGTGCCCTTGACTGTGCGGGCGTCAGACCGCGATGCTCGCGCAGGAACTCGGCTTGGAGCTTGTTCTTCATTGCAACGCAATCGAATCGTCTTCGCTTGCGTATCATACCACCTCCAGCGGCGAGAAAATGCGGATCGGCCCGTAACCCTGCGCCGCATTGACAGTGTTGAATCCTTTGATCTTCTCGAAGTGCACGATGTCCTTAAAATTCCAACTCACGATCATATCCACATTTGCCACGGTGGCAAGCGCCACATGATGCGCATCGTTGGCGTGCGTTCGCCCGACTACTCTAGCGGCGAGATATGCGTCGCGCAAGGCGATGGACTCTTCCGATTCCTCAACGGGCTCGACTGCGGTTCTTGGCAGGACGTCCAACACGCGCTGGACGTGAGCCGGAGCGCGTCGTAATTCGCCAATCATCAGATCCGAAACGATGAAAATGGCTTTGCCGCTGCGCGCCAAATGTAACAGCCGTTCACTGGCTTCAGCAAATTCGGCGTCCATGCAACCGCCAATAACAGATGTGTCGAGGTAGATGCGAAGTTTCTTCGCCGGCATGTCATTGCCCCACGATCTTGACCGGGGTGAATTTGCCGTCTTTGACAGTTTCGACGATCATGATTTTCAGGCTGGTGTCGCCGTTCTCGTCGAATGACCATTTGCCGAGTGCGCCTTCGAAGTCGTGGACGCTAGCGACGGCTTGCCGGATCGCTTCACGATCCGGTTTGCCTGCGCGATGGATGCTGTCGAGCACGACTCGGGCGGCTTCGTAGCCGTACACGGCGTAGGCTTCCGGCTCGGCATTGTATTTCTTCTTGTAGGCTTCGTAGAACTCCCGGCCTTTGCCTTTCAACTCGCTCGGCGGCAGTCCGCCAAACGTGACGTAGGCGCGGCCTTCCAGATTGTCTTTGCCGGCGGCCTCGATGAACGCCTGTTCGCGGCAACCGTCGGGCACCATGAACTTCGCTTTCACGCCGCCAGCAACCAAATCCTTCGCCAACTGGCCGGCATTGGTCTGCGTGGTGCCGCCGAAGTAAACGAGTTCGGCCCCGGCACCTTTGATCTTCGTGACGAGCGACCGGTAGTTCGCCGCTTTCGGGTCGATGCCTTCGTAGCCGACGACTTGGATGCCGAGTTTGCCGCAGGCGCGCTTGAAGACGTCGGCCACGCCTTTGCCGTACAATTCGCGGTCGTGGAGGATGAAGACTTTCTTCGCGCCGAGTTCCTTGGCCCAGAGCGCGGCGACTTCGCCTTGAATGTCGTCGGCGGGGACGACGCGGAAATAGTTGATCTTGCCGGTGGGGCGATAGACTTGCGGTTCGTTGGCTTCGCCGGTGTGCGGTTTGGTGAGGCCGGGGTAGGTGTTGGCGGGGCTGACCATGACGAGCGAGGCTTGGTTGAGGATGGGCATCGAGATTTTGGCGGCGCCGGAGTTGTAGGTGCCGATGTAGGCCATGATGCTGGCGTCTTTGACGGCCTTCTGCGCGTTGGCGGCTTCGAGCGCCGGATCCCACTGGCCGCGTTCCGGCGAGGCGTCGTCCCAATCCTCGTAAACGATGGTGAAGTCGTCAATCTTGCCGCCGACTTCTTCGATGGCCATCTTGATGCCGTTGACCATCGTTTGCGCCTGCGCGTTGGCGCTGCCGGTGCGCGGCAGGCTGGAGACGATCTTGATGACCTCGGCGCGTGCCGAAAACGCTGAGAGGAAGAGAGCGAGAATGAAGAATCGTTTCATGCAGGCGTTTCTACCAGAAAACCGACAGCTTGCCAATCGGCATACTGCGTGTTACAAGCTGCCGAGACATGCTGAAGCAGCAGCAGACGATCAAGCGGCCGGTCAGCTTCTCTGGAATCGGCATCCACACGGGCAGCAAGGTTTCGATGACGTGGAAACCCGCGCCCGTGGATCACGGCATCAAGTTTGTCCGCACCGATCTGGAGAGCAAGCCGGTCATCGAACCGCACATCAGCAACGTGCGCGATGTGACGCGTTGGACGACGATCGGCAACAACGGCACGGTCATTCACACCGTCGAACACGTGCTGGCGACGCTGGCCGGCTACGGGATTGATAATGTCGTCATCGAACTCGACGGCAACGAGACGCCCATCGGCGACGGCAGTGCGCGGCCATACGTCCAGATGGTCAAGCAGGCCGGCATCCAGCCGCAGGAAGCCAAGCGCGAGATTTTCCAGCCGCGCGAGCCGGTCCACGTCGAGGTGGGTGATGCGCTGGCGGTAGTGTTGCCGAGCGATCAGTTGCGCATCAGTTGCACAATTCATTACGGCAAGGTGGGTTTGGACGCGCAGTTCCTCAGCTTGGCCATCGAGCCGGAGACGTTCGAAACGCAGATTGCGCCGGCACGCACGTTCGCATTCTTCGAGGACCTTCATTACCTGATGGACAAAGGTCTCATCAAAGGTGGCAGCCTCGAAAACGCGGTGCTCATCCGCAACGAGAGCCTCCTCGCGACCGAGCCGCTGCGGTTTCGCGACGAGTTCGTCCGCCACAAGATTCTCGACGTGCTTGGCGACATCACGTTGCTGGGGCGACCGCTCGCCGCGCACATCGTTACGATTCGTCCCGGTCACGCCTCGAACGCGGAACTGACCAAACGATTGGCGGCGCTGCTCGAAAAGGAGCAACCGGCTGTGCCGTTTGCGCCGGTGGGAGCAGGCGAGGAAGTCGTCATGGACACGATGCGGCTGATGAAAATCCTGCCGCACCGGTATCCCTTTCTGATGGTGGACGCCATCGTGAAGATCGAGGGCGAAACCAAGATTGTCGGGCTTAAGAACATCACGATCAACGAACCGTATTTTCAGGGGCACTTCCCCGGCCATCCGATCATGCCGGGTGTGCTGCAATTGGAAGCCATCGCGCAAGTGGCCGGCGTGTTGATGCTGCGCGCGAGCGAAAACGCCGGCAAGGTCGCGTACTTTATGAGTGCCAACAACGTGAAATGGCGCAAACCCGTTCGTCCCGGCGACCAACTCCTTATCGAAGTCGAGATGGGTAAGTTGCGCGGGAAGATTGGCAAGGCGCACGGCGTCTGCAAGGTTGCCGGCGATGTCGTGAGCGAAGCGGAAGTGATGTTCAGCATTGTTGAGAGCTGAAGACTTTCTTTTTCTGTCGTGACTGCGAAAATTCACGAAACTGCAGTGGTTGATTCTCACGCCCAGATTGGTGCCGGGTGTGAGATTGGGCCGTATTGTGTCATCGGGCCAAACGTGAAACTGGGTGAGGGATGCCGGCTGCATTCGCATGTGGTGCTCGACGGGCTGACGGCAATTGGGTCGCGGTGTGAGTTCTATCCGTTCGCGTGCATCGGATTGAAGACGCAGGACCTGAAGTATGCCGGTGGGAAGTGTTACCTCGAAATCGGTTCGGACAATGTGTTCCGGGAACACGTGACGGTGCACACGGCGACCGGCGATGGCAGCTACACGCGGATTGGGTCGCACAACAATTTCTTGGCGTACTCACATGTGGCGCATGATTGCATCGTGGGAAATCATGTCATCTTCAGCAATTGTGGGACGCTGGCCGGTCACGTAACTGTCGAAGACCACGCCATCGTGGGCGGTTTGGCGGCGATTCATCAGTTCTGTCGTATCGGGACAATGGCCATCATCGGCGGCTGCGCGAAGGTTGTGCAAGACGTGCCGCCGTACATGATGGCCGACGGGAATCCCGCCGAGACGCGCGGGGTGAATAAGGTGGGGCTGGAACGCAACGGCGTGCCGGAGGAGACGCAACGAGCGCTGCGGGAGGCGTTTAAAATAATGTTTCGAGCAGGGTTGACAGTCAGCAATGCTTTGGATAGGATACAAGCTGAACTTCCGCCCAGCAAAGAGCTGGAACATTTCATCGACTTCTGTCGCAAGTCTGAACGCGGAATCGCCCGATAGGGCGAATTAGTGCTCGTTCATGGCCAGGTTGAATCGCAAACCGATTCCAGATTTGGAGCGCATCATTGAGTTTGATTTGGTGCGCGCGACGGAGGCTGCCGCCCTGAACGCCTCGCAGTGGATGGGCAAGGGCGACAAGAACGCGGCGGATCAGGCGGCGTGCGATGCGATTCGCGGGATGTGCGACTTGATTCCGTGTTGCGCGGAAGTGGTGATCGGGGAAGGGGAGAAGGACGAAGCGCCCGGTATTTTTCTGGGGGAACACCTCGGAACGTGGGAGCCGGGCACTGTGCCGCTGGATATCGCGGTTGATCCGGTGGACGGTACGACGAACATTTCGAAAGGCTTGCCGAACGTTATTTCGGTTTTGGCAGCCGGTTGCAGTCCCGAGGGGCACGGGCGCGCATTGAAGAATTTGCCGAGCTTCTATTCGCAGAAGCTGGCATACGGGCCGCGCGTGAGGAATTACATGGCGAGATCGGGCGTCGAGCAGGTGAAGCTGGACGCGCCGATTGAAGAGAACGTTGAGTTGGCCGCCAAGATCCTCAACATTCCCGTCCACGAGTTGACGGTGACCATGTTGGATCGGCCCCGGCACGAAGAGCTGGTGAAGCGAATCCGCAAAGTGGGCGCGCGGTTGCGGATGATCGGTGACGGCGACGTGGCGGGTGCGATTGCGCCGAGCTTGCCGGACAGTGGCACGGATTTGTACTGCGGCGTGGGCGGATCGCCGGAAGCTGTGCTTGCGGCGGCGGCATTGCGGTGTCTCGGCGGCGACATGCAGGTGAAAATGTGGCCGCGTGACGAGGCGGAGAAGAAGAAGCTGATTGATGAAGGATTTGAAGAAGAATTGAACCAAGTGTTCTATGCAGAAGATTTGGCCCGAGGTGGCGGCGTCGTGTTTTGCGCTACCGGAATCAGCGACAGCCCGCTGCTGCCGGGCGTGCGCTTTGTCGGCCACACCGCGGTGACTCATTCGATTCTAATGCGAGCCAACACGAGAACCGTCCGCTACGTCAAAGCGGTTCATGACCTAACCACCAAAACCATACGCCTGCGCTCGACGCGGGCCGAGCGACCACTGTGAACGAAACCGAATCTCAACAGTCCCAGCCACAAACTCAACCTCAACAGTCGGCCCACAGCCAGGTGCGCGGCGTCCTCGAAGTAGGCGAGAAAGGTTTTGGTTTCCTCCGCAACCCGGCACGCAGCTTTCAGATCAGCCCGCAGGACATCTATGTCTCGCCGGACATCATCCGCAAATTCAAGCTGCGCGCAGGCTTGGAAATTGAAGGCCGCGCGGCACCGCCCAAAAAGGGCAGCCCACAATTGGTTGAGATTTCCACCATCAATGGCCAGCCGCCCGAGAAGTATCAGTCCCTCAAGAAATTTGACGACCTGACCAGCGTCAATCCTGGCGAACGCTTCGTGCTCGAGACGGTGCCTGACCGTTACACCACGCGCGTGATTGACATCATCGCGCCCGTCGGCAAGGGCACGCGTGGCCTCATCGTCGCCGCGCCCCGCACCGGCAAGACGACATTGCTCCATCACATCGCCGACGCGGTAATCACGAATCATCCGGACGTGCACACGATGGTGTTGCTCTGCGACGAGCGCCCCGAAGAGACAACCGATTTTCGCCGTTCCATCAAAGGCGGCGAAGTCATCGCCTCGACCAACGATCAAACCATCGAAGACCACGTCCGCACCGCCAAAATCGCCATCGAACGCGCCAGACGCCTCGTCGAATTCGGCCGGGACGTATTCGTGGTGCTCGACTCCATCACGCGACTGGCGCGCGCGTTCAACAACTACATCGGCTCGACCGGCCGCACCATGACCGGCGGTCTCGACGCCCGCGCGATGGAACAGCCGCGCCGCATCTTCGCGGCCGCCCGCAAAGCCGAAGAAGGCGGTTCGCTGACCATTGTCGCCACGGCGTTAATCGATACCGGCTCGCGCATGGACGAGTTGATCTTCCAGGAATTCAAAGGCACCGGCAACTCCGAGTTGGTGCTGGACCGTAAGATCGCCGAGCAACGTTACTGGCCGGCAGTGGACCTGAACGCCTCCGGTACGCGGCGCGAAGAACTGCTGCTTTCGCCAAAGGATTTGGAGGCGATCGCACGCCTGCGCCGGGCCTTGTCCGGCGCGCCGCCGGTCGAAGCACTGGAGAAACTGCTCAACGGTTTGTCGAAGTTCAAGACGAACAAAGAATTTCTCGCCCAGATCGCCAAGGCTTGACCGGTGTAGTAGCGCCTGTCCCCAGGCGCTGAAGCAGAGGCCGCTGAGGACAGCGGCTACTACACCAACTTCGCCAACTGCTTCAAGACGCGCGCGCGAATTTCCTGCGGCCCCGGCAACTTCGTGGCCAGCTTGCCGTCGCGGATGGCGGGCTTGAGCACCGGCTCCCAATCCTTGCCGGGACTCTTGCTTGAGCTGACTGGCTGAATGACCGATTCGAGCGTCTCCTTGTTCTGCCACCAAACCTTCACCCCGCTGCGTTTGCCGCGTTTGGCCAACGGTTTGCCGTCCATCTCCACGATGTCCAAGGCAAAGTCAATGGTCGGCGCGTTGGAAATGTGCGTGCCCACGCCGAATCCGTCGGCCACTTCGCGAAACTGAACAATCTTTTCCTCGCTGATGCCACCACTGACTAAAATCTTCACGTGCCGGTAACCGCGCAGATCGAGTTCCCACCGGATCTCTTGCAGCAGCCGCACGAAATCCCCGCGCCGCGATGCCGGGGTGTCCACGCGAACCGCCGCCAACTCTTTGCCCAGCGCCTCCGCGACACGAATCGCCTCGAACTTCTCGTCGTTAAACGTGTCAATGAGCGAAATCGTCGGAATCTTCGGCCCGCCGATGATGTCGTGATAGGCGCGGGTCGCTTCCACCGTGTCGCCGACGCACAACACCAGCGCGTGCGGCATCGTGCCGCGGGCCGGCTCGCGGATGAGTTTGGCGCCGGCCACGCACGCCACTCCATCACAACCGCCGATGAACGCGGCGCGCTCGATCATCGGTGAAATCGCCGGATGCATCCGCCGCGCGCCGAAGCTGAGCAACTGTTTTTCGCCCGCCGCCTTTCGACAACGCGCCGCCGTGGTCGCGATGCCGGAGGCCTGACAAAGCAGGCCGAGCAACGGTGTTTCGTACACGCAGAGGTCGAGGTAATCACCGGAGATGTGCATCACCGGGTCGCCGGCCCGAAAGACTGTGCCTTCCGGCGCGCATTCGACGGTGAGCTTGCGCTTCAGACGCGCCAGCAAGCGGAGCGACTCCTCGATCCCGGCCAGCACGGCCCAGTTCCAGCCCTCCGGCAGGCTCGCGGCGCGAATTTCAACGGTGACGTGCCGGTGAAGTTTGCGTTTGCGCAGGATGCGAACGGTGCGTTGGAAGTAGGCGTCGGTGGTTTTACCGGCAAGGATTTCGGCTTCGCTCGCGATGTGGAGGATGCTCATCGCCAGAAGCTTTTATCACACGCGGTGCGCATTGTCACGATCAACACACTATGGCATAAGTAGCGCATGGGTCGCGTGCGGGATTACAGCGAAATTGTCCGGCGGTTGCAGAACGTGGAGCGCAACGCGTGGAGCGTGAAACGTGTGGGGGAAGTGTGGGGTTATCCGTGGTTTTGCCTGCGGCGCCGGTCGTACCGGAACGCGCCGACGGTGTTGTTGACGGGCGGAATGCACGGCGAAGAGCCTGCTGGCGTCGAGGGCGTGTTGCGTTGGCTCGAAAGCCGTCAGTGGTCGAAGTGGCGCGTGAATTGGTTCGTGTTGCCGTGCATCAATCCGTACGGTTGGGAACGAAACCAGCGCTGGAACGCGCAGCGTTATGACATCAACCGGCAGTTCCGCAACGCCAGCGACTGCCCGGAAGCGAAGCTCGTCAAGCGGCTCGTGCACGGGCACCGGTTTTTGTTTTCGATGGAATTTCACGAAGACATCGAGGCGTCGGGCTATTACCTGTACGAACTGAGACGCGAGCCACCGTTCGTGGGCGAGAAGATTCTGAGAGCGGTCGGCCGGGTTGTGCCGGTTAACCGCGATTCGGTGATCGACGGCAACCGGGCGACCGGCGAGGGGTTGATTCGCCGGGACGCCAGCGAGTTTGCCTTCGAGAGAAGACGCCGCTGGCCGATGGCGTTTCATCTGTTTCTGAATTGCACCGGCCACGTGCTCGGAAGCGAAACGGCGGTGCGCGTGCCGCTGGAACGGCGGGCCGCAGCCCACCATGTGGCTTTGGCGACGGCTTTGGACGCAGTGATCTAGCCGGTTCGGCGTGGCGACCGGCATTTGCCTTGTGCGATTCGCTCGCTGCGTGCTACCGTGCCGGGCATGCGACGATTGATTCCTTTGCTTTTCTGGGCCGCAGTTGCGCTTCCGATCGGCGGGCGTGCCCAGCTCACGGTTGAGTTGCGGATGCCGCGCGATACTTTCCTGCAGTATGAATCCATCCCGGTCAGCATCAGCATCCGGAATTTCTCGGGTCGCTCGATTCAACTCCAAGGCAGCGAGGCGAAGCCGTGGCTGGATTTCGTCATCGTGACCGAGGAGGGAGGACTGATTGGCGCGGTGGGGAATCGTCGTGTGGAAGAACCTCTCGCGATTGCGGCAGGACAGACCGTGACGAGGACGTTGGATTTGTTGCCGCTCTATGATCTGCGAACGAGAGGGATTTACCGCGCGCAGGCCGTCGTCGAAACGGATGGAGTGCGGACCATCTCGCCGCCGCTGCGGTTCACCATCGTGCACGGCCGCGAGATCTGGAGTCAGACGGTGGGGCTGCCGGTCACCGGCGATCACGAGGAATACCGGACGTATTCGTTGCTGACGCGACGTAGTGACCACTATGATTTGTTGTACGTCTGCGTCGCCGACAAGAAGAACGACTTGATCTACGGGGCATTGCCGCTGGGAACGTATCTGACAATCGGCGAGCCGGATGCGCGCGTGGACAAGGCCGGACATCTGCACGTTCTGTTTCGGACGGGGCCGCGTTTGTTCAGCTACACGCACATTGATCCCCAGGCGAAAGTACTCGACCGGGCCGTGTACGCGGATGCATCGTCGGAGCCGCGGTTGACGGCCGACGCCACCGGCGAAGTGACCGTGAGCGGCGGCGAAAAGACCTACCCGCGCGAAGAACGCGCGATGAACGAGCCGGAGGTAAAGCCAGCACCGCCCGTGCAAGAGAAGCCGAAGAAATCGTGGTGGCCGTTTGGCCGGCGCAAACCGGCGGCGGAATCGAACCAGACGAACGCACCGGCCGCGAACTTCCGACCGCGCTGAAGCGATCGCGCCGTGGTCGCACTCAGGCAGCACGGGCCAAAGGACTGGCCTCCAGAACACGAATCGCCTGCTCGTCATTGATCGTCTTGAAGACAGCAAAGAACCGGTCGCTTCCCGCCGATGAGGCGTACGAGTAGAGAATGTCGATTCCGGCCATGCCGAGATGGGCGCCGAGCTGCGCGGCGGCACCGACTTGATCGGACGCGCCGACGACCAGGACGGAATTCGCTTTAGATCGAAACCCGGCAGCCTCGAGGGCGAGTTTGGCGCCCAGAGCGTTCTCGGTGACCAGCAGAATGATCGCGTCGTCGCGGTCGCTGTAGGAACAATAGGCAAGAATGTTGATGTCTTGCGAGGCGATGATGGTCAGCACTTCCCCAAGCGCGCCGGGTTTGTTCCCAACGCGGACGGCAAGCTCCACTTCTTTACGCGCCTTCGGCACCGTAACGCCTCAACCAAAAACCTTAGTCCCATCCGGACGCTTTGCAACATGAATTTCTCCGTCCATCCGGTGCAAAAATGCTCAGCTTACCGGCGAGCGAGATGTTTCTTGGCACAAGCGGCGAGTTGTGACCGACCGGAAAGAAAAACTATTTTGCGTGTCGCTATTCGCCGTAGGCTTCCACGGGCGGGCAGGAGCAAACGAGGTTCCGGTCGCCGTACACGTTGTCCACGCGACCCACCGCGGGCCAGAACTTGTGTTCGCGTGTCCACGCGGCCGGATAGACTGCCTGCTCGCGTGAGTACGGGTGATCCCAGTTGTCGGAGACGATCACTTGCGCAGTGTGCGGCGCGTTCTTAAGAGGATTGTTTTGCCGATCCATCTTACCGGACTCGATCGCCTTGATCTCCGCGTGAATCGAAATCATCGCGTCGCAGAACCGATCCAGTTCGGCCTTCGATTCGCTTTCGGTCGGCTCGACCATCAACGTTCCCGGCACCGGCCACGACATCGTCGGGGCATGAAAACCGTAGTCCATGAGCCGTTTCGCTATATCCTCGACTTCGACGCCGCCGCTTGTCTTCCAACTCCGGCAATCGAGAATGCACTCGTGCGCGACAAGATCGCCATGACCTCTGTAAAGCATTGGGAAGAACGCTTCGAGGCGCTTCGCAATGTAATTCGCGTTGAGAATCGAGACCTTCGTCGCTTGCGTCAAACCGTCCGCACCCATCAACGCGATGTAAATCCACGAAATCGTCAGAATGCTTGCACTGCCCCACGGCGCTGCCGAAATTGTAGAGCGGGCATCTTGCCCGCCATTTGGATTTGTAAACGGATGCTTCGGCAGATGCGGCGCGAGATGCTTCGCCACGGCAATCGGTCCCATGCCCGGGCCGCCACCGCCGTGCGGAATGCAAAACGTCTTATGCAGATTCAGGTGGCAAACATCTGCGCCGATGTCGCCGGGTCGACACAGTCCAACCTGTGCGTTCATATTCGCGCCGTCCATATAAAGCTGTCCGCCATGAGAATGGATGATCTCGCAAATCTCCACGATTGATTCCTCGAACACGCCGTGTGTGGACGGGTAGGTGACCATCAACGCTGCGAGATCGTTACGGTGTGCTTCTGCCTTCGCGCGCAGATCAGCGACATCGATATTGCCCCGCTCATCGCACTGAACCGGTATGACCTTCATCCCGGCCATGATGGCGCTGGCGGGATTCGTCCCGTGCGCGGACGTCGGAATGAGGCAGACGTTGCGGTGATATTGTCCGCGTTGCTTGTGATATTCGCGGATGGCCAGCAGTCCGGCATACTCGCCTTGCGAACCGGCATTTGGCTGCAGTGAAACGGCGGCGAAGCCGGTAATCTCCGCCAGCCACGCTTCGAGTTGTTTGAAGAGGATCTGGTAGCCTTCGGCTTGGTCGACCGGCACGAACGGATGCAGCTTGCCGACTTCTGGCCAGGAGAGCGGCATCATCTCGGCTGTCGCGTTCAACTTCATCGTGCACGAGCCGAGCGGAATCATCGCGGTCGTTAGCGACAAATCCTTCGATTCGAGCCGCTTGATGTACCGCAGCATCTCGTGCTCGGTATGATAGCGATTGAAGACCGGATGTGTTAGGAACGGCGAGGTGCGCGCCGGTAATTCATGCGACCCGCCCGCTAGTCGCGCCCGTCCACCGAAAGCTTTGACCAGCGCGTCAACATCCTGCTCGGTTGTCGTCTCATCGAGAGAGACGCCAATCGTGCCGTCGCCGAAATCGCGGACGTTGATGCTGGCTGGAGCTTTGGCGCAAAGGCGAATCGTGTCAAAGAACGGCTCGGTGCCGACACGGTCGACATTCTCAGCAAGTCTGCGCGCGAGGTTGTGGATACGCTGGGCGATTCGCCTGAGTCCGTCCGGCCCATGATAGACGGCGTACATCGAAGCGATGACGGCGAGCAGCACTTGCGCGGTGCAGATGTTACTCGTGGCTTTCTCGCGCCGGATGTGTTGTTCGCGCGTCTGCAGCG
Organism: Verrucomicrobiia bacterium; assembly: GCA_041495285.1. Taxonomy (GTDB): domain Bacteria; phylum Verrucomicrobiota; class Verrucomicrobiia; order Palsa-1439; family Palsa-1439; genus JBGQCJ01. The sequence continues at coordinate 30,010 of JBGQCJ010000025.1, forward strand.
CCATGCGTAGAGCAGGGCGGCCTTGCGCGTCGCGGGAGACACCGATCAGGCGGCCCGGCATCTGTCGCTTGAACTCATCGCGCGTCGCAAAGTACGCCGCGTGTGGTCCGCCGTAGCCGAGCGGGACGCCAAACCGCTGCGTACTGCCGACAACTACGTCGGCGTCGAATTCGCCGGGCGGTTTCAAGAGCGTGAGGCTCAAGATGTCGGCGGCAACGACGGCAAACGCTTTGTGTTCGTGGGCGTGATGGATGAATGGCGCGTAGTCATGGATCGCACCGTCGGTGGCCGGGTATTGCAGCAGGACGCCAAACACCCGATCTGAAATTTGAAATTTGCGGTGATCACCAACGACAACTTCGATTCCGAGCGGCGTGGCGCGCGTCTTGACGACATCGATGGTTTGTGGGTGACAGGCTTCCGAGACGAAGAAAACGTTGCGACCGGGAGCCTCATCGAGCCGGTGGCACATGGTCATCGCTTCGGCGGCGGCAGTCGCTTCGTCGAGGAGCGAGGCGTTGGCGATTTCCATGGCGGTAAGATCGATGACCATCTGCTGGAAGTTCAGCAACGCTTCGAGTCGGCCTTGGGAAATCTCGGCTTGATAGGGCGTGTAGGCGGTGTACCAGCCGGGATTCTCCAGGATGTTACGCTGGATGACCGGCGGCGTGATGCAATCGTGATACCCCAAGCCGATGTACGAGCGGTAAAGTTTGTTCTTGGAGACAATCGTTCGCAATTCGGCGAGCAGTTCGGACTCGGTTCGGGCCGCCGGTAGCTTCAACGATTGGCGGAGGCGAATCTTGCCGGGGATGGCTTCGTCCACGAGCGCGTCGAGCGAATCGTAGCCGAGCAACGCGAGCATCTCCTTGATGTCGGCAGGACTCGGGCCGATGTGCCGCTGCGCGAACGAATCGCTCAGCGAAGTGAAGTCGTGGATCTTCTGCATTTACGCGCCGGTATGGTGAGAATAATCGTCGGGGCTGAGCAATTCGTTGAGTTCGGACGGATCGCTCATCTTGACTTTGAACATCCAACCCTTGCCGTAGGGATCATCGTTAATCAACTCCGGTGCGCTCCCGAGTTCGTCGTTTGCGGCGACCACGTCGCCGGACACAGGCGCGTAAATGTCGCTGGCGGCTTTCACACTTTCAACGACGGCGCACTGCGCGCCGGCTTCGAGGCGAGCACCCACAGCGGGCGGTTCGACGTACACGATGTCGGTCAGTTCGTGCTGCGCGTGGTCGGTGATGCCGACGACCGCCACATCTCCTTCTACGCGCACCCATTCGTGTGTCTTCGAGTATTTCAAATTCTTGGGAACGTTCATTTTCCTCTTTTCAGCAATGGTTTCTTCTCGATGGAGGCCCGGTACGTCTTGTTGCGAACTTCAATTTCGATCGGCGTGCCAGTTTTCGCTGCCGGCGCTTCGACGTAACCCATACCGATCCCAATTCCGAGCGATGGCGATTGGGTGCCGCTGGTGACTTCGCCAACGCGCTTGCGATCGTTAATGATAGCGTAGTGTGGCCGGGGCGGCGGCGATTTTTCGATCATCTTGAACGCGATGAGCTTGCGGCTGACGCCTTTGTCCTTCTGCTCGGCGAGTACCGGGCGGCCAATGAATTCGCTTTTGTCGAACGAGACATACTTGCCAAGGCCGGCTTCGATTGGCGTCGTCTCTTCCGTGATGTCGTTGCCGTGAAGGGGGTAACACATCTCCAGCCGCAACGTATCGCGCGCGCCGAGTCCGCACGGTCGGATGCCGAACTCGCGGCCGTGCTTCAACAGTTCCGACCACAACGCCGGTGCATCTTGCGGATCACAGAGCAGTTCGAAACCGTCTTCGCCCGTGTAACCGGTTCGTGCGACCCAACATTCCTTACCAAAAACGTTTTGTCGGGCGATGTGAAAATGTTCGATGACGGCCGCGCCGGCCAGCAGTTTCACCGCGTCCGGTCCCTGTACCGCGAGCGCCGCGTACTTGTCGCTCAAGTTGTCCAGAACCACCGCAGACGTGACGTGGCTGCTCATCCAGACGAAATCTTTCTCGATGTTCGATGCGTTGACGACGAGGAGAAACACGCTGGGCTCGACGCGATAGACGATGAGGTCGTCAATCACGCCACCGTGTTCGTTGCACATCAGCGTGTACTGCGCCTGACCGAGTTCAATCTTGCGGGCGTCGTTGGTGAACAGATGATTGAGCGCGCTCTCCGCACTCGGGCCAGCGACGAGAATTTCGCCCATGTGCGAGATGTCGAACAGGCCGACGTGTTCGCGAACGGCGGTGTGTTCTTCGAGGATGCCGGTGTACTGGACGGGCATTTCCCAGCCGCCAAACGGCACCATTTTCGCGCCCCATTCGAGGTGCGAAGCATACAACAGCGTGCGCCGAAGAGTGCCGGTACTGTCCATGGAAGCGCTACGTTAGCCCCCGCCGGGAAGCCTGTCAATTTAGGAATGGCCGACGGCGGGAGCGGCGATTTTTTGGATTGAATCTGGCCCGCGAATGGCTACGTTCATTAGACATGGCGCAAGAAATTGAAGTCCCGGCAGCCGTCAGAGAGAAAACCTACGTCGGCAAGGTGAACTTTCCGGCCACCGTGCCGGAGCGGCTCGTGGAGTTATTCCGTTTCCCGGAAGATGTGTTCGAACTCGCTCCGAAGATGGGCCTGGACGAGACCGGAGTAAAATTTCTCATGGCCATCCTCAATGGCAGATGGTCGCTCACCGCCGCCGTTGATTTGCAGGACATCGCCATCAAGACCGGTATGAAATACCCGGTTATGGACGAGATCGTGCGCAGCTTGATCGACAAGAACTACGCGCGCCTCAACCATCGGCTCGATCTGTACCGCTTCTGGATCGTGCTTTTGCACGTCAAAGGCGTGCGGTTCACGGTCGAGTAACCGCAGTCCGGGAAGTTTGCCTTCCTCGGTCGTTACTGGTATCCTTCAGGTCAGAGTTATGGCTGAAGAGTTCCAAACACGACCGTTCGAGTTCGACTCGATCGAAGACTGCCTTGAAGACATCCGGCAGGGACGGATGATCGTCGTCACCGACGACGCCGACCGGGAGAACGAGGGCGATCTCGTTATGGCGGCGGAGAAGGTCACGCCTGACGCGGTCAACTTCATGGCCAAACACGGACGCGGGTTGATCTGTGTGCCGACGACCGAGTCCCGGCTCAAAGCGCTCGGTATCGGTCGCATGGTGCAGGAGAACCGCGAGAATTTCAAAACCGACTTCATGGTCACCGTGGACGCCCGGGTTGGCATCACCACCGGCATCAGCGCCTACGACCGGGCGCACACGACCCGCATGCTCGCCAATCCGAATTCCAGCCAAGACGATTTCGTATCGCCCGGTCACATCTTCCCGCTGCAGGCGAAAGACGGCGGCGTTCTGCGCCGTGCCGGTCACACCGAGGCATCAGTTGACCTCGTGAAACTGGCCGGCATGTTTCCCGTCGCGGTCATCTGCGAGATTCTGCACGAAGATGGCACGATGGCACGGTTGCCGGAGCTTGTGCGGTTCAAAGACAAGTTCGGCATGAAGGTCTGCAGCATCCGCGACCTCATCGAATACCGGCGGATGCGCGAGAAACTCGTCGCCAAGGAGCAGGAAGTTGCCATGCCGACTCAGTTTGGCGAGTTCAAACTGCACCTCTACCGGTCGCTCGTGGACGGTCAGCATCACGCGGCGTTGACGATGGGCGAAGTGCGCGGCAAAGAGAACGTGCTCGTCCGCGTGCACAGCGAGTGTATTACCGGCGATGTGTTCGGCTCGCTTCGGTGCGATTGCGGTAGCCAACTTCACGACGCGCTGAAACGGATTGCCGACGAAGGTGAAGGCGTCTTGGTGTACATGCGTCAGGAAGGTCGCGGCATCGGTTTTGCCAACAAGATTCACGCTTACGCGTTGCAGGAAAAGGGGCTGGATACCGTCGAGGCCAATGAAAAGCTTGGCTTCAAGCCTGACCTGCGCGAGTACGGACTCGGCGCGCAGATTCTTGCCGACTTGGGATTGCACAGCATCCGGTTGCTCACGAACAATCCGAAGAAGGTCGTCGGTTTAGAGGGTTTCAATCTGAAGATCGTCGAGCAGGTGCCGATTCGTGCGACGCCGACCGTGCACAACGCGAAGTATCTCGAGACGAAGAAGAAGAAAATGGGGCACGCTCTTTAACATGCTACGCGCGCAAAGACAGAATCAGCGAGTCACAGCCGCCGGTCTGCGGTTCGGTATCGCGGCGGCCCGGTACAACGCCGAACTCGCCGACGCATTGCTGGCCAATTGCCTCGACACGCTCGCCAAAGCGGGTGCCGACCTGCAGGACATCAAAATCGTCCGCGTGCCCGGCAGCTTCGAAGTCAGCGCCGCCGTCGCAAAGCTGGCGAAGTCCGGTAAGTGCGATTGCGTGATCGGGTTGGGTTTGTTGCTCGAGGGCGAAACGAGTCACGCGCAACACATCGGCGAGGCGGTAGCTCACGGGTTGACGAATATCGCGATCCAAACCGGCGTGCCAACGATCTTTGGCATCGTCACGGCAGACAATCTGAAGCAAGCGCGCGTGCGTTGCCTCAGCAAACGCTACAACCGCGGCCGGGAAGCTGCGCAAGCAGCGATGGAAATGGCACGGGCATGGAAAAGCCTCTAAAGCAACCCGGTAAGCGTCGCCTCGCGCGCGAGCTGGCGATTCAGTTTCTCTATCAACACGACATGAGCGGCGGTTCGCTCGACGAAGCGCTTCCGTTGTTCTGGTTGACGCAGCAGGACATCAACGAGGCGGCGCGTCAGTTCGCCGAAGAATTGATCCGCGGCGCGGTGGAACAACGCAACGTGATCAATGAGAAAATCGAGAAGTACACACAGAACTGGGAGCTGCAACGCATCGCCGCCGTGGACCGCAACATTCTGCGCCTTGCCATCTACGAGATGCTCTTTCGCGACGACATCCCGCCGGTGGTCAGTATTAACGAAGCGGTGGACATCGCCAAGAAATTCTCCACGCCCGAGTCCGGCGCGTTCGTCAACGGCATCCTCGACCGTCTCAAGGCCGACTTGACCCGACCCGCGCGCACGGCCGCACCCGCGAAATGAATTCCGCCTCGAATCCATCGAGGTTTGCCGACTTACACTTGCACACCCGGTACTCCGACGGCAGCTACACGCCAGCCGAGTTGGTCAGCGAAGCGGCCCGGCAAGGATTCGCCGCCATCGCCGTCACCGACCACGACACACTCGACGCGATACCGGAATCACTGCGCGCCGGTAGACAGTTCGGCGTCGAAGTTATCGCCGGTGTGGAAATCACGTGTCGCGTGGATGCACACGAGCTTCACATGCTGGCCTATTTTCTCGACGACGACTGGCAGAACTCGCAGTTCCGCGCCGTGCTGGAGCACGCCACCCGCGTGCGTGAGCAACGCATCGAGCAATTCGTCGTGAAGTTGAATGAACTCGGCGTGCCGCTGACGCTCGCTGATGTGACCGCCTGTTCCGACTGCGGGACGTTGGGACGTCCGCACGTGGCGATGGCCTTGCAGAATCGCGGATTCGTCACGAGCGTCGAGGAAGCCTTTGATCGATTCCTGAAACGCGGCAAGCCCGCGTATGTTGAGCGCTACCGGATGACTGCCGCCGAGACCATCGGCCACATCAAGCGTGCCGGCGGCGTCGCGGTGGTGGCACATCCCGGGTTGAACAAAGTGGACGACCGGATTCGCGAGATGGTCGATCAAGGTTTGGACGGACTCGAGGTCTGGCATTCCCGGCACTCCGCCTCGCAGACCGACCGGCACCTGCGCATGACCCAAGAACTCGGGCTGCTGGCGACCGGCGGCAGTGATTGTCACGGTGCGGTGCGCGGCGAGCCTTTGCTCGGCACGATCAAGTTACCTTACGAGCGTGTTGACGCGTTGAAAGAACGCGTCCACGCGTCCGCGCGATGAACCTCTTCCAGAAACTCCGGGACGGCCTGCGCAAGACGCAGCAGAAACTTGCCACCGAAATCAAACGCATCGTCACGCGCGCGCCCAAACTCGGCGCCGATGCTCTCGACGAACTCGAAGCCGTGCTGATTTCGACCGACATCGGCGTAGATACCGCCACGCGAATCATTGAGCAGGTGAAGCAGGCCAGCCGGGAAACGGGCTGGGCAGATGTGTTCGCCATCGCCCGAAATGAAATCGAGCGCGAACTTGGCGTGACGACTCATCAACTTGCAAAGGCCACACAATCACCTACCGTCATTCTCCTCGCGGGCGTCAACGGCACCGGCAAGACAACCTCCACCGCAAAGCTCGCTCATTGGTTGAAGGAGCAGGGGAACACCGTGTTGCTTGCCGCTTGTGATACGTTCCGTGCCGCTGCCATCGAGCAACTCAAAATCTGGGGCGACCGCGTGGACTGCGAAGTGATTGCCGGTCAGTACGGTGCGGACTCCGCAGCACTAGCGTTCGACGCCCTCCAAGCCGCGATCAATCGCCAAGTGGATTACCTGCTCATCGACACCGCCGGGCGGCTGCACACGAAGAAAAACCTGATGGAAGAAATGAAGAAGATGCACCGCTCGCTGCAAAAGGTTCTGCCGACCGTTCCTCACGAAGTCTTGCTCGTGCTCGACGCCACGACCGGCTCGAACGCGCTCAACCAAGTTCGCCAATTCCACGACGCACTTGGCGTGACCGGACTCATCGTCACCAAGCTTGACGGCACCGCCAAAGGCGGCATCGTCGTCGCCATCGCCCGGGAACTCAAAATCCCGGTCAAATTCATCGGTCTCGGCGAACAGGTGGACGATCTACAGCCGTTCGACCCGAAGAGCTTTGCCGAAGCGTTGTTTGGAGATGTGAACTCATGAAGTTTACTGCACAAGACGAACGATTCATGCGCCGAGCGCTGGCGCTGGCGCGGCGTGGCTTGGGGAAGACGAGCCCGAACCCGGTGGTCGGCGCGGTGTTGGTGCGCAACGGACGCATCATCGGCGAGGGTTACCACAAACGAGCCGGTGGGCCGCATGCGGAGGTGTTCACTTTACGCGGTGTCAATGCACACGGTGCGACACTTTACGTGACGATGGAGCCGTGTTGCACGTGGGGTAAGACTCCGCCGTGCACGGATGCGATCATCGCCGCCGGCGTGAAACGCGTCGTCGTTGCCGCGCTTGATCCGAATCCGAAGCACGACGGTCGCGGCCTGAAGGTGCTTCGTCGTGCCGGTATCCGCGTGGATGCCGGTCTGTGGGCCGACGAAGCCACGCGAATGAATGAAGCGTTCAACAAATGGATCGCCACCGGCCTGCCGTTTGTCATCGCCAAGGCGGCGATGAGTCTCGATGGCAAGATCGCCACGCGAACCGGTGATTCGAAGGGGATTACGAGTGAGGCGGCACACCGGGAGGCACACGAGTTGCGCGCGCGTGTGGACGCGATCATGGTCGGTGCGAACACGGTGATTCACGATGATCCGCAATTGACCGTGCGCCACAGCGTCCGGGGCCGGCAACCGCTGCGGATCGTTGTAGACGCACGCGGACGTTGTGTGCGCTCAGCGCGGCTGTTCACCGACAGGTTTCGCCGTCGAACCGTCGTCCTCACGACGACGCGCTCTCCTGCGCGGTGGCGACGATGCCTAGCACTACGAGGTATCGCCATCGTCACAGTACGTGCGAAAAGGGGAATGGTTGATCTTAGTTCTGCGTTGCGCGAGTTGGGCAAGATGAACGTGACGAGCGTATTGGTGGAGGGCGGTGGTGAGTTGCTTGGTTCGCTATTCGACCACCGGTTAATTGATAAAGTGGCATTGTTCTACGCGCCGGTGGTGATTGGCGGACGTGGCGCGAAAACGGCGGTGGAAGGCGCAGGCGTGGTGAGAGTTTCTGGAGCGAAGAAGCTACGCGACATCTGTTGGCGCAAGCTGGGCAGTGACAATCTTCTGGTCGAAGGATATTTGCGATGATTTTGGTGGTTGGCCTGTCGCCGGCATGGCAGCGGACGTTGGAGTTCGAATCGCTTCGCATTGGTGAGGTTAACCGGGCCAAGCACGTGAGCGAGACGGCGTCGGGCAAGGGGGTGAACGTTGCGCGTGTGGCTCGCGAGTTGCGAGCCGATGTCCGGCTGTTGACAGTTGCCGGTGGCGAACGGGGGAAGCTGCTCGCGCACGAATTGCCGTGGGCGCGCGTCGTGCCGGTAAAAACAGAGACGCGGATTTGCCAGACGATTCTTGCCGGCAACGCGACGGAACTCGTCGAAGAAGCCAGTCCGCTGCGACGCGAAGAGGTCAGCCGCGTGCTCCGTGCGTTTGCGGACGAATTGCGGCGTGCGACCCTTGTGGTATTGACCGGTACGGTGCCGCGAGGCTGCGGCGACACGTTCTATGCGCGGTTGATCTACGCGGCGCACCGGCGCGGTGTGCGCGTGCTGGTGGATGCGCAGGGGCAGTTGCTCGTTAACGCGCTCAAGGCACGACCGTTCCTCATGCGTGTGAACCGCGCCGAGCTGGCGGTGGTGAAACATCGCCGGGGCGCGGAGTGGTTGGTGGTGTCGGATGGTGCTGGCAGAATTGAGATCGCGAGCGATGGAGAGCATTGGAGTGTGAAGCCGCCGCGCGTAAAGGCGGTCAACCCCATCGGCTCTGGCGACGCGATGTTAGCCGGTGTCGCGGTTGGTATCGCCGGGGGCAAGAGTGTGCGCGAGGCGATTCAGTTGGGCGTCGCGTGCGGCGCGGCGAACGCGTTGACTGCGACGCCGGGAACGGTGCGACGCGCCGATGTCCGGAAACTGCTTCGCCTGATGATATGAACGAGGTATAACGGACGCTAATGTTTACCGGCATCGTAGAAGAAGCAGGCAAGATCGAGCAGATTCACCGGGGACGGCGTTCGACCGAGTTGTTGGTTCGCGCCAAGAAGATTGCCCGCGGTTTGCGCGTGGGAAACAGCGTGGCGGTCAATGGCGCGTGCCTTACCGTGGTCGGCGTTCACAACGGCCTTCTGAAATTCGATGTGCTGAACGAGACGCTGCAGCGTACGAACCTTGGCTCGATTCCACGCGGGGATTTGGTGAACTTGGAGCGACCGCTGCGCGCCGACGCGCGGCTCGATGGCCACTTCGTGTTGGGTCATGTGGACGCGACCGGCGTGGTGAAACGATTTGAGAAAGTCCGGCAAGACTACGTGCTGGAGGTGAAAGCTCCGGCCGCTGTGATGAAGTACGTCGTCGAGAAGGGATCAATCGCCGTCGATGGCATCAGTCTCACTGTTGCCGGCATCGGGCGCGGTTGGTTTAGAGTTTGGATTATTCCTCACACGCGGGCGGTCACGAACCTGTCGGTGCGGCGCAAGGGCGACCGGGTGAACCTCGAAGTCGACATTCTCGGCAAATATGCGGACAAATTGTTGCGCAGGCGACGCGGTTGACACGTGTTGGCGCGACCGTTAGACTGGCATGAATAAGTGAACACGATGTTGCCAATTCTCGAACAACTGCTGGTCATTCAAGACCGTGACCGGCGCATTGCGCGGCTGAAGGTAGAGCAAACACGCGTTCCACAGCAGATCGTGGCGGTCGATTCGCGGCTCGCGCAAGGGTCGACCGACTTGGAATCTTTGCGCCAGGAATTGAAGCACATTGAGAGTGAGCGCAAGAAGCTCGAGATCGACGCCGACGCAAAACGCGCCCAGATCGCCAAGCACCGAAACCAGTTGTTTCAGATCAAATCCAACACCGAATACCAAGCCCTGCTGAAGGAAATCGCCTTGCTCGAGCAGCAAATCAAGGGCATTGAGGACAGCGAGTTGGAGTTCATGGAGAAGGCCGAGCGACTTCAACCCGCCCTCAAGGAAGCGCAGGTTGAACTTAAGGACGGCACCGCCAAGGCAGAAGCGGAGAAGGCGGATCTCCAGAAGCGCATTTCGTTGATCGCCCAGGAATTGCAGCAGCTTCAGAGCGAGCGCGAAAGCCTGGCGAAGGCCGCGCCGGCGGAAGATCTGGAGCGTTACGAACGACTGATGCGCAGCAAGGGCGACGAAGTGATCGTCCCGATTCGTAATGGAAACTGCGGCGGCTGTCACTTGCACATTTCGCCGCACCTTATTCACAACGCGAAGCACAGCGGAGAACTGACCAGTTGCGACTTCTGCGGGCGCATCATATATTGGCAGGCGGATTGACGTTTTTTGATTCTCACGACTTGGAAGGGCGGATGGTCGCTGTCTCGAATCAGTTTCGGGATGGAGGAAAGTCCAGACTCCGCAGGGCGCGATGCCTCGTGCAAGCGAGGGCGGTCTGATGTAACGTCGGGCCGACGGACAGTGCCACAGAAAATATACCGCCTGCCTCATTCAGCTTCCGAGGCAGGTAAGGGTGAAATGGCGAGGTAAAAGCTCACCGCGCCGGCAGCGATGTCGGCGGCACGGCAAACCCCATCGGGAGCAAGACCAAATAGGCTGTGATGACGCGGCCCGCGTCGCTGGAACAGCGGGTAAGGTCGCATAGATAAATGGCTATCAAGAACAGAATCTGGCTTACGGCCCTTCCAAGAACTCGTGGGCCGGTACCCTGACCGGCTCACGAGTACATTTTCCACTCATACGATGCGCTATCCATTGTTTCTCGATCTGACCGGCCAGAAAGTCGTCGTCGTCGGGGCCGGCAAAGTCGCCACGCGCAAGATCCGGTCGCTGCTTCTCGCCGGCGCACACGTCACCGTCATCAGTCCTCAAGC
>JBGQCJ010000026.1:0-40275 GCA_041495285.1 Verrucomicrobiia bacterium
CCGAATAGGACAGGTTAAAGCTTTTGTTCACGACCGGGAAATCCGGGATGATGTTGCCCAGGATGGCGTCACTCAACGCCGGCCAGTTTTGCAGCGAGGGGTCCTTGATTTTGCAGCGCGCCAAACGGTTGCCGGGCGCGGTGTGAATCCAGTGAAAGATTTCGCCGCGCCAGCCCTCGACGTAGCCCAGCGCCACGCGGTCAGGCGGCACTTCCCCAATTTTCGTCTGGATCGCTCCGGCTGGCAGTTTCTCCGTCACTTGCCGGATAATACTGAACGATTGGAAGAGTTCTTCGCGGCGGACGACCATGCGGCGTTGCACGTCGCCTTCGGTAAAGACCGGCACGGTGAATTGCACCTGGTCGTAAAAGGCGTGCGGGAAGTCGCGACGCAGGTCGTGGTCAAAGTCGGACGCCCGACCCGCAACGCCCACGATGCCCATGTCGCGCGCGACTTCAGGCTTGAGCACGCCCGTCGTTTCGAGCCGGTCGCGCGTGCCGGAGTTGCCGCGAATCAGCTCGACGAGTTCGTTGAACTCTTTCTCGAACTCGTCCACGAGCTTGGCCAACGCGCGGAGATGGTCGGCATCGAAATCGAAACGCACGCCGCCCAGGCAGGCCATGCCGCGCAAGAGGCGGTTGCCGGTGAGTTGTTCGTTCACGCGCAGCACGCGCTCCTTGAGCCGCATCGCGTGCATGTTCGCGGTGACGAACGCCACGTCCGTGCAAATCGCGCCGATGTCGGCAACGTGGTTGTAGAGGCGCTCTAGTTCGAGGCAGAGCGTGCGAAGCGCGCGGGCACGCGGCGGCGCTTCGACTCCGGCAGCGCGCTCGATGGCATGGCAGAAGGCCGTCGCGTGCGCGAAGCTGGAATCGCCGGAGATGCTCTCGGCCAGGCGAACGCAGTGCGGGATCGGCAGGTTCTCGAAAAGTTTCTCCGTTCCTTTGTGGGTGTAGAACAGGCGCAATTGCAGGTAAAGAACCGGCTCGCCCGCCACACTGAACAGGAAGTGTCCCGGCTCAATGATGCCCGCGTGGACGGGGCCGACCGGCACCTGAAACACGCCCTCGCCTTCGACCTCGCGGAACTTGTGTCGCGGGCCGGAGAAGGGCGGTAACTTCGTGTGCCCATCAAATTCCTTGCGCAACGGGTAAATTTCCGGCCAATCGTCATGCAGCACGCAGCGGCGCGGATTCGGATGCCCGACCAGTTTGATGCCGAACACGTCCTGGATTTCGCGTTCCTGCCAGTTGGCGGCGTGAACGGCGTTGGTGAGCGAGATCAACTCCGGCTTGTCTTGCGAAATGGGCACGCGCACAAGGACGAATCCGTGCGCCGAGTCGAGCGCGTAGAGGTAGTAAACGAAAAAGACCTTGTGCTCGGCGCGGGCGTCCTCGGCAAACACGCCGGCGAGTCGCCCTTGATGTTTCTTGTAGAAGGCCGAGCAGAGCGCACCAGCCAGTTCGAGTTTCGTGTGCAGGTAAAGCTCGTTGGGTTGCGGCGCGTGCGCGTGTTCGATTTGCGCGCCGAAACGGTGCGTCAGTTCGTCGAGCACGATTTGTAATCCGGGGAGCAGGTTCATTGAGCACCTCCAAGCATTTCCGCCGCGCGATGCACGAGTTCGTAAAGGGGCGCGGGCAGCACGAGTCCGAGCGCGATGACCGGCACGGCCACGAACAGCATGGCGCCGAGTTTCCACGGGCATTCCGTGCCGCGCACCACGTCGGGCGCAGGTTGGCCGAGACTCAACTTCGACATGTGCACGAGGAACCCGGCGAAAATCGTGACGATGCCCGTGACGAACAATCCCGCCGACCACGGCCGGTCGGCCGCCAGCCCGGCGCTGAGAGTTGTGAACTCACTTTGGAACAGGCTGAACGGCGGCACGCCGGTGATGGCGAACGTGGCCATGAGGAATAACCCGCCCGTCCACGGTCGCGTGTGGATGACGCCGGTGACCTTGCGAAAGTAGGGCGAACCGTAGTGCTGTTGCACGTTACCGGCGCAAAAAAACATCAGTGGTTTCGCCACCGCGTGAAAGAGCATGTGCAGCACCGCGCCGAGCGCGCCGAGTTTGCCGCCGAAGCCGAGCGCCGCCACCATGATGCCCGCATGGTCAATGCTCGAATAGGCAAGCAGCCGGCGAAAGTTTCGCTGCACCAGCACGAACGGCGCGGCCACCAGAATGGACGCGACGCCAAACAGTACGAGCAGATTGCCGGTGTAATCGTGGCCGAGACATTTCGCGGCCAGCATGTAAAAGCGCATGATGCCATAAATCGCGCAGTTGATGAATGCCGCTCCGAGCAACGCCGCTGACGGCACAGGCGCTTCCGCGTAGGCGTCCGGCTTCCACGTGTGCATCGGTGCAAGGCCGGCTTTGGTGCCGTAGCCGACGAGCACCATCACGAACCCCAGGCGCATCGCGGCGGGCTGGCATTTGTCCGCCACTTCGATGAGCACGGACCAGTTGAAGCCATTCTCCGCGTGTTCGCCGACGACTTGCACCGCCGAGAAGTAGGTAAGCACCGTGCCGAACAGCGCCAGCGCGATGCCAGCACTGCCGATGATGATGTATTTCCACGCCGCTTCGAGCGAGCTTTTCTGATTATAGAAACGCACGAGGAGTACCGACGCGAGCGTGGTGGACTCAATCGCCACCCAGAGGAGGCCGAGATTGTTCACCAGCGGCACGGCCATCATGGTGCCCACGAAAATCGGCGTGAGCACGTAGTATCGGTGCAACAGGCGCGCGTTGATTTTGCCCGCGCGCATTTCCTCGCGCAGGTAACCGACGGCGTAAATGCCGCACGCGAGCGCCACAAACGCAGTCAAGCCAACCACCAATGCGCTGAGGGCGTCCACACGCAAGAAACCGCCGAAGGCTTCGACCGTTCCGTGCGCGAGGACTTCCGCGCCGCAGCCCACCGCCAGCGCGGCGAGGATAGCGAACGCGAGCAGGTTGAGCCGCTCCAGCACCGCGCTCTCGCGCAACGGCCAGCAGACGAGGCCGGTGATCATTGGCACGAGCACGAGGGCTGTTAAGAGCATCGCATTCATGGAATTCCTCGAATGATGCTCGCTGCTTGTTCCATCAGTTGGCGGAGGGAACCGGGCAGCCAGGCGGTGAACAGCAACAGCGTTCCCAGCGGCAGGCTCATCGCCGCGACATTACTGGCGGAGATGGTTTCGCGCGGGTGTTTGCCGTCGCTCGGACCGAGCAGCAATCCGGCGAGCTTGTTCAGCACGCCACAGAAGACGATGATGAGCGAGGTCAGAATCACGATGCTGACCCAGGCGTAGTTCGACGTGAAGCCGCCCGCAATCACCGTCAGTTCGCTCACGAACAGCCCAAACGGCGGCAGGCCACTCACGGCCACGGCGGCGAGGCCCAGTAACACCGCCGTCACCGGCATCGTGCGCACCAGCCCGGAGCCGATGCGCCGGAAATCGAGCGTGTGGAATTGCTGGTGGATGTTGCCCGCCGCGAAGAAGAGCACGGGCTTAGTGAGCGCGTGGTAACCCATGTGCAGCAACGCGCCGAAAACCGTGAGCGGCGCATTCATTCCCACGGCCACGCAAATCAGGCCGACGTGTTCCAGGCTGGAGTAGGCCAGCATCCGTTTGAGATTTTTCTGCACCAGAATGAACGGCCCGGCCAGCAACATCGAGGACAGTCCGAAGCCGAGCAGCAGGTTGCGGCTGAACCCGGTGCCGAGGCACGCGGTGGTGAGAATGTGAAAGCGCAGCAGGGCATAGACGGCGATTTTCAGCGACACGCCGGAGAGCATTGCGCTCGTGGGCGACGGCGCTTCGCTGTGGGCGTCGGGCAGCCAGGTGTGCATCGGCGCGAGGCCGGCCTTGGTGCCGTAGCCCACCAGCACGAAGATGAAGGCCAGCGTCATCAGGTGGTGGTCGAGGTGCGGGGCCATTGCCAGCAGGCGCGACCAGTTAAAACTCGGCATGGCGGCACCCGTTTTGCCGACGGCCGCCGCGTACGTGAAGATGGTGCCGAACAGCGCCAGCACCAACCCCAAGCCGCCGAGCATGACATATTTCCACGCCGCTTCGAGCGACGTCTTGCGGTTGTAGAGCGCGACGAGGAGCACGGAGGAAAGCGCCATACCTTCCACCGCGATCCACATCACGCCCAGGTTGTTGGCCAGCACGACCAGCAACATGCCCGTGGCAAACAACGGCGTGAGCACATAAAACTCGCGAAAGCGCCGCTCGGTCACGGTGGCATCGGCCAGGTCGCGGCGGAAGTAACGAACCGCGTAAAGCGACGTGGCGAGCGACACGACCGCAATGAGCAGCACCATCCATGTGCTCAGGGCGTCGGCGCGAAGAAACTCGCCCCATTCGGCGACGGCGTTGCCCTTGTTTGCCACGACGGTTTTGAAGAGCTTCACTCCGAGGACCAATACGCTGACGAAGCCTGCGATGTTGAGGAACTCCACCAGCTTGCGCGGCCGGGCGAACAGGCACAGCAGCCCGATGACTAATGGCACGCAGAGGATGGAGGTCAGCAGCATGAGGTCACCATTTGAGTTCGTTCAGCTTGCTCACGTCCATCGAGGCAAACGATTCGCGGATGCGAAAGACAAGGATGCCCAGCACCATTACCGCGACGACCACGTCGAAGAAGATTCCGATTTCGACCACGAGCGGCATCCCGTAGGTCGTCAGCGCAATCGCGGCGAGCATGACGCCATTTTCCATGGTGAGAAGCGCGAGCACCTGTGTGATGGCTTTGCGCCGGTTGATCATCAGGAAAAACCCGGTGAGCAGAAGCGCAATGGCCACGGCGAGCGTGTTGCTGCCGATTCGTTCGAGCGACGTGATGGGGCGCGCGACGACGTAGGCGAGCACGGTCAGCGCACCGCAGATGAGCATGGACGCGGGCATGTTCACAAACGGGTGGATTTCCTGCTCGATTTTGATTTGGCGCACGAGCCGTTCGAGCCGCCACGGGAGAAAGAACACCTTGCCGAGGATCGTGAGCAACGCAATAACATAGACGTGCCAGGCGCCATAAGCGTAGCCGACGACACCGGCGATGGCGGCGAGCAGGAGTGATTGCAGGGCAAAGATGCGGATGTTCGTGACGAGCATCTGTTGCACGGCCAGCAGGAGTTGGAGCACCAGCATCAGCGAGGCGAGCAGCGTGATGAGTTGCGAGGCGGCTTCGGGAGTGGATATGTTCATGTTTATCGAAATAAGAACGTGGACACCAGCGCCAGCATGGCGAGTATGAATGCAGTGCTTAACAGGTCCGGCACGCGAAAAAGCCGGAGCTTCGCGTTGGTCGTCTCCACCAGCACCACCGCGCCCGCCAGCACGATGAGTTTCGCGACAAAGAAGAGCAGACCCAAGCCAAACGCGGCCACCGTCGTGTCCGCCGCCAGTCCGACCGGGAAAAAGATGTTCGCCAGCAGCGCCATCAGGACGAGTTGTTTGATGGACGCGCCCCACTCAATGAGTGCCAGGTAACGGCCGGAATACTCCAGCAGCATCGCCTCGTGAATCATCGTCAACTCCAGGTGCGTGGCCGGGTTATCCACAGGGATGCGCCCGGTTTCGGCGAGCAACACGACGAACATCGCGGCAAACGCCAGCACGTGGGCCGGGTCGAGAAACTTCCAGCCCGGCCCCTGACTGGCCAGAACGATTTGGCTGAGGTTCGTGGAACCGGCCGTGATGGCGACCGTGAAAACGGCGAGCATCATCGCGGGTTCGGCGATGGCGGCGATGGTCATTTCGCGGCTGCTGCCCATGCCACCAAAGGCACTCGCGGGGTCGAGTCCGCCCAACGCGAGGAAGAACCGGCCCAGCGCCAGGAGTCCGACCACCGCCAGCGCGCCGCCGAACAGACTCAGCGGTGCTCGCGCCGTGACCATCGGCACCATCAGCCCGGCCGCGAGCGCCGTCAGAAACAGGACATACGGCGTGACCGAGAAAATCCACGAAGCGTGCTCGGAGATCACCATGTCTTTACGGAGGAACTTCAGCACGTCGAAATAAGGCTGCCAGACGCGCGGGCCGCGGCGGTTCTGGAGCTTGGCCTTCCAATTCTTGATAAGGCCGCTGAGCAGCGGCGCCAGCAACAGCAGCAGCGCCGTCTGCACAAGGATGGCTGGCAGTTCGAGGTTCATAAGGCGAACAACAGCAGCAACAGCAGCGTGATAAAGATGTAGAGCAGATAGGCGTGGATGCTGCCTGCCTGAATGGCGCGGATGCGTCGAGACGTACGCAGAATCAGAATGCGCAGCGGCCGGTAAATGCGCTGCACAAACACTTCCTCGACATGGCTCTCGAACCGGAGCTTCGTCGCAAAGCGAGGGGAAAAGTCGTATTCGCGTTGCACGTCGCGGCGGGGCTGGAACAGCGCCTTGAAAATCATCCGAATCGGTTTCGAGAACCCGGTGGCGGTGTATTCCATTTGCGGCGTCAACCCGCGCTGGCCGCAGTCCCATGTCGGGCCGCGTCGCGTCTTCGAGTTCCGTGCGAAGACGAGCCACAGCCCGAACGGAATCGGCAGCAGGCAGACGCCCATGAGCACGATGCCGAGTGTCGAGACGGTGCCGGTTTTTTCCGTGAGCGACGCCAGCACCAGACCGTCGGCGAGACTGAGTTGCGCGCTGAGTTGCTGACCGGTGAGTTGCTGCGTCACCGGGTCGAGCAACCGGATGAACGCGGTGGGGAAAAGTCCGAGGAGCACGCAAGCGGTCGTGAGCACCGCCATGCCAAAGCGCATCGAAGGCGCGACCTCGTGCGCGTGCGCCGCGTGTTCACTGCGCGGTTGGGCGAGGAAGGTGATGCCGAACGCTTTCACGAAGCACGCCGCCGCCAGCGCGCCCGTCAGCGCCAGCATCGCGCCGCTCAACGGGAACACCAGTCGCCACAAGCTCTCCGTGGTACCGAAGCCTTGCAATAGCGCCTGATACGTCAGCCACTCGCTGACAAACCCGTTGAGCGGCGGTAGCGCCGAGATGGCCACCGCGCCGATGAGAAAGAAGAACGCGGTTTGTGGCATCCGCTTAATCAGCCCGCCCATTTCCTCCATGTTGCGCGTGTGCGTGGCGTGGAGCACCGCGCCCGCGCCGAGGAAGAGCAGCCCTTTGAAGACGGCGTGATTGATCGTGTGATACAGCCCGGCGATGAGTCCGAGCGCGGCTAGCACCGGATGGCCCGTGTGGAGAAACAGCAGCGCCGCGCCGAGACCCATGAGGATGATCCCGATGTTTTCGATGCTGTGATAGGCGAGCAGCCGCTTGAGGTCGTGCTCCATCAGCGCGTAGAGCACGCCCAGCACGGCGGAGACCGTGCCCACGGCCAGCACGGTGACGCCCCACCACAGCGGCGGCGTGCCGAGGAAGTCGAAGCAGACGCGCGTCAATCCGTAGATGCCGGTCTTGATAATCACGCCGGACATCAGCGCCGAGACATTACTCGGCGCGACCGGATGCGCTGCCGGCAACCAAATGTGGAACGGCACGATACCCGCCTTGATGCCGAAACCGAGCAGGAACAGGATGAATGCTGCGTCGCGTTTGCCCGGCGACATCTGCGCGCCAATGCCATGCAAACTGTCGAAGCTGTAGTCGCCCGACGCCTGGAACAGCAGCAGGAAGCCGAGGATGATGCAGCCGGCGTCAATGTGCGACATGATGAAATAGAGCACACCGGCATCGCGCGTCTCGGGTTGTTCGTGCTCGAAGCTCACGAGGCAGTACGCCGTCAGCGCCATGATTTCCCAGGCGATGAGAAACAGCCAGATGTTGTCCGCTACGAACACCAGCATCGTGGCCAGCAGCAACGCGTTGAAGAACGCGCCGAGCACGCCGACGTTCTTGCGCCCGAAGAAACCCTTCGCGTAACCGAGCGAATAGGTCGCAATGGCCAGTCCGAGCAATGAGACGAGCATCAGGAAGAACGCGCTGAGCGCGTCGAGCCGGACGGAGAAGTGGATGTAGGGAATGAGCGGCGGGAACAACTCAATTTGCGGAGCAGGCGTGCCAACTCCGCCGGCGAGATAGAAAAGTGCAGCCAACACGCCGCTCAAGGCGGAGAGCGAGGCCGCGCCAAAGGAAAAAACATTCGCCAGTTTTTCGCGACGCATGAACAACAACCCGGCCACGGCTCCGATGACATACCCGTAGAGCGGCGCAACGAGCAGCGTGGCGGGTTGGATGTTCATGACAATATTAGTCCGTACCTAGTCCTCGTGAGGCGGCAGCTCCTTCCAACCGCAGCTTTGTTCCCTTTGTCCATCACTTTCTGGCTACGGCAAGGCTATCGTTATTGCCGGGAGATTGCAATCGGATGAACTTGATCAGGTTGCCGAGCTTCAACGCCCCCATCAGCACGAGAATCGCACCGGCGATGATCGTGGCCATCACCAGCCCTTCGTAACCGAACTTCGCCACGATTCCGAACAGGATCGGCACGAACGCGCCCGTTGGCCCGCCAACCTACACCAGACTGCCGCCCAGGGCAGAAATCAAAAACCCGGCAGATCGCCGTCCACAACCCGCGCGACGGTTCGACGCCGGAAGCGATGGCAAACCCAATGGCGAGCGGAAGCGCGACAAAACCGACGGTCACGCCCGCCGCGAGGTCGGAGAAGAACGTGGCACGGTTGTAGCCGCGGAGCGCGTCGAGGAGTTTCGGACGAAACATGCCGCCGACTCAATCAAATCACCGCCGAAAAATCAAACGTCAAAAATCACGGTGGCGCGCCACGAGCCATCGGCGAGTTGTTCGACGCGCAACTGATGATAGGTTACCGCCTTGATCTCCTCGTTGGTTTGTGAGCGGGAGAAATCCACCTCCGCGCCCCCGAGCGTGGCGGAGAGTCGCTGCGGTGAAAGCTCATGAATCTCGAACTCGTCGTAGACAACGTGTTCGGCTTCCACGTCGTAGAGTAATTCCGAGAGCCAATCGTGCAGCATATCCTCCAGCGAGGCGGCTTCAATGGCGAGAGGCTTTTGGTCCCGGACGTTTGTCTTCTCCAGTTTTCCAAGGGCGGCGTACATCGCCCGCGCGGCGTTGACAAACAACTCATTGAGCGTGGCCCCGGTGACGTGAACGCCGATGTCGGCGGTATGCTCGAAGAATTCCCATCCTTGCGCCATGCGCTTCATTCTGCCAGTATTTCTGCGCGATGCAAGTGCGCGGAGCAATTCTGTTGGCGGTGTTGGGCGCGCTCAATCTTTCGTCGTTTCCCAGTTTACAGATGCCGGCCGCCGACGCGCGGTTCGTCGCGCGTCGCGGTCAGCAGCTCGTCAAAGACGGCAAGCCGCTGCGCTTCGTCGGCGTGAACTGCTACGGTCTAGCGCAGTGCCCGGAGCGGGCGGACGAAATCTTTGGCGTTCTCGCGGCGCACGGTGTCCGCGTCGTACGGTTCTGGGCGTTCCAAACGTACTGCGGTCCGACCGGCCGCGATTTCTCGGCGTTCGATGCGTTGATCGCCGGCGCGAAGCGTCACGACATTCTGCTACTGCCGGTGCTGGAGAATCACTGGAAACATTGCACGTTCTCCGAGGGGCACGAATGGAAACCGCGCGAATGGTACGAATCGGGTTGGCGCACGGACGCATTCGCCGACGCGCCGCTTTCGTACCGGGATTATGTCCGCGCCATCGGCGAGCGTTACCGGGACGAACCGCAAATCCTCGCGTGGCAACTCGTCAACGAGCCGGAGATTTATCCCGACACGGACGAGAATTTTTCTGTTTTGCGGGCATTCGCGGAGCAGGTCGCGCGGGAACTCCGGGAGGTCGCGCCACATCAATTGATCAGTTTGGGACTGCTCGGCATCGGCCAGCCGTCCACGACGGGCGAAAAGTTTCGGGCACTGCACAACTTCCGGGGCATCGACGTTGTTTCAGCGCACGACTACGGCTACGTGAACGATCCGCTACCGGGACGCTCGTGGGGCAAGCGGGAGAACAGTTTCTACGCCAATCTGACTGACGCGCGCAGCCTGCAGAAACCGTTTTTGGCAACAGAGGCCGGCATGCCGCTATCGTGGTTCAAGAACGACCGGGCCCATCGCGCCGAATTGTTGCGGGCCAAACTGCAGGCATTCTTCAAGGCGGATGGTTCCGGCTACATCCTGTGGCATTACGATCCGGCGCCGGACACCGACTACGGCTTCGGGCCGGACGACCCCATCATGCAGGCGATTGCGGATGTAGCGGCGCTACTGTGAAGCGCAGGGTTATTGTTCCTTCCATTTCGCTTTCCGCTCGGCGACAAGCTTGTCGAACTTCTCCGCTTGATCGGGCCGCAATGTCACGCGTTCCTTTTCGATGGCGCGATTGACGATTTCTTCAACCTGTGGCTGCACCTGTTTGCGCACCGCCTTCACTTCTTGCTGCGCCTCGCCGACAATGGCGCGCAACTGCCCCTTCTGCGTCGCATCGAGCCGCAACCGCCAGCCCAACCTTCGCACGATCATGTTCGACACGACGCTTTGGTCGCCGGCAAGAACTTGGTGAATGCGATGCTGAAAACACTTCGCTGTGACCAGACCACCAGCGAGCATACCGAGCACGAATACTGCGACCACGCCGAGAATCGTTTTCCAGTTTTTCATATCAGTCTCCTGTCAAAGTTGAAACCAACAGTGATGTGTCTGCATGCCCGGTGATGGCGGTGTGCAAGTTAGTCGAATCGCCATTGCGACCGGCGAAATTCCAAACACCCAGCGCCACGACGATGGCTGCAAACGCCGGTATCAATCGCCACACGGCTTCCGCCCACGGCGATCGCTCTCGTTCGGCGCGGATGCGCGCCAGCAGCCGCGTCTCAAAACCGTATTCCACGGGTCCGGTCGCCGTCTTGGCCGGGCGGCCCGCCGCGAAAAGCTTGTCGAGCTTGCCGCGTTTCTCAAGGTTCATGGTAAATTCTCAATACTTTCTCCAACGCCTTGCGCGCCCGAAACGCGCGCACCTTCACGTTCGCTTCGCCCCAACCGGTCAGTTCGGCAACTTCGCGGACGGACTTCTCTTCGAGTTCCAGCAGCGTGATCACGAGCCGGTCTTTCGCCGAAAGATGGTTCAGTGCAAAATCCAAGATCTCGCGCACTTCGTGCGTGCTGACCGGCTTGTCGGCAGCGATATCGGTGAGCGTCATGTTCATGCTGTCCAGCGAAACGTTCTGCTTCTCCGGGCGCGTCTTGCGCAGAAAATCGTAGCACGACCGGACCGCGATGCGCGACAACCAGTGCTCGAACGGCGCATCGCCCCGGAACTTGTCCAGCTTGCGGTAAGCGCGGATGAAAACTTCCTGCGCGAGATCGTCAAGGTCGTGATCATTGCGCGCGTAACGCGAGGCGATTCCGAAGACCTTCCCTTTGTGTCGCCGCACCAAGGCAGTGAACGCCTCATCGTCCCCGGTAAGGGCGTCTTGGATGAGGCGTTCGTCCGTCGGGTCATCAGTCTGTGCGCTCATCGGAAAACGATGTTAGTTCGTTCCCCTTCCCGGTACAAGACGAAGCAAGGCGGAAAAAGGTTACGTTGCTTTCTTGTGCTGGAGGCGGAGTTGGCCGCAGGCGGCGTTGATGTCGGTGCCTTTCTCGATACGGAGCGTGGCGGTAACGTCGTGCGACTTGAGGGTGTGCTGAAACATCTTGCAGCGGTCGCGCTCGGGACGTTTCCACGGCAGGCCTTCGACGGGATTGTACGGAATCAGATTCACTTTCGCGTGCAACCGGTTGGCGACGGCACCGAGTTTGTGGGCTTGCTCCAGTGAATCGTTCACGCCGTCGATCAGGATGTACTCAAACGTCATCATCCGGTGCTTGGTGTTGCAGTAGTAATCGCACGCGGCCAGCAATTCTTTGAGCGGATGCTTCTTGTTGACCGGCATGATGCGTTCCCGGACTTCGTCGGTTGCGCCATGCAGCGAGACGGCGAGACGAATCTGCATCGGGTCATCGGCAAGTTGCTTGATGCGCGGCGCGAGCCCGACCGTCGAGACAGTGATCTTGCGCGCGCCAATGCCGAGCGCCCACGGCGCGTTGATGATCCGGAGGGCGCGCAGGAGATTGTCGTAATTGGCCAGCGGCTCACCCATGCCCATGACGACAATGTTGTTGACGCGTTCGCCGGTAAGCTTCTGGACGTGCAACACTTGGTCAACGATTTCGGCGGCGGTCAGGTTGCGTTTGACGCCTTCAAGACCGCTTGCGCAGAACTTGCAACCGTACGCGCACCCGACTTGTGTGGAGACGCAAACCGTGTGCCGGTCGCTGCTGCTGGTGAGTCCGGGCGTGGCCGGGATAAGCACCGTCTCGATGAGCGAACCGTCGTGAAGCTGAAAGAGAAACTTCTCCGTCGTGTCGGTTGCGTTTCGCGTCTTGAGCGCGTGGACGGCGTTGAGTTCAAAACTCTTGGCCAGCTTCTGTCGGAGCGTACCGGACAGGTTGGTCATCTGCTCGAATGATTCAACCTGCTTTTCATAAACCCACTGTAACACTTGGTCAGCCCGGTAGGCTGGCTCGCCGAGCTTCCTTGCCAACTCGTCGCGGAGCAGGGATTTGATTTCCATTTTCGCGCTCACGGTGGCCGTCAGATTATCACGGAATTCCGCATGACTCACGAACGCGTTTGCGGTAGGATGCCGACCATGAAACGCGCACTATTTGTGATTTTGATGCTGGTTCTAGCCGGCCACGTCGCCTTCGCGGCGACCGGGAATGCGCCACCAAAAGTTTCGGACAGTCAGGTTAAGGATTTGGCGAAGGCGGTGACGATGGTTACCGGCATGGCAATCTCGCCTCTGCTCGGGGTCGGCGCGGTCGGCGCGTATGACTATTTCACGGCATCGAAGGAAGAAAAGGACAAGCTGCCGTGGTACGCGCAAATTCATTTTTGGCTGCCGGCACTGTTGCTGATCGGCGTGGTGGCGGCGAAGGACTCTTTTGGAACGGTGCTCCCGCCGGGACTCAAGAAACCACTCGACGTAGTGGAAACGGTGGAGAACAAAATCAGTGGCTTGGTGGCAGCCGGAGCGGTTGTGCCGTCGATCGCGGCAGTCTTCCACAGCGCCGTTGCCAGTGGCTCTCACGCGCACCTTGGATTGGCTTCGGCGGGTTTGGCGACGATTGATTTCACGCCGCTGTTGAATATCTTGACGGTGCCGCTGGCGATGGCGGCGTTTGTGTTTGTGTGGTTGGTCGGCCACGTCATTAACGTGCTGATCCTCATCAGTCCGTTCGGCGTGGTGGACGCAGCGTTGAAGTCGGCGCGCACGTCGTTGCTCGGATTGCTGGTCATCGTTCACAAGATCAATCCCGTCTGGGGCGCGGTGCTCTCGCTCATCATCATCGTCATCGCGTACTTTCTCGCAGGCTGGTCGTTCCGGCTCATGATTTACGGCTCGGTGTTCACGTGGGACTTCATCACCGGCAAACGCAAACGGTTCAAGCCAGCGCCGAACGCCAACTGGATGTTTACCGGGCGCAAGATCGAGAAGACGCCGATTCGCACCTACGGCAAGCTCATCCGGGATGACAAGGGACAACTCACGTTCGAGTACCGGCCGTGGCTGTTTATGCAGAAGCGTACACAGACGCTGCCGGTAGGCAAGTACGCCATTGGTCGGGGATTGTTCTATCCGGACTTTCTGCTCGTCGATGGTGAGAAAGTGAAAGCGTTACTGACGATGCCGCCGCGTTACAAGGGCCATGAGCAAGAAGTCGCGCAAATCTATAGCATATCGGATGTTCGTGATACCGGCTTGCTCAAGGGCATCAAAGCGATCTGGCGCTGGTTCACCCGCAACCTCTTCGGCGGCGATTCGAAAGAAGCCACCGCTGCTGCTGCCTCGGCCTGATTTTCAGTCAGGCATTACGCTGGCCGACGGAGAGCCAAAGCAAAAGTGCAGAAGAAAGAGGTGTGGCTCCGGCTATGCTGCGCTAGGGTTTCTTCTTCTTGCGATTAGCGAAAGTCTCGTACTTCTCTGATAACACATAAACGTATTCCGCAAACGCAGTGGCAAAATCCAAAACGTCTTCAGCGTCCTTTGCGGAAGTCATCTCATCAGTTGCGTGCGCCCCGATGTTTCGCTCCTTCCTGAGAGCCTCGCCCCAGTCATAAAGGCGCGTTTCAATGAGGCCCTTGTCTTTGAGTTTCTTCAATCCCTTCTGCAGAGTCTTTTCTCCAGTTTTCTCTCTACAGATAGCTTCGATTGCCTTTCCGCACATCACAGCGCATGCGGAAAAAACCTTAGCTCTGTAGCATTTCCGTGCATCCTCGAGCGCTCGCCGCACGGCGTAAGGGAGGCTATTGTCTAAGTTTGAGGGAGGGTCGGGCCACAATCTGATCGGGTTTGTCCAACCGGTTTCTCCATCACCAATCTCTACCTCTTCACATCCTCCGACGATAGCTGTTTCGCAAGAGGGGCAGACCAAGAATATGTGCTTGTATGGCTCTGAATACTCAGTCGAAGGATACAAATGCTCTGCTAACACCTTAGCATCCACTTTGGCGTCGCAGACTGAACATTCGACTATCATCTTCGTCCGGCATCCATAATGTGGCGATTTACGTCTTAGCTTCGCTCGCTTCTGCCGCGGCTTCCTGTTGCTCGCTGATGACGCGGGCGATGGCGACGAGTTTGTCACCTTTGGCGAGGTCGATGAGCTTGACGCCTTGGGTATTTCTACCGGCAACGCGGATGTCTTTGCAGCCGGTGCGGACGGTCTGGCCTTGCGAAGTCGTGAGCATGACTTCGTCGGAGTCGGTGGCACTCAATGCGCCGACGACGTGGCCGACTTTGTCGGTGGTCTTGATGGTGATGATGCCTTTGCCGCCGCGCGATTGTTTCCGGTATTCGTCGAACGGAGTACGTTTGCCAATGCCGTGTGAGCCGGCAACGAGCAGGGTGGCTTTGGGATCGACGATTTCGATGCCGACGACATAGTCGCCTTTGTCCGGGCGGATGCCCCAGTTGCCGACGGAGGCGCGACCCATGTCGCGGGCTTGCTCTTCGTGGAACCGGATGCTCATGCCGTCTTTGGTGACGAGGACGACTTCGTTGTTGCCGTTCGTGAGCTTCACGCCGATGAGGCGGTCGCCTTGTTCGATCTTGATGCCGATGACGCCGCCTTTGCGCGGGTTGGCGTATTCACCGAGATTGGTTTTCTTCACGATGCCAACTTTCGTCGCCATGAAAAGATACTGTTTGTCGGTGAACTCCTTGACGCGGATGAGCGCGGAGACTTTTTCCTCGGGACGAAGCTGGAGGAAGTTGGCGATGCTCTTACCTTTGGCCGCCCGGCCCATTTCCGGCAACTCGTACACTTTCTCGACGTACACGCGGCCATCCTCGGTGAAGAACATGATGAAGTCGTGTGTGGAACAGGTGAAGAGGTGTTCGATAAAATCCTCTTCGCGCTGTTCCATGCCCATGACACCTTTGCCGCCGCGTCGCTGGCTCCGGTAGGCGCTGACAGCAGTGCGCTTGATGAAGCCCTGGTGCGAGATGGTGACGATGCAGGCTTCGTTGGCGATAAGGTCTTCGATATTGATCTCGCCTTCGTCGGCCACGATGTCCGTGCGACGCTCGTCGCCGTACTTCTCTTTGACTTCGACCAACTCGGTCTTCACGACAGCCATAAGTTTCTTCTCGGAGGCGAGCAGGCTCTTGAGGTATTCGATGCGCTTGATGAGTTCGAGGTATTCCTCCTCGATCTTGTCGCGTTCGAGGCCGGTGAGCTGATAGAGCCGGAGGTCGAGAATGGCGTTGCACTGAAGTTCCGAGAGCCGGAACTTGTCCATCAACTTCTTCTGCGCATCCGCACGGTCGTCGGCGTTCTTGATGATCTTGACGACGGCGTCGATGTTCTCCAGTGCGATCCGGTAACCTTCGAGGATGTGGGCGCGCTCTTCGGCCTTCCTCAATTCGAATTGCGTGCGCCGCGTGATGACTTCTTTGCGGTGCGCGATGTAGCACTCGATCATCTGTTTGATGTTCATGATGCGCGGCCGACCGTGGTCGATCGCGAGCATAATGACGCCGAACGTGTCTTCGAGTTGCGTGTGCTTGTAGAGATTGTTAATGACGACCTTCGGAATGGCATCGCGCTTCAACTCGATGACGACGCGGATGCCTTCCTTGTTGGATTCGTCCCGTATGTCGGAGATGTCGTCGAGTTTCTTGTCGTTGACGAGGCGGGCGATGTTCTCGATCAAGGTCGCCTTGTTGACGTTGTATGGAATCTCGCTGATGATGATGCGTTCCTTGCCACCTTTGACTTCCTCGACACCGACGCGTCCACGCATTTTGATGCTGCCGCGCCCGGTCAGCAGATAATCCTTGATGCCTTGCTTGCCTAAAATGAGACCGCCGGTCGGGAAGTCAGCGCCTTTGATTATCTTCGCTACCTTCTCGAGTTCAAGTTCAGGCTCGTCAATCAATGCGCAACAGGCTTCCACAATCTCGGTGAGATTGTGCGGTGGGATATTAGTCGCCATGCCGACCGCGATGCCGGTGCTGCCGTTGATGAGCAGGTTGGGAATGCGCGCGGGGAGGACGACCGGTTCGTGTTCTTTCTCGTCGAAGTTCGGCTGGAAATCAACCGTGTCCTTGTCGAGGTCGGCGAGAAGTTCCTCGGCGATTTCTTCGAGCCGGCATTCTGTGTACCGGTACGCTGCGGCCGGATCACCATCGATCGAACCGAAATTACCTTGGCCGTCGATCAGTGGATACCGCATCGCGAAATCCTGCGCCATGCGGACCAGTGTGTCGTAAACGCTGGCGTCACCGTGCGGATGATATTTGCCGAGCACTTCGCCGACGACCTTCGCGCACTTGCTGTACGAACGATTGTGGAGCAAACCGATCTCACGCATCGCGTACAGCACGCGCCGGTTCGACGGCTTCAGCCCGTCGCGCGCATCCGGCAGGGCGCGCCCGACGATGACCGACATCGAATAATCGATGTAAGCCTGCTGCATCTGTTCGCTGATGTTGACCGGTGTGACTTTCTCGTTTTGTGCGTACATGATTCAGTCTCCTTGAAATTCGTTTGCCCCCTGCTTCCATACAGAAGCGGGTATGGTAAGCTTGTCCTTTCTGCCGACTCCAGCCGGATCCATAACGAAATACATTTGTGGGCTGTTAGGTATACCGGTGACCACGCAAAGATAGTAGTTCCGCTTGTACCGATCAGCAGCTTCCGTTTCGTTGGGTGTCAATTCTATATCACCTTCGACCGAAAGTCCTTTCACCTCGATATGGTGGTTCTGTCCGCTACCGTCCTTCGCGTCCAAGTCGTACCCGTAATTCCTTGCTTCCACAGCGCTCACAGACTTGTACTGCCGCTGCAGCTTCTCCGTGGCGAACTTTACCGCGAATTCCTCGACGCCTCGATTGGGCTGATCCTTAACGCCGCCCGCGCGAAAGAATGCGCGCCACGCTCTCACCTCTGCTTCATCTTTAGGATTCCGGATGTAGCGCTGACTGACGAAATTCAGGCCGGCCACATACGCGCCATGAGTTTCCCAATCCAATTCGGGAGTGAATTCTGCGGCGAGCAAGACTTCGTCCGCATGTTTGATCTCGACATCTTTCGTCATGCACCAGAGAGCATTCCCTTCACCTAAATCAGAACCGAGCAGCATTTGGCAGCAACTTGTCAGGCGTAACAGTGTCTCCGTAGAATCGGGCGGCGAACTTGAGGTCAAAATCTTTGGAAGAATCTCCTCTCTACAGATGACTTTGATGTCGAGAAGCTGTACGCCGGCAAGGCCCATTAGAAAGCCGCGGAGTTTGTCCCGTAATTCATTGTCAGAGGCACCGGCAAGAATGTCGGGGTGGAGAATCTGGCGCGGGCTGTTTGTTAACTCTTCCAGAAGGCTTAGGGTCGGGAGTGAAGTCGGCGAGTCTGGAATGCGCACCTTCCCACCCAAATGCAAAGTCGAATCGCTCGTGAGGACGAAAGGCACATCGTAATAACCCTTGTTACGCGTGAGACCGCTGCGCGAGCCGCGTCCCGAAGATGGGTAATATACTTCTTCTACTGGATTCTCATTCAGCCAGCGATATAGAGCGCGAAACCACTCAGCCGCATTGTTGGCCGTTGCGTGTTGTTGAAGGTAATTCGTATTTGCGAGCAGTGCGGAACGATCAACGACAACCAAGCCGTCTCTTTTACGATCCAAAAAACGTGCGTCGGCAAGCTTCAAATTCTCACGACTACCGAACACACGAGCAATTTGGTCCGCGGCAATAAGTCCGAGTCGCACCAGAGCATCAGTTGCTTGCACGCTCTCACCCATTCTCACTGCGTCTTTGGGTAGCGCCCATCCGCCACACTGGGTTGGGATGCACGCATCGTTTTCAAGAAACTTCTCAAGCGGCTCGATTAGATGAGGGCCGAAAAGTTTCTGGTGGGATTCCAGCCAATTCTCTTTGCTGAATTGGAAGGCTGGCATGAATTGATACTTCCAAACATCATGCTGCTTGAACTCTTTGATCGCCGTCTTGCACAGGTCGACAACCTCATCGAGCAGCCAGCGATTCCACGCAGATTCATAATTGATGGCGTCGCGACCCGGTTGCACCAAGAAGTCTGCCTGTACCGGGAATCTGACGCCGCTTCGTGACTCTCCTAGCGGAACAAATGAGTAGACGCCTCCGTACATAGCTGTTGCTTCTGAAGGGGCGAGGTTTCCCTGTTCATCGAGCGGAAATGCAATCGCAATTTCGCGGAGCTTCACATTCGCTCGGTATTCTTGTGTCAGTCGATCTTGTTTCACCCACTCAGGCACTTCGACTTCCTTGCGGAAGAATTTGAACCACCTGTCCTCATCGCCTTGGCGGAGCACTGTGACGCCATCCTTCTCACCAAGGTTCTGGAGGCTAAGTTTCGTCCCTTGATTTTCGTCGATGAACTCAATCGTCCTCAGCCACCGAAGGAACAGATAAAGTTCAGTGCCAAGTCTGGAAGCGTCTTCGACGAGTGTCTCGTACGCGGACTTCTCGCGGAACGGAAACACGAAAGTCGTTTCTTCCGGCCGGATGTCCTCCTCGGACGGCTTTTCAATCCAGATTGGGAGGACATGCCAAGGCATTTCGGATGGCTTCTCCCAGGCGTTTCGGTCAAATCGGAACTGAAAGCCATTTGAGTAAATCTCCGGGGAATCCGTGATCTTGAAAACCGACTTGAAGCCGATACCCAAGTAGCCCAGCGTTCCCCTTTCCGGTTTCTTTGAGGACCGAATTCCGCAGAGCGCCCTGACGTCGCCCTCGCTGAAAGGCTGTGCGTTGTGTGTAACCTTGACCCGTGTTTCGTTGATGCTTATGCGAAACCAACCGGGATCGGCTACATCTTTGCCGGCATCTTCAGCGTTCTGAATTAGCTCCATCATGAAACCAGTGCTGCGCGTGAAAACGACCTGCGAAATAAGCTTCAGTGCGTTGACGTAATCATTCCAAATCCGCTCACCCCTCGAAGCCTCCGTTTCACGCCGGATCGCTTCGATGACTTCACGCCTTTTGGCAGTCGATGTCATTGTTTGGCCAAGAACAGTTTCGTTGTCGTCACGAAGCTTTCTGCATCCGCCAACAACTCCTGCAATCGTTCCGTCGGCGGGGGCGCTTGTGCGCCCACATCCGCGCTTTGGTGCAACTGCGTGGCGCGCTTGAACCGGTCGCCGATCTCGGGTGGCACGAGCCCGGTTTTCACAAACTCACGTTGAAACTTGCCGGCCACGCCGCCGTCACGCGATGGGCCGAATTCCTTCGTCGCGAGCAGCGCGCAGGCGCAATAGAACATCGTGAAATAAACCCGGTCCATCGCACCTCGTCGCATATCTTTGTCGAGAAGCAACCGGGCTTCAACGAGGCTATCGGTCGCTTGCTGGATGCGCAGGTTGATCAAGTCTTGGGCCTCGGGCGTCACGGGACGGCTTACACGTCGAGGTTGCGGACATTCAGCGCGTTGTCTTCAATGAACTGCCGGCGCGGCGCAACTTCGTCGCCCATGAGAATCGAGAAGATCTCGTCCGCGTCCGCGGCGTCCATCAATTCGACCTTGAGCATCTTGCGGCGCTCCGGGTCCATCGTCGTCTCCCAGAGCTGCTCGGGATTCATTTCGCCCAAACCTTTGTAGCGCTGAATGACCAACCCGCGCTTGCCGTTTTCCTTGATGCGCTCCAGAATGTCCGGGATGGAATGAATCTCGGTGCGTCGCTCTTCGACTTTGGTTTTCGCTTTCTTGGCGTCGGGCTTGCCGGGCTTCTCCTTTGATTCGGCCGGGACTTCAGCCTCGCTGGCTTCCGGAGCGGCAGCACCTTCGACCAGCTCAAACAACGGCTTCTCCTGTGTGGCGTAATGGTCGAGGTTGAAGCCCTTCTTCTCCAGCGCTTCGATTGTGGCGTGGATGCTGTTGGACTCGGTCAATGTGAGCGGCTTGACCTTCGGTCCTTTGGTCTCCTCGCCGTTCTTCGCTTCGGCCGGTGTCTCCTCGTCGAGGTCAACGTTGTACTTGTCGCACAGCTTCGACCATTCCTTGTCGTTGCGGGCGAACTCGAACCGGGTCTGACCGTCTTCTTTGATGCGCATCGCGTAGGAGGGAAATTCGCCACTCTTCTCGTCGCGGGCCGCGAGGTATTCTTCGAACTTGATGGCGCGCCGCTCGATGGTGTCCACGAGCTTCTCCAATTCCTGAAGTGACTCGAGCACGGAAACGAGTTGCTGGCCGCTGAACTCTTTCTTGTCGCGCAGACGGTGGAGACGCGCGTCTTCGCTGCCGAGTTCGATGAGGATGCGGCTCATCTGATCGTCGTTCTCGACGTACTCTTCGCGCTTCTTGCGTTTCACTTTGTAGAGTGGCGGCTGGGCGATGTAGATGAAGCCTTGTTTGATCAGCTCCGGCATCTTGCGATAGAAGAAGGTCAGCAAGAGTGTCCGGATGTGCGAGCCGTCCACGTCGGCGTCGGTCATGATGACGATGCGGTGATACCGGAGTTTCTCGATGTTGAACGAGTCTTCGCCTTCCACCGTGCCGAAGCCGGTACCGACGGCGGTGATCATGTTACGGATTTCGTTGTTGTTGAGAATCTGGTCGAGGCGCGCCTTTTCGACGTTGAGCAACTTGCCGCGGATCGGCAGGACTGCCTGGAATTGCCGGTTGCGGCCCTGTTTCGCCGAGCCACCGGCGGAATCACCCTCGACGATGTAGAGTTCGCAGAGTTCCGGGTTGCGTTCGGAGCAGTCAGCAAGTTTGCCGGGGAGGCCGCCACCGGTCAGCGCGCCTTTGCGGACCGCCTCGCGCGCCTTTCGCGCGGCTTCCCGGGCACGAGCGGCGGTGAGCGACTTGTCGACGATGCGACGGCCGACGGGCGGGTTCTGTTCAAGGAAAGTGCTGATGCCTTCGTACACGATGGAATTGACGATGCCTTCGACTTCGCTGTTGCCAAGCTTGGTCTTGGTCTGGCCTTCGAACTGCGGGTTCGGGACTTTGACGCTGATGACGGCGGTCAGGCCTTCGCGCAGGTCGTCGCCGGTCAGCGACGGGTCTTTCTCTTTGAGAAGGTTGTTGGACTTGGCGTACTGGTTGATCGCCTTGGTCAGGGCCGACCGGAAACCGCTGAGGTGCGTGCCGCCTTCGGTGGTGTTGATGTTGTTGGCGTACGCGTAAAGCGACTCGTTGTAGCCCTCGTTGTACTGAATGGCGACTTCGGCATGGATGCCGTCCTTCTCCTTGGAGACGTAAATGACTTTCGGATGCAGCGGTTCTTTGGCGCGGTTGATGTGTTTGATAAACTCCTCGATACCACCGTTGAACTTGAAGAGTTCCTCGCGCTTGTTCCGTTCATCTTTGAGTGTGATCTCGATGCCGCGATTGAGGAACGCGAGTTCACGCAGCCGGTTGGCGAGGATGTCATACTTGTACTCGATGACCGGGAAGATCTCGCTGTCAGCTTTGAACGTGATCTTCGTGCCGGTGCCCTTCGCTTTGCCGATGACTTCGAGTTTCGACGCCGTCTTGCCGCGCTTAAAGCGCATGTGATGCACTTTGCCGTCGCGCTTCACCTCGGCTTCGAGCCATTCGCTGAGCGCGTTGACGCAAGTCACGCCGACGCCGTGCAGACCGCCGGAGACGGTGTAGGACTTCTTGTCGAACTTGCCGCCGGCATGCAGCAAGGTAAGCACCACCTCGATGGCCGGCTTCTTTTCCGTCTTGTGCATGTCGACCGGAATGCCGCGACCGTCGTCGATGACGGTAATGGAGTCATCCACGTGGATGGCGACTTCGATTTTCTTGCAGAAGCCGGCAAGCGCCTCGTCGATCGAGTTGTCCACCACTTCGTAGACGAGGTGATGCAAGCCGCGCTCGCCGGTATCGCCGATGTACATCGCCGGGCGTTTGCGGACAGCCTCGACGCCCTCCAACTTCTGGATTTTGTCGGCGGTGTAATCACCGGCACCGAGTGGAGCGACCGTCTTGGCGTCTTCTTTTTTAGCCGATTTGCGCACAGCTTTTGTGTTCTCCAAGACCTTCGTTGGCATTGGTTACCCCTTCCTCCTTTGACACGAAATCATACCAAAAACACAGGTTAAACTGCAAACAATATTTTGTCTATTTTTGCAATTGTAACTATCTATGCATGTGAAAGTTGCGATGGAATTGGATTCTGCGAGAATGAGTGGTTGACAGACCTGCGTTTTGTAGTAAAATAATGTACGTTAGGTAACTTACTAAGGATTAACATGAAGGCGTCTGTGAAGAGTGATTACGCATGCCGGGCGGTTGAGGCTTTGTCGCTGCATCACCCGGACACTCGGCCGTTGCGAATCGACGAGATCGCCCAGATAGAGTCGATCCCAGCGAGTTATCTTGTGCAGATTCTGATTGAGCTGAAGAACAAGGGCTTGATTCAGAGTCGGCGTGGCAAGGCGGGCGGGTATATGCTGGCAAGGGCTCCGCGTGAAATCACTGTAGGTGACGTCTTGCGAGCCGTTCAGGGAGACATCCTTGAGATGCCGCTGCTGGGTGAAGCTCGCTGTCCCGAGGAGATCAAGCGCGCTTGGCGGCGCATTAAGAGTGCCGCGGAAGGCGCCGCTGACGATATTACGTTTGAGGAGATTTGCGCTGAAGCCAATGGCAAGCTGCAGATGTATTACATCTAGCAGATTCCGAGATTGACACGACATTGTTCTTTGATATAGTCCCCACCACTCATCAAGAGCGGTCGAGGGACTGGCCCTGTGACGCCGCGGCAACCGCCCCGCAAGGGGGACAAGGTGCCAACTCCAGCTCCGAATGTAGGTTCGGGGGAAGATGAGGGAGCAAGCAGCTCTGCGTTTCAGCTTCTCTCCCGTCTTCGCATCGGCTCGTGGCCTCTCTTGATGAAGAAAGCGAGTACGAGATGAAGGCGAAACACGGTTTCTTCACCAGTCTGAAATGCCGGGAATGCGGCCGGCACTATCCGAAAGAGGCGCTGCACGTATGTGAGTTCTGCTTCGGCCCCCTCGAAGTCGAGTACGATTACGATGGTATCCGGTCGGTTCTCACTCGTGAACGCATCCAGTCACGTCCCCCCACAATGTGGCGGTACCGCGAGCTTCTGCCGATTGACGGCGAGCCGACGGTTGGCTTTCAGGTCGGATTCACTCCGCTTGTGAAGGCTGACCGGCTGGCGAAGAAGTTAGGGCTACGCGAAGTGTGGGTGAAGAACGACACTGTGAATTACCCGACGCTATCGTTCAAAGATCGCGTCGTCAGCGTCGCGTTATCACGTGCTCGCGAGATGGGGTTCGAGATTGTCGCTTGCGCTTCGACCGGCAACCTGGCCAATTCGGTGGCCGCCAATGCAGCCAGTGCGGGCCTAAAAAATTACGTGTTTATCCCGGCTGATCTCGAAACCGGCAAAGTGCTTGGCTCACTGGTGTACGGGGCAAACGTCATCGGCATTCACGGCACCTATGATGAAGTCAACCGGCTGTGTAGCGAGATTGCCGGCAAGTACGGCTGGGCGTTCGTCAACGTCAACATCCGTCCGTACTACGCGGAAGGATCGAAGTCTTTAGGACACGAGATCGCCGAGCAATTGGGCTGGCAATTGCCGGACCACGTGGTGGTGCCGATGGCCGGTGGCTCGTTGATCACAAAGGTCCACAAGGCTTTCAAAGAATTTGTGAACCTTGGGCTTGTTGAGGAGTACGATTACCACATTCACGGTGCCCAAGCGGAAGGTTGCGCGCCGATCGTCAACGCAATGAAAGCCGGGATGGACATCATCAAGCCGGTCAGCAAGCCGAACACAATTGTGAAGTCGCTGGCGATCGGCAATCCGGCCGATGGGTTTTACTCGATCCAAACAATGAAACAGACCGACGGTTGGGCTGAGAACCCGAACGATGAGGAAGTGGTGGCAGGAATCCGGTTACTGGCCGAGACGGAAGGAATTTTTGCAGAGACGGCCGGCGGTGTGACGGTCGCGGCAGCGAAGCGACTGGTCGAAGGTGGTCGCATCAAACGCGACGAGTCGCTGGTATTGTGCATCACCGGTCACGGGTTGAAGACGCAGGAAGCGATTAGCGGCAAGTGTGGCCAGCCGCGGATCATCAAGCCGAGCCTGCGCGAGTTTTTGGCTTTGGTTGAAGAGGACAAATAAAGAGAGAAGGAGACGGTACTATGGCAGTCAACGTGAGAATTCCGACGCCGTTGCGCAAGTTAACGCAGGACAAAGACGTCGTGCAGGCGTCGGGGAAGAATATTCAGGAGATCGTGGAGAATTTGGAAAAGCAATATCCCGGTTTGAAGGAACGTCTTTGTGACGAACGCGGCGAGTTGCGTCGGTTCGTCAACGTGTACCTCAATGACGAGGATATTCGATTTGCGCAGGGCAAACAGACTCCGGTCAAAGACGGAGACGAAATCTCGGTGATCCCGGCAATCGCGGGCGGCCGAACGTAAAGAAAATTTAAGGACAACATGACAAAGAGTGCGAAAGAAACGAAACGCTTGTGGCTGACGTATCCGAAGAAGACGATTCAGCGGCCGGTGATTTACGAGATCGGCCACAAATTTGAAGTCGTCACCAACATCCGTCAGGCGAGCGTCACGGAAGAAGTGGGCATCGTCTCGCTGGAGTTGGAGGGCGAGCGCGCTGAAATCAAGAAAGCGATCAAATGGCTGGAAAGTCTCAGCATCAAGGTTGAGCCAGTCGAGATTAACGTCATCGAAGGTTGAAGGAAACATTGGTGAAGTTTTCACTCGAACAAATTAGGACCCGCGCCGAAGAGTTCGAGAGTCGAACTCCACGCGACATTTTGCAGTGGGCGGCGGACAACTTTTCGCCGCGCATGGCGATCTCTTCGGCGTTCGGGCCGGAGGGCTTGGTCATCATTGACATTGCCATGCGCAAGGTCGAACCACGGCCGGCCATCTTCACCATTGATACCGGCTTCCTCTTCAAAGAAACCGTGGAACTGATCCGGCAGGTCGAACAAGAATACGGAATCACGGTCGAACGTTTGCACCCGGAACTGACGCCCGAGCAACAAGCGGAAAAATATGGCCCGGAACTTTTCCGCCGCCAACCGGACCAATGCTGCTACATGCGCAAGGTGTTGCCGCTACAGAAAAAGTTGGCTGAACTCGACGCCATGGTCACCGGCTTGCGTCGTTCTCAAGGCGAATCGCGCAAAGGTGCGAAGATTCTGCAGTTGCAGGAAACGCCGGACAGTCATCGGTATGTGAAGATTAATCCGCTCGCCGCGTGGAGCAAGGAAGAGGTCTGGTGGTACATCGTCAGTCATCAGCTTCACTACAATCCGTTGCACGATCAGAGTTATCCCAGCGTCGGTTGCACGCCCGACTGCTGCACGCGCCCGGTCAATGGCGGCGACGACGAACGCGCCGGTCGCTGGGCCGGCACGGACAAAAAAGAGTGCGGCCTGCACACATTCGCGGCGAACATCTGAGCCGCTTCGGAATCGTATGGACCACTTAGACAGATTAGAGAACCAAAGCATCTTCATCATTCGCGAAGCGTTCAACAAGATTGAGCGACTCGCAATGCTCTGGAGCGTCGGCAAGGATTCGCAGACGATTCTTTGGCTCGCGCGCAAAGCGTTTTTCGGGCACGTGCCGTTCCCGGTCGTGTTCATGGAAACCAGCTTCGACATGCCGGAATTAATCGAACTGCGCGACCGGCTCACGAAAGAGTGGAAGCTCAACCTCGTCATCGCCCGCAACGACGAAGCGCTCGCGCAAGGCATGAATCATAAGCTCGGCCGGGTCGTCTGCTGCTCGGCGTTGCTCAAAGAGAATCTGAAAAAGGTCGTTGATCGCGAAAAATACGGCGGCCTCATCGTCGGCGTCCGGCGCGACGAAGATCCGACGCGCGCGAAGGAACGCTACTTCTCGCCGCGCGACAAGAACATGGAGTGGAACGTCGAAGACCAGCCACCGGAATTGTGGGATCAGTTCAACACCGATCTTGCCGGCGGCACCCACTTGCGTGTTCACCCGCTGTTGCACTGGACGGAGATGAACATCTGGGAATACGCCGAACGCGAGAAGATTCCGAACGTCTCGCTGTATTTTGCCAAGAACGGCAAGCGCTACCGGAGTCTCGGGTGCACGCCCTGCACGTTCAACATCGATTCCATCGCGGACACGTACGACAAGATCCGGGAAGAGTTACGCACGACCAAGAAGAGTGAACGCAGCGTCCGCGCTCAGGATCAAGAAAGCGAAGACGCTTTCGAGAAACTCCGCCGCGACGGCTACATGTGATGACGCCGGCAACCGAACAATTGAAGATTGTCATCGTCGGGCACGTGGATCACGGAAAGTCCACTCTCGTGGGCCGGCTATTCTACGATACCGGCTCGTTGCCCGACGGAAAATACGAGAAGATCAAAGCCGCGTGCGAACATCGGGGCATGCCGTTCGAGTGGGCGTTCTTGATGGACGGTTTGCAGGCGGAGCGCGATCAGAATATCACGATCGACACGGCGCAGATCTGGTTTCGGACGCCGAAACGCCAGTACGTCATCATCGACGCGCCCGGCCACAAAGAATTTCTCAAGAACATGGTGACCGGCGCCGCGAGCGCCGAGGCGGCATTGCTCTTGATCGACGCGAACGAAGGCGTGCAAGAGCAATCGCGCCGGCACGGCTTCCTTCTCTCGCTGCTCGGCGTGAAACAAGTCGCCGTGCTCGTGAACAAGATGGATTTGAAAGGTTACAGCGACAAGGTTTTCAAATCCATCGAGGACGAGTACCGGGCGTTCCTCAGTCAGTTCGGTGTCACGCCAAAGCTTTTCATACCGGTTTCAGCCACGCAGGGCGACAACGTGGCCGGCAAGTCCAAACACATGCCGTGGTACAGTGGTCCGACCGTGCTGGAGGCGCTCGATCAATTCCAAGTCGCGCAACCAGCCCAAAATCTGCCGCTGCGGTTCCCGATTCAAGACGTTTACCGGTTCGACCATCGCCGTATCCTTGCCGGGCGCGTCGAAGCCGGTGCGCTCCAGGTCGGCGACCGGATTTTATTCTCGCCGCGCAACAAAGTCAGCACTGTGAAGTCCATCGAGACCTGGCCGGGTTCGCCGCACGAGTCCGCCAGCGCGGGCGAATCGGTCGGTATCACGTTGACCGAACAGATTTTCGTAGAACGCGGACAGATCGGTTCCGGTGAATACGACGCGCCCATCGAAACCGACGTGTTCAACGCCAAGCTGTTCTGGCTCGGCCGGCAGAACTTGGAAGTGGGCCGCAAAGTGAAGTTGAAACTCACGACCACTGAGGTCGAGTGCCAGATTCAATCCATTGAGAAGCTCATCGACGCTTCCACGCTGGCCGAGATCGACTTGAAATCGCGCCCACACATCGCGCGCAACGACGTGGCCGAAGTCACGGTCCGCACCAAGACGCCCATCGCGCTCGACAATTACGAGCGCATCGTGCCCACCGGCCGCTTCGTGATCGTGGACAAACACATGGTCTGCGGCGGCGGCGTGATTTCCAAAGGCCAGTACCCCGACCGGCGCGACGTGCTGTCCGGCGTGAAGAGCCAGAACATTTTCTGGTCGATAAGCAAGATCGACCGGCAAACGCGCGAGCGCCGCAACAAACACAAAGGTGCGATCATCTGGCTGACCGGCCTCAGCGGCGCCGGCAAGTCCACGATTGCCACCGAACTGGAGCGCGAGTTATTCGCGATGGGCTTGCACACCTACATCCTCGACGGCGACAATATCCGGCACGGCCTCAGCGCCAACTTGGGATTCTCGCCGGAGGATCGCACGGAAAACATCCGGCGCGTCGGCGAAGTGGCGAGGTTGCTGATGGATGCCGGCGTGCTGGTCATCACCGCGTTCATCTCGCCGTACCGGGACGACCGCCGGCTGGCGCGCTCGCTGGTGGACGAAGGCGATTTCGTCGAAGTCTATGTCAACGCTCCGGTCGAGGTCTGCGAACAACGCGACCCGAAGGGTCTGTACAAGAAGGCGCGGGCCGGTCAGATTCCCAACTTCACCGGCATCAGCGCGCCGTACGAGCCGCCCGAGAGTTCCGAGATCGTCGTGCGCACTGACCAGCAGACCGCGGGCGAATGCGTGGCGCAGATCATTGATTTCTTGAAGAAGCAGCACATTCAGGAAGACTGGAGCATTTAGCCGGAGAAGTTTTGCTTTTCGCCGGCGCATGACTGCGCTAGGATAACCGGCGCAAGGAGGAATCATGGCTGAACCAAACACGCGAACCAGCGAAGCGACACGCGCCCCGCTGGTCCGGCAGTTCTCGGTGTTTTTGGAGAACAAGGTCGGCGCGCTGCTCGACCTGACGCGCACGCTCGGCGAAGCCAACATCCACATTTGCGGCCTTTCAGTGGTGGACTCAGCCGATGCGGCTGTCATTCGCATCGTCGTGGACGATCCCGACCGTTGCCACGAGGTGCTTCACAAGGCGCAGATTTCCGCCAACGAATCCAATCTCGTCGTCGTGGAAATGCCGCGCGGGCCGGAGAAACTCGATCATGTGTTGCGTCAACTCGTCGCCGCCGAGGTGAACATTCAGTACACCTACTCGCTCATGATTCGCCCGCACGACAAGGCGCTGCTGGCGCTGCACTGCGAAGACCCCGAGTACGCGCGCGAGGTGCTCACCAAGGCGGGGTTCGCCGTGCTGAGCCAAAAAGACATCTCCCGCTGATGACCGACAAACCATCTCCGACCGGGCTCGCCATCGTGGTCTGCGACCAGATCATCGAAGACAAGCTCACCAACAAGAAATCGCTCATCGGCATCTTCAACCAGATCGGCGCCGGCAACTTTCCGTGCCGGCACCCGCACATGGCCGTGTTTGTCTCGCTGACCGAAGGTCGCGGTAGTTGCACCGCGCGGCTGCGGATCGCGCAGGAGGAGGCCGGGGCTGTCGTCGCTGAGCTCAACGGCCAGATTCAGTTTCCCGATATCCACGCGGTCGTCGAGTTGAACTTTGATCTGGTCGGCCTGACGTTCCCGCAACCCGGTTTGTACTCCATCGAATTCTACTGCGATGACGCGCTCATTTTGGAGCGCCGCTTCCACGTCATCAAAGTTCAGCAGCCGCAGCCGCCCAAAGGCCCGCCGCCGGCTGAGTTATAACGTCTTCAGCAACTCCGTCAGTTCTTCGCGCGGCGCGTCGTGATGTTGCGCGATGGCGAGTTGAAGGGCGTGTTCGAGAATGTGCTTCGCCTCGGTTGAGTTGCCGGAGGCGAGTAAACATTTTCCAAGGAGAATATGCACGACCATCCAGTCCGGTTTCTTCTCGCAGAGCGGCCGGAGATGTTCGGCGGCATTCGGGAAGTCACCGGCGTCGAAGCAGGCTTGCGCGAGGTTGTAGCGCGAGAGATCGTTGCCGGGAAATCTCTTCCATAGCTCCAAAGCTTTCGTGATGCGGTCGATTGGCATGGTTGTTTGTAGGAGCGGTTTGTAACCGCGACCGGTCGCGAATGCAATTCGCTCCGACAAGATTCTTTTGATAGGCTTGCGCGGCGTGGAAAGCAAATTCTACCAACCGGACGACCAACGCGCCGAGAAAGTGCACGAGTTGTTTGCCACCATCGCCCGCCGGTATGATTTGCTCAACGACATCATGAGTGCCGGGTTGCACCGGCGTTGGAAACGCCGGTTGGTTGAGCTGGCCGGTGTAGGCCGTGTGACCTCACGCGGCGCCGCGTCGGGTGACGCGGCCTACAACGAACCGGTCGTTCTCGACTTGTGCTGCGGTACCGGCGATATCGCGTTGATGTTCCGTGCACGGGTCGTGGGCGTGGATTTCACGACAGAGATGTTGCGCGTGGCACGGGCACGACGGCAATCAGATGTCGAGTGGGTTCGCGCGGATGCGCTGCGGTTGCCTTTCCCGGATAACTCGTTTGATGTGGTGAGCGTCGGGTACGGGTTGCGCAATCTGGCGGACATCGAGCGCGGGTTGCGGGAGATTTTGCGGGTGTTGTGGCCGGGAGGGAAGATGTTGTCGCTGGATTTTGGGAAGCCGGAGTCACCGGGGCTGCGGCGCCTGTATTTCGGCTATTTGCGAATCGTGTTGCCGGTTTTGGGCAGAATGTTTTGCGGCGACCCGGACACGCACGGTTACATTTTGGCGTCGCTGTCCGATTATCCGGCGCAGCGGGGGATCAAGACGGTGATGGAGTCGTGCGGGTACCGCGAGTGCGGTTTCGAGGAGTTCGTGGGCGGCGCCATGGCGATAAATTTTGGGAGCAAACCACGGTGAGACTGTGGTATGTTGCGCGGCGACCGGCGGAATCGGAGGGGTGGCAGAGTGGTCGAATGCGGCGGTCTTGAAAACCGTTAGGCGCGCAAGCGTCTCGGGGGTTCGAATCCCTCCCCCTCCGCCAGCAAAAATGTTTTTGACACTGCGAAGAGGTTTCTGCTAAAGAAGCGTTCAAGTTGACGTGGTATGGATCTTCAGTTTCACAAGCGGTCTTCGTTCAACTTGGAGGATTTGATTCGGATGTGTGTGGATGACCGTCGACGCCCGTAAGGGTGGCCGGCGGCTTTTCATTTTCCCTCAACAAGGATTTTCCCGCCATGACGACAGCATCAAGGAGGTGAGCAACAGATGGCACGCGGTACCGTAAAATGGTTCAACGAGAAAAAGGGGTTTGGGTTCATTCAGCAGGAAGGTGGACCGGATGTATTCGTTCACTTCTCCGCGCTCAAGGGTGACGGATTCAAGACGCTGGCCGAAGGCCAAGCGGTTGAGTTCGAAATCATCCAGGACGCCAAGGGCGCCAAAGCCCAAAACGTCACACGAGTGTAGCCGGTCTTTGCCTGCCCTTGCGGTAGGTTCACTGGCGGCCGTTGATTGACCGGCGCGGCGAAGATGCTGGAATCCTCGTCCCGCGCACAACCCTGACGCGGGACGGGGATTCTCTTTTTTTGCGCCGCCGCTTCTGCTACAGTGCGCGCGATGAAAAACCTTGTGCTCGTCGGTTTCATGGGCAGCGGCAAAACCACCGTGGGCAAATGGGTCGCCGAACGGCTCGGCATGACCTTCGTGGACATGGACCACCTCATCGAACAGCGTCAAGGCCAGACCGTCTCCCACATCTTTCGCGCGAAAGGCGAGCCGTTCTTCCGCCAACTCGAACGCAGTCTCACGCGCGATCTCGCCGCGCAACAAGGGCAAGTCATCGCCACCGGCGGCGGCATCGTGCTCAATCAGGAGAACATCGACGACTTCACCAAGACCGGCGTCGTCGTCTGCCTGTGGACCGAGCCGCATGTCGTGCACGAACGCACCAAGCGCGCGAGCCACCGGCCGCTCGTGGAAGGCGATGACCGCCCCGGTCGCATCAAGAAATTGCTCCGCGAACGCGAGCCACTCTACAAAGCAATCCCAAACCAGATCGACACCTCCCAGATGGGATTGGAGCAAGTCGTTGATGAAGTCCTCCGCATCTACAAGCGAACTCCAGCTCGCGTCGTGGGCGAATGAAGTCAAACAGCGCGCTCGCGCCCTCGGCTTCGACCTCGTCGGCATCACGTCGGCAACACCACCGCCGCATACCGGCCAATTTCGCGACTGGCTGCAGACTGGTTTCCACGGTGAGATGGCCTACATGGCCAAGAATGCCGGCCAGCGTGCCCATCCTTCCGAAGTTCTGCCCGGTGCGCGCGCGATCATCGTCGTCGGCTTGAACTACTTCACCGGCCACCACGACAAACCGGGCCGCGTCGCCCGGTACGCTTGGGGCGAGTGCGACTACCACGACGTGATAAAGCATAAGCTCCAGCAGTTCGCGGACGAGATTTGCGGGATAGGTGGCAGTGACACCCATAGCCGGTGGTACGTGGATACCGGCCCCGTGCTCGAACGTGACCTCGCACAACGTGCCGGCATTGGCTTCATCGGCAAACACACCAACCTCATCAGCCGCAAACTCGGCAACTGGATTCTCCTAGGCGAAGTGTTGACGACTCTGGAACTCACGCCGGACTTACCGGAGCGCGAGTACTGCGGCAAGTGTCACCGGTGCATTGATGCCTGTCCGACCCGCGCCATTGTCGGCCCGTACCAACTCGACGCGCGACTGTGCATCAGCTATCTCACGATTGAATTGAAGGGTTCAATCCCGGTCGAACTCCGTCCACTGATCGGCGACCGGATCTTCGGCTGCGACGATTGCCTCGAAGTCTGTCCGTGGAACCGGTTTGCCCGGCAATCGCCCGTGCGCGAG
This sequence comes from Verrucomicrobiia bacterium, assembly GCA_041495285.1. GTDB lineage: Bacteria > Verrucomicrobiota > Verrucomicrobiia > Palsa-1439 > Palsa-1439 > JBGQCJ01. The sequence continues at coordinate 32,724 of JBGQCJ010000026.1, forward strand.
TTTGGGCGCCGTGAATTGCCGGCGCTGATGGAGTTTCTGTCGTGGGACGAGACGAAGTTCCAGGAGTTCTTCCGCGGCACGCCCATCTACCGGATCAAACGCCGCGGCTTCCTCCGCAACGTCTGTGTCGCCCTCGGCAACGTCGGAGACCCGTCAGCGTTGCCGGCTCTGGAACACGCGCTCGACGATCCTGAGCCTCTCGTCCGTGAACACGCCGCTTGGGCGATTGAACGGATCAGAACGGCAGCGGGTCGGTGCTGTTGATGAAGTGGACGCCTTGCTTCTCGAATTCGGCGAATTGCTTTTTCGTGATCGCCCGGAAATCAATTTGCGGATGGCGCACCGGTGAGGTGCAGTCGCGCAGGACGTAGAGTTTGCCAAGCATCCCGGGTTTGTCGGCAAACTCTTCGACGAGGTCTTCAACAGTTTCGAGCACGCAGTGGCTGGCGGCTTCACCGGCGATGAGGATGTAATCACGGCTGCGAAGCATTTTTAGAAGGTCTTCGCCGCGTTTTGTGACGCCCGGCACGAGAACTTCGGGGTGGATTATCGAGTAATGCTCCGTCTCCGGCACGCTGCCCTTCGTCCACATCGTCGGTTGCGATCCACGCGCCAGCGCGTGCCAGAAAACTGCCGACCACAATTCCGGGTCGAGCGCGTTGCCGACGCCACCGATGGGCACGTGGTACGGCCAAATCGTGAGGTTTTTCTTCGCGCGTTGCCGGAGTTTCTCCACGTACCGGAGCGACCACTCGGGCTCGCGCACCGGTTGCCACTCGCCTTTCTTCACGTCCTCGGCGGTGATGATGGTGAAGGGGGCGGGATGCCGGCCTTGTGAGTCCGTCCACCACGCGGGATGAAAGATTTGATGAGGCAGGTGTGAATCGAGCGAGCAGGTGATGTCGGTGATGCGCGCGGGGTTGCGGTAGATGAACTCGATGAGCCGGCGGATGTCTTCCTTTGCGCCCGGCACGTACAGGGTGCCGTGTTCGTGGCAGAAATCCACCTGCATGTCCACAATCAGGAGTTGAACTTTCGTTTTGTCGTTGGCGGCGGGAGGGAGGCCGGCGTTTTCGGCGTCGGCAGCAATCGCCGCAACGTTGGGATAAAACAATGTGCCGATCCGAGTTGGTTCGTAGAACTTCGGCGCGCAATTATTTGTCGTCGCCATGCCTGTCTGTTTTACTGCGAAGCTCATCGGAAAACTCACTGGTCATGAATTGCTTGCGAAACAATTCTCGCCGGGTTTGTTTGGAGGCGCGCCGCACCAGCAGCATGTCCCAGAGCGCCACGCCAATGGCCGCCACCGATAGCAAAAAGCACCACGTCCAATATAAAACGAACTGCGGACCGTGCAACCGGTCGGCGAGGACGGTGACCCCGAGCACGAGCATGACCGCGCACGCGGAAAGGATGATGCCGCCCGCGTAACGAAGAATGCGCTGACCGGGCGAGAGCGGCAGTTTGTGATCGCCCGGGTTCATAAAATGACTCCGCGCTTCACAGAAGCGCAGCTACACCATGTCACACGATGGTCTGCTCGGTTTGCGGGTCGAAGAAGTGGCACTTACGCATGTCGAAGACCATCTCGACTTGTTGATTGACGTCGGCAGTTTCGCGGGAATTGACGCGGGCAATGAAGCTGTGGCTGCCGGTGTTGAGGTACAGATAGATTTCCGCGCCCATCGGTTCAACCACGTCCACGGTGGCGCGCACGGTATGATCGGGATTAGCCTCGGCGACGAACTTCCGGTCGTTGACATCCTCGGGCCGCACGCCGAACACGACCGGTTGGCCGATATGACCGGAGAGGTTCCGGGCCATGTCGTCGTGGACGCGGACGGCGAGGCCGGTGTCCTTGCCTTCGCGCGCGGGTTCGATAAACCACAATCCACCTTGCCGTTGCTGGATCGTTCCTTTGAAAAAATTCATGGGCGGCGAGCCGATGAAGCCGGCCACGAACATGTTCTTCGGCCGGTCATACAGCGAGATCGGATCGTCCACCTGCTGGATGATCCCGTCCTTCATCACGACGATGCGGTCGCCCATGGTCATGGCTTCGACTTGGTCGTGGGTGACATAGATCATCGTGGAGTTGAGCCGGTGACGGAGCTTGGAGATTTCGGCGCGCATCTGCACGCGCATCTTCGCGTCGAGGTTGGAGAGCGGCTCGTCGAACAGAAATGCCTTCGGTTTGCGCACGATGGCGCGGCCGACGGCAACGCGTTGGCGCTGGCCGCCGGACAGAGCCTTGGGTTTGCGCTGGAGTTGTTCGTCGGTGATGCCGAGGATTTGGGCGGCTTCCCGGACGCGGGAATCAATTTCGGCTTTGGGATACTTGCGCAGTATCAGGCCGAACGCCATATTCTTGTAGACGGTCATGTGCGGGTACAGCGCGTAGTTCTGGAAGACCATGGCGATGTCGCGGTCTTTCGGGGGCACGTCGTTGACGCGTTTGCCGTCAATGGAGATGTTGCCGCTGGAGATTTCCTCGAGCCCGGCCACCATGCGCAGGGTGGTGGACTTGCCGCAGCCGGAAGGGCCGACGAGTACGACGAATTCCTGGTCTTGAACTTCCAGGTTGGCGTTGTCCACGGCCTTGACGCCGCCGGGGTAAACTTTGCAGACGTTTTCCAGAAGAACTTTCGCCACGGTGACACCCTCTCTGTTGCTGAGTTACGAACGCCGTTTCTAGCAAAGCGGTGCCGGGGTGTCAAATTGAACATTAGCTTTTCGCGGCGCAACCCGTGGTGATATAGTGCCGGCCCATGAGCGCGTTGGGGAAAACGATGGCCACCTACGGCCGGTTGCTCAAATTCGTCAAACCGTACCGGGTGCGGCTGGCGCAGGGCATCATCTTCGGCACGCTGTACGGATCGACCAACGCCGCCGCGCTGTTCGTGGTGCGAAAAGTTTGGGCGCGCGTATTCGAAGAGGCCGGTGGCCCATTGAGCGCGTGGCAATTGGCCGCGCTGGCTTCGTTGTTGCCGCTGGTGATGCTGGCACGCGGGCTGTGCGATTTTCTCAGCACCTATCTCATGAACTGGGTGAGCCTTCGCGTCGTCATGGACCTGCGCGCGCGGATCTTCGATCACCTACAAACCTTGTCGCTCGATTTCTTCAGCAACGCGCGCACCGGCGAGTTGATCTCGAACGTCACCAACGACGTGACACTCGTGCAATTCTCGCTCACCACCGTCATCGAAGACGTGCTCAAAGCTCCGGTCACGCTGGTCTGCGTCCTGGGTTACTTGCTTTACCTCGATTGGCGGCTGACGCTGGGCGCGGTGGTGCTGTTTCCGCTTTGCATCGTGCCGATCCTCATCTACGGACGGAAGATCAACAAGGCCAGCCGGGCCTCGCAGGAAGAACAAGCCTCGCTCCTCTCCGTGCTGCACGAGGCGATTGCCGGCTTTCGCGTCGTCAAGGCGTTCGGCATGGAACAACGCGAGTCGCAGGACTTCCGCGAACTGTGCCGGCGATTGTTCGGCCAGCGCATGCGCATCGTGCGCTCCAGCGCCAGCACCGGGCCGATCATCGAATTGCTCGCCGCCCTCGGCATGGCGCTGGTGTTCATCTACGCCTACCACGCCCACCTGCAGGGCAGCCAGCTCGTGAGCATCTTGCTGGGCCTGATGCTGCTGTACGAGCCGGTCAAGAAAATCAGCCGCGTCCACATGGTCATCCAGGAAAGCATAGCCGGGGCCGACCGCGTGTTTCGTCTGCTCGACCAACAACCCACCGTTGTCGAACAGCCGGTGGCTATCGCGCTGCCTCATTTCCGCCAATCCCTCCGGTTCGAGCACGTCGCGTTTCAATACGATGTCGCTCCGGGCGGCGACCGGCGTTCCGTGTTGAACGACGTTGATTTGGAGATTCAGGCCGGCTCGCTCGTGGCCATCGTCGGCCCGAGTGGTGCCGGCAAGACCACGCTGCTGAATCTGGTGCCGCGTTTCTACGACCCGACCGGCGGCGCGGTGAAGATTGACGGCGTGGATATCCGGGACGTCACGTTCAAGTCGTTGCGCGACCAGATCGGACTGGTCACGCAGGAAACGTTTCTGTTCAACGATACCGTGGCCAGCAACATCGCCTACGGCAAACCCGGTGCGGCAAAAGAGGAAATCATCGCCGCCGCCAACCGCGCGCACGCCCACGAGTTCATCCTGCAGATGCCGCAACAATACGACACCATCATCGGCGAGTCCGGCGTCAAACTCTCCGGTGGCCAGCGCCAACGGCTGGCCATTGCCCGCGCGATTCTGAGAAACCCGCCGATCCTGCTGCTCGACGAAGCCACCAGCGCGCTCGACACCGAGAGTGAGCGCGCCGTGCAAGCCGCGCTCGACGAATTGATGTGGAGCGACCGGCAGAAACAGCGGCACACGATGCTGGTGATTGCCCACCGGTTGTCCACCGTTCAGCATGCCGACCGCATCATCGTGCTCGACAAAGGCCGCGTCGTCGAGGAAGGCGCGCATGAGCAATTGCTGGCGAGCGGTAAGACATACAAAAGGCTTTACGATTTGCAGTTCAATCTATGACCGGCTGGCTGGTGCGCATTCTCATCTCGGCGGTGGCCCTTACGCTGCGTTGGCGGCAGGAAGACCCGACCGGCCAGTTCGCCGCGCCCACGCCGCACCCGATGCTGATCGCGTTCTGGCACAACCGCATTTTTCTGTTGCCGCATCTTTATATCAATCGTTGGAAATCGCGGTGCCCGAGACGGATAGCCGCGCTGGTCAGCGCCAGCACTGACGGCGACAAGCTGGCAGCTATCTTGGAGCAATACGGCGTAATCTGTGTGCGCGGTTCGAGCAGCCGTCGTGGGCGCGAGGCGCTGCGCGAGATGACGCGGCTGGTGCTCGACGGCAACGACGCGGCCATCACGCCGGACGGCCCGCGCGGCCCGAAGTATGTTGTTCAGCCGGGCGTCATCAGCCTCGCGCAATTGACACGGGCGCCGATCGTGCCGGTGTCCTACACGTTGTCCCGCAAGATCGTCGTCAACAGTTGGGACAACTTTATGATCCCGTTGCCGTTCGCGCGTTGCCTCGTGCGCGTCGGCGCGCCGATTTGGGTGCCGCGTGAGGCCGATGAGCCGATGCGGGAGAGCAAAAGGATCGAGGTCGAGACAGCTCTGCAAACTCTCTCCGCGGAGGAAAGGAATTCATGAAGAAGAGCAGTAAACCCTTGGTGGGCGTTTTGATGGGCAGCGATTCGGATTGGCCGACGATGAAACTTGCCGTCGAGGTGTGCGCGGAGTTTGGCGTCCGTTGCGAGGCGCACGTGATGAGCGCGCACCGCACGCCGGAGGATGTGGCGAAGTACGCGCGCGCCGCGCACAAACGCGGGCTGCGCGTGCTCATCGCCGGCGCGGGCGGCGCGGCGCATTTGCCGGGGGTCATTGCCGCGTTTACGCCGCTGCCGGTAATTGGCGTACCGATCGAATCGAAATCGCTCAAGGGGCTCGACTCCTTATTGTCCATCGTGCAGATGCCGGGCGGGGTGCCGGTGGCGACGGTGGGCATCGGCAACGGCCGAAATGCCGGGTTGCTGGCGGTGAAAATCCTCGCCACGAGCGACTCGGCATTGCGCGCGCAGGTCTTGAAATTCAAGGCCCGGCTGGCGACGGAGTCGCGGGCGAAGAACCGCCGTTTGCGGAGCGCGTAAAATTCATTGAACGTTCCGGCAGGCAGCGGGTCAAAAGTAGGCGAAGGGAGCAGGCTGCTCGCACACCCCTCGACGGTGGCTGCGCTTCTCCTAGCCTCACTTGGCCTCACCCAAGTAGTCACCGTCGAAACCGCGGGCAGCCCGCTCCCTTCGCGCTTGGACGGTTGATCTCAGAGGTTGCCGGCCGCTTGGTACTGTTGCCGGTAATCCGTCACGGTCGCAATGTAATCGCGCACGGTCGGATAGGTGATAGCTTGCATGAATTCTTCCGCCGTCGTGCCGGTTCCGCGCGGCAGCCAACGTAGGACGTTGCCCAGACCGGCATTGTACTCGGCCAGCGCGAAAGGAACCGGGTCGTCCTTGTCCTGCCAGCGGCGCAACGCGCGCGACAGATACCACGTGCCGGCCTCGATGTTTGCGCGCGCGTCCCAGAGCAGGTCCCGTCCGAAATCCCGGCGGCCCGTTGCCCGCGCCCAGTCCGAACCGGCTGCCGGCGTCACTTGCATCAGACCGATCTCACCGGCGTGGCCATAAGCAAACGGATCGAATTCACTCTCGTGGTGAATGACCGCCTTGATCAGAAACTTGTCCACGCCGTACTTGGCGGCAGTCTCTTCGATGATCCGGTTGTAGCGTTGCTCGCGAAACAGCCAGCGCAGGTACACCACCCCGGTTGAACCGAGCGCTCCCAGCACTAACGCCAGCGCCAGCACCCGGCCCACGGTGATCGTTTGCGATTTTCTGCGCAAGGCCATGGCTCATTATAGGTTCGGCTTGTTTGAACGTGAAGGTGAAACCGTACCCCCGCAAACGCAATGGGTTGCAGCAACCCGCCTTGGCATGGCTTTTGCGGTATTGCTGTCTGGTGCGCGCATTTGTGATAATTCATTGTGGAGATTGATGGCCCGATGAAACAGAGAAAACAACGCTCGTTCATCTCCAGACTCGCGTCCTTGGCGCGGCGAAAGACGGCGGCCACGCTGACGGAGTACGCGTTCATTGTCGCCATCGTTTCGATTGCCGCCGTCGTTCTCTTGACGGCGATTGGCAGCGCCACCCACGCCCTCCTCGAAAAGACCAACACCAACATGCCGCAGTAGCGCCGGCGGCGTTGGCGCTTCCAGAAGATTCTTCGCTTCGCTCAGAATGACAAGGCGGGTAGAATGCCGCCTCGTGGATTCTTCCATCGCCAAAGTCGTCGTTGATCTCGCGCTGGATCGCGAGTTCGACTACCGGATTCCATCGCATCTGGCGCAGGCGGTGCGCATCGGCTCGCGTGTGGCCGTGCCGTTCGGCCGAACGACGGCGCGCGGTTACGTCGTCGGACTGGCGGACGCATCCAGCTACGCAAGACTCAAAGACATCGGCGAAGTCATCGGACAGAAGCCGCTGCTGGGCGACCGGATACTCGAACTCACCCGCTGGATGGGCAAGTACTACTGCTGCCCGGTCGAATTGTGCGTGAAGTGCGCGCTACCGGAAGTCGTGCGCAAAGCGAAGATCAGTTGGAAGGAACGCCAGTACGTCCGCACCGGCAAGATTTCATCCGAACAACTGGCGAAGCTGCGCACAAAAGCGCGTCGCGTCGTCGAGATCCTGCAGAAGTGCATCAACGCGACCGCCATGACCAACGGCTACGCCGAGCAGAACGGGTTGCCGTTCCCCGAGTACGATCTGAAGGAGACCAAGTAGCCATGTCGAGCATCACGCCACGCAGCTATCCGAAGAGCGAAGCACCGAAGGTCCTAGAGCGTCGTCCTTGGTTCCGCCTCGAAGGCGGCGATCGTGCGCGTGCCGATGTGATGGGGCGCCGCACGCAGAAGATCTTCGAAGCACGGTGCCCGTTCTGCGCCCGTGTGCTGACGATCTACGTCTGGTC
>JBGQCJ010000027.1:0-40207 GCA_041495285.1 Verrucomicrobiia bacterium
CACCACCGCCCCAGTCACCGGCCACATCACCGCCAGCGACAAGGTCTACAACGGCTTCCCGGACGCCACGATCAGTGGTCGCTCGCTCTCCGACGTGCTCGACAGCGACGAGGTCAGCCTCACCGGCGGCACCGCCCTCTTCAGCGACAAGAACGTCGGCTCCAACAAGACCGTCACCGCCTCCGGCCTCGCCCTCGACGGCGCCGCCAAGGACGATTACGCCCTGGCTTCCACCAGCGCCAGCACGACCGCCAGTATCACGGCGGCACCCCTGACAGTCAGCGCCGAGAACAAGATGAAGACGCAAGGATTGCCGAATCCGACACTGACGGCGCATTACGACGGGTTTGTGAACAGCGAGAACGTGAGCGAGTTCACAACGCCGGTAAGTTTGAACACGACGGCCACCACCAGCAGTCCCGTGGGCACGTACCCGATCACCGCCAGCGGCGCGGTGGCCCCGAACTACACGATCAGCTACGTGAACGGCACGCTGACGATCGTGGCGGTGCCGCAGTTGAGCAACGTCACCAAGAGCGGCAATCAATTGATCTTCTCGTTCCCGACGTTGGACGGCCAGAACTACCAGGTGGAATACAAAGACGACATGAAGGCTGCGAGTTGGACTCCGCTGGGCGATCCGATGCCCGGCACCGGCGGCTCGATCTCGATCACCAACTCGATCACCGGCCCACGCCGCTTCTTCCACATCAAAATCGCACCCCAAGAATAACGATTACGAATCGGCCCCGGCGGTGCGCGGCTTTACGCCAGCCTTTTTCATCGCTGTCGTCAGCGCATCGCCGAAACGATCGAGTTGCTCTTGCGTGTGCAGAGCCGTCGCCGCAGCGCGAATCAAATCCTTACCGGCCGGAACGCCGGGCGCAATCGAGAGCACGGTGAAGAAGCCTTGGTCCCAAAGTGATTTCCACATCCAATAGCATTTCTCCTTGTCGCCGATCACGATGGGCAATGCCGGCGTCGGGCTATCCCAAAAATCCAGTCCCAAACCACGAACGATTTCGCGCAGGTACCGCGTGTTCGACCATAACCTCTCGCGATGCTCCGGTTCTTCTTGCATCACCTGCAACGCTGTCCGGGCACTTGCGGCGGCTGGTGGACTGATCGCGGCGCTGAAAATAATCTGCCGGGAACTGCTGCGCAGGTACTCGATGAGGGCGCGGCTGCCGGCTACGAAACCGCCGGTGCTCGCCAGCGATTTGGAAAAGCTGCCGGCAATCAAATCCACCTGATCGTTCACACCCAAATGGTCGCACACGCCACGACCGTCCCGGCCAAGCACTCCCAAGCCATGCGCGTCGTCCACCACGAGCGCCGCCCCAAAACGATTCGCCAACTCGGCCAGCTTCGGCAGATCGGCGATGTGACCTTCCATCGAGTACACGCCGTCCACCGCGATGACCTTCGCTTGCCGGGGATCGAGGTGTTCGAGCACCTGCGCCAGCGCGTTCATGTCCTCGTGCGCAAAACGCTCGATCTTCCCGCCACTAAGCAGCGCCCCGTCCCAGAGCGACGAATGAATGCTCGGATCGACGATCAACGCGTCGCCACGTTGCACGAGCGAACTCAAACTGCAGATACACGCCAGATAACCAGCCGACGTGACATGGCAGGCTTCTTTGCCGAGAAATTCCGCGAGCGTCTCCTCCAACTCCACGTGATACGCGCGGCTGCCGTTGGCCAATCGCGACCCGCACGAACTCGCACCCCATTGATCGAGCGCTTCCTTCGCCGCCGCCACGACTTTCGGGTGCCGGCTCAACCCGAGGTATTCGTTGCTGGACATCATCACCATCGGCCGGCCATCCACGATCACATTCACGCCGTCCGCCGATTCGACGACCCGGTAATACGGAGCGTATTTCAACCGCAGCCGCGTGTTGGCGTCGGTCTGGCAACGCTCCAAAATGAGTTTTGAGTTGCGGGTGAACACGAGTGGTTGAACCGAGCAGAGGTTAGTGGCGCGCGCCACATCCGTCAAGCCATCGCGCGGCCCGGAAAGTCGTTGGCAAAACCGGGAAATCGAATTAGAAACAGGGACTTTGTTTTCACCGCGAAGAACAACCGTTCGCACTCTCCGGCTGGCCGGTGGGTGGCTTTGCCTCGCCGTGATTCTCTGTCCCGGTGCCGCGCGGGCTGAGGCACCGCCCCGTTACACGCTGGCCGAATGCCTGCGCGTGGCGCTTGAACAAAATCCCGACATCCAGATCGCCGGGAAGCGGCTCGATGAAACCGCCGGCGCCATCGTCGAAGCGCGCGCCGGTTTCCTGCCGAGCCTGACCACCGTCGCCCAATACGAGTATCTCCAATCCGATTACGCCAAACTCAGCGGCACCCTGCCCAACCGGCGCGAGTACATCTGGAACGCCAACGCGCGCCTAACCGAAAACCTCTACGCCGGCGGCGCCGACCGCGGCCGCATGGCGATCGCACGATTGAACAAAGACTCGCGCATCCTCGACTACCAAGCCGCCGTGGACCGTGTCGTCATGGACACGCGCATCGCCTTCTACGACATACTCCGCAACAAGGCGGAAATCGACGTGCATCAACAAGCCATTGATTTCCTCGAAGAGCAACGCAAGAGCGAGCAGGAAAAATTGGACGTCGGCACCGGCCAGAGACTTTACGTCCTGCGCGCCGAAGTCGGCCTCGCCTTGGAACGCGCCGCGCTGATCGAAGCGCAGAACCGTCTGAAAAGTTCGTACCTCGCGCTCAGCGAATTGCTCGCCATCCCGTATTCCACCGAGCAACGCCAGTTGCCGCTGGAAGTGGACGGCGAACTCGCCTACGAAAAACTCCCGCTCGATGTGAACGATTGCCTCGCCCGCGCCCGCGACCAGCGACCGGAGTTGCGCGCGCGCTCCAACGAAATCCAGGTGCAAAAAAAACAACTCGTCGTGGATCGCAGCGCGATCTTGCCGCGCGTGGATTTGTTTGCCGGCTACGACGTCGTCAGCGAACCCAATCGCACCCAGCCGGTGGAATACTACAAAGGCTACGTGGCCGGCGTCGCCGTCACCTGGCAGGCGTTCGACGGACTGGCCGCGCGCGGACGAATGCGAGCCACCCGCGCGCGCATGGACGCCGCCGAACTGGCGCAGGACGCCACGCGGCGCGCCATCGAGGCAGAAGTGCTGCGCGCTTACCGGGACCTCAAGCGCGCCGAGGAAACCATCGAATCGCAGCGGCAAAACGCCGCGCTCGCCAAAGAGTCCCTCGATCTGGCGAAAACCAATTTCGAACTCGGTCTGATCAGCCAGTTGGATTTACTGCAAAGCCAGCTCGACCTCTCCCGCGCGCAAACGGTCGAACTCTCGGCCCGCTTCGAATACAACGCGGCGCTCGCGCGATTGGAGCGCGCCATGTCCGGCCGCTTCGAGCCAGCGAGCACAAAGCCATGAGAACTTGCCGGCTAGCTTTCATATCGCTGCTGACCCTCGCCGTGTCCGGCGCGACTCTCGCCGCGAACGAGCCGGAGTCCGAGCCATATTCCGTTGCCTTGCCGCAATGTTTCGAGGAGGCGCTCGCGCGCAACCCGGCAATCCAGCAGCAACGCACCGAGGTTGAGCGCGCCGCCGGCACGAAGCTCGTGTTCACCTCGCGCGCGCTGCCCCGGCTCTCCGCTCAAGTGCGTGCCGGCGACCGGGAGGGAAGTTTGTACGGTGCCGGTGGCATTTTCAGCATTCTGACGGCCGCCTTCGCTCAGCCGTTGGTGGATACGGGGATACCGGCTTCGTTGCGCCGCGGCAAACTGGAAGTTCTCATCGCCGAACAAAACCTAAATCTTACCGTCATCAACGAACTGCACGCGCTGCGGCAGGCTTATCTGCGCGCGTTGCTGTCGCGGGACCTGCTCGATCTGCACGAGCAAATCGAGAAACGCCTCGAAGCCAACCACGAAAGCCAGCGCGAGCTTCTCGACGCCGGTGCCGGTACGCGACAGGCCGTGATGCAGGCGGAGATTCAGGTGTTGAATTTGAAACCGAGCCTCGCCGCGTACCGGCAGCAGTATTTCGACGCGCGCACGCAGCTCGCCGAACGGATGGGCCGCGCGATGTCGAATCCGACCGGCAGCGCGGGAGCGTTGCGTCTGCCGTTGCCGACCGGCGATCTGGACTACGCGCCGGTGGCGTTCGATGCGGAACGGGAATCCGCACGCGCGCTTCAACGGCGCTCCGATCTGGTATTGCTGCGCCGGGTGGTCGAGGCCACCGGCGAGGAGAAGCGCATGATCCAAGCCGGTTATTTCCCGTTCATCACGTTGACGGCATCCACGCTGTTCATCCCGGAAAACGTGTTGTTGTCGAAGCAGACCGACGTGGTTGCCGGACGCGAGACGCGCGCCAGCGAGGCGCGGGCCGGTGCGACGTTGAGTTGGCGCGTGGTGGATAACGGACGGGTGACCGGCGCGAGCCGGCGAACGGAGAGCGTCCGGGAGGGGTACCGGATCGCGTTGCGCAAACTGGAAGCGAACGTTCCGCGCGAATTAGCGGGGGTGGCGCAGGCGTTGGAGAATGCCGATGCGCGACTGGCCGGGTTGAACAAGGCGGTGGCCGAGAGCGAAGAAAATCTGAAGCTCGTGGAGACGCAGGTCATTCTCGGCGAGGCGACGCAATTGGATTTCTTGAACGCGCAACGCAATCTGTTGCTGGTGCGCGCGGGTGTATTGCAGGCGCTCTACGATCACGAGAGTGCCCGGGCCGAGCTGGATCGCGCGACGGGCGCGTACCTGGAGTTTGCCGGTCACCGGCAACCGTGAAGCTGGCTTGAGTTCTCACCGGGGCGGCATTAGTATCACGGCCACGGTTTTTGCCATGAAGAAAGTTGTCATCCTGGCGGTGGCTGTCGGCTGCGTGGCCGCTCTCGGTGCCTATCGTTTTTGGGGGTCGGGCCCGGTCGCGGAGGTCTATGTGGTGCAACGCGGCACGGCGATCGCCGCGGTTTACGGCACCGTCAAGATCGTTCCCACCTTTACCATCAATATTCGCGCGCGCAACAGCGGTGTCGTCGAGCTCGCCGACGATCTCATGACGCGGCAAAGCGCCATCGGCACCGTGGTGAAACGTGGACAAGTGCTGGCGAACATCGTCAGCGGCGACCTTAATCGCGAGCTGTCCAAGGCGCGCACGGATCTGGGCACCGCCGAGCAGCGACGGGAACTCGGTCCGCCTTCCCTGCCGGCCTTGAAGACGGGAGAGGCGCAGTTGGCGCGGTTGGAAAAACTGGCCGCACTCAACAACGTCGCCGCCAGCGAAGTCGAGCGCGTGCGCAACGAAGTTCAATCTCTGAAAGAGCGGGTCCGGGGTGAGGAACTCGAACTGGCCCGGGCGGTGAGCATTCTGCGCGAGCAGTTGATGATTCTGGAAGATCGCCAGGAACGCTGCACGATCCGCTCGCCGATCGATGGCGTGCTCACGGTGCTCGCCGTCGCCAGCGGCGAGTTCATCTTCGAAAACAGCACGCCGTTCACGGTGGCGACCGCCACCACGTTTCTGGAAGGGCAGGTTAACGAAGAGGACGTGGGCCGCGTGGCCTTGGGCATGAAAGCCGCCGTGAAGCTTTATTCCTATCCGGACAAGGAATTCGCCGCGACCGTGCGCCAGGTTGTGCCCACGGCCAACGACCAGCGTTACACGGTCAATCTCACCCTCGACGATCCGCCGGAGAACTTGATGTCCGGTATGACGGGCGAACTGAACGTCATCATCGGCAAGCGGGAGAACGTGTTGATCGTGCCGGCCCGCGCGGTATTGGTGGACCGCGTGCTGGTGGTGCACGACGGCGTCGTGAAACCTCGCGCGGTGAAGGTCGGCTACCGCAGCATCGAGCGCGCGGAGATTTTGGAAGGGCTTCACGAGGGCGAACAGGTGGTCGTGGCCGACCAGGACCTGTTGCACCCCGGCGAACGGGTGCGTTCGCTCACGATCAACATGTAGTTGTGCCGGCGCCGACATGCCACCGCCACTGGTCATCGCTCTTCGGTTCATCAGCCACCGCAAGAAATCCATGCTGCTGACGCTGGGAGGGATCGTGCTGGGTGTCGCGTTGTTCATTTGCACGCAAGCGCAGACGCAGGGGTTCGAGCGGTTCTACATTCAGACCGTGCTGGGAACTTCGGGCGCCATCCTCGTGCAGGACCGTTTTCAACCCCGGTACTCGGCCTTGGTAGAGGAAAAGACCAATGCGATGGTCAGCGTCAGCAACCAGAAACCGCGCAAGTACTACGAAGGCGTCACCGATCCCGAGCGCGTGATGCGCGTGATCCGCGAGTTCTCCAACGTCGTCGCCTGCGCCCCCATCCTGGAGGGCAACATCACCATTTTCACGGACTTTCGCGACGAGGTATTCCGTTTGCAGGGCATCGACCTCGAAGCTCAACTCCGGGCGACCGATCTGCGCCGCCACATGATCGCCGGCGACCTCGGGGAGTTTCGCCAGAAGCCTTCGGGGGTGATTCTGGGCTCATTGCTGGCTTCCCGGTTGCGCGTGGACGTGGGCGACACGGTGCAACTGATGGGGCCGGGTGGCGACAAGCGCGCGTTTGAAGTGTGCGGTATCTTTCGCACCGGCGACAACATGATCGACGAGAAACGCGGCTACGTCCATCTGCGGGCCGCGCGCAGCGTGATGAAGAAGCCGTTCGCCACGTCCTTCATCATCGTGAAGCTGCGCGACCCGGAACGCGCGCCGGAGTTGTCGAGCCGCCTCGAAGACCTGCTCCAGCATCGCGCCCGGAGCTGGCAGGAGCGGGAGCGCGGCAACCTGCAAATCTTCAAGGCCATCCGGCTTTCGGCGGCGATCACCGTGTCCGCGATCATTGTGCTGGCGGGATTCGGCATCTTCAACGTGCTGACGTTGATGGTGCTCGACAAGGTGCGGGAGATCGCGATTCTGAGATCGATGGGCTACCAGCGAAGCGACATCAGCGCGATCTTTCTTTGGCAGGGGCTGCTCGTGGCCGCCATCGGTTCGGTGGCCGGATGCGGGTTGGGAGCGCTGTTGGTGTGGGGCGTGTCGAAAGTGCCTATTCGGATTCGCGGGTTCTTTGCCACAGAACACTTTCTCGTGTACTGGAGTTGGGGGCACTACGTCGCGGCCATCGCGATCGCTTTCATTGCGGTCTTTCTTTCGAGTTACTTTCCGGCACGTAAGGCCGCAAAGCTCGCGCCGGTGGACATCCTGCGCGGATCCGGCCAGTAGGAAAAACTGATGACAGACACAATACTTGCCGGGTTGGCTCAGCAGCGCGTGGAATCGCAAAACGTTCCGCTCGTCGGCACGCAGCTCCACCGGTATTTGGGCCGGGACGAATCGCGGGTCCATGTGTTGTGCGGTGTTTCGTTGCAGGCGCAACCGGGTTCGGTGCAGGCCATTGTCGGCCCCTCCGGCTGCGGGAAAAGCACCTTACTGTACGTGCTCGGACTGTTGGACACGCCGGACTCTGGAAGTATCGTCATCGGCGGCGAGGAGGTCTCCGGATTGACGGACAACCAGATGACGCAGAAACGCCTCGAGTTCATCGGGTTTGTCTTTCAATTCCATTTCCTCATGCACGAGTTCACGGCGCAGGAGAATGTGATGATTCCGATGCGGCGGCTCGGCCGGTTGGGTCTGCGCGAGATGCGCGAGCGCGCGGCTTGGTTGCTGGAAACGGTCGGGCTCGCCGACAAGATTCATCGGCCATCCACCCATCTCTCCGGTGGTGAACAGCAACGGGTGGCCATCGCCCGCGCGCTGGCCAACGATCCGAAGATCATCCTCGCCGACGAGCCGACCGGCAATCTGGACACGGCCAACTCCGAGCGCGTGTTCGGTCTGTTGACGGAACTGGTGAAGCGCGAGCAGAAGGCGTTGCTTCTGGCGACGCACAATCCGGCCATCGCGCAAGCCAGCGACTGGATTCACGAGATGAAGGACGGATCGCTGATTAGGAGCTATCCCGGCAAAGCTTAGCGCCCGGCATTCCGCGCGTTACATCACATCGGCGAATCCGCGTTTGGTGCGCATGAAGAAGGCGTAGCCGCCGACCATGACGACGGCGCTGACTAGGAGCGTCGCTGTGTATTGCACCCAGTCCAACGGAATACCCCACATGATGACGTTGCGCGTCTGGTCAACGATCACTGCCATGGGATTGAACTGGACGAAGGGCAGAATGATCGGCGGGACCTTGCTGATGGGGTAGAAGATGGCGCTGAAATACATCAACACCATTACGACGACCGGCATGATCGAATCAACATCGCGGATAAACACACCCAAACTTGCCAAAAACCAAGTGACGCCGAGGGACAGCAAAACCAACGGCACGAGGATCAACGGGAGATAGACGACCGTTAGCGGAATCGAACCGTGCACGAGTAACATGCCCAGGAAAAGAGGGATCAAACTGATCGCCATGTGGATCAAGCCGGCGCCGACCACCGAAATCGCCAGAATCTCCAACGGGAACACAACTTTGGTCACATAGTTCGGATTGGACAGCACGAGCGTGGGCGCACGGCTGACGCATTCCATTGCGAAGTTGAACGGGACAAGGCCACAGAAGAGGGTGAGCGCGAAATCCATTCTTGATTCATTCGGGCGGTGCCCAAACGATCCTCCAAAAATGTAGCCGAACACGCCCGTGAATACGAACAGCATGAATAACGGACGCAGCAACGATAGGAAGATGCCCAAGTACGTTCCGCGATACCGCCCCAACACGTCGCGTCTTGTGAATTGGTAGATGAGACCTCGCTGCCGGTACAAGTGTGACGCGATCCTCCAAGGCAAGAATACCTCGCGCCAGGGATATCTTGTGTTGGACAGATAAATGGACTGCGCCATCGCTTGCAAAGCAAACCTACCGTAATCGCCGGTGAGTTTGAATGGCAATCGGCCAAGACGCAAGCACAACCTGCGCAGGCCGGGACTGACACAACAGTCTCCTTGACTCACCCCGGCTCTTTGTTGTTTCCTTATGGTCGTGAAGCCGGAAATGGCGATCAAAGTCGATAAGGTCTCGAAGGAGTACACCATCTGGTCGTCGCCCTCGGCGCGTCTGCACGGCCCGCTCCTTGGTCAAATCGGCCAGTTGCCATTCCTGCCCAGCCGCATGCGCGCGTGGTGCAATCGCCTTTCGCACGAATCGTTTCAGGATTTTTACGCTCTTCGGAACGTTTCTTTCGAGGTCAAAAAGGGCGAGTGCGTCGGCATCATCGGGCAAAACGGGGCCGGTAAGAGCACCTTATTACAAATAATCGCCGGCATCTTGGAGCCGACCACGGGATCGGTGGAAGTCCGCGGACGAATCACGGCCTTGCTCGAACTTGGTTCGGGATTCAATCCCGAGTTCACCGGTCGTGAGAACGTCTATCTGAATGGGTCTGTGCTGGGGCTTTCTGCGGACGAGGTCAAGGCCAAGCTCGACGAGATCGCCGCCTTTGCGGATATCGGTGATTTCCTGGATCAGCCCACGAAGACCTACTCCAGCGGCATGGTTGTGCGGTTGGCCTTTGCGGTGCAGTCAACTTTGAACTCAGACATCCTCATCGTGGACGAAGCGCTGGCGGTAGGTGATGAGGCGTTTCAGCGGAAATGTTTCTCGCGGATTCACACCTTTCAAGAGCAAGGCGGCACAATCTTGTTCGTCTCGCACTCAGCCGGTACCGTCGTCGAACTGTGCGAGCGCGTCATTCTGCTGGATCGTGCGGAGTTGCTGCTTTCGGGCGCGCCGAAGTCTGTCGTGTCCAAATATCACAAACTACTCTACGCACCGGCTGACAAGAGAGATTCAGTTCGCGAGGAGATTCGCACCATCCAAGGCCCAAGCGTCGCCGATTTCAAGTCGCCCGGTCCCGCTGCCACCAGCGCCGCCGCGGCAGCGAGCGACAACGATCCCTCCTTGGAGGAATCTTACGACCCCGGAATGGTACCCAAGAGCACCGTCTCTTACGCGGCGCGGGGAACAAGAATCCTGAGTCCGCATGTGGCCACGACGGATGGAAGAAGGGTTAATGTGTTAGTGCGTGGGAAGACCTACACTTACAAGTACAAAGCCGAGTTCAGCCAAACGTCCTTCAAAGTTCGGTTTGGGATGCTCATTAAAACTGTCAGCGGATTCGAACTCGGCGGCGGCGTGACTCATCCCTTGGGGGACGGCCTAGAATGCGTTGAGAAAGGGCGGACAGTGCAGGTTGAGTTTCGATTTCGCTGCTTGTTGCAGCCGGGCGTGTACTTCCTCAATGCTGGCGTTCTGGGCTTGGCCGAGACAGCCGAGGTTTTTTTGGACCGCCACGTGGACGTGGCCATGTTCAGGGTTCAACACGAAACGGACATCCTCTCAACAGCAGTGGTCGACTTCTGCGTCGAACCACGGGTCACTGTTCTCGATCCGGCATCCACGCCGCAGTCTCCCACCTTGGTAGCGAACTCGGTTTAGGCCGAGCGTCAGGCGAAGGAGACGGGCGCGGTTACGAACTTAGGACAGTCAGATACTGACCCAGAGAATCCTTCCAGTCGGGCATCAGATCGATTCCCAACTGCTTCAGCCGCGCGTTTTCCAAGACTGAGTACTTTGGACGCGGGACTTTCATGGGGAATTCGCCGGGCGCGGCTCGCAGAAGATTGACCTTGGTGTTGGTCAGCCTGAAGATGGTCGCCGCGAATTCGTGCCAACTGCAACTGCCGTTGGAGGTGGCGTGGATCAAACCGTAGGCTTCGGTTTGGGAAAGTTTAAGAAGCTGATGGGCGATGGCCGGGGTGTACGTCGGCGAAACGAATTCGTCGTCCACGACTTTCACTTCACCGCGTTCCTTCGCGAGTTTGAGCATGAGCTTGACGAAGTTATTTCCCCCTTTGGCCCGGCATGGGTTCGACCCGTAGATGCCTGACACTCGCACGACAAAATACCGGCGGGCAATCGTCTCCACGAAATACTCTCCCGCTAGCTTTGAGTTGCCGTACACGCTGAGGGGGCGGGCGGCGTCCGTCTCCAAGTACGGCGCGTTCTTGTTCCCGTCGAAAACGTAATTGGAGCTGATGTGGATGAGGACATACCCGAGGTCGTTGGAAAGCCGGGCCAAGTTACGCGCCCCGACCGCATTGACAGCAAAGGCCTGTAGCGGGGACTTCTCACAAGCTTCCACGTTATGCATCGCCGCCGTGTTGATCACCAGACCGGGCGCGAGGTTTCGCAAGATTTCGTTGACCGCGTTCTCCTCCGCAATCTCGAGGTCTTGGTGAGTCAGGCCGATGACTTCGTGTCTGGCTTTCTGAAATGCAAGAATGCAGTCCGTTCCCAACTGTCCATTGGCTCCGATGACAACCGTCTTCATAGAGCCTCGTTGAGAACACATGCCGGGTGATCAGGAGCCATTGCGAGGCGCGGGCGACAGGCCTTTTCGCGGCGCAGGAGTCTTTTCCGTCGTTTGCTTGGCAATTTTCTTGAGTGGGCTTGGCCGGTGCTGGGGCGCGGCCTTCTGTTCATGCCCGTCCAGTTTTTTGAACGTGGCGATATTGTAGTAGCTCGGCTCGGAAAAATCGCCAAATTGTTCGCGGTGCCGCACCAACTCAGCCACAATATCGCTCACCTCATGCCGGGGTTTGTAGCTCAGGATTTTTTGCGCCTTCTCGAAGTTCACTTTGTAGTTCCGGATGTCGTGGTTGTGGTGGATTTTCAGACGGAGGCGGAGACCCATGAGATGCTCGACGCCCCGACGGACATCATCGGCGATCTCGCCCAAAGTGTAGTTGCCGGAAGCGATGTTGAACACACCGGAGACACCCATGCTGCATTCGATCGCGCGGACATACGCATCCACGGCGTCCTCCATGGAGAGAATAGGCCGCCAGATGGCGGGGTTATTCACCGTGATGACGCCTTCGGAAACTGCCGTCTTGAACATGGTGTTCACGACGAGGTCAAAGCGCATCCGCGGGCTGTAGCCGGAGATAGTCCCCTTGCGGAAAGCGATGATCGAAAACTCTTTGCTCTTCATTTGCAACGCCGCGAACTCGCCTTGCAGCTTGGAGATGCTGTACGGGTAATGCGAAACGGCGGGGCTGTTCTCGTCGTAAAGCTCGTTCTCGGTGTAGCCATACACCGAGCACGAACCAGCGTGAATGAACCGCTTCACCCCGGCCTGTTTCGCCACGTACGCGAGGTAGGATGGGCAGGCGGCGTTGAATACGAAATTCTTGCTCGGCGAGTATTCGGCCATCGGATCGTTCGACAAACCGGCCATGAAGACCACTTGGTCAACGCCGTCGAGGTCGTTCACTGTGATCTCCATCACGTCCTTTCGTTTCACCGGGACACCGTCCGGCAGGTTGTTGCCGAACCAGAGAAGATCGACAACCTCAACCGAATAACCGCGCTCCAGCAATCGGGGCACGAGTGCTGCGCCAACGTATCCGGCGCCGCCCGCAATGAGTATCTTCATAATTCGCTTCTCCGTTTGTTGTTCTGCCGGGGTTAATACTTGAAATGTTTCGATTCAGGCCGCTCCAGCCATTGCGCCAGTGTTTGCGCCTTTTCGTCCTTGCCGGAGAGAATGGGATTTGTCACCGGCCATTGAATTCCCAGCGCGGGATCGTTCCACAGAATACCCGACTCCGACTTGTTGCTGTAAACGCCCGTGGTCAAATACTGGATTTCGGCATAATCGGACAGGACGCAAAAGCCGCGGGCAAAACCCGCCGGCGCGTAGGCCATTCTTTTATTCTCCGCCGATGCGACCATCGCAAAATGCTTGCCCAGCGTCGGTGACCCCTGGCGAATATCCACGGCGACCAGATACGCCACCCCTAAAGTAACGCGCATCAGTTTGCCCAGGGGCGGCTCCCACTGAAAGTGCAGTCCCCGCAACACTCCCTTGGTCGACCGGGAATGGTTCCATTGAACGAAAGTTTCAGGCAGCCCCAACTCCTTGAACTGATCCGCCCGGTACACCTCGGTAAAAAATCCGCGCGCGTCCTGAAAAACCTCAGGGATCACGACCGCCATATCGCGGAGCGGTGTCGTTTCGACTTTGACTTGCATAATCAGACGGCCCACGTGCTTCTAAAATCTTCTCCGTAGCTAGTCAATACATTTGTCCGTTACCCCGGAAGAAGCGCTGTGTTCTCCCAAAATTCTGATTGACCAACCTGTCGCCGCTCGTGAATAAATGAGTCGGAAACAGTGCTTCCATGATCCAGTTTCTCGACGCGACCAGTTCGATGAGCGATTCGCTTCCATGCCCGATCTGTCGAGGCTCGGAGACTTTCCAGTTTCTCACCACCGAGAGCGCTTCCGGGCCGTACGTTCTCCTGCACTGTCGGGATTGTGCCACAAAATTCTACAATCCCCTCCCGAAAACCGATTACAGCGCCCATACCGACTCGATGCATGCCGTGCGCGCTTATGTCGAGTCAATTGCTGATATCGACGGGCTAACCAGCAATCTGCTCCGCGTGCTGGATCCTCACAGCGGCGGGAAGCTGCTCGACATCGGATGCGGCTTTGGGTTTTCCATCGACGTCGTGCGTCGCACCACCAACTGGCAGGTGGTCGGAGTCGAACCTTCAACCTATGGCCGGATCGGCGAACGCTATTTGCAGGTACCGATCCACAACAAGTTCTTCAACGGTCCCGAGGATGTTGATGGTGAAACGTTTCAAATCATTCACGCGTCGGAAGTCATCGAGCACATCCTGGATCCACGGGATTTTCTTCGGGCGATGGATTCATGCCTGGCCGGCGATGGAATCGTGGTGCTGACCACGCCGGACGCAGACCGTGTCGAGCGCGAGTTGAATCGCGCGTCCTTGCTCGCGCTCCTCACGCCGGGTTCGCACGCGATTCTGTATTCCTCGCAATCGCTCGAAAGAGTGCTGAAGGAGGCGGGGTTTACGCACGTCGTCGTCGAGAACCACGCCAATCATCTCGTGGCCTACGCCAGCCGCAAGCGGTTCGAACTGCGGGAACGCGCCGCGCGTCACGAGCTGATGGAACGGTATTATAAGAGCGCGCTCGACGCGGTCGAGCCGTTCAGCTTCGTAGCCACAGGCTTGGCCGCCCGCTATTACAAGTTGCTGGCTAGCGCAGGCCGGTACGCGGAGGCGGAACCTGTTTTCCGGCGCATCGCTCTGGTGATCCCTACCGACCTCGAGAAAATCAATCGCCTCGATGAGCTGGTGGAACGCCTGCCGTATTGCGCCTGTGGACTTCTCTATTTTCGAGCCATACACTTCTTGAATGCAGCGGGCGATTATTCCATGGCAGCGGAACTGTTTCGCAAAGCATTCGTGATCGCCTTGAAACGGATCGACCTCTCTCCCAGCATTGCGGACGAGGAAACTCACCTGCTCTGGCATGCCAAGTTTCACGAAGCGCTCTGCCACTTCCATTTGCGCCAGAAGGCACCGGCCTTGGCCGCCATGAATGCGATTTTGCAGCAAGCGGGCGGCGATCCGCCTCGACCGGACCTGCCGTTGCCGAGGGAGCGCGAATTCCACACGCGCGTCCACTCGCTGTACGAACAAATCCGCGAGTTGAAGTGATTGGGTGGGCTACGTCTTGGCGACTTTCAGCAACTTGTCCAAGTGCTGACGAATGAGCTGGGGGTCGTAGTTGGTTTTCTGCTGGAGCAACGATTCGAACGTGTGGAGATTCGGTATCCGCGACGGGTTGATCCCCATCAATTCCACCTTGAGCACCGGGCACCGGAACTCGGAGATCAGCAGATCCCACCAAAAATGTGTCGGGTTCAACATCGGATGGAGCAGCGCCACCTTTTGGGCATACGTACCTTCCTTCGCCAGCGCGGCCTGCCGCACTTCCGTGTACGGACAAAACGCTCCCAGTTTGTGACCGGACCGCAGCGCCAGCACGCTAAAGCCGACTTCGTGCCGATTGATCACCTCTTCTTTCGCACGTCCCGGACTGTATTGCTGCCAGAAGCATCCGAACGCTGAACTGGCCGTGAACCGCGGACCACAGATCAGGCAGTAGCTCTGGATGTGATGCGCGCGCTCATAAGAGTCGCTGATGCCGTACAGGTCCGCGCCGCTCTCGAAGTACGCATCGAACAACGCCGAGAGATCAAAGAGCGGACCATACACGCTGTCGTTAAGCAGCATCAGATGCGAACCGCGCGCCTGCGGCCCGAGATGCTGGATGCCCAGCAGGTAATTCCCCCAGTCCCGTCCCACGTTGTTCGACTGGATGAAGTGGCGGACGTAGCTGCTGATCTTCTCCCGCTCGGGCTCGGACAGCGCCTTGGATGCTGTGACGAAAACGATGTTCCACCCGCAGCGATCAATATTCTGAAGAAATGCCTGCACATGAGGGTCAATCGTATTGAAGGCGCTAAAATGAGAGTACACGCACCACCGGTCTTTCGCGTGCAATCGCCCTCGACCGGGAGCCCTCCACACCACGGCGGGGCGTTCCGTTGCTACCGCAGTCTCCGTTTTCGAGGCCCCTGAAGTAACGGACGCGCTGCCGGTCGAGAGGGGTGAGCGAACCGCGTTCGGTTGTCGCTTGTGGCGGACTGTCTTCAAAACGCCCGGCACGGAAATCGAAATCTCTTCCCCGTTGTCCAACTGAGCAACCAGCGATACTGTTTGCTGCCCCGGCCACACGAAACACGTCACCAAAAAACCCACTTTCCCCTGGTGTGGAAAATCCACACGACCCCAATCGGTCTTGCAGTCGAAGCCGTAAATGCAAACCACCGGACTCTTATCGATCACGAGGCTCAGTTTGCGAATGGTGCGTGTGGGGTGAAAGCACCAACCCGAAAATGTGATGTTCCCGCTCTTCTGCCTCCACATCGCCGGTTGCTCCAGACACGCATGCAGAGGTGAGACCACGACCGGGTGTTTCCCAAACACGATCCACCGACCGCTCTGATCCTGAGCCTCCAAAGCCAGTTGGCGCCTCCCGGTAGGCAGACGAACCGCAACCTGAAAACCACATCGCTCCACCTCCTTGCCGGGCATGCGGTCGTTGTACGCCTCGGCGACATCCGACCTCGGCAATCCATACACGCCGGGAAACGTGTCCTGACCCGCTCGTATTCGCACCGACTTCACTCCAGCCTGTCCGAGAGAAACGCACCAACCTGAGACCGTAAACTCTGGGCCAACCACCTCGTGAGGTCCCGGCACATCCATGTGAAACAAGAACTGCTTCGGGCGGACGATTTCTGCCAGATTACCAATCCGGCGAGCGGACCGGGTCAGTCGCCACGACCAGGACTGGTGAATGCCGGCGATCTCCGCCGAAAGCTCATCAATTCTCGCATCCCGCTGCGCGATCTCCGACTTGGCTAGGTCCAGTTCGTGCGTCGCCACTTCCACACAAGCGCCCCGGGCAAAGACTTCCGTTCGCGCTGCTGCTAGTTCCTCGCTCCGAATCCTCAGCTCTGATTCGCGCGCGCTCGCGTCCCGTACCGCTGCCGTCAACTCGGTGGAAAGCTCGCCGAGGCGGGCGTCTCGCGCCGTGACCTCAACCCGAATCGACTCGAGCTCCCGGCACAGCTCCTGGACTTTGGTATCGCGTGCGGCGATCCCTGCCCGCAGCCAGTCAAGCTCCCTGCTCAGGTCCTGAATCTGTGTCGCTCGTGCCGTGGATTCCGATCTCGCGGTCTCGATCTTGCGTTCAAATTCTTCGATGGTCACGTCGCACGCCAGAACCTTGGTTTGCGCGGTCGCTAGTTCGACCGACAACTGATTCGCATGGTCATCGTGCTTCGAAAGCTCCGATCTCGTCGAAGCCAAATCGGTCGTGAGCTCTTCAATCTGCGCGGCGCGGGCAGCGATCTCAGTCTGCTGGACCGCGAGCCACGGAGCGAACAGTTGCTCAGCATTGTCGAGTTCCCGCGCCAGCCGATCCAACCTGTCCGGGATGTTGCGCCCTTGCCCAGAAGCCATTTGTTCAAAAATCGCGTACACTTCCCGCGCCCAACCAGCGACGAGCGGATCGGCTGAAAGTTGCTCCTCCATCACGGCATGGTGCCGGTGTTTGGTCGAAATGAACTCGTCGATCTTTGGGCCTTGACGTTCCATTTGTTCAGCCCAATCGAGCCGGAGCCGATCCGACGCATCCGCGATGGTCTTGCGCCAATCGCTCAGCAGCCTGTCGTAGGTGATGACCGCGCGCGGGTACGAGCGAGTGTCGCGTTCGGCGTCCAAAAGGTGGCGCAACCAAGAGAGAATGCTCCGGGGTGGAGGAAAATGGTTTCGCTTCTCCAACGAGCCGGCGACTTCCAGCGGATTGCGCACCATCAGCAGAAAGCAGGGTTCGCTTTCCATCGCTTCGACAATCGAAGCCCAAAACGGAACGAGCCGCGAAATGCGCGGGTCTTTCACCATCCAGATTTTCGAATGCGCGAAGTCCCGCCGGAGAACATCGAGAATTGCCAGTTTGTACTTTTCCGACTGCGGCGAATGAAACCAGTCCCGTGGCATGGGGCGATGATCGTCCCATCGCGAACCGAACTCGATCAACAGGTTGTCATGAATGTCCCGAATCTCCCGCTGTTCCCAGAAACCGGTTTCGTTGTCGGATTGAGAAGGCAGCAGGTTTGCGCCGAGATTCGCCTCCAGCAGATTGCAGACGCGTGTGAGGGCGGAGGTCCCGCTGCGGTGCATACCGAGGACGAGCAAGGCCTTCGCCTTGAGCGTGCGCGTCAGAGATTCAGATCTTTTTACCATCAACTCCGGCACAATTGGTTATCTTAGAACCTCTGCCAGCGTCTTTTCAAGAAAGCAATTTGTAACCTTTGCTACGAGTCGCGTCATCGCCCGCCATCATTTCTTCAGAAACTCAGGATACGTGGCGCGGAGATGAGCCCATAATCGATTGAC
The DNA here is from genome assembly GCA_041495285.1 of Verrucomicrobiia bacterium. GTDB lineage: Bacteria > Verrucomicrobiota > Verrucomicrobiia > Palsa-1439 > Palsa-1439 > JBGQCJ01. The sequence goes on from JBGQCJ010000027.1 coordinate 17,863, forward strand.
TTTGGGATTGGTGATGGAATTAAGCATTGAGCCGCGATGGAAACGATACTTCGCCAGGATCTCCGGCACCAGAATCCCCCATCCTTTGGCCCGGGCAATCTTAAACCAAAGATCGAAGTCCTCCCATCCCATGACGGGCATGTTTGTCGAATAACCTCCCATGGTCTCCCAAACGCTCTTCCGCAAAAGAGCCATTGCATCCACCATGTTGCCTGTGCTGAGCGTGGCGGGACTCCATGGACCCATGTTCGAGATACTGTGCACTTCGCCAAACTTCTCGTGAACGCAGTACGCGAAGCTGGCAGTGCAATTGTCCAGCGCCGAAACGAGCGCTGCCACGCAACGTGGATAGATCAGGTTGTCGGCATCCAACACGAAGACATACTCCGTACGGCTGTGAGCGAAGGCGGTGTTGCGCGCCCGCGCCAATCCGCCATTGGTTTTGTAATGAAGCAACAGGTACCGGCTAAACCGGTCGCCCCACCGGTCAAGCCAGTCTCGCACCACGGCCAGCGACGCATCCTGCGAACAGTCATCCACAACGACGAGATCCAAATCTGCCATGGTTTGCGCTCGCACCGACTCGAGACACTCCACGATGTGATCCTGGTAGTTGTACAAACTGATGATCACAGTCGCTGCCGCCGGCCGTTGCGACGCGCTGCCGTGACACACCATTCCGAAAGAACAGACCTCATCCATGGCGCTAACGCTTCTCCTCCCTACGATCATCAAGCCAAAAAGCCTCTTGTGACCGGGGAACGAACAACTGACAAATCCGCGTGCGCAGGAAGTCGGCCATCCGGCAATACTCCATCAACGTCTTGCGTCCCTGTGCCACGATCGTTTGTGCCTGCTGCCGCCCCTCGGGCGACGAAAGATAATACCGGATTTTCTCCGGCAACTCATCTAGGCTGGCTTCCACAAAATCCCGTCCCGGTTGAAAAGGAGGCGCGTCGCTGCACGGCTCGGTGATCACCAACACCCCCTGCCAGATGCCCTGCATGACAATGCGTTGCCATTCGAAATACACGTCCTCGCCGCGATGAATGTTGAGCAGAACCTTCGTTCGCTGCATCAGCCCGATCATCGTCGGCGAATTCAGATAGGTGGTCGCGCCGGGGATCGCCGGCACCGCCCCGTCGTAAAACTTCAAATAACACCGGTAGCCGGCCAACAGCGACGCCGCTCGCGCGAAGAACTCCTCCCGTCTCGGCGTCAGTTGACCCACAAATGCGACATCAATGGGCCGTTGCTGAATCGGGTCTTTCCAATTCGAGCGCTGGCGAATCTCCTTCTCCAGAAAAACCGTCCCGTAATTCAGCGGCAAGTCCGCGATCTCTTGAAACGCTCGAAACCCGGCCACATAACCCAGAGGCAAACAATCGCACGCGAAGCCCTGACGGCGCACCATCTGCGACGATTGATAGTCAATGTCCCAAATCGCATGCGCCCTCGGAAAACATTCGCGCGCCAGAGCAAACCACTTGGTCGAGGGCTGTTCCGTGTTGACCACAATGAGATTTCGCGGGAGCGGCTTCTGATAGAGTTCCGGTCCGACGCCGAGATGGAAAAACTCATGCGGAGCAATCACCATGTGCCAGTCGGCGTCGTCGCTGAACCCTTCGTTCTCGTCCCGGAGTTGCACTTCAAATCCCAACTCCTCGAAGCCGGCCGCGATGAGGTCCCGAATCTCATGGAAAAAGTAATTCCCCCGCGAACTGCTGTACAACGCGAACCGCTTGCACTTCGGAAGACCGCCCAATCCCTTGTCGCGCAAGCCGGCTCGATTTTGTCTCTGCGTCGCCGGCCGTCTCGCACGTCTCTCCAGCGCGGCCCGCTCGGTGGCCAAACGCCGGGCGCGTCCGTACAGATTCCGGATTCCGCGCAAGCTCAGGAGCTTTCCGAGCGCTGCCACAGGGAAACGCGACGCCCTGCACTGGAGGATGACCGGCTCGCCCCAGACCGCCCACGCATAATGTGTTGTTCCTCGTCGAGGAGCGGAAGTCGCGAGAATCAGTTGCACTTCCTGCCCGGCAAATCGGCGCAGGCTCAGCCGGCATTCGTTCCAGCCGCGGTGCCGCCCCTTCTTGCGCGGATGACACCGCGTTTCCCACTTCAGGATCTGCTTTTGTCCACCCGACACCACCGTAACGCGAAACAGCACGCCCTCGGGATTCTTCTCCCACACTTCGCGCTGCAAGGCGATGAAAGCGCGGAATACAGCGCCCGGCGGCACCGTCAACTTATACACGACGTGCCCCGGCGGATGCAGGAACAATGCCTCCCGGCGCTCTCCACCGATTTCCTCTTGCGGAATCCAACGGAACATCTCTTCGACCTTTTCCGCGCAGACCTCGACCTTGGCCGGCACCAGCGATTTCAGCGAAATTGAACCATAGACGTTGCCGTCCCAAACCTCGCGCGCCTCGCGAGCCATCAAGCGCACGGCGCACCACGATGCTTCGATCTGGCGAAGCCCGCCATGGAAGCTTGGCTTCAACTGCCGGAAGGGCTGCGTCAGTCTCCAACTCCACGAAGCGCGCACTTCCTCCAGATCGCTCCGCGTCTGCGCCAGTTCCAACTCCGCCGCCGCCTTCTCATTCTGGAATTCCTGCGCATTGCGCTCCGCCTTTTGTTCCACCTCCACAAGTTGAGAGCGCAAGAGTTCCACGTTGCGCGTCAGTTCGGCAACTTGCGTCTGCTGCAACGCGCTCTCATTCCGGGCGGCAAGTTCCGCCTGACCAGCCGCCAGCAGGGGTTCAAAGAGTTGTTCGGCGTCATGCAGCGCCGCGCTGAGTTGATCCAACCGGCGCAGAGAACCTGCGTTTTGCGTTTCACTCATCTCTTGGAGAATCAGGTAAGCCTCCCGTGCCCAACCGGCCACGATGGGGTCCACCGCCAGATCTTTCACGAAGAACGCATGATGCCGATAGCGAACCGATAGAAACTCGTCGATCTGCGCGCCGCGCTCACGGATTTGATCGGAACAATCCAAACCGATCTGAGAAAACGCAACGCTGACCGCGTTGCGCCAGTTGGCCAAGAGCGCATCGTAGCCAACCACCGCCCGCGGATAGCCCCGCGTGTCACGCTCGGCATCCAGCATGTGTCGCAACCAAAGCAAAACTGACTTGGATGGGTGAAGACCGTCGCGCTCCTTCAGCGACGCCACGACCTCCAAAGGATTCCTGATCACCAATAAAAAATGCGGTTCGCCGCCCATGTCCGCGACGATGGAAAGCCAGAACGGAACGAGGCGACAGATTCGCGGGTCCTTCAACGCCCAAAGCCCGGCATCGCCAAAGTCCCGGCGGAGTATCTTGAGCAACTCAAGCTTGTAGGGATCGGCCTTCGGCGTCGCCTGCCAGCCTTCGGGCAAGGCCCGGTAATCGTCCCAGCACGAACCGAATTCCGCGACGAGACGATCGTGAAGGTCCGCAATTTCCAGTTGCTCCCAAAACCCAGCCTCATTGTTACCGGGTATCGGAGGCATGAGATTGCCGCCCAACCGGGCTCCCAGCAAATTGCACACGCGGGTCAGGGCGGAGGTTCCGCTGCGGTGCATCCCGAGAATCAACAGCGCCTTACTCCGGCACGACGCGCCCGAGGCAGCCACTTCCTTCCCTTCTTGCAGCTCACCCCGGCTCAACTGAACCTGCGAACGCAGATTCTGCGAAGGCCCTTTCGACAAATGCATTTCTATTCCAACTCTGTTTCTCGGCGCGGACGGCGCAGTTCATTTAACCAGCGCATTGCTTCCGTTCAAGCAAAAAGCGCACGCCCCCGGCGCGACTTGCCGGTTGACCGCGTCCATTTGATTGCCTACGATGCGACCCGTGAACAGTCCTCAAGTCTCGGTCATCATCTCTGTTTACAACCGTCTCGACCTGACCAAGGCCTGCCTCGACAGTCTGGAGAAAACGATCCGTCACCTCGACTGGGAAGCCATCATCGTGGACGACGGCAGCACCGACGGCACCCGAGAATTTCTGGCAACCTTGCCCGCGCCTTACCGCGTCCTCCTGAACGACACCAAGCGGAATTACTCCGCCAACAACAACCGGGCCGCCACCGTCGCGCAAGGCGAGTACCTGTGTCTGCTCAACAACGACACCATCCTCACCCCCGGCTGGATCGAACCGATGCTCAAGGCCTTCGGTTTATTTCCCGACGCCGGCATCGTGGGCAACGTGCAGCGCAACCCACGCACTGGCCGGTACGATCACATGGGCATCGTCTTCTCACGCCAAGGAAGATTTCGCAGTTTCGGAAAACATTTTCTCTTCCGGCCATTCCGAGGTTACACGCCATGGAAAGCCGTTACCGCCGCCTGCTGCCTCATCAAAAAATCCGTCTTCCTGCAACACGGCGGCTTCGACGAAGAATTCATCAACGGCTGCGAAGATTTGGACCTGTGTCTCCGACTCGGTCAACACGGATTCAAACATTACGTCGCCAACGACAGCGTCGTCCTCCACCATCTCCGCTCATCACCGGGTCGAGCCGCGTTCGACGCCCAGAACACTCAAAAACTGAAACAACGCTGGAAAGCATCCCTCCCGCAATCGCTCTCCGTCCGCGACCGCGGCCTCTTCGCCATCAACGCCTGCCTCAGCGTGCTCACGCATCCGTGGCGGCTCGACTTCCGGCCGCACACGCCTCCCGGAATGCCACCGCCAGTGGTGCGATGTTGTCCGCCATCACAAAGTTCTTCTCCACCCAACGTCGCCCATTCTGACCGAGCCGCCGACGCAGTGGCTCGTCCCCGGCAAGTCGTTTAGCCGCACCGGCCAACTCAGCCGTATTCGTTACATCGACAACTAAGCCGGTCACCTCGTTCTCAACCGCCTCCCTCACGCCCGGTGCGCGCCCGCAAATCACCGGCAACTCATGCGCCATCGCCTCCGGCACCACGTTCGGCAAACCGTCCCGGTCACCATCCGCCGCCACCACGCCCGTGTGCCAGAAAATGTCCGCCCACCGGTAAGCCGCCTCGACCTCTTCCTCCGAGCGCGCACCGCATAGCGTGACCGAATCAATCCCCGTCTCCAACTGCCGACGCAGCGGACCGTCACCAACAATCCTCAGTTCAAATGGAATTCCCCATTCTCTGAGCACTGCGCACGCGGCGAGTTGATGGGCGTGGCCCTTCTTCGGCACCAATCGCGCCACCGACAGAATCCGAATCGGCCCCGGCTCGCGATTCTTTGCCCGGCAAACCGGCAACTTCATCAACCCGCGCCGGCAGATCACGATGTTCACACTCGCACCGGCCGCTTTTTCGCGCAGGTACGCGACGTTCGCCTCGATCTCCGTGTGAACGAACCGCGCCGCGCGCAACTTCGCCGGCAAAAACGCATCACCGCTGTGCCGGTAAATGTCGTAAGCGTGCGCGCCAAAGCTGAACGGAATTCCACAACACCGGCTGAGAATCGCGGCCGTGGTTGCGGGGCCGGTCGCCCACACACCGTGAATGATGTCCGGCTTTCGCTCGCGCAACCGTTGCGCCCGGCACAAAGCGAACACTACCGCCCACAACGTGCTGAAAAAATTCTCGGCGTTCGTGAACCGGTGCCGGCGCAGCAACCGCCACGCATCGCGCGCCAGCGATGGATCGCGCCACAACTCGCGCGGCAGCGCGACCACGAGGCTGCCGGCTTCCCACCAACGAAAATGGCTGCCGAACATTGCGTACACCTCGATCCGCAACCCCGCGTCGCTCAACGCGGCGATCTCGCGCTGCAGGAACGTCTGCGTCAGCGTCGGGTAGCGCTCGAAGATGTAAGCAACAGCGACCGGGGTCGTCATGTCTGCTCAATGATCTCGCGCACCCGGTTGACGACCTGCGGCGTGCCGTCCACGAATCTCTTCGCCACGTTGTCCCGGTAACCGTCGAGCTGCGACTCGAATCGCCGAAACAGTTCCGCCTCCGGCGACCGGCTCATCGAGAAATCGCCATAGCCAAGCTCGCGCACGTACCGGGCATTGAGGAACTGTTCGAAGTGACAGGCGATCGGAAAACACAAGAGCGGCTTGCCGAAGGAGAGTGCCTCGCAAATCAGATTGTGGCCGCCGTTGACCACGGCATAGGCGCACCCGGCAAGGTCTTCGAGAATCGCGCGCGCATCGAACGGTTTGAACGTGATGTTGCCGGCGACTGCCTTCTCCTTGCGAAACCCGTACACGACGACCGGCCGCGACAACTGCTGCGCAGCCGCGATGAGTTCCTGAAACGTCGGGCTGGTCTGGTAAATCAATACGTGGTCGCCCCGGCTCGGCTGGATTTCCGTGACCGCGCGCCGCAGCACCGGCGGCAGCAGTTCGTCCAGCCCGGTCGGACGCTTCAGCGGCGGGTGGAAGAATGAGACGATGAGGTTGCGACGCGTGTAATCGAAGAAAAGTTCGTCCTCCAGTTTCGCGAGCGACCACGAGACGAATTGCGACGGCGGCACCGGATAGCGGCACGCTTCGAGAACGTGCGAGTGATCGAGCGTTACGCAGCGCAAACCGGCGGCGCGCGCGGCGTGCGGCAGGAAGAATTCGCGGTCGCAGATCGCCAAGTGCGGCTGCCATCCATGAATAATGTCGAGAATCCGGCGGCGCACCTTCGGGAGTTGTGCCCAGCAACGAAGCAAGTGGCCCGTGGTCGCGCTGACCGAAACGCTTTGGCGCTTGTGAACCGTGCGTGGCACCGGCACAGAGAGCACCGGATAGGAGTCTCGTACGATCTCCGGCACGCGTCCGCCGCCGACGAAGTAGAATTCGTGCTCCGGCAACCGGCTGGCAAGCGACAACGCACGAGCAATATGCCCGTTGGTGTTGCCCATGACTCCGTAGAGAATGTGTGCCATCGCTGTGCGCCCACTCCGTCCCTGACACGCGCGACCGATTCTGTTACGTTCGCGCCGTCGGGGAGAATTTCGCGTGCGAGAATACCGCATCCTGCGCAGTGGCGTAACACTTTTCTTGGCGGGCTACTTTGTCGGCGGACTGCTGACGTTGCTGCACCCGCGCGAGGAAGTGTTTCCCGTGTACTCGTGGTTTTTGTTCGCGCTGGTGCCGCAACGGCAGACGCTTTACGCGGTGGTGCTGCACGAGGCGGAAGGCCGGCCCTTGCCGCAACCGATAGCTTACCAGGAAGCGATCAATATCGTGCGCGATCCTCACAACGTAGTCGTCCATCAACTCATCCAACAACTCGGCGCGGCGGTGGAGAAGCAGGACGTGGCGCAAGTGACGGAGCTTCGGCGCCTGCTGGAAACCAACTACCTGCCGGCCCGCAGCCGGTATGAAGTCGCGAAGATCAGCTACGAACCATTGCGGCGCTGGCGCACGGGCGAACAGCGGACCGAGCGACTCGCGATGTTCAGCACGGAGGCCCGATGATCGCGCGATGGGGCCGGTGGGTACGCCGGTTTTTCGAGCGGCGGGAGCCGTTTGCGTGGAGCGAGACGTTCGCGCGACAACGGGAGGCGTTCGCGCGGGCCGGCACTCTGGTCCGGTGCTATTACGGCGCGCTGTTGTTTCTGGCGGTCTTGTTGTTGCCCGAATGGCCGGGGTTGTTGCAGCATCGGAGCGTCGTGCCACTGTGGCCGGTGGCGTGGCTGTTGCGCGTGGAGTTGCCGGCGGGCATCGTGGTGATTCTCGCGCTGCATCTGGCCGGCAGTCTGGCGGGCGCGTTGTGGCCGGAACGCCGCGGGGCGCGGGCGCTGGCTTTTGTGGGCTGGCTGCAATACGTGGCGCTGATCAACTCGTTCGGCAAAATCAATCACTCGTTGCATCTGTGGGTGTTGACGGCATTTCTGCTGGTGTTTCTTCCACGCCGGTGGGGAAAGCACAAGACGCTCAGCCGCACGCAGCGCCAACAATTCCTGCTGGTGTTCTGGTCTTGTCAGGCGGTTACGCTGCTGGTCTATTCGATGGCCGGTCTGGGAAAAATCCTGGGGGCGATCTATCAGATGGCGATGGGACAGGCGCATGCGTTCCAGCCCGATGCGTTGGCCATCCTGACAGCGGACCGGCTGTTGCAGACCAATGTGCGCGGTTTGTTCAGCGAGTGGTTGATCGCGCATCCGTGGTTTGGCTGGCCGCTGATGCTGGCGGACCTGTATCTGCAATTTTTTTCGTTCTGGGCGGCGTTTCGGCCGGCGCTGCAGCGGCTGTGGGCGGTGCTGCTGATTCTATTCCACGTCGGCGTATTTTTGTTGATGACGATTGTTTTTCCGCAAAACGTCTTATTGTTGGCGGTGTTGTTCATCAGTTCGGCCGCCGACCTCCCGCGTGCTCTGGTGGCGTTGCCTCTCTTCGGAATATTTTTCAAAAAAGCGTTTTCTTTCTTTTCACGGCAGAGAATCCCGGTATAATCCCCTCACATGCGGGTCTTGGTGTTGACTTCGAGCACGGGTGGGGGCCACGACATGCGCGCGCGCGCCTTCCAAACCTGGACGCAGCGAGACCAGCGGCTGGAGTTGGACGTGCATCTGCACTGGCCGCTGTCCTCCTCGCACGGCCTCTACCGTTTTGGCGTCAAGCTCTACAACTGGATTCAGCGAACGGCACCGTTGCTGCACCATGGCTATTTCAATTTTCTGGAAACCGTTCCCCTGCTGCACGTCCAAACGCCGCTCGGCGCCGACCGGTACCGCGCCGTGCTGGAGCAAGTGCAGCCGGATGTGCTGCTCAGCGTGCACGACCAACTCAACCACGGGTTCTTCGAGTACGCCCGCGACGTGCTGGGCCGGGACCGCGTCCGTTGCGTGACCTATTGCGGTGAACTCCACGACGGCTACGGATTCAGCCGTCACTGGGTCAATCCGGCGGCCGATTTGTTCATTGGCGCGGTACCCGAAACGTGCGAGGCGGCCGTGATACGCGGCATGCCGCCCGAGAAGACGCAGGTCGGCGGCTTTCTGTTGCACCCGGCATTCTTCGCCCCCCGCCTCGACGAAGCCAGCCGGCGCGCGTACGTCCACGACCAACTTCAACTCAATCCCGACGAGTTCATTCTCTTGCTCACGGCGTCGAGCCGGGGCGCAAACAATCATCTTCGCTTCCTTGAGGCGCTCCACCGGGACCATCCCGGCATCCAGGCGGTCGTGCTTTGCGGGCGGTCCGAGGTCACGCGTCAGCGCGTCGAACGCTGGGTGCGCGACCACCGGGCCCACCGCGTCCGCGTCCTGCCGCACGACACCGACATCGGCCGCCTGATGCAGTGCGTCTCGGCAATCGTCACCCGTCCCGGCACGGGCACGACCAGCGAAGCGATTCTCAGCCAATGCCCGTTGCTGTTCAACTGCCTCGGCGGCCTCATGCCGCAAGAATTGATCACCGTGAAGTTCTGTCGCAAAAACGGATTCAGCGAAATGATCCGCCAACCGCAGGATTTGCCGCGGCTGGTCCGGCAATGGGCCGGCAACCCCGAACCGCTTCAAGCGATGCGTCAACGAATGAAAGCCGTGCGTCCCGCCGGTCATCCGCTGGAGATTCTGCAGAGCGTGGCCGCGGTCGCGGCGGCGCCGTTCACAACCGATAGTACCGTCGCAGCGCCCATTCCCGTAGTCGAGGCGGCGCGAGCCGGGCTGCAAACGGCGCCAGCCTCGCTTGAAATGCTCCGCCCACAGTGACGACGGGCGGAGGATTTCCTCTCTGCAACACCCGCAGAATCGCGCGCGCCACTCGCGCCGGTGGCGGAGCGTTCCGCATGTTGCGAGTGATTGTTTCCCAAGCCCGGGTCATCCGCGCGCGATCCTCCGGCCCGAGTGCGTCTTCGATTCGCTGGATCGAGTCGTAAAACCGGGTGTTGATGTCGCCGGGCCGCACGTCAACAACACGAATGGCCGTACCGGCCAATTCCGTGCGCAGACTCTCGCTGAGCGCACTCAACGCCGCCTTCGCCGCGCTGTACGCCGCCATGTAAGGAATCGGAAACACTCCCGCCAATGAAGTGATATTGATGATCGTCCCGGAACCTCGCTCGCGCATCCCCGGCAACGCGAGCCGAATCAATTCCAACGGCGCTTCGACCAACACGTGCAGTTGTTCGCGCACCCGGTCGGTTGGGGTCGTTTCGAGCGGGCCGAACAGGCCGGCGCCAGCATTGTTGATAAGCACATCGAACGGCACATCGGCCGGCAGGGTTGGTTGACGCAAGTCCATCGTGACCGGATGAAACGCCGGCAACTGTGGGAGCCGTTTCGGGTCGCGCGACGTGCCCCAGACTTCGAATCCATTGGAGGTGAGCAACCGCGCCGTTTCCAGTCCAATACCGGCGCTGGCGCCGGTCAGAAGAACCTTTCGCGGTGCGGACTCAGCCGCCATTTTCCCAGCTTCCGAGGGCGAGGCAGACGTTCGAGCCGCCAAATCCGCTGGAGTTGCTCAACGCGATGCGCGGGGAGTCCGTGACCGGCTGGGTGACGATGCGCACGCCGTCGCATTGCGGATCGAGTTGCGTGATGTGCGCGGAGACCGGCGTGAATTTTTCCTGCAACGCGAGACAGCAGAATGCCGCTTCCATCGCGCCCGCCAACGACAAGCCGTGGCCGGTCAGGCTCTTGGTGCTGCTGACGAAAGGAGTTTGGCCATTCGTGAACGTCGTACGGATCGCCCGGCACTCGCTGACGTCGCCAGCCGGCGTCGAAGTCGCGTGCGCGTTGATGTAATCAATCTGACCGGGCTTCAGGTTGGCGTCCTGCAAGGCCGCTTCCATCGCGCGTTTCAGTCCGTCCCCTTCCGGGTCGGGCGCGAGCACGTTGTAGCCGTCGGCGGATTGTCCCCAGCCGAGCACCTCGGTACAGATCGAAGCCTCGCGACGCCGAGCATGTTCGAGTTCTTCCAGCACGAGGACGCAGGCGCCGCCGGTGCCGACGAAGCCATCGCGTTTCACATCGAACGCGCAGGGAGTTTTCTCGGGGTCGGTTTGCAGACTCAGCGCGCGAATACCGGCAAAGGGCAGGATGCTGAACTTGTTGCAGTCCTCGGCGCCCACGACGAAAACCACGTCCTGCCGGCCCAGCCGGATGAGGTCGCAGGCGGCGCCGAGCGCGTGGGCCGACGAGGAGCAGGCGCTGGAGAAACCGAGCGCGCCGCCCTTGAGCTTGAAGCAGGTCACCAGATTGATGTAGAGCGAGCCGGGAATACCGTTGATGATGCCCATCGGCGGACAGCGGTTGACGCCGCGCGTGAGCATCGTGTGCAGATTCTCGTACGCCAGCCACATCGACCCGCCTGAGGCGCACATGATGCCGGTGCGTGGATGCGAGACGAGGTCAGCCGGCAGGCGCGCGTCTTGAATCGCTTGTTGCATGGCGCAAAAGGCGTAGAGCGAGTTTGGCGACATGGGGCGCAACTGTTCGCGCGTGAGCCGGTACTCCGGCGGATACGTCCAGTCCTCGAACTCCGACGACGGAAACTGAAAGCCTTTCACCGTGCCCGCCAACTTCACCGGGATATCCGCGCCGGCAAATTCCGGATGCGCCTCCACTCCCGTCCGGCATTCCTTCAGGCTGCGCACCACCTGCTCGCGGTTGTTGCCGATGCTGGTGATGAACCCCAATCCTGTGACGACGACGCGCTTCATGGTTGTTGCGGACCGGCGGAACGTCAAGTCGGTGTGCTGGGTGAATCGTCCGTGGCGGCGGCGCCGGCAGCCGACAGTCCGTCTCCGAATGCGAGGATTAATCTCTCGACTTTGGCGACGCGCTCGCCGTTGGTGGTGACCGTGCCTTCAAAAATCGCCACCGGCTCGCGCAGTTTGATCAGTTTCAGTTCGATCTCCAGGCGTTCGCTGGGCCGGGTCTTGCGGTAAAAGTGCGCGCCGTCCATCGAGGCGAAGAGCACCTGGTTCGACTTGATTTCTTTGGCGAGCAACGCCGGCGCTTTCTCCAGCAACCACAAACAACCGGCCTGTCCCAGCGCTTCGAACACGATGGACGCCGGGAAGACCGGATCGTCCTTGAAATGACCTTCGAGAAAATGCTCGTCGCCCTTGATGGTGTACCGGGCTTTGATCGTTTCGCCGTTGAGTTCCGCTTCGTCCAGAAACATGAACGGCGGTTGCTGCGGCAGCACCAGCGCAATATGCTCGCGGCTGTATTGCTTGACCGGCGCCGCCGGCTTCACGCCGCTGATTTTGTCGCGCAGGAACTTATTGAGTTGGCCGATCGTGCGGATTCCCTTCAACTCTTCGTTCTCAATCCGCAACTTGAGCACTTCTTCGATGGACAGCACAATCTCCAGCAGCGTCAGCGAATCGAGCCCGAGATCCTCAACCAACCGGGTCTCCTCGTTCGCCCCGGCCAGAGGTACCGGTGCCGTGGCCGGCTGATAGCGCTCTAGAATCCCATAGACAATTGCCGGCACCGCCGACGCATCGCCGTCTTCCCGAAAGCGGATGGCCGCTTCAACGGTTTCCGGGCTGCAACGCTTCAGTCCTTCTTTCAGTTCAGCAAGATCGGTGTCCGAAAAAGTTGTACTCATGCTAGGAACACGCCATTCATGACTCACCCCAGAGGTGATTACCAAACCCGGAAACAAAGGGGAAGGATTTTATTTGCCCCGGCCAGTCCCACGGTCACGCCGCCGGTTTGGGAACCGAAACCAGCAGGTCGCACTTCGGACAGGGCAGGAGCTTGCCGGCCTGCGACGCGTCCACGGAGATGCTCTCGTGGCACCACCGACAGGCAAAGATGATCTGGCCGCCTTGAATCTGCACCGGCGACGACGGCCTTCGCGGCGCGGCGTCCCGGCGCGGTTGTGGTGCCGGGCTGGCCGCAACCTTCGGCCGGGGCGGCGGCGTGGTTGCCGGCGCGGGCCGTGGCGATGGATTTGCGGGTGCGGCAGTTGTCGCTCCGGATCCATCTCCCCATCGTTTCTTTTCCGCCGTCCGGCCGCGCTGCTCATATTCAGCGGCCAACTTGTCGCGCTCGACCGCCGTTTCGCTCGCAAACGGCCCCTTGTAATCACGAAATGCGTCGGCGGCGGAATAAAACATCTTCAGCATCGTCTTGCGTTCCGCTTGCCGCTTCAACTCGTTCAGCACCGCCTCCGGACTCGATGCTTGACCGGGAGAAAAATCACCTAAAGGACTCATACCGTTGAACAATACCTTATCATCATCATCCGCTTAGAAAAACAGGGTTTGGAGGCGGGTGTCGGAATCGGACACCAGGTCCTCTGGTTTCTTAGGATTCTGAAGCCTAGTATACAACAACTTGCGGACTACACCAGCACTTTTCAACCCTGCTCCGTCACTGCACCTTCAGTACACCGTTACTGACAATTTCACTGACACCCCTCATACAAGGTGTCGTTAGTCTTCGGGGTCTTGACACACAGCGCGGACGGCTTGCTCGACCGAATCACCGTTGCTACACTGCCGTGCCATGCCCGAATCCGCGCTCGAATTGGCGTTCGAAAAGGTCAGCAGGCTCGCCGCTACGTTCAAAGCCAACGAAGCCCGATATCTCTCGTCCAACTATCAGGAAGCTGAAGTGCGTAAAGATTTCATCGACAAGTTCTACATCGCGCTGGGCTGGGATGTAAACCACGACGTTCAAACCAATCCCTACGAGCAGGAAGTCAAAGTCGAACCATCTGTTTCGGCTGCTGGGCAACGTCGCGCTGACTACGCATTCCATGTTGCGCCGAATTTCCGCGACGTGAGATTTTTCGTCGAGGCCAAGAAGCCGCATGGCGACATAGCCACCGCAGACAACTACTTTCAGACGGTCCGCTACGGCTGGAATAGTCAGACCCCGCTCGCCGTTCTTACCGATTTCGAACAGTTCCATGTCCTCGATTGCCGTTACAGACCCGACATCGACACTGCCCTCAACCGCGCCATCGCGAAGTATCAGTACACTGACTACACCAATCGCAAGAAATTCAGCGAAATCTACTGGCTTTTCTCCCGCGAGGCCGTTGCTGACAGCTCGTTGGAGAAACGCGCCAAGGATTTGCCCAAGCCACGCGGTAAAGCCGTCCAGCGGGGTTTGTTCCCCGGTGGTTATCAAAGTATCGACGAATCCTTCTTGAAGGAACTCGACGAGCATCGGACGGCCCTAGCTCACGCCTTCAAGAACAGGAATCCCAAATTCGACAGCGAGACGCTCACCGAATTGGCCCAGCGCACCCTCGACCGCCTCGTCTTTCTTCGCTTCCTTGAAGACAAAGGCATAGAATCCCAGCGCCTAGTTGACAGGTTCGGCGACAAGGGCAACGCGTGGGAAGATTTCGTTGCGGCCAGCCGTCGACTCGACGGCATCTACAACGGCATTGTCTTCAAGCACCACGACATCCTCGACAGCAATAAGTTTCGTGTGGATGGCGACGCTTTTGCCGATATTTGTGAACGTCTCGCTCACATCAATTCGCCCTACGATTTCAACGCCATTCCGATCCACATCCTTGGTTCGATCTACGAACGCTTTCTCGGCAAGGTCATCGTCGCCACGGACAAGCGAGTGCGTGTCGAGGAGAAACCCGAAGTCCGCAAGGCGGGCGGAGTGTATTACACGCCTGAGTACATTGTCCGCTACATCGTCGAGAACACCGTCGGCAAACTTATCGCGGGCAGGACGCCTGACCAAGTCGCCGAGATGCGGTTCGCCGATATTGCGTGCGGGAGCGGATCGTTTCTGCTTGGTGTTTACGATTTGCTGCTGACTTATCACGGCAATTATTACAACCAGAACCCGAACAAGGCGAAGAAGGGCGACTGTATCGAGCGTGACGGCAAGTTCTATCTCTCGCTCCGCAAGAAACGCGAAATCCTGCTTAACAACATATACGGCGTGGACATCGACGCCCAAGCCGTCGAAGTCTGTCAACTCTCTCTTTACCTCAAACTGTTAAAAGACGAAACCACCGCCAGTGCCCACGCCCATCAATTAGAGTTTCACGAAACACTGCTTCCTTCGCTCGCGAAGAACATCGTTTGCGGCAACTCGCTCGTCGGCTCTGACATCGCAGGTGGTGACTTGTTCGGGCATCAACAGGAACGGGAGCTTAATCCGATGGATTATGAGGCTGCATTTCCCGAAATTGTGAAGGGAGGCGGTTTCGACGCGGTTGTGGGTAACCCCCCATATCGGATGTTGCAGCCACATAACACCAGCGATACGGTACTCGCGTATCTGCGTAGTCACTACGTGGCTGCGGAATTCAAGATAGATTTATTCCACTTGTTTCTGCAGCGCGCAGCCTCGCTATTGAAAGAGCACGGCTATCTCAGCTACATCATTCCTACCACGATCCTCAATAACGTATACGCAGAGAGCTTGCGCGGATGGCTGATGGATCGCTGCTGCATCGAGCAGATTGCCGTGGCTCGTGGCCGTGTATTTGCTGATGCCGACGTTCACACCTCAGTCCTGGTCTTCCGCCGTGAGACAATCCAGAAGGTAAGAGATTCTCACCAGGTACTGACGACTGCTGAGCTTGGCCCGGAAATCGTGACAGCCCCCGTTTTCACGTCACGGACTAGACAAGCGACCTTCGCTGGGCTTCCCGGTCGAGTCTGGAATATCTTGGTCAACGACCATAACGCCTCGGTGATCACACGTCTGACAAGAGACTTCGTCCCACTTGAAAAGGTGGCCGCAATCAATAGGGGCTTGATCACGGGTGACCGTGACAAGTATTTCGCCAAAACAAAGAAGACGGCTCGCCATGTCCCGATCATCGCTGGAAGTGATGTGCACCGTTACCACACCGCACGGTCTTCGGAGTTCGTGCTCTTCAATAAGCCCAAGACTGCGGGAGGCTGCTGGGATGAGCAAGTGCACTTCGCACCGCACAAGCTCGTTGTGCGCCAAATCTGCGAAGAGCCAACGGCAAGCATTCTGCGAATGCCACTCGCTGTGACGGGCAACATCTTCACCGTTCGCGCCGACTCCATCGAAATGGAACTATACCTGCTTGGCATAATCAACTCACGCCTTACTGGTTTTTTCTGGCGCACGATGTTCGCCGACTTCAAGACATCGTTCCCGCAGGTGACCATCTTCAGTTTGGCGCAAGTTCCCATTCGCATCCCCAACCTCTCCGATCCAGCCGAGAAGGCGCGCCGCGACCAAATGGTGCGGCTGGTGGAGCAGATGTTGGAGGCAAAGAAGCAGCTTGCGAAAGCCAAGACCGACAAGGACAAGACCTACTACGAGCGTCGGTGCACCGAACTCGACCGCCAAACTGACCGCCTCGTGTACGAGCTTTACGGGCTGACGGAAGAGGAAATCCGCATAGTAGAAGGGACTGCTCTCGATATAACGCCTGATCTGCAAGACGCATAGTGGCGAAGTCTCTGTATCCACACTTATGCTGTTTTCGACTTGTGTCTCCTGTAGCGCCATCGTCCACAGAAGATGACTGCCCCAAGAGTCCCTGTAAGAAGCCAAACGCTCAAAGGGATGGTTTCAGGCCAGCCCAGAAAATCTACGGCAAGACTTCCGTCGAGGCTGTAAACCCACGAGATGATAACGGGAACGACGAGAGCAAACCAAAACAGAAGCGAGCCCCCAGCATAACAGAGGATGTCGAGGGATGTCGCGCCACGCCCCACGCGCGTTCTCTGTAGAAGGATCGTCCCTGTAACCGTGAATGCTGTCAGAAGCGTAGTCACCAAGCAAATTCTGGGAAGATTCCATTGCATGGCGAGCAGCGTCTACTTTAGAGCAGGCAGTAGAAGATGGATCTCCCTTTCCGCCCCCGCTTCCATGAGCCGACAAGCAATTGCATAGAGTGGAACGAAGTATTCTTGCAGGCGACGCTCGTTCCCTTCGTAGTACTCGACCTCAACTTCGGTTACTGTCAGTTTCTCTCCAGCGAATTCCCGTTTCGTCCATGAGTAACATTCACCATTGCGTATAGCGGCGAGAATAGCATTCCGATCCTTGAGTTCCATCCTTTTGAAGGCCACAGCCTCACGCATCAGCCATGTTACGCACGCCAATTCTCCGTGGCTTACGAAGATAAACTCGGCGCAGCCTCCACCGCCGAATCCGTAGACCTTGTGCCCGCCGACCTGTTGCATGAACTTGATTCTTGTATTCGTGCAAAGCTTCTTGCGCTCCTTCGTTTCCCTGTCGGTAAATCCTACCTGATTACAGGACGCCACATAGTAAGGCAACCCCGTCTCTTTAGAAACAACGAGGTCATTTGTCGAAAGTCCTGCCATGGGCAGCAGGTCGATGGATCGGCGCAGAGCTTCCTCATTTGACAACAACGCTTCCACGATTGGCTTCTTGGTCGTTTTGTCATATCGGAAGCCTGATTTGTCCGCGAGATATAACTCAAAGCCACCATAATCTGGATGGAACGTAACGTATTTGTCTCCTGTCTCATTGCCAAATGTCATTGCGTTCGGCTCGCCTTGTCCAAAACTCGTAGGAATGGCGCGCTGCTTCCAACCATATTTGGATACGAGCGCTGACAGAGCCGCGTCAGCGACTTGACGTGACTTCGTTCTGTATACCATCGCCTCTTTTGGCAGATCAGAGTCCACCTTCCAGACAATTTGGCTGGTGCTGACGGCGACTCGCTGCCCTAGTTCCTCTTCTGGAATCGCCCCGACGGACTGTCCTCTTGAAGCCACCGCGTCCGACAGGATGGCAAGCAGGACAGCTATCGACCATCGAACCGAAGTCATGGAGTGTCGTATTCCATAATCGCATCTTGCGTGTTGCCTGAGTCGGGCTCGGTTTGAGACCCGTACCCGAACACGTGGTCGCTAAAACATTCTGGCCAATAGATGGATCGCGCTTTGTTCGGGACTAAGTCCCGAGGAAAGCCCGGTTGTGTCTTGCTACGAGCGTACTCCCATGCCTGAATTACCGTCGAGTTGCCAGCACCGGCAAAACCCATGAGAGCAGGAATCCAATGACCGGAGAAGTTAGCTGTGAGCCATGCCTCGGTCTTGTAAGAGCACAGGATATGCAAGCCCGTGTTCATCGGAAGCACGAGATTGTTTTTTAAATCGGGATAAATCACATCACCGCGCGGATCGTCTCGCAAATAGCTGCACACCAGCAACGCCATCCAGTGCAGGTTTGTGCTTCCAAATTCACTTTCAGTAGTCCTAACCCAATCCACAGTTGAACTCTTGCTGTTCCAGATAGGGATGTAGGCGACTGGGAAGCCAATCGCCACTTCGTAATATGCAGGCTTTGCGGCGGCTGCGTGCCCTACATAGAGCCCAATATTAACAGAGTTGAATGAATTGCTACCACCTGCACTCGCTTTGCGTAGATCAGCACCGGTTACTTCGTCATCCTTCTTGTAAAGCGGCACGGTGTATCCGAATTGTTGCATCATTTGCCTGAACTGGTTGCCGATGTCGTAAGTGGACTTCAAACGACCCCAAGCGGGCTGAGTTGTGGAACTGAATTGGATATTAGGGCCGCTCGGATATCTACGCGGAGCGGAATAAGCGCTCCCGCTGGGATGGTGGCCCTGCCACATAACTCCTGCAGTTCCAAAGTTCCCGGTCACAAACGGCATGGTTGGAGGAAAGGGCATGCTAACCGGGGGGACGGTGTTCACCTCAGCGTTGTATGCGCCGCTCGCCACGTCGAAGCCCCCCGAGTCCTTTCCATCCCACAGCGCCAGAACACCGCTTGAAGTGCCTGAAAAAGACCTTACGGTTGTGCCTGAAGCCGCACTCTTGATGTTGACGACCCAATTCGTCACACCGCCCAAAGTGGCCGACACTTCTTGGGTTTGTCCCTGCGAAGGTCGGAAAAGTGGGTACTTTACGGAGAGGACGGAGATGAAATTACTTGTTGTAAGCGCCAAGGGCGCAGATGCAGTTTTCGCCGTCGGCTCGACGCCGTCCGAAGCTGTTTCACCGGGCTCTACGTCTGAGCCTGAATCATCGGCAGTTCCAATTACCGTATGATCTCCATTAAGGAGTCGCTTGGTATCAACGGTGATTCGATACGGAGAATCGTAAGCGTTCCCGTACCAAATGCCATCGATATAGATCGAGGTTCGGTCGATGAATCTGTTCGTGGAAGCTGTCGCAGATACCTCAAAAGTTATGATTGCATTGGCCGTATCGTTGCTGTAGATGGAGACACTCACGGTCGGTACGCCGTTGGTTAGTGTTTCCGATTTCATAACTCGATAGAAACGCTTGGTTACGTCCCTCGGGCGGTCTCGCGGCGGAATCGCGAGCAAATCACCGGTGTCCGACCAAATGGTACTGCAACCTTGACTTGGATAATTCTCAATCGCGGGACGCCAGACCGTATTCGTGCTCAATTCCTCGGCATACTGGACGGTATATAGGGTGTTGCTTTGACTTGTCCACGTAAGTTTCATCCAACTTTCGACGTTCTTGGATATGCCGAAAATGAAGAAATTGGTCATGGAGCAGGGGTCAAAGCTTTCAGTGCCGACTTCATCCCCTCCCGATTCTTCTGAGTCAAACATCCCCATGCTTCCAAGCGATAATGCTGACATCGCCGAGCCTTCCGCATAAGCGGCATCTCCGGCGGCAAGCGCAGCATCGTAGGCGGGTTCGTCGTTGATGTCGGCCAGTTGGATGTCGAAAGTGAGGACCGGTTTGGCATCTGATCCATACCATTCCTGCCAGTCCGGGTCGGATTGAACGGTTTGCCATTCCTGCCAGAGACGCTCGACTACTCGGCATCCCGTCGGCCACTGACCGGGTTGGTAGTCTGTCGGTGCGGAAACACGGCCAAGTTCTTGTGTCGAACACGCGGGACGCAAAATCAGATCTCCGCTAAGAAGATCGAGCGTTACCGTGAGGTGAAGAGGCTGAACTCCGTACTGCGACTGGTTGAGCACACATGGATTCGCACTGAACGTGGCATCGGATCTCAAAGTAGAGAGGGTGTACTCAGAGAAGTCGATCCACTTCGGCTGCCAGTAGTCGAGGGGAAACACTTGCCAGGTGAGCCCGTCAGGCATGTAGAATAGATTCCCATCATCCTTACAAAGCCCCTCGGTGATTTGGGTAAGACCATTGGTGATGATTATTTGGTCTTGGCCAGCAGAGTGAAAAACTGCGAGGAAACAAGAGGTGACAACGAAGACCAACGCCCTGACTCGCATACGCTTCTCCTAGCGCGGGGTGAAACAGAAGCTACCGGAGAGTGGCCATGCCTTTGCGCGAAGGCAAGCTAAATCGGATAGACTGGCGAGAAAGGCAACGTACTTGCTGTCTATTGGTGAAGATGCTCAGATCGTTGGTTGGCGGGGATGGGGATTACGTCGCAAGAACAACATTTATAAGCTTCTTCAACGTCATCGCTTCAGGAGGTGTGTCATGAACAATGTCGTCTAAACCGGACCAAGAATTGATCGAGTGGGTGCAACGGCAAATCAACTCAGGAGCGACGCGGATTGCGTTGCCAGGGCATCTGGTAGCGAATGCCAGCGACGAAGCGCTGGAAGAAGTGCGTCGATTGTGCAGGCTCAACGGTGTTTCGGTCGAAGTCAGAGTGTAACGGATTGCGCTCTTTTCTTTCGGAGCAGCGCGGCTTCGACCTCGGCAATCGAGGGGTTGGTACGAAGGACTTCGGAAATCATTGTGACATTGGACTTCAGGTCGGCTAGGGTTTTCTCCAGTTGCATAATTCGGTCGTCCTTAATTTTTGCAGCTTGTTCAAACACTGCAAACTCGTTTTTCACGGCGGACAACTCGGTGGCGGCGAATTTCTGATCGAGTTCCTTATTTTCCATCCCCGATCGTGAGATGTAGACATCGGGCATGTTGCTGCTGAATCTCCAGCCGTAGCGGTAGCAGAGTTCCTGACGGTTCAACTTCGTCGCGTAATACGTTGCCGAACTGTGACGGAACAGATGGGGATAAACACGCCTTTTCAAAACCATGCGTCCCAGTCGGGCAAGATACATCCGCATTGCATCATACGTCTTGGCGAACACGGGGTCTTGCGGCTTGAGGCCCTGCGCCAGCCGTTCTTTTACGTAATCCGTGACTGCGGCTGGGCTGTGCCGCCAATAAAGTGAGATGGTACGACCCTTTGTTTTGCTGAATTCCTCACGCAGCGCGATCTTCAAAAAGTTTTCCTTCCCTTCGGGCAGGCGAATATCCTCACATCGGATGTTGATGAACTCCTCGGCACGCGCACCAGAATCAAACAGCATCGCAACGATATACCGCTGCTCTGGGGTACGGCATCTGCGAAACAACAGCTCCACCTCCTGCTCGGTCAGGAATTCAGGCGTTTTCTCTTTGTCACGAGTGTCCAACCAGCCCGCCAGCGCAACCGCTTTTGCCTCGCCTAATCGCCAGCGCAGGTACACTTTCAACGCCTTGCGAATGTCCACCTTGGTTGCGGCGGAATACGGTCGTTGCCGCCACTGACTGATGATTTGGTCCGAACTAAGCGCTCTCTCGAAACGTTCCACATCCGGGGTGGTCACGCTTGTCACTGCCTTGTTGAAGAACAACAAGGGAATCTTGAGCGAGTTCAGGTATTTAGCCTGCCGTCCTTCTGAGATCCTGCGACCGCGATTAACCTTGCCGACATCTAAGTCGCCTACAAACTGCAGGAGTTCAGTTTTAGTCGCAGCGGAAACCTTCCAGTGATGGACGCTCTTCTTGAGCGTGTCGAGGTAGATTCCATGCGCGCGAATCTTAATCGTCATGCCAAATACGAGATCGAGCGGCTTTATAAACCTTTCCGTCTTTGAACAGATACGTTCAAATCCCGGTGGGAGCATAGATCGGAAGTGTTCAATGCCCGTCTGGCCTCAGTGAAGTTTCCTGCTTTGAACAGCCAGGTTCAAAGCTCGGCGGGAGCACTAAACACGCACGTTCAAAGCCCGAACGTGGCGGAGTGGTCAAAGAAGCTGCTGGAGACACTAAGCTTTTGGCTGTCGAGAAGCTCGGCAAGCCGAAGAATTGGCTTGCCTTGTAAGGCGTGCCCGTGTTAGCCTGTAAGCCAGTTTAGCCGCGTGAACAGGTGCGCTTGGTGAGGACAACGATTACTGGCCCGCCCGAAGCCATGACGGACAACGGAACTACTATACCCCATCCCCGTCAGAACTCGACCCCACGCCGTGATTCAGGTAAGCGGGCGTATAAATATTCCCCTCAGAATGATCAGAATCTCAGACAAAACAAAGGATATTGGATAAAAGCAAATGTCTCTGGTAATCTTACTCTTCCAGGCGTAGGAGGAAGCCTACAGAATGAGACTTATAATTTACAAGACTTATTATTTACAAATGGATCAGCTTATTTGAATTTGAGTGGTGCGTATGATGCTGGGTGGTTGCACAGTGATAATTTAGACCCAGAAGGAGATAACTTATCAGTTATTGTTTATTATTGGGATGCATCAAATGACGAGTATAG
>JBGQCJ010000028.1:0-39334 GCA_041495285.1 Verrucomicrobiia bacterium
CTTGGCTTTGTTGCTGACCAAGTGTGCAGCTTCTTGTTCCAGCAACAGACGCGTACCGGTCTTGACGCTACGGCGTCCGTAGCGCGCTTCGATTTCCTCCAGAGCATGATGCAATTCCCGGCGCTTGAACTCCTCATCGCCGCCAAACAACTTCGGCTGCAAATCCAGCGGCTGCATGTTCCAAAAGTTGATGCACACCTGCCGGATCGGCTGTTCTGCGTGCGCGACCAGTTGCCGGAAGAGCCGCTCGACTTCCGGGTTGATGACACACGGCTCAAACTCGGCGGCGGGAAATTTTACACTCGCGCCGTTGCTTTCCAGATTTTTGAAGCGGATGTACACGCCCATCTCGCGCGCCTTCAGATTCTCGCGGAAGAACGTGGTGATGACGCGCGCAGTTTGATCGAGCAAAAACAGCAACGCCGATTCGTAGTCGGACTCATCGTAGGGCAGAGTGGTGGCGCTGCCGATGCACGAGCGCGGTTTGTTGGCGAGAGAAAGTCTTTCGCGCAACTGGCCAGTCGCCAACAACCACAATTCCAAGCCGAAAAACCCGTAGCGTTTCTCTAGCAATCCCAACGGCAACTCCGCCACGTCGCCGAGCGTCCACACGCCCAGCGCCCGCAGCGACCGCGCCCGTCGCGTGGCGATGCCGGCCAGCTTCTGGATCGGCACGTCGCGCAGGAAGGCACGCTCTTGTTCCTCCGTCACTTCGCAGAAGCCGTCCGGCTTGCAATGCTCCGTCGCCAGCTTTGCCAGCCAGCGCGACGAACCCAATCCCATCGAAACCGGCAGGCCGACTTCACCGGCAATCTCGCGTTTCATGTGCGTGACCAACTCGGTCGGCGTCCGGCAGCGAAACACGCGCGGCGAGTCCGTGAAATCCATGAAGCTTTCATCAATCGAAGTCGGGACGAGCAGGGGAGTGTAGTGACGAACGCGACGGAACATCTCGATGGAGAGTCGCCGGTACTCGTCGTAGTGCGGACGGACCAGCACGCCGTCCGGGCATTTGTGTCTAGCCTCGAAGCAGGCCATGCCGGTAATGATGCCGAACTTTTTGGCAATGTAGTTGGCCGCGATCACTATCCCATCGCCGCGTCGTCCGCCGCCGACAAACACCGGCCGTTTCTTCAGCGTCGGATCAAGCGCGATCTCGCAGGAGGCGAAGAAGGAATCGCCGTCCACATGCAGGATTCGTTGGTGCCGTAGCTTCATACCACACAAGTGTGTGGTATTCGACTTCGCTTGTCAACCGCCGTGTGTCTGGTGGGGCTTGGCGCCGGCATTGTCGAGCATGTGTTGGAAGGTCGTGCCGGTATGGAAGGCGAACCGCCGCGCGAGCAAATTCTCGACGCGCGTTTCCAGCAGACCCGGTAACTCCGCGATTTCGTCATACCGGATGCGCACCGTTGGATTCAGTCCTTCGATGAAATCGGCCAGCTTGTCCTTCTCAGCTAGCTCTGCGCTGCCGGGAGTTTGATCGACGAGGTACCGGCGCACGTCGAAGTTCAACGGCGTGTCGGGAGGGTAGCTCGCAAGGGTTGCGGCGCGCTCGCGCGTGCAATGCGTCGCATCATCGAACTGTACCGCGCAATGAAGCGGAGCCGGCAAGTAGAGATCGACGGTGACCGGACCAAACTGCTTGTCGCGTTCGGGGACGACATCGAAACGCCGTCGCATCAGTGATGCGACGGCGTCGAGGACAGTTTGTTTCGTGATCGTCACTGGATCTGCCCGCTTTTCAAAACACACCTATCAACGACACATCTAAGTTTTAGGCAGCATCGCTTCCAGTAGTGCAGCTTGCACCACCGGTTGCCACTGAGCATACCGGAAACCGCCGGGGTACGATGGGTGAGAAACAATGCACACACCTATTCTGAACGGCAGTTCCGGGAGGTTGCGGTGAAGCTCAAGACCCAGTACCAGCAACAATTGGGGCGAGAGCTCAGACAAGGTCTGGAGGAACGGCTCGCGGGCGGCTAACCACATCTCCGGCGTCGGTCGCCAGCGCGGACGAGTCCCCGGAAATGATTGAATGTAGTTATAGAACGCTACTCGTTCCCAAAACTCGCTGCGGTCGTCATTCGAGAGCCAGCCACTCCCGCCCGTCACCAATCGTTGGATAACAGTGAAGAAACGGAACCGGTGCTGCTGCCCCAGCGCTCGAACAACGTCCGCCGTGAAAGTCGGGCGCATCTCGCCGGGGAAGCCGTAATGCGATTCGCCTAGGATGAGCAGCCGAACACCTCGGATGCCATCGGTGGTATAACGGCTACCGATCCACGGATCAAATGTTCGCGTTGAATCTCGAAGAGCAGTCATTAGTCTAGCCTCCTTCTGATAGCACGCAGTCGTGAAATCGTCCATTTGAGTTGTCGTTTCTCATTGAGTACCACCGGATCGCCATTCGAGCGAGCCTTCTTTGCCGATTGCGATATTTCTTGTTGGGCTTTCTCCGCGATCAGCAGCGCTTCATTTGCCTTGATTGAAATAAGGCGCTGGTACTCTCCGTAATCCCAGAGATTACCGGTATCCATCTTGCGATGTTGTTCGAGTGCGGAGTTATAGTTGCCGATATGAGCGTAGTATTGAGACAACGCCAACCGTAGCGGCAGTTCGTAGCGGAATCGCTTCTCCGGATGGAGCTTGGATTCACAGAGCGCTGCTAACACCTTGGCTTTGGAGAGACGCTTCAAACGAAGATACGTTTCCATCTCTTGGGGGGCCTCCACCCACCGGCGAGGCTTGGCCGGCAAGAACGCCTCCAACGCGCGGTAATCCCGAAGCATCCAGTAGAACCCTAAGATATCTGAGCGGACATTTTTGCGGTCTTGCTCAGAGAGGCGTTGATAACAGCTCTCAACCAAGCTTTTCCAGCGTGCCAGCGCAACGCTATAATTTGACAGCTTGGAGATTGCGAGAAAGAACAAGTCCGCGTCCGGCTTGCGTTTGCTTAAAAGCTCTCGCGCCCATTTCAAATCTGCCTCACGAATTAGCATCTTGAGATCGCGATGAGAAAGTCCCTGGAACCGCTTGATGGCGCGCTTGACGCGACCGTTCCGGGGTGTGGACCGCCGTCGCGTTGTGAGTGGGACGGAAATATCGCCCGGAAAACCCGTCGCGGTTTCTTCCCCCTCTGCGATTCTCTTGCTAAGCTTTTCGATATCAACAATCGCATGCCAATGGTTATTAACATCCGTGCGGCTCATGCCCAACCGAGCAGCCTCTATTCGAAAGCACTCCTCTCTGAGCGCGCGGAGTTCTGTGTCGGTGAATCGTTTCCTGTATACGCACAAGTAATCATCGACGAGCGTCAAGGCGGTTCGACGGAGGTCGCGATGCTCCGTTGCCTTGTGCGCCTTGATTATGGCCTCTGTTCTCTGGATCGAATCTCCCACGGTGCAGACCTCCTGATATTGAGCTTTTCTCGCCTATAATGATTTGAGGCAATCGTCGAGCATCCCGTGCAGCTTGGCGATCTCGTCGGGTGTCACGTCGCCCATGTGGGCGAGGCGGAAGCTCTTGCCCTTGATCTGGCCGTAGCCGCCGTCGATGAGGACCTTGTATTTTTCCCGGAGCGCCTTCTGCAGCTTGGCGACGTCAATGTTCTTGTTGTTCTTCACGCACGTGAGCGTGACCGACTCGTAGCCGGCCTTCGGGAAGAGTTCGAAGCCACGCGACTTGGCCCATTCGCGGGTCATCTGTGCCATCTTGAGGTGACGCGCGTAACGATTCTCGATGCCTTCCTTCTCGATTTGGTCGAGTTTAAACTTCAATCCGTAGACGTGCGGGATGCTCGGCGTCGAGATGGTCATGTTTTTGTCGTGGTTGGCCTTGAACTCGATGAAGTCGAAGTAGTAGCCGCGTCCCGGAATCGTCTCCGCCTTTTTCAGTGCGCGTTCGCTGCAGGAGAACACGGCGAGTCCCGGCGGCATCGCCCACGCCTTCTGCGTGCCGGCCAGCAACACGTCAATGCCGAGCGCGTCGGCTTCGATTTTCACCGCGGTCATCGAGCTGACGCTGTCCACGATGAACATCACATCCGGGTAGTTCCGCACGACCTTCGCGATGTCGGCGAGCGGGTTCATCAAGCCGGTGGAGGTTTCGTTGTGAATGAGGGTGATAGCGTCGAATTGACCGGTCTTCAGTTTCGCATCCACCGCCTCGGGTGTGATTGGTTGACCCCATTCAACCTTCAGCGCCTCGGCATCTTTCCCGCAACGTTTCGAGACGTCGAACCATTTGTCAGAGAACGCGCCGCAGCAACAGTTGAGCACTTTCTTGGCGACGAGGTTGCGAATGGACGCTTCCATCACACCCCAAGCGGAGGAGGTGGAGATGAATACCGGATTTTTCGTGTGGAGAAGCTGCTGAAGTTTCGGCTGGATCGAGGCGTACAAATCCTGAAATCCTGTTCCCCGGTGACCGATCATGGGCTGGCTCATCGCGGCGAAGGTTTCCTCGGTAACCTCCACAGGGCCAGGGATAAAGAGCTTCACGTGAGGCGTCGTCATGGACTGATTCCTTTCTTTTGCTCGACAAAACGGGGCAACACAATCACTATAACTTTCCCAGCGAGATTTCAAACCTTTTTAACGCGCGCGCGAGGATTCCATGCCGAGAACGCTCAACATCGGGATGATCGGATACAAGTTCATGGGGCGCGCCCACTCCAACGCGTGGCTCAAGGCCGACAAATTCTTCGATCTCAAGGCGCGCCCGATCATGAAAGTCATCTGCGGCCGCGACAAAGCCGGTGTCGCCGCGATGGCGTACCGGTTCGGCTGGGAAAAATTCGAGACCGATTGGCGCGAGGTCGTCGAAGACGGCACCATTGACATTGTGGACATCAACACGCCGAACGACACGCACGCCGAGATCGCCATCGCCGCCGCCAAAGCTGGCAAGGCGATCCTCTGCGAGAAGCCACTCGCGCTCGACGTGAAACAGGCGAAGGCGATGGTCGCCGCCGTCAAGAAAGCCGGTGTCGTCAACATGGTTTGCCACAACTACCGACGCATACCGGCCATCGTGCTCGCGAAGAGGATGATCGATGCCGGTGATCTCGGACAGATTTATCATTACCGGGCCCGCTATGCGCAGGACTGGATCGTCAATCCGAACTTCCCGCTCGTCTGGCGGCTGCAAAGCAAGATCAGCGGTTCCGGCACCCACGGTGATATCAACGCGCACATCATTGACCTCGGCCGGTATCTCGTCGGCGAATTCAGGGAAGTGTGCGGCCAGATGGAAACGTTCATCAAGGAGCGACCGCTACCGGGAGAACCGAGCAAGAAGGGCAAGGTGACCGTGGACGACGCGGTAATGTTCGTTGGTCGTTTCACCAACGGCGCGCTCGCGAATCTCGAAGCCACCCGGTTCGCGCTCGGCCGTAAGAACGGCATCCAGATCGAGATCAACGGCAGCAAAGGCTCGCTCGCCTTCGACCTCGAAGACATGAACCGGCTCAAGTATTACAACGAGGCCGATCCGCCCGACCGGCGCGGCTTCCGCGACATACTGGTTACGCAGGGCGGGGTGCATCCGTATATCGGCAACTGGTGGCCGCCCGGTCACATCATTGGCTACGAGCATACTTTCGTTCATACTGTTGCCGACTTCGTGAACGCCGTCGCAGACAAGAAGTCCGTGCAGCCGACGTTCGAGGACGGCCTCGCCAATCAGATTGTGCTCGACGCCGTCGAGAAATCCGCCAAGATGCGTCGCTGGATTACGATTGGGAAGTAGCCTTATGACCGGGAACGAAATCCTCAGTCTCTTCACCAAGCCGCTGTTTCAACTCGGTCAGACGTGGGTTTCGCTGGCGACAATGGTGGAGTTTGTCTTCGTCGTCCTGCTGGCCGTCTTGCTGTCGCGCGTAATTCGTCACCTCCTGCGCCGACGTGTGCTGGCGCGCACCAAGATGGACGTCGGTCTGCAGTACGCCATCGCGCGGATCGCGGGTTACGTGGTGCTGGTGCTCGGCGTTCTCATCGGTCTGGAAACCATCGGCGTCAATATCAGCTCACTGACGGTCCTTGCCGGCGCGCTGGGCGTGGGCATCGGTTTCGGCCTGCAGAACATCGTCCACAACTTCGTTAGCGGTCTCATCCTGCTGACCGAACGTCCGATCCGCGTGGGCGACCGCGTGGACGTGAGCGGCACCGAGGGGGACGTCGTCCGCATCGGCGCGCGCAGCACGGCGATTGTCACCAACGACAACATCACGATCATCGTGCCCAACTCGCAGTTCATCTCCGGTCAAGTCACGAACTGGAGCATCGGCGATCCAAAGGTGCGGTTCCGCATCCCGGTCGGCGTCAGCTACGGCAGCGATCCGCGCCTCGTCGAAAAACTGCTGCTCGAAGTCGCCGCCGCCAACCCACACGCTCTCAAAGAACCACCGCCCTCGGTGCGCTTCGTCGAGTTTGGCGACAGCGCTCTGAACTTCGAACTGCGCGTGTGGTCGGTTGATATGGTGAGCCGCCCCGGTGCCTTGCGCAGTGAACTGAATTTCGCCATCTGGGACAAGTTCAAACAGCACGGCATCGAAATCCCGTTCCCGCAACGCGACCTCCACATCAAAGACCCCATCCGCGTTGAAGTGAAACCTTCCTAGACTGAATATTCGGCGCAACTGAACGTCGAAGTCGGTGTTACTGTCATTAGAGTCAGGAGGAACTTGAACATGAAACATCCATTGATCGGTTTGACAGCTTTATCCGCAATGCTTGTGCTGGCCGGCTGCTACACGCCCGAAGGCCGACCGGACCGCACGGCGTCCGGCGCACTCGGCGGCGGCGTCATCGGGGCCGGTACGGGCGCCATCATCGGCGGCGCGACCGGTAATGCCGGAGCGGGTGCCGCCATCGGCGGCGCGATTGGCGCGCTGACCGGCGGCATCATCGGCAACTCCATTGACCAGGCGCAACGTGAACGCCTTGTGGAACAAGCGCCGCAAACGATGCAGCGCGTTGACCAAGGTCAACCGCTCGGCCTTGCCGACATCAAGGCTTTGGCGAAAGCCGGCGTCAGCGACGAAGTCATCATCAGCCAGATTCGCAACGCGCACACGGCCTATCGCCTCACCACGGCAGAGATCATCGACCTGAAGGATGCCGGCGTGAGCGAGAAGGTTATTGATTTCATGATCAACACCCCGAGCACTGCCGGTGCACCATCTCCGGCCGCTGTCGGCCAACCCGAGGAAGCTGTCTACGTCAGTCAGCCACCCCCGCCTCCCATCGTCGAGCAATACGTCGTTGCGCCCGGGCCCGGCTTCATCTGGATCTCCGGTTACTGGGGAAATTACGGCGGACGATGGGCGTGGGTGAGGGGACGTTGGGCACGACCGCCTTACCGTCATGCGTACTGGGTACCGGGCCGCTGGTCGCCATACGGCCACCGATACGCGTGGCAACCCGGCCACTGGCGATGATCATCTGACTGCATGGTCGTCCTGCTCATGGGCGTGGCCGGTTCCGGCAAAACCACCGTCGGAAAACGTCTCGCCCAAGAGTTAGGCTGGCCATTCTACGACGGCGACGCTTTCCATCCGCCCGCCAACGTCGAGAAGATGAGTCGCGGCATTCCGCTGACCGATGCCGCCCGGGAAGGTTGGCTGACGACGCTCCGGCAACTCATCGAGAAACTTCAACGCGAGAAACAATCCGCCTTCGTCGCTTGCTCCGCGCTCAAGCACGCCTACCGCGACCGACTCTTCTCGCCTCATGACGACGTGCGGCTGATCTATTTGAAAGCCGACCACGGCTTGCTGCAAAAACGTCTGAAAGAACGCAAGGGTCATTTCTTCACCGCCGAGCTGCTGACAAGTCAGTTGGAAACGCTGGAAGAACCCGCTGACGCAATCACGCTGGACGCCGCGAAGGAACCGGACGCGCTTGTCACCGACATCCGCAGTGCGCTTGGTCTGTAGCCGCAGGCTTCAGCCTGCGAGACTTCGTCATTCACGCACTCAAACCATGCGCTTTGGTCATTGACCAACGACACCTTCCACTGGAAGGTGTCCCTACCGCGCGGACAATGACACGCCATCACGTCAGCTGATACATCGGTATCCGATGTATCAGGGATTTCGTTCCTCGCAAACAGGTTCACCGAAACGAACACCGGCAACTTCGCCGCCGGAAATGTTCGCCGCGACTTCTCAAAACTGTCCGGCCCCGTTCAATTGGTGTGAAAGAAAATCTCTGACAGCCGTATCAGAAATCTTCTTACACGCGTCCGTCGCGCCGCCGCCCACTTCCACTTTTTTCCGTGCCGGTGGTTGTCATCCTGAGCTTGTCGAAGGCTCTCTCCGCGGCGCACCAAACCGACCCGCAACATCATTCAGTGATCTATGGATAGTGCTATCTATAGCTGCGACAGCAGACAGAGACGCGTCAGTGAGACGCACCCCAACACTCCACGAAACCGGCTGCGGACAACACAAAAGACGCTGCGAACGCCGGTAATCTGCCTCCTAACACCACGAAACGCCCTGTTTGAGCTTTCTAGGGTGGAAATGCCAGAATCCAACTACCGGCAGGCAAACCATCGCAACTACGACCCAGACACGACCATGCGGGGAGCGGAGCCAAACGACGCTACGCCGTCGTGTGCTGCAACATCATCCGGTGGACTTGGTGAAGTGAAGCCGATGTGAATCTCTCAAAAGCCGACCGATTACTCAGAGTCAGTGCCGCATTCGGCTTCGACAAGGCGAGTCTGCGAGATGCGCCCGCGATGTTTCGGGCGCAACTCAATCACCCTCTTGCCGGTTTCGGCGGGGGCTTGGAGGGCGGGAGGTCTTTCAAGAAGCCACGCTGTTCAAAGTGCAGGTACAACTCCCGGCAGACCCAAGCGTCGGTGGCGGCGTAACGCATTTGCTTTTCCGAGAGGCGTGGTTGCGCCCAGTTCGAAGTCTGCATGCTCTTGGTGATGCGACCTTCGAGGAACAGTCCCGCCAGATTGCGGACGCCGGACTGTTTCAGTCCCCGGTGTTTCGCCACGTCGCTGAGATCGAGAAAGTTCTTCGCTTCAAACATGAACAGTTTCCGCAAGTCAACGAGGTCCCGGTCGAGGGCGATACCGGCTTTGATGAGTTTCGGATTGCCGAACAGTTCAGTCAGCGCGTGCGAGAAATCCATGTGCGACAGTTGGAAGAGATAGACCGCGCGGCTCGCGGCGATTTGCACGAGGGCTGGAGCGTGTGATTGACCCTTCTTGAAGGTCGGACGCGTCTCGGTGTCGAAGCCGACGACGTGTTCGTGCTGAATGTCGTGCGAGGCACGCTGCAAGTCGGCTTCGGTCTTCACCAGATGAATCGGGCCGTCGTACCGGAGTATCGGGAGCTGCATCAGTTCCGCGTGCGGAATCGTGCGGCCCGGGTCGAATGGACGATGCGGTGTTGTCACTTCATCAACCGAATCAGTGTCTCGCCGATTTCGGCCGGGGTTTTCGCGACGGCGATGCCACAGGATTCGAGGGCTTTGATTTTGTCGGCCGCGGTGCCGGTGCCGCCGCTGATGATGGCACCGGCGTGACCCATGCGCCGGCCTTTTGGCGCGGTTGCGCCGGCAATAAACGCGGCGACGGGTTTGGTGAAGTTGTCTTTGATCCAGCGCGCGGCTTCTTCTTCGTCGGTGCCGCCGATCTCGCCAATGATGATGACGGCCTCCGTCTGCGGGTCGGTTTCGAACATGTCGAGCAACTCGATGAAGTTTAGTCCTTTCACCGGGTCGCCCCCGATGCCGATGCACGTGGATTGGCCGACGTCCCGGCTGGTGAGTTGCCAAACGGCTTCGTAGGTGAGCGTGCCGCTGCGCGAGATGACGCCGACCGGCCCCGGCTTGTGGATGTAACCGGGCATAATGCCGATCTTGCACGCGCCGGGCGTGATGATGCCGGGACAGTTCGGGCCGATGAGTTTGACGTTCGTGCCTTCGAGCGCGCGTTTCACCCGCACCATGTCAATGACCGGGATGCCTTCGGTGATGGTGATGACCAACTCGATACCGGCATCCGCGGCTTCGAGAATTGCGTCGCCGGCAAACGGCGCCGGTACAAAGATCACGGTCACGTTCGCTGCCGTCTCGCTTACCGCCTCCGACACGGTGTTGAAGACCGGAATCTTTTGCGAATCGAGTTCCACGACTTCGCCGCCGCGTCCCGGCGTGACGCCGCCAACGAGCTTGGTGCCGTACTTGAGGCATTGCTCGGCGTGGAACTTGCCCGCCGAGCCGGTAATGCCCTGCACGATGAGCCGCGTGTTGTGGTCAACGAGGATGCTCATTCAGTTCTTTCCGGCATGGCTCTCATGGACGATGGCCATCAGGCCGCCGATGCGGAAGCTGGATTTCTTCCACTGAAACGTCTCGACCGCCGTGTCGTGCAACGCCTCTTCGTATTCTTTCATGAAGCCATCGAGTTCGTTTTCCGGTAGCTCAATCGCGAGCGGCTGCTGGACGTTTTCGTAATAGAGATAAAGTTTCATAGTTTACTTGGCGGCTTTGACGATCTTCTGCGCAGCGTCGGCCATCGAGTCAGCCGGGATGATGGCGAGGCCGCTATCTTTAAGAATCTTTTTGCCGAGTTCGACGTTCGTGCCTTCGAGACGGACGACGAGCGGGACATTGACCTTCACCTGTTTGACGGCGGTGAGGATGCCGTTGGCAATCACGTCGCATTTCATAATCCCGCCGAAGATGTTGACGAGAATGCCGCGCACGTTCTTGTCGGCGCACAGGATTTTGAACGCCTCGGTGACCTGCTCGGTGCTCGCGCCGCCGCCGACGTCAAGGAAGTTGGCCGGTTCGCCGCCGTAGTATTTGATGATATCCATCGTGGACATCGCGAGGCCGGCACCGTTGACCATGCAGGCGATGTTGCCGGTCAGCCCGATGTAGTTCAGATTGAATTTGCTCGCCTCGACTTCGCGCGGGTCTTCCTCGTTGAGGTCGCGCATGGCAAGGATGTCCTTGTGACGAAACAGCCCGTTGTCGTCGAAGTTCATCTTCGCATCGAGCGCCAGCACCCGGTTGTCATCGGTCGTGATGAGTGGATTGATTTCGATGAGCGACGCGTCGGTCTCGACGAATGCCCGGTATAGGTTCAGCATCAGCGTGACGGCCGGCTGGAGAAATTCGCCGCCGAGTCCGAGCGCATACGCGAGCTTCCGGGCTTGAAACGGTTGCATTCCAACGGCGGGGTCGATCTCTTCCTTCAAAATCTTCTCCGGAGTCTTCGCGGCTACGGCTTCGATGTCCATGCCGCCTTCGGTGCTGGCGAGGAAAGTGGGCCGCGAGATGGCGCGATCCACGAGCACGCTCAAGTAGAGTTCGCGTTTCGGTTTGGCACCGGCTTCGACGAGAACTTTTTTGACTTCCTTGCCGGTCGGCCCGGTTTGATGCGTGACG
Organism: Verrucomicrobiia bacterium; assembly: GCA_041495285.1. GTDB lineage: Bacteria > Verrucomicrobiota > Verrucomicrobiia > Palsa-1439 > Palsa-1439 > JBGQCJ01. Next base: position 11,424 of record JBGQCJ010000028.1, read on the forward strand.
AGAACCTTGCCGATCAACTCGCGTGCGGCCTTACCGGCTTCTTCGGAAGTCTTTACCAATTTGATGCCACCGGCCTTGCCCCGGCCACCGGCATGAATCTGGGCTTTGACGGCGATGACTTCGGTTTTCAGGCCGTGCGCGATCTTCTCGGCTTCTTCGGGTGTGAACGCGACGCCGCCGGCGGCGACCGGCACGCCGAAGCGGCGAAAGATTTCCTTGGCTTGATACTCGTGAATGTTCATCGGGGACCGGTCGGCTCAACGCTTGTCGATGGGCACGACCTTCAGGTCGCGCGGCCCGTCGTAGGCGCTGAGCGGACGGATGAGACGGTTGTCGGCGAGTTGTTCGAGCACGTGCGCCGTCCAGCCGGCGACGCGGGAGATGGCGAAAATCGGGGTGAACAAGTCGGTCGGGATGCCGAGGCTGTGATACACGGTGGCCGAATAGAAATCCACGTTGGCGTTAAGGTTCTTTTCCTTCTTCATGATTTCGGCGATGTGTTCGCTCATGCGCAACCACTTCGGGTCCACTTTTGCGGAAAGCTTCTCCGCGAGACGTTTCAGGTGCGCAGCGCGCGGGTCGAGCGTCTTGTACACGCGATGGCCGATGCCCATGATGCGTTCCTTGTTGTGAAGTTTGGCGCGGATGTACTCGTCCACGCGGCTCTCGTCGCCGATTTCCTGGAGCATGTGGATGACCCCTTCGTTCGCACCGCCGTGCAACGGGCCTTTCAGGGTGCCGATGGCGCTGGTGATGGCCGAATACATGTCGGAGAGCGTGGCGATGGTGACGCGCGCCGAGAACGTCGAGGCGTTGAAGCCGTGTTCGGCGTGCAGCACGAGCGCCATGTCCATGACGTTGACGGACTCATCGTTGGGTTCTTCGCCGGTAATCATGTACAGGAAATTCGCGCCGGTATTGAGTTTCGCTGACGGTTGGACGATGGGTTTGCCCTGCCGGATGCGATGAAACTTCGCGACGATGACCGGCAATTGCGCCGTGAGTTGGATGGCTTTACGCCGGTTGGCCTCGGGCGTGTTGAGGTCGGCTTCGGGATCGCATGCGCCGAGCATCGAGACGGCGGTGCGCAGGACATTCATCGGCTTCGCGTCCTTGGGCAGCAGCTTCAACATCTCGACCACGGAATGCGGCAGTGGCCGGGCGGCGATCAGATCATCCTGCAACGCCTGCAATTCCTGGCGATTTGGCAAGTGGCCTTCCCAGAGCAGGTAGACAACTTCCTCGAAACAGACTTTGCCGGCGAGCTCGTTGATGTTGTAACCCCGGTAAACCAACTCGCCGATGTCGCCGACCACATCGCCGATTTTGGTCGCGGCTACAACAATTCCCTCCAGACCTTTTGCCACAGTCGTCATGATTTCTCCTCGCCACAACGTCGAAGTTGGAACGTCTTGTGGACGGCGCCGCGTCGCCCAAATGTAGGGACGCATCCGCCAAGCGTCAACGAAAAATCGGTCCATTTGCCTTGAACTGGACGGGACGTTTGTGCGATTTCTTTTGACCAAGGAGGACGACGAGGATGTGGTGGATGAAGTTGCGCGTGACAGTTTGCCTGCTCGCGCTGGCGTGTCTCGCGGCAGTGGCGCAACCGCCGGTGCCCGCGCTCAAGTCGCGCCGGATCGCCGGTCACGCGTACGTTGCCGTCAAAGACGTGGCGCAGCTTTACGGTTTGGGCCGGGACTCGAGCCGGCAAGCCGACCGCGCGCAATACCAGACGAGTGTCGCCCAGCTCATTGTCGAGAACGAACGGCGCGACATCCTGCTCAACGGCGTGCGCCACTGGCTCAGCGCCCCGGTCGTCGTGGCGAGCGGAAAGTTGTGGATCTGTTCGGTCGACGTGCTGAAGGTCATTGATCCGGTCTTACGCAAGGGCCGGCCCCCGCCGAAGCCGGTGATCCGCACCATCGTGCTCGATCCCGGCCACGGCGGCGCCGATCGCGGCACGCACGGGCGCGCGGGCCGGTACGAGAAGGAGTTCACGCTGGATTTGGCGAACCGGGTGAAGCGTTGCCTGGAAACCAACGACGTGCGTGTGGTGCTGACGCGCACGTCAGACCGCACCTTGTCGCTGGACGACCGGGTTGATTTTGCGAAGACGCAGCGCGCCGAGTTGTTTGTCAGTCTGCATTTCAATTCCGGTGGCGCGGCGCAAGGCATTGAGACGTACTGCCTGCCACCAGCGGGCGCGGCGTCCACGGCAACATCATGGTCACTCAGCAACGATGACAACGCGTCGCCGGGCAACCGGTTCGACGAGCAGAACGTGTGGCTCGCGCATTGCGTGCAACAATCGGTGGTGCGCGTGGCGGGCGCGGAAGATCGTGGTGTACGGCGCGCGCGATTTGTCGTGCTGCGCGGGGCGAGTTGTCCGGCCATCCTGGTCGAGGCGGGCTTTCTCACCAACCGCGCCGAGGAAAAGAAAATCCTCTCGGCGAGTTACCGGGATTTGTTGGCGAAAGCGGTGGCCAACGGTATCCTCGCGTACAAGAGCAGCGTGGAGAAACCTTAGAGACGCGGCCATGTTCAAAAATCGTGCAGATGCCGGCCAGCAACTCGCCCGCGCGTTGGAGCGTTTCCGGTCGGTCAACCCATTGATCCTCGCCTTGCCCCGCGGCGGCGTGGTGGTCGGCGCGGCGGTGGCTCGCATGTTGGGTTGCGCGCTGGACGTGTTGCTCGTGAAAAAACTGCGCGCGCCCGGCAATCCCGAATTGGCTCTGGGCGCGATCTGTGAGCAAGGACGCGCGTTTCTGAATGACGAGGTGGTGCGCGCGACGGGAGCCGATGAATCGTATCTGCAGGCTGAAATCGAAGAGCGGCGGAGCGAGATCGCGGGACAGAGCGAACTGTACCGAGCCGTCAAACCGCACATTCCAGTGACCGGCCGCATCGCCATTCTGGTGGACGACGGACTGGCGACCGGGGCGACGATGATCGCGGCGGCGCAATTGACGGCACAGTCGGGCCCGGAAAAACTCGTGGTCGCGGTGCCGGTCGGTCCGCCCGACACGGTGCAGGCGCTCGAAGTGATGAAGGAGGTCGACGAAGTCATCTGCCTGTTTGTACCGGAAAGTTTCGCCGGCGTGGGACAATTTTATGGCGATTTCAGCCAGATCTCCGACGTCGAGGTGGCGGAGATTTTGCAGGAGTTTGCCTGATGGGCAAATTGGACGGTCAAGTTGCGGTGGTGACCGGCGCCAGCCGTGGCATCGGCAACGCGGTCGCCGAAGCGTACCGGCGGGAAGGCGCAACCGTCGTGACGGCGTCGCGGAGCGAAGGCTGCGACGTGAGCCGGGAGGAAGACGTTGCGCGATTGTTTGCCGGGCTAAAACGACTCGACATCCTCGTCAACAATGCCGGCATTCTCACGCCACGCAAACCGATGGTGGAAGTTACCGTGAAGGAGTGGGATGAAACGATGGCGGTGAATCTGCGCGGCGTATTCTTGTGCACGCGGGGGGCGTTACGGCTGATGATTCCTCAGCGTAGCGGGCTGATCATTAATATGTCCTCGGGCGCCGGCCAGCGCGCCGCACCGGGGTGGGGCGCGTACGCGGTGGCGAAGTCGGGAGTGGAAGGATTCACTAAGACGGTTGCCGCGGAAGTCGAACACTCCGGCGTCAAAGTCATTGCGCTCAATCCCGGTGGCACACGCACGCAAATGCGAGCCGAGGCTTACCCGCAAGAGGACCCGCTGACGCTGAAGTCTCCCGAAGAGTTGGCGCGGTTTTTGGTTTCGCTTGTGACGGGTGCCGTTTCGTTCAATAATGGCGACTCGATCGATTATCGAACATGACACGATTCACCACAGCCGCCGTTTTTGCCCTCACCGCGCTTTGCGGGTGCGCCCACCTCGCGTCGTCAAGGGCCATTTTTACCGGCAGCGCCAACGCCGGCGACGGCCCGCTCGTCCTGCGGATTACGCGTCACATGGAAGAGATCGTGCATGGACCTGATATCGATGAGGACCAGTTGCTCGTGTTGGAACTTAGAGATTTCGAGTTGAACAAGAAACTCGCGATCCCTTCCGAGAAGGTAACGCTCGGCTTCTCTGTGACGCGCTTCGGCCCCAGTTCCAAAGACGTTACGAGCAAGGGATACATCATCGTCCGGAGCGTCTCGGACAAAAAGGTTGTGTCGCATCTACATCTGGACATCGTCGCGCGAACTTCGGACGGGAGTTACACGCAACAGGTGAAGTTTCACGGGGACTATACCTTCGACCGCGAGAGCGACCATGATTGAGTTCTCGATCAAGACCAACAAGCACGCTGAGTTTGTCGAAATCACGGCGCAAGTGCAACGCATCGTCGCCGAGTCGGATGTGAAAGAGGGCATTTGTACCGTGTTCGTGCCGCACACGACGGCCGGGATCACGATCAACGAGAATGCGGATCCCGATGTGGTGGCGGACATGATTTACGCGCTCGACAAAGCGGTGCCGTGGAAAGACGCGCGTTACCGGCATAGGGAAGGCAACACGGCCGCGCACGTGAAGTCCAGCATGATGGGCCACAGCGTGCACGTGCCGGTGCGCGAGGGAAAACTGCAGTTCGGCACTTGGCAGGGAATCTTTCTCTGCGAGTTCGACGGCCCGCGCACGCGCAAAGTGTGGGTGTCCGTCACGGAGTAGTTTGGATTGTGCGCCAAACGCGCTCCGGCGTAGCCGGTAGTTCGCGGATTGGTTTGCCGATGGCGTCGTAGATCGCGGAGAGAATTGCCGGGCCGCAGCCGATCAACGGCGGCTCGCCGATGCCGCGTGCGCCGAACGGCCCACCGGGGTCGGGATTCTCCAAAATGATGCACTCAATCTCCGGTACGTCGCGAATCGTCGGCAGAATGTAGTCGGTGAAACCGGGATTCATGATCTTGCCGTCCTTCATCACGACCTCTTCCATCAACGCCATGCCGATGCCTTGCGTGACGCCGCCCTGAATCTGGCCGATCACTTGGTCGGGATTGATCGCCTTGCCGACATCGTGGCACGCGATGTAACGCTCAATCTTCACTTCGCCGGTCTCGGTATCCACGAGCAACTGGCAAACGTGGCTGCCGAACAAATACGTCACAAACGCGCGCATGCTCTGGCCGGTCTTCGTGTCTTCCGGCATCGTCGGCGGTTTGTAGACGCTCAAGGCATCAAGCGAGAACCCACGCTTCTTTCCTTCGCGCGCCAGTTCTTTCAACGTCATCCGCTTCTGCGGACGGAACACGTTGTACGCCTCGCCGTTCTCGATCTTGATTTCGTAAACCAGCTCCTCGAGATGGGCCGCCGCGATGTCCTGCAATTGTTTCTTCAACTCCGACGCCGCCAACTGCACCGCCGAGCCGGTAAAATACGTCTGTCGCGTCGCCGACGAGCTTCCCGACTCCGGCGTCAGCAGTGTGTCCGCTAAAATCGGCCGCACTTTCTCCAGCGGCACGCCAACTTCTTCGGCGGCAATCTGCGAAACCATGTTGATCAGGCCCTGACCCACGTCGATGCCCGACGAATAAACTTCCACGATGCCGTCTTGCGTCAGCTTGCACCGCGCACGTGACGCATCCGGGAAGCCGTCGCCGTAACCGAGTCCGAAGCAAACGATGCTCACACCGTAACCGCGCTTCAGATGCGGTGCCGGCGTCTCGTAGCTGCGATGTTTCCAATCGATCTTCTTCAGTACCGCTTCGAAGCACTCGACACCGGTTGCATGCGGCACGATCTGACCGGTCGTCACCGCGTCGCCGGACTTGATCAAGTTCTTCATCCGCAACTCGGCCTTGTCCATGCCGAGTTTCACCGCGAGCCGATCCATCAACCCTTCATACGCAATCGCCGTCTGCGCCGCGCCGAATCCGCGCATCGCGCCGCACGGATTGTTGTTCGTGAACACACCGATCACGTCCACCCAAACGTTCGGGACCTTGTACGGCCCGGTCGCGTGGCTCGATGCCTTGCGCATCACCGCGATGCCGGTCGAAGCGTACGCGCCTTTATCCACGTAAAACGTAATCTGCGCCGCGACGAGCGTGCCGTCTTTCTTCGCGCCGAGTTTGTAATGAACCCGAATCGGGTGCCGCTTGTGCCGCGCAATCATCGATTCGCCGCGCGAGTACCGCATGCAAATCGTCTTGCCCTTCAACTTCACCGCGGCAAGCCCCAGATAAATCTGAATCGAAATGTCCTCACGTCCACCGAACGCACCGCCCGTGGCCGGCTGGATGATGCGCAGTTTCTCCAACGGCAACCCGAGCGCCAGCGCAATCAACCGTCGCTCCTCGTGCAGCCATTGGCCCGGCACTTCGATGGTGAGCATCTTACCGTCCCACCGCGCGCGACCGGCTTCGAGATCGAGAAACGCGTGGTCACACGTCTGTGTTTGGATGACATCCTCAACAACCACATCGGCTTCGCTCATCGCTTTCGGCGCGTCGCCCCGGCGCAGATGTTTCTCGCCAAGAACGTTTCCTTCGGCGTGAATCTTCGGCGCATCAGGCTTCAGCGCGTCTTCCATGGTGAGCACCGCCGGCAACGGTTTGTAATCCACCTTGATCTTCTTGAGTGCGGCAACGGCAGTTTCTTCGTCCTTCGCAACAACGATCGCAATCGCGTCGCCCATGTACCGGACCTTCTTGCTGCAGAGAACTTCCTGATCCCGGCGAATCAACCCGTGCATGTTCGTGCCGGTCACGTCCTTGTGCGTCAGAACCGCGATCACACCCGGCAACTTCTTCGCCCCGCGCGTGTCGATATCGAGAATCTCTGCGTGCGGAAACGCGGCACGCAGCACTTTCGCGAACAGAAACTTCTTGTCGAACAAATCCTGCCCGTACTTCGTCTTGCCGGTCGCCTTATCCACCGCGTCCAATCGCTGCGCAGATTTCCCGACCACCTTCATCGGGCCGCTCTCGTACGCCGACGAGCTTTTCGCGGTCACGTGAAGCTGCGCCATCGCTTTGTCGAGGAGATCAGTCGGCTGGCTCATTTCTTCTTCAATCCCATTTCGTCGGCGGCCTGCTCGCACGCGCGCATGATCTTGTTGTAACCGGTGCAACGGCAGATGTTACCTTCCATGCCGACCAGAAACTCTTCCCGGCTCGGATGCGGATTCTCGGCCAGCAACGCTTTCGCCGCCATGATCAGTCCCGGCGTGCAATAACCGCACTGCACGGCACCGCATTCGACGAACTTCTGCTGAATGACATCGAGTTTCTTCCCGTGTGCGAGACCTTCAATGGTCACCACCTCCCGGCCTTGTACCTGCGGCGCGAGCATCATGCACGAATTCATGGGCTTGCCGTCCACCAGCACGTAGCAACTGCCGCATTCGCCTTCGAGGCACGCGCCCTTCGTGCCGGTCAGCCCAAGTTCAATCCGCAAAAAATCGAGCAGGGTCTGGGTCGGCTTGACTTTCTTCGCGACAGTCTTGCCGTTGAGCTTAAACTGCAGCGGCCAGTGGTCTGCTGTAGCGGCGCTCTGCGAGCGCCGTCCGTTGGTCTTCTTTCGGCGGTCATAGACCGCCGCTACAGTTTTCGTCTTCATGATTTCGCCAGATTCTCCAACAACCGCCGCACCATAACACCGGCCAGGTGAACTTTGTAGTCCGCGCTCGCGCGATGATCCGTGATCGGCTTGATCTCACCGCGCACAATCTCCGCGACCTGCCGGATATCGGCACCCTTCGTGAACGCCGCTTCCGCCTTGTAACAGCGTACCGGCGTCGGTGCGACTGACGCCAATGCAATCCGCACTTCCTTCTTCGGCGTGATTGCCACCGCTGCCGCAACGATGGAAATGTTCACGGCACCGCGCTTGCCGTTCTTCGCCCAATCGCTCTTGTAGTTTGCCGGGATGATGACCTTCGTAATCATCTCGTCGGGGGCGAGCGCGGTCTTCCGGTAACTCAGGAAAAACTTATCGAGCGGCAACCGACGGGTACCGCGTACGCTCGTCAGTTCCACCTCCGCGTCGAGCGCGAGCAGGGCAGTGGAGCCGTCGCCGGCGGGAGAAGCCGTCGCGAGGTTGCCGGCAATCGTGCCGAGTTCGCGGATGCCGGGGCCGCCGACGCTGAGCGAGGCTTGCGCGAGGCATCTCACCGGCAGCTTTCCGCATCGTGCATAGGTGACGTTACCGGCGAGTTCGATGGTGCCGTTGCGTTTGTTGATTGCCCGCAACTCCGGGATGTGCGTCAAATCGATGAAGTTTTCGGGCGCGGCTTTGCCGGCATTCATCAGCACGACGATGTCGGTGCCGCCGGCGATGAAGGTGCCGCGCTCTTTCAGTTCGGCTTTGCGTTCGAGCGCCTCGCCAATGCTCTTCGGCTGGTAGAACACGGCGGAATTATGGCAACAAATTCGTTGGCGGGCAAGATACAAGCCGCCGCGGTTCGTTTTCTACTCCACTGCTCCGAGGACGAGCGCCAGCAACGCCATGCGGATCACGACGCCGTTGAACGCCTCCTGCCAATACCGCGGCCAGCGCGTGGAGTCCACGTCGGTGGGCAGTTCGTCCATGCGCGGCAACGAATGCAACACGATCGCGTCGGACTTGGCTTTGGTGGCCAGCAGTTCGCGGGTGATCTTGTAGTTGTCGGGCGTCACGCCGAGCTTGCCGGCGCGCTCATCCCGCGATTTGGAGTAATCGGGTTGCACCACCGGCTCGATGAGGATGACATCCGCTTTGTGAATCACCTGCTCGACGTGCTCGGCTTCGGAGAAGTTGAGACTGTACTGTCGGAGTTCATCCTTGAACTCGTTGGTGAGCGTCATGTCGGGCGGACCGACGAAGGTGATGGGGCAGTCGAACTGCGTCAGGGCATATCCGAGCGAATGCATGGTGCGCATGCGCATGTCGCCGACGGCGAGCCAAGTGAGGCCGTCGATGCGGCCTTTTTCGCACAGAACGGTGTACAAGTCGGTGAGGATCTGCGTGGGATGTTCGCCCCAGCCGTCGCCGCCGTTAATGATGGGGATGCTGGCCCACTTCGCGGCTTCGTGCGGCGCGCCCTGCTGGAAATGGCGCATCACGATCACGTCGCCATAGCATTCGAGCATCTTCACAGTGTCCTTGATGGACTCCTGATAAAAATCGCCCGCGCGCGTCATCTTCGGGTCGGCAAACCCGGTAACGTGCCCGCCGAGGCGGTGCATCGCGGCTTCGTGGGCGAGGCGGGTGCGGGTGCTGGGCTGATAGAACGCGCTGATCAGCGTCTTTTCCTTCAGCATCTCGGAGTTGCGGCGGTTCTTCGCCATCGGCGCGAGCCGTTGCGCCGATTCAAAGACGTGGAAGAACTCCTCACGCTCGAAATCCTTGAGGGATAGAATGTCGCGGTCCAAAAAGCTACGCATGGCTCCGGTCTCCTTTCGGTTGTCCGCGAATCGGTGTGATTCGACGCTAGCGACCCGTCGCGAAGACTCGCGCAGGTTCGCGGGCTAACATTTGTTTCGGCAATTATCTTACGCAATCTGCTTCGGCAACAGCGCGTACCACTCGGTCGCGCGCACGACTTCTTCCAGACTGATATGTTCGTCCATCATGTGCGCCCACTCTTCGTCGCCCGGTCCAAAGCCAATCGAGGGGATGCCGGCCTTGCCGGCCCAGTACGTGCCATTCGTCGAGAAACCCCATTTGCCGGTCAGCGGCGTTTCGCCCCACAACGCTTGAATGGTTTGCTGACCCGCTTGCACGAGCGGATGTTTCTCCTCGAGCACCCACGCCGGATAAAACTTGTCCACCGGAAACACGAAGCCCGTGTAACTCGGCTTATCGTAAAGCAACTCTTCGACTCTGACTTCTTCCTGCAGGTAATCGGGAATCAGGCCGCGGATGGTTGAGAGCACTTTCTCCTTGGGTTCGTCAACCGTGAGGCGACGGTCGAGGTAAATCGTAAACTGGTCCGGCACGGCATTGAGTGACGCCGTGCGCGCCTCGACATCCGTTACCGCCACCGTCGGCTTGCCGAGGAACGGATGGGCGTGATGGCGACCGAGGCGGCGGTCGAGTTCACGGATCGCCTGAATGATGTTGGCCATCTTGTACACGGGGTTGTCGCCGAGGTGATGGTGGGCCGCGTGGGCCGATTTTCCGTCGGCAACGATCTTCAATTCGAGGCGTCCCTTGTGCCCGCGATAGACGTGCATCTTGGTCGGCTCGCCGATGACGACAAAATCGGGGCGTACCTTCGGGTCCACTTCGACGAACGAGTTGGGAGCGATGCCGTCGCACCATTCCTCCATGTTGCCGAAATAGTAGGCCGTGAAACCGTTGAGCAGTCCCAAATCGCGCGCCAAAGCCAGACCATAGATCATGCCGGGCGTCGAGCCTTTCTCATCGCACGTGCCGCGCGCGTAGAGTTTGCCGTCTTCAATCTTCCCCTTGAACGGATCCCACTGCCAGTCGGTGCGATCGCCGATGCCGACGGTATCCACGTGCGAATCGTACACGATCACGCGCTTGCCGGTGCCGATCCGGCCAAGAATGTTTCCCATCTTGTCGAAACGCACCTCGTCAAACTTCAGCTTCTTCATCTCCGCGCCAATCCGGTCGCCGACTTCTTTCAGTTGCGAATCCATCGACGGAATCGCGACAATCTCGCGAAGGAATTTCAGAATATCTTCCCGCTGCTCCGCCACCCGTTTCTTTATCGTATCAACCATCTTTTCCATTGGGTTCTATTTCTCCTCTCTCGCAGACGGTGTCAAGGCAAAAGCCGAATGCCGACCAGAACGCCGCCATTCCGCAAACGGTAGGGCGCGGCGAATCGCTACAACGTTGCATCGTGAAGCGGATTCGCTAAACTCGACGCAATGAGCGTAGCGGAATTTGGGGAGTGGGCACTGAGCACGGAGCGCACGGACGAGGAAGCTTACTTCGCCGAGCGCGTCGTGGAATTCGCCTCGGCCCGCTGGCGCGCCCGGAACAATGTCCGAGACCCTCTCTCCTTTGACGAGAAACAGGAAGAGCACAAGCGCCGCCGCCTCAATCCGGCCTACCGGGCGCGTCTCGACAAAACAGATGTCGAGCACGCCGTCACGATGTTGACGCAGATGTCGGACATGCATCTCGAGAGCTACAGCGACCGGCCCATCCGCGACCTGACCGGCTTGCGGTTCATGCCGCATCTGAAAAAGCTTCACATCGGCACCTCCGAGATCGCCGACCTCACACCGTTGTCACTGCTGACCAATCTGGAAGAGTTGCACCTGAGCGACGATGTGGCGGAAGATTTGCGACCGCTGGCCGCGCTGACAAAACTCCGGTCACTTTGGATCAACGTCCGCCAACCCTGGCCGCGCGTGGACGGCTGGAACGCGCTCCAAGCGCTCGAAATGTTCCGCTGGAACGGCAACCTGCTCGTGCTCGAAGGTCTCGGCCCGTTCCCGAACGTGCGCGAGGCGCACCTCGACAACTGGCTGCAAAGCCTGCCGACCCGCGACGCCACCCGGTTGCCCGAGATGCCGGCGGTCGAGATCCTGCACATCAAAGGCCTCTACCGGCTCGACGGCATCGAACGCTGGCCGCAGGTCGTCAACCTCGAACTCGAAGGCTCGTTCCGCACGCTCCAGCCGCTGACCGCCCTCACGCGCGTCACGCACCTGCACATCCACAACGATCAACCACTCGACCTCGCGCCCTTGTGCAAGCTACCGGAGTTGCGCTCCTTCAAACTCACCAGCCTCCAGCCGCAAGAACTCTTTGTGCTCACCGACGCCCCGCAACTCCACGAAGTCGTCGTCGCCCGCTGCGAGGCCAACGACCGCGAAGCCGCCACGCTGCAGGAAGTGCTCAAACCGTGGGACGACGACTTCCTCGCGCCGCAACCCCGGTCCCTGCCGTCGTGGCGTCTCATCGCCGAGAAATGGGGCGAAGGGAATACGGTGGCGGCGCGGCGCAACGCCACCTATGATCTTCCCGGCACATGGCCCGGCAACCCCGCGATGAAATCGTCCGAAGAAGAGTGGCTCGCACGCCGGTTGGAAGCCGCCCTCGACAAACAGTTCCACGGCCCGGAGTGGGGGAAGGTGGAACACGGCTGGGCAAAGGTGTACAACCTCGAAGCCGCCGAACGCTTGCCGGAGATCGTCGAACTCATCCGTCAACTTCTGGCGCAGTGCCGCCACCCGCACTGCGCCTTCGTGAACATTGACCTCAAGGCGCAATGGCATCTCCAAGACCAATCGTGGAAAGACCCCGAGCAGGAGAAACTCGAACGCGAGCGCGCCGAGGAAGAGGACTGGAAAATCCGCGAACGCGAAGAAGCCGCCTTGCGCGAACGCGAACATCGCCTGCGTCAACTCCGGCAGGAAGGCGCGAAGATTGATCCCGCCGAATTCGAACCGCCGCCCGACCCGCCCGAGATCGAAACCGGCGGCGGCACGGATGTTCTCGACGATGACGACGAAGACGAACCGCATCCGCAGAACGAAGACTACCGGCTCTTCGCCGAGGTCAACGAAGACGGCGTCTTCATCCCCGACCGCGAAGGCGATGTCGAAGTGGCGGAACGATTGCTCTGCCGGCGCGCGGAGCGGCAGGGGTAGCTGTCAGCCTTCAGCGATCAGCCAGCCGTTGACGCGCCCCGCTTAGAGCCCCTAACAAAACGGGCGATCGCCGCCTGATTTCCCGTGGGAGGGGCATTCTTGCCCCGACCGGGTCGCGACAGGAATGTCGCTCCCACGGACAAAATGCAGTTTTGTTAGACGCTCTTACTTGCCGTACTTCTTGCCGGGCTTCTCGCGAATGATCGCTGGCTTACCCGCCGGAGACGCCGCCCGCTTGCCGGCATGGAGGACGGTGAAGCCGACCACCTCATCGCCTTCATAGCGCACGATCACGTCATCGTCCGTCAACTCGCTGTCGGTGGCGTGGCTCGGCTTCTTGAAGTTGACGTACAGCGTATCGGCTTCCGGGTCATAGGACAACCAGAGCGAGCGCTGGGGTGATTTCTTCACCGCCGGCACGAGCTTCAAATACTCTTCGATGTGGGCTATGGCCATAACTGCTTTCTCCGATTCAACGACGCCACGCGACGGGTCACGAACGCGGTGATGACAAACCCATCCCGCGGCTGTTCACGATACACCACAACGACGTACTTGCCACCCCGAAAGTGTCGGGGCGAGCCTCGAATTCCCGCACCGCCAGCAACTCGCCCGCGCCACCGGCCAGGATACGTGCCGGGTCTTCGACCGTCGCCAACACTTCGGCCCGCAGCCCCGCCAGTTCGCAATGCTCTTCCGTGATGTGTGCCTAGCGTTCATCGGTCAGGCGAATGCGAACACCATTTCTGGATGTTACAATCCCGGTCATCTGTCGCGCCCATCATAGCGTGCGCACGGAGGCAATGTCGAGAACCGCAGCGGTAATGAAGCCAATGTCCTGAACGACGACGACGAAGCCGAACGCGTAATTAGCAACCCTCAACCAAGTCGCCCAGCTCTTTGCAGCAAAGAGCTGGGTGCAAGGCCGAGCCAAGTCGCTCGGCCTTTCGTACTGTCGCGCCCCGGCAAGAAATAGCTCGATTTCGGAAGGAATCCCCGCTATTGTCGGCGCGATCAGTCGTTAAGGGATAAGGGTGCACGTTGTCTAATAGACACATCTCGCTGGCCGCGATGCTGGCGGGGCTTGCCGCGATGGTTCTGGCAGGCTCACGCTGCGACGCGTCGTTGCAAGATGTGCAAACCGTCTTCATCATCCTGATGGAGAATCACGATTGGTCGAACATTTTCCACAGCGTCTCCGCGCCGTACATCAACAACACGCTCCTGCCGATGGCGTCGCATGCCGAGCAGTATTACAACCCGCCGGGTCTCCACCCGAGCCTGCCGAATTACATTTGGCTCGAAGCAGGAAGCAACCTCGGAATCACCAATGATGGAACGCCGACGCAGAACCACCAAAGCACGACGAACCATTTGGTTACGCTGCTGAAGAACGCCGGTATCGCGTGGACATCGTATCAGGAAGGCGTCACCGGGACAACTTGCCCCCTCTTGAACTCCGGCAAGTACGTGCCGAGGCACAACCCAATGGTTTATTTTGACGACGTCACCAACACCAACAACGCCAGCTCCGCCTACTGCATCGCCAACGTCCGGCCGTACAGCGAACTGGCCACCGATCTCGCGAACCATACCGTCACGCGCTACAACTTCCTCACGCCGAACCTGACCAACGACATGCACGACACCGCCAGCCTGTCATTCAACAACACGATTCGGCAAGGTGACTACTGGCTCTCCAACAACATTCCGCAGATTCTGAGTTCGCAAGCTTACAGCAACGGCGGTGCGATTTTCATCGTCTGGGATGAAGGCACCAACAATCACGATGGCCCGATTGGAATGATTTTGATTTCCCCGCTGGGCAAAGGCGGTGGCTACTCCAATACCGTCCATTACACCCACAGTTCCACGCTGCGCACCCTGCAGGAAATCTTCAACGTCACTCCTCTTCTTGGTGATGCCGCCAATGCCACCGACCTCAGCGACCTCTTCAATCCGTTCCCCGGCGTCACCAATCTCGCGCCCAGTTGCGGCGGACTGGCCGGCGGCACGAGCATCACCATCACCGGCAGCAACTTCGTCAACGGCGCCACCGTCACCATCGGCGGCCAACCCGCCAGCAACGTCGTCTTCGTCAGCAGCACTACGCTCACGGCGGAAACGCCGGCCGCCGCAGCCGGGACACAACCCGTCGTGGTGAAGAATCCGGACACGCAGACGGCCACTCTGCCAAATGCTTTCACCTACGTCGCCCCTCCCTCCTTTGCCGGTCTGACCGGCGTGGTGGCGACCGTCGAAAGTGCCACGCTCACGTGGTCAGCCGCCTCGGGCACCGGCCCGATGACCTACCGCGTCTATCAGGGAACAACCCCCGGCGGGGAAAACTTCGCGTCGCCGGTCTTCCAGGCGACCGGCCCGCCCGTGCTCATCTCCTCACTCGATCCCGGCAGCACCAATGCGATCACGTACTACTTTGTCTGCCGCGCCGCCGACGCGTGCGGCAACAGCGAATCGAACAGCGTCGAACAAAGCATTCAACCGCTGCTCGATCCGAACAAGAGTCAAGTCGGCGACGGGATTCCCAACGGGTGGAAGCAGCAATATGGGTTCAATCCATTCGATCCCACTGTCGCCGCCGCTGATCCCGATGGCGACGGCTTCTCGAACCTGCAAGAGTACCGGGAGGGCACCGACCCGAATGACAGCAACTCCTTCCCGTTCCGCATCACCGCCATTGCGCGGGAAAACGACGACCTCCGCCTTACGTGGTTGACCGGCCTTGGCAAGACCAACGCCCTGCAACGCACCACGGGCGATGCCAGCGGCAGCTACAGTACCAACAATTTCGCGGCCATCTTCAGCGTCACCAACACCACCGGCACCATTACCAATTACACCGACCTCGGTGCGGCTACCAACTCGCCCGCCCGATACTACCGCGTCCGGCTCGTGCCGTAGGCGGCGTGAACGTGCAAACGCTGTTCCTTCGGCACTCGACATTGGGCCTGCGGCATTTTAGCCTGCTGCCGTGAGCGATGTAACTCGCATCCTCGACCGGGTCCACGAGGGCGACGCCAGCGCCGCTGAAGAACTGCTGCCGCTCGTTTATCAGGAGTTGCGCAAACTGGCGGCACATAAGATGGCGCAGGAACTTCCGGGCCAAACCCTCCAAGCAACCGCGCTCGTCCACGAAGCCTGGCTGCGCCTCATTGGGGCAGAAGACGTGAAGTGGAATGGTCGCGCTCACTTCTTCGGCGCGGCGGCGGAAGCGATGCGCCGCATCCTGATCGACAATGCCCGGCGTAAGCGCGCCCAACGCCACGGCGGCGGCCAGGCCAAGCTCGACATAGATCAGATCGACGTTGCCTCTCCCGCAGAGGATGAGCAATTGCTGGCGGTAAATGAGGCGCTGGAGAAATTCGCCGCGCGTGACCAACAGAAGGCCGAGTTGGTCAAACTCCGGTATTTCGTTGGCCTCACCATCGAAGAGGCCGCTGAGGTTCTCGGCATTTCGGTCCCGACCGCTAATCGTTGGTGGACTTACAGCCGCGCTTGGTTGTATGAAGAGATTGAAGGTCAGCGAAGAGTCCATTGATAGAATCCGCCTGCGAATTTCGCATTGATTAGAAATGAGCCCGCCGGATCAACGCGAAGAAAAGGTCTTCGAGGCCGCGCTGGAATTGCCATCCGAACAGCGCGCTGCTTATCTCGACAAAGCTTGTGCCGGTGATGAGCCACTACGCCAACGCATCGAAGCCCTGCTTCGCGCTGACAAGGAAGCCGGTACGCTGCTGGAACCGGTGGTGACCGGTTTTCAATCCGACGCACCGGTCACCGAGAAGGCCGGTGACAAAATCGGCCGCTACAAATTGCTTCAGGAAATCGGCGAAGGCGGTTGCGGTGTCGTGTACATGGCCGAGCAGGAGGAACCGGTCCGCCGTCGAGTGGCGCTCAAAGTCATCAAGCTTGGCATGGACACCAAACAGGTCATTGCCCGCTTTGAAGCCGAACGCCAGGCCTTGGCGTTGATGGATCATCCCAACATCGCCAAGGTGTTCGATGCCGGGGCCACCGAGACGGGTCGGCCTTACTTCGTGATGGAACTGGTGCGCGGCGTGCCGATCACCGAGTACTGCGACAAAAACAACCTGTCCACGCGCCAGCGACTCGAATTGTTCATCCCGATCTGCAAAGCGATTCAGCACGCCCATCAGAAAGGCGTCATCCACCGCGATGTCAAGCCGTCGAACATTCTGGTCACGCTCCACGATGGCGTGCCGGTGCCGAAGGTGATTGATTTCGGGATCGCCAAGGCCATCGACCAGCCGTTGACGGAGAAGACGCTATTCACGCGCTTCGAACAGTTCATGGGCACGCCGGCGTACATGAGCCCGGAGCAAGCGGAGATGAGCGGGCTGGACATTGATACGCGCACGGACATCTACGCGCTCGGCGTCTTGCTGTACGAATTGCTGACCGGCAAGCCGCCGTTTGACGCGCAGACGCTGGCGAAATCCGGCTTGGATGAGATTCGGCGCACGATTCGCGAAGTCGAACCGCCGAAGCCCTCGACGCGGTTGAGTACGCTGACGGCGGCAGACTTGACGACCGTCGCGAAGCATCGCGGAGCGGAGGCGGCGAAGCTATCGAATCTAATGCGCGGTGACCTGGATTGGATCGTGATGAAGTGTTTGGAAAAGGATCGCACGCGTCGCTACGACACGGCCAACGGCGTGGCGATGGACATCGAGCGTTACTTGCACAACGAACCGATCGTGGCTCGCCCGCCGAGCGCGCTCTACCGCTTCCACAAAATGGTGCGACGGCACAAGCTGGCCTTCGCCGCTGCCACGTTTGTGGCGGCATCGCTGGTGATCGGCTTGACTGTATCGACGTGGCTGTTCTTCAAAGCACAAACCGAGAAGAAGAAGGCGCAGACCGAAGCAGCCAAGAGCCAGCAGGTGGCGCGATTTCTCGAGGACATGCTCACAGGCGTCGGTCCCAGCGTCGCGGTGGGTCGCGACACGACGATGCTGCGGGAGATCTTGGACAAGACTGTCGAGCGCATCGGCACGGATCTCAAAGACCAGCCGGAAGTTGATATCGAGCTCCGCCTTACTTTGGCGAGGGTCTATTGGGATCTCCAGGATTACAGAAAGATGGAGCAGACCGCGCGCGAGACGCTACGGCTGGCTCGCGCGCACTTCGGTGGGGAGAACCTGGCGGCCGCCGACGCGCTTAGCCAGATCGGTCGCGCGTTGTATGTTCTTCACGAGACAGACGAAGCCGAGACTTTCACCCGCCAGGCCATCGCCATGCAAAGGAAACTGCGCGGCGACGGCAGCTTGCAAGAGGCATCCGCGCTCGAACATCTGGGAGACATCTTACGCCACCAGCACAATTTGCACAGAGAAGACCCGACCAAACTTGCGGAGGCCGAAACCGCTTGCCGCGCGAGCCTGGCAATACGCAGGAAACGACTCGGCAACAACAGCGACGAAGTCGCCTAGGCGCTCTACACCCTCAACATGGTGCTAGATAACGAAGGAAAGCGGGCCGAAGCCGAAGCCGTCATTCGCGAGACCTTGGCCATACACCGGAAAAACCATGGCGAAGACCATCCATGGACGGGCATGGACTACTGTACCTTGGCCGGTACGCTAGGAGCGCAAAACAGGCTTGATGAAGCCGCAACCAACTATCGAAGAGGACTGGACATACTGGAAAAAACGGCGGCGAAAAGATGGGAGCAAGCCTGGGCACATAACGGTCTCGCCTCTATCCTTGCAGGCCAAGGCAATCTCGGAGAGGCTGAAATCCATCACCGCGAAGCGTTGGCCCTTGCGAAGAAAGTGGTGAGCGCGGACGACGCCCACTTGCTCGGTCTGATCGACAGCCTCGCGAATATCCTGCGAAAGAATGGTAAGTTGGACGAAGCTCGCCCGCTGGCCGAGGAAGCAGTGGCCATCTGTCAGCGTCACCCCGACCGGGTCGAACCCCAAGCGCGGCGCGCCTTCGCGACTCTCAGAGACGTGCTGAAAGACCTCGGCGACACGGCGTCGCTTGAAAAGTTGGAATTGACTATCCAGCAGACAGACGCGAAGCCGAAACCAGCCCAGACACCAGAGCCGCAAGCCAAGTAAGAGCCACCTCAAGACAGGCAACATGCCCATCCGACCGCGTAGACACGGCTGACGCCTCAAAAATCCTTCCACTTCGCTGATACATTTCCCTGCCGGATTTCGCATTGCCAAGTGAGATGGCTCATTGTCACGCGAATCGGCTTGACTTGGAGGGCAAGTTTTGGTTGGACTTGTGGTCGAGAAGTACGGGTCGCGTCTGCGTATCGGAAGAAGACACCATGAGGTGCCCACGCTGCATTCTTGGGGCGTTGCTGCTATTGGCCAGTTCGCAATCGCAAGCGGGGACATTGGGTCTGGCACCGTCGGCCAACGCGCCGGACTTCGGGGCCGACTTCTTAAATGTGACCTACGTCGCCAGCAACGACACCTTCCAAGCGACCGGGTTCATCACCGATTACGCAAATGGCACGGTGCCGTTGGTGGGTCTCGGTGCGTACACTTTGTCCGCAACGATCACCGACGACGGACTGCTGACTGCCGGAACGTTGCTTGTCGAGGGCGATGTCGGCCAACGCACGGAAACCTTGCTGACCGGCACGCTGAACGCATTTGGATTCGTGGATCCGCCCGGCGGTTCGGTGTTCGAATTCCTGTTCACCATCACCGGGGGTAATCCCACTGTCGTGCAGGATTTCGGCGGGACGAATGCGGCGAATTGCGGAATCATTCTTGATGCGTGGTTCGTGAATGGCGGCACCGCGTTCAGTGGTTCGTGGTCGAACGACTTCAACAATGACGGATTTTCAGGTCTGTCGGACACATTCGCAGCAGTCCCGGAGCCGTCTTCCATTTTGCTCGTGTTGCTAGGCGGAGTCTGTTGCGCGGCGTGGCTTCGGAGGCGGCGATGAAACTGCGCGCTTTGATTGTGCTGATGATGTCGGCAGGTGTTGCATCCGCCGCGCTCTTGGATGTCCGGCTCACGCGTCCGCTGATTGCGTACCAAAACACCAGCCCATCGGCCCTAACGTACACGGCAAGCAGCCAGCTTCTTGCCATAGACGCGACGCCAACGGCGGTGCAGTTCTCCGCCGCGGAAATCCCGGTGCTGGTCACCGGCACGAAGAGTCTCAGCATCCGCGCCAGCGTGGATAACCTCGGCAACCTCGTCGGCGGCGTGGCCGGCGAAGACTTCATCCTGTCGGGAACAGTGAAACGCATCGTCGTCGGCGTGACCAACACGTACTCGGGCGTGTTGCTGACGGGTGAGGTGACCGGCTTCGGTTATCTGGAGGCCGGGGCCACGGATCGGTACGACTTTCGATTTGCGGTCACGGGCGGCGCGTTGGCCGGTTTCTTCGCGTCCGGCGGAATTGGCGTCGAAGTCACAAGCTCGGCTTCGACGTTTACAGGCAACTTCTCGGCCAACTACAACGGTCGCGCCAAAGGCAACGCCGGTTTGGAAGCGTGCCCGTTATCCGTCGTCGGCTGGGGCTACAACTTCGGGGCGCCGCCCGCGGGATTGACCGGCGTGGTGGCGATTGCTGCCGGCTTCTACCACAATCTGGTTTTGAAGTACGATGGGACGCTCGTCGGCTGGGGCGGCAATTCCTACGGCGAAGCGACGCCGCCGGCAGGGTTATCGAATGTGGTGGCCGTCACCGCCGGAGGTTATCACAGCCTCGCGTTGAAAAGCGACGGCACGGTCGTCGGCTGGGGTTATGACGGCGACGGCGAGGCAACGCCGCCGGCCGGGCTGACGGGCGTGGTCGCCATTGCCGCTGGTGCTTATCACAGCTTGGCGCTCAAGGGTGACGGCACGGTCGTCGGTTGGGGTTATAACGGTTACGGCCAAACGACACCGCCGGCGGGGCTGAGCGGTGTGGTGGCGATCGCAGCGGGCTATTACCACAGTCTCGCATTGAAGAGCGACGGCACTGTTGTCGGTTGGGGCTATGACGGCTACGGCCAAGCGACGACGCCGGTGGGGTTGAGCGGAGTCGTGGCCATCGCCGCCGGTGCGTACCACAATCTAGCGTTGAAGAGCGACGGGACGGTCGTCGGCTGGGGTAATGACTCCGAGGGCGAGGCAACGCCGCCGGCGGGATTGACCGCAGTGGTGGCCATCGCATCCGGCGGCTTTCATTGTTTGGCTTTGAAGAGTGACGCCACCGTCGTCGGCTGGGGCTACAATTATTTCGGCCAAGCGACGCCACCGGCCGGGCTGGCGGGAGTGGCGGCCATCGCGGGCGGTGAGTACCACAGCGTAGTGTTGACGGTTGCGCCCAGCGCGCCGCCTGCGCTCACAGCGATCATCGTCGCCACGAATCAGGTGGAGCTGTCGTGGGTGGACAACTCTGAAAACGAGAACGGCTTCAAGATCGAGCGGGCGCTGGATGACGGCGGCAATCCGGGAATCTGGACGCAACTCGTCACCGTGGCCGCCAACACCACGAACCACACCGACACAGGATTGGTGCCGAACACGACGTACTGGTACCGCGTGCGGACGTCCGTCTCCGTGTGCGGCGATTCACCCTACAGCTATGCAATCAGTGTGGGGCTTGTGCCGCCCGTAGCGCCGTACTCGCTGTCGGCGTACGGCGTCGCCACGAATCAGGTTGAGGTTGACCTGTACTGGTACGCCGGCTCTGGGAACGAGGCCGGTTACCGGATCGAGCGGGCACCGGATGACAACGGCAATCCCGGAGCGTGGACTGACATCGCGACGGTTGTGGGTCCGACCAACACGTTCTACATCGACACGGGAGTTGCGCCGAATACACCGTATTGGTACCGCGTGCACGCGTACAACGTGTTTGGTGATTCGCCCGAGAGCGACCCGGCCTTTGTGAGCGTCGGACCGCCGGGACCACCGTATCTTAACTCGGCAACACTCGTCGCCACCAATCAGGTTGAAGTCGATTTGTACTGGTACAGCAACGGGATAGCGACCGGGTACAAGATCGAGCGGGCGCCAGACGCAGGCGGGAGTCCGGGAACGTGGACGGAAATTGCAAACGTCCTAGTCACCGACAACACCTTCTACCGTGACACGGGAATGGCGCCGAACGCGACCTACTGGTATCGCGTGCGCGGCTACAACCTGCTAGGCGATTCGGACTACAGTAATCTGGCTGCGGTGAGCGTCGTACCGCCGCCCAACGGGGTGTATCCGTATGCCTACGCAGCATCCGCGAGTCAAGCGAAGGTCGATCTGTACTGGTACGACTTCTACAACTATTATTCGAGCGTGGCCGGTTACAAGGTCGAACGCGCCCCGGACGTGAGCGGTAGTCCGGGAGCGTGGACAGAGATCGCCACGACAAACAGCGGCTACAGTTACTACACCTTGTACAGCGATACAGGTCTGACGGCGAACGCGACGTACTGGTATCGCGTCCGGGCGTTCAACGCAGCTGGTGGTGCGCCCTACAGTTACGAGGCCAGCGTCATTATCGGCGCGCCGCTTTACTCGCCGAGTCCGAGTGCGTACCTTGTCGCCACGAATCAGCCGGAGGTTGTTCTGTTCTGGTATGACTACAACAACTATTCGGGCAACGTGACGGGGTATAAGATCGAGAGGGCACCGGACGCCAGCGGCAGTCCGGGAACGTGGGCGGAGATTGCCGCAGTGCTGGGCACGACGAACAACCTTTACCGCGATGCGGCCGTGACGGCGAACGCGACGTACTGGTACCGCGTGCGGGCCTATAACGTCGCTGGCGATTCGCCCTACAGCTACCCGGTCAGTGTCAGCGTGGTGCCGCCAGCGGCACCGTACAGTCTGAATGCGTACCTCCCAGCCACAAGCAAAGAGGTTGATTTGTATTGGTACAACAGCTCCGGCACCGAGGCCGGGTACAAGATCGAGCGCGCGCCGGACAATGGCGGCAGTCCGGGGACATGGGCGGAAATCGCCACAACAATCGGTGTGTACAGCACCTCCTACAACGACACGACCGTGGAAACGAACGCGACGTACTGGTACCGCGTGCGCGCCTACAACGCGGTTGGCGATTCCCCCTACAGCAACCTCGTGAGCGTCGGGCCGCCGCCCGCACCGTCGAACCTGACCGCGGCCATCGCCGCCACGAATCAGGTCAACCTCTCTTGGTTCGAGACATACGGAAACGTGACGGGGTACAAGATTGAGCGGGCTCCAGACAATGGAGGCAGTCCGGGGACGTGGGAGGAGATTGGCACCACGACCGGCGCGTACCCCACATCCTACAGCGACTCGACTGTCGAGTGGAACAAAACCTACTGGTATCGCGTGCGCGCGTACAACGTGCTTGGTGATTCGCCTTACAGCAATGAAGCCAGCGTGACCATTGCGCCGCCCGCTGCGCCGACGATTCTGACGGCCACAACAGCATCTGCCAGCCAGATCAATCTTTCGTGGACGGACAACTCCAACAACGAGACCAGCTTCAAGATCGAGCGTTCCACTGACGGAACGAACTTCACCCAGATCGCGCAAGTATTGGCCAACACGACGAATTACCGGAACACCGGGCTGTTCCCCGACACGACCTATTACTATCGCGTGCGCGCCTCCAATCCTGTGGACGACTCAGCGTTTTCCAACGTCGCGAGCGCCGGCACGTTGGCTCAGTGCCCCGCGTCCGTCGTCGGCTGGGGTTACGACTACTATGGCCAAGCGACGACACCGGCGGGCCTGTCGAACGTGGTGGCCATCGCCGCTGGTGGCATCCTCAGTCTGGCGTTGAAGAGCGACGGCACCGTTGTCGGCTGGGGTTACGATTATTACGCGACGCCGCCGACGAATCTGACTGACGTGGTGGCCATCGCCGCCGGTGAGCACCACAGTCTGGCCTTGAAGAGCGACGGCACCGTCGTCGGCTGGGGCTACGATAATTACGGCGAGACGACACCGCCCGCCGGGCTGACCGGGGTGGTCGCGATCGACGCCGGCAACATCCACAGTCTGGCGCTCAGGAGCGATGGGACAGTCGTCGGCTGGGGTTACTATTACTACGCGACGCCACCGGCGGATCTGGCGGGAGTGGTGGCCGTCTCTGCCGGCAATCATCACAGCCTGGCCTTGAAGAGCGACGGCACGGTCGTCGGCTGGGGCTCCAGTTATTACGGCGAAGCGACACCGCCGGCGGGGCTGACTGGGGTGGTGGCCATCGCCGCCGGTTACTACCACAGCCTAGCATTGAAGGGCGACGGCACGGTCGTCGGCTGGGGTTTACCTAATTACGGGACGCCGCCGCCGAATCTGACCGGGGTGGTGGCCATCACCGCCGGTAACTACCACAACTTGGCCTTGAAGAGCGACGGCACCGTCGTCGGCTGGGGCGACAATTACTACGGCCAAGCGACACCGCCGGCGGGCTTGACCGGCGTGGCCATCGCCGCCGGCGCGTACCACAGTCTGGCGTTGTCGACTGTTCCCAGCACCCCATCTGCGTTCACGGCGGCCGCCATTTCGGCGAGTGAGGTCGGCTTGTCATGGAGCAATAATGTCAGCAACGCAGACGGGTTCAAGATCGAGCGGGCTCCGGACAGTAGCGGCAGCCCGGGGACGTGGGAGCAAATTGCAATGGTAGGTGCCAACATCAGCACTTACAGCGATACGGGACTGGTCGTAAACACGACGTACTGGTACCGCGTGCGGGCTTATAACACATGTGGCGATTCGGACTACAGCAGCCAAGCCAGTGCCACCCCCGTGCAGCCGCCATCGGCACCGTCGAGTCTGACGGCAACAGCGGCGTCCAGCAGCCAGATCAATCTTTCGTGGACGGACAACTCCAGCGACGAGGACGGATTCAAGATCGAGCGTTCCACGGACGGGACGAACTTCACCCAGATCGCGCAGGTATTGCCCAACACCACCAGCTATCGGAACTATGGCCTTTGGCCCGGCACCAGCTATTTCTATCGTGTGCGCGCCTACAAGTCCGGAGTTCACTCGGATTACTCCAACGTGGCGAGTGTCAGCACGCCGGCTCTGTGCCCCACGGCCGTCATCGGCTGGGGCTACAACGGCGACGGCGAAGCGACGCCACCGGCAGGACTGACCGGGGTGGTGGCTATCAGCGGCGGTGGCTACCACAATCTGGCGCTCATGGGCGACGGCACGGTCATCGGCTGGGGCTACAACTGCTGCGGCCAAACTACAGTACCGGCGGGGCTGACTGGGGTGGTTGCGGTCGCTGCCGGTGGCTACCACAGTCTGGCGCTCAAGAGCGACGGCACCGTCGTCGGCTGGGGCGGCGACTGGTACGGTCAGGCGACCCCGCCGGCGGGGCTGGCCGGGGTGGTGGCCATCGCCGCCGGTTTGGATCATAGTTTGGCGCTCAAGAGCGACGGCACGGTCGTAGCATGGGGGAATAACAACCGTGGCGAAGCAACGCCACCGACCGGGCTGGCAGGAGTAGTCGCCCTCGGCGCCGGTTACGAGTACAGTCTGGCAGTTAAGAGTGACGGCACCGTCGTCGGCTGGGGCAACAACGACGACGGTAGAGCCACGCCACCGGCAGGACTAACTGGGGTGGTGGCCGTCGGAGGCGGTTACGGCCACAGTCTGGCGCTCAAGAGCGGCGGCACCGTCATCGGCTGGGGCTACAACTGCTGCGGCCAAACTACAGTACCGGCGGGGCTGGCTGGGGTGGTTGCGATCTCTGCCGGCGGCTTCCACAGTCTGGCGCTCAAGAGCGATGGTACCGTCGTCGTCTGGGGCAACAACGGCAACGGCCAAGCGACGCTTCCCGCAGGGCTGACCGGGGTAGTGGCCATTGCCGGCGGCGGCTACCACAATCTGGCATTGACGACTGCTCTCAGCGCTCCATCTGCGCTCACAGCGGCAGTCATCTCGGAGAATGAGGTCGGCTTGTCATGGACGTATACCGCCAGCAACGAAGATGGATTCAAAATCGAGCGGGCGCCAGACAACGGCGGCAGCCCGGGAACATGGACGCAGATTGCCACGTTTGCCGGCTCCGTCACCAGCTATACCGACACAGGACTGACGACAAATACGACATACTGGTACCGAGTGCAGGCGTACAACGTCTGTACCAATTCCCCGTACAGCACACCGATCAGCGTGGTCACTGCGCCACCACCCGCACCATTGAATTTGACAGCAGTGGTCGTGGCCACGAATCAGGTTAACCTGTCATGGATCAACAACTACCCAGACGTGGGCGTATTCAAGATCGAGCGGGCGTTGGACAGCGGCGGCAGTCCGGGAACGTGGACACAGATTGCCACGGTTGCCGGATCCGTCACCAGCTATACCGACACGGGAGTGGTGGCGACGACGTATTGGTATCGCGTGCGCGCGTACAATGGGCTGGGCGATTCGCCCTACAGCACCGAAGTCATCGGATCGATCCCGGGCGGCCAACTGATCAAGGTGATGCAATGGAATGTCGAGCGGCACATCGGCAACATGCTCAACAACAACACCGCTGAAGTCCGGGCCATCGCCCGCATCATCAACTACAACCAGCCGGACGTTCTGCTTTTCAACGAGATCGACACGCAAGGTCTGACTCCGGCGGCCAACGCTGCCGCAATTATTGACTGGGTGACTAACAACGTTACTTACCTGGGATCACAGACCGGCGTGACGTTCTGGGTCGCCATGTCTGCGCAGAGCGACGGTTTCATTCGCAACGGCGCGATTAGCCGCTATCCAATCCTGTCCGCCGGGACGTATGACGATGGATTGCGCGGCCTGCATTCATTCAGAGTTCAATTCAACGGCGCGAACGCTCTGCAGGTGTTCCACGCCCACATCAAATGCTGCTCCGATGATTGCGCAAGAAAACATTACGAGGCGCAGTTCGATGCCGACACCATCAGCGCGTGGGCGGCCACCAACTCGATCCCGTACATTTTCGCCGGCGACTGGAACGATGACGAACAAAGTCCGCTATGCGCACCACCCAATACCATCACAACCATTCGCGAAGGCAGCGGTCTGGTCGAATTCAAACCGACCACGCTCGATGGCGAATACCGGACCTGGAGCACGTCATCGGCCTCCATCCGATTCGACTACATGCTAGCCGCAACCAACCGGCTCGCGCCGCTTTCGGGCTACGTCTTCAGTACGATGAACTGGGCCGCTCACGGATTATATACGGACGCCAGCCCGCAGAATCTCGTCAACGACAGCCAGACAGCCTCTGACCACTTTTGCGTTTTTGCGAAGTATTTCCTCCCCAGTCCGGACTTCCCCGTGACTCCGACCAACGCGTTCGCCAGTGCCGGATATTTGGGCGGGCCGTTCAGTCCTGCTGAGCAGGTTTACACCTTGAGCAACACCAACTCGATTCCGTTGAACTGGAACGTGACCAAGAGTGCGAACTGGTTGACGATTTCCGCGACCAACGGAATCCTCGTTGCTGGTGCGAGCACCAACATTACAGTATCCATCAACGCCATGGCCAATGATTTGCCCGCCGGCAGCTACGCGGACACCATTGGCTTGGTATCGGTCACGATCAACGCCAGTCTCGCAGTTCTGTGGCCGCCGCCGGTGGCCAATTTCACCGGCAGTCCGACCAACGGCATCGAACCGCTGGCGGTGACATTCACCGACACGTCCACGGGGAATATCACCAACCGGTTTTGGGATTTCGGTGACGGCGGCACCACCAACATCACGACCAACGTCGTGATGCACACGTACACGTCGGGGACCAACGTCGTAGCGACCTACGCCGTAACGCTGGTAGCCAGCGGTGTCGGCGGTGCCGACACGAACTCGAAACCGAATTACATTACAGTGCTGGCATCACCCTCGACCATCAACATTGCGGCGGCGAATCTTCAAGACGGATCGGGGAATCTGGCGCCCACCAACACCGTCGTCGTGCTGGTGGCCGACACGGGAAACAACGGGTTTGCAGGTCCGCAGTCGGACTTCTCTTTGAGTCTGGACGCCACTTGGGGGATGGATGACAAGGTTGTGGGTTTGTGGGACCTGAGAGACTCCGTGAGTTGTTCTGGGTTTGACGGCGCATTGTGCGGTCAAACGGTGGTGACCTACACGAATGGGATTGCTCCGGGCCAGAAACTGCAATTGTACTGGTTCCCGTCGCTCACTCTGGCTTCCAGCACCCTTGGCATCACCTCTTATGGGAAATACACCGATACCAACAGTCCGGCTCTTGACGGCAGCAATGAGTGGCAGATTCCTGCGAGCGGGTCAACCGTGTCTTTGGCGTTCTACACGGCGTATTGGGGCGGATCGAACCCTGACGTGGCAGGTCGGGCAACGCTTTTGACAACTGCGGGATTGCCGGCGTTTCAAAGCTGGCAGATTGATCACTTCGGCAGCAC
>JBGQCJ010000029.1:0-38295 GCA_041495285.1 Verrucomicrobiia bacterium
AAGCGGTACGCGAGCTGGGTTCAGAACGTCGTGAGACAGTTCGGTCCTTATCCACTGTGGGCGCAGCAGACGTGAGGGATTTGTTCCTTAGTACGAGAGGACCGGGAACAACGCTCCTCCAGTATTCCGGTTATTCTGTCAAGAGTAGCGCCGGGTAGCTGTGAGCGGAAACGATAAGCGCTGAAAGCATCTAAGCGCCAAGCGCCTCCCAAGATTACGTCTGACGGTCGCAAGACCCTAAAGGCTCGAGGCAGACTACCTCGTTGATAGGCCAGGTGTGTAAACGCAGCAATGCGTGAGCTGACTGGTACTAATCAGCCGTGAGGCTTGATCACTTAAATTTCCCCGCGATCTCGTAGGAGCGGTTTTCAACCGCGACCGGGATCAAGGGAGTGAGTGATTTAAAACAAACCAGCAAGTTGTGGTTCGAGCCCCTTATCACTGTATGCAATTATCAGAGAAACGTTCTTTGCGAAGAATTGAATAGAAGATTTCCCGGTAGTCATGCCGCGGTGGTCCCACCCGTTCCCATCCCGAACACGGCCGTGAAACGCCGCAGGGCCGATGGTAGTGCCTGTATAGCTTGCGCGAGAGTAGGTCACTGCCGGGGTAAATTCAAAAGCCCGCACTCAGATGAGTGCGGGCTTTTTCTTTTTGAACCACCGCGGTATCATGTCGGCAATGATTCGCGCCCAGACAAAGTTCGGCAAGTTCATGCTCGGCACAACACCGCGCGTCGTCGGCACCATCTCTCAAGCCGGCACGCTCGCTCAGCTTCCGACCCGAGACTGCGACATCATCGAACTCCGCCTCGACCTCATTGGCGGGGACGCGTTCCGGCAACTTGATCAGCCGGTCATCGCCACCATCCGTCTCGCCAGCGAAGGCGGCAAGTGGACGCAGCCGGACGAAGCCCGTCTCCCGCTCTTTGACACCGCGCTCCGGCAATGCACCGCCGCCGACATCGAACTCCGCAGCTTGCTGCTCGATAAGGTGTCTGCATTAGCAACGCGCCACCAAAAAGCGCTCATTATTTCCTATCACGACTTCGAGAAGACGCCGCCGCTCGACGAACTCCGGCAAGTGATGACGAAAGCCGCCAACTACGGCACTGTTGTCAAGATCGCCACGCTCACCAAGACCAAAGAGGATGTGGCCACGTTGCGCGAACTGTTCAAAGAAAACTGCTCCGCCGCCCTCTGCGTTCTCGGCATGGGTCCGCTCGGCCCGCAAACCCGCACCGAATTTCCGCGCCTCGGCTCGTGCTTCACTTATGGCTACCTCGACCAGCCGGTCGCTCCCGGTCAGGTTGCGGCGCGCGAGTTGATGGCGCAATTGCGCGCGACATGAAGCATGACGTCATCGTCCTGAGCGGCAGCCACACCAACGAGCAACTCGACCATCATGTCCACTACCTCCGTCCTGGCGGACTGCTCTTCCTTTATGGCGAACCGCGTTGGCTGCCGGAAATCGCCGTGTATCTCTCCCGGCAACTCGTCTTCAAATACTGGATCGTTCTGGACATTTCCACGAACCATCGTGGTCTCCTCATGTTCTGGAAGCCCGGCGGGCGATTCCATCTCAACACCGATGCGGTTCGCGTTCCTCACGCGCACTGTGCCGCTTGCGGCCGGTATCTGAAAGACTGGGGTGGCAAGCGTCATCTGATGAACCTGCGCGGCGCGGCCTTGTCAGATGTCTGGCGCGATTTGCCGAGACGACCAATCCGAGATCACGAAATCCCCAACGACGTTCTGGCGCGAATCCGGAAGCTCGCGGGTGGAAGAATCTTGCACGTCGTTGGTAGGGCGCGACCGCCGGGCGCGCCGTGTCTGCGGGCTTTTCAATCGGCGGGAACCACGCCCTACCTCAATCGCGTTATCCGTTCGGACTGCGTTTCATTCCTCGATAACGCGCCCGAAGGTGTTTTTGATCTCTGTTTCGCCGATCCACCATACAATCTGGAAAAACTCTACGCGCGCTACGACGACTCTCGAGCTGAACGTGAGTACCTTGCGTGGTGCAATCGCTGGCTAGCCGGAATCGCGCGCGCGCTGAAGCCGGGCGGCAGTCTATTCGTCTTGAACCTGCCGAAATGGGCGATTCATCATGCGACGTTTCTGAACCGGCATCTGGAATTCCGGGACTGGATTGCATGGGATGCGCTCAGCGAACCGCGCGGCAAACTCATGCCGGCGCACTATGCGTTGCTCTGGTACACAAAGCCCGGGGCAGCGCCAGTCGTGAACGAACTCTCGCCAATTGACGCGCCGAAGTATTGCCTTCGTCCATCGTGCATCCGTGACCGCAAGGCGGCTGGCAACAACGACAAAATCGAGTTGTCCACCATCTGGTTCGACATTCACCGGATCAAACACAAACGCGACCGCGACGCGCATCCGTGTCAGTTACCGGAAGAACTGATGGAACGCATCATCTTGCTTGCATCGAATCCCGGCTATGTTGTTTTCGATCCGTTTTGTGGGACCGGTACGACAGCAGTTGTGGCGAAGCGGCTTGGACGCAACTTTGTCGTCACAGATTCCGATCCGAAATACGTCCGGATTGTGGAGCAACGTTTGGCGAATGTGGATTCCGTGCGACCAAGCGTCTGTCGACCGAAGGCTGCCGGGTCGAAGAGAGAAGTCGAATTGCAGTTGCAGCAACTGGCGAGGCAGTTGGGAAGAAAGCCGCTGGTTGAAGAAATACCGGCGGAAGTTTTGCGCCGGATTGATTCGATTTACCCGAGTCGCGGTGCCGCGATCAAGCGTTGCCGTGTGGCGCTCACTCCTTGAACTTCTTCTTCAGTTCATCGAGCAGCAATCGCTGATCGTCGTCGGTCATATCGCTCAGATATTCCTTCACGAGACTGCTGGCGCGGAATTTGGCAGAGCGCTTCATCGCGGCTTCAAACTCATCTTCGCTATTCCAAAAGGCCTTGCCCGAGTCAAACATAGCCCACGGTTTGGGCCGCATGTTGCCGTCTTTCTTGCGGTATTTCACACCGCCGTCGACGAGCGTAGACCTGCCGACAAACCAGTACGTGCGGTCGAAGAACACGCGGTCCACCGTGATCGTGGATCCGGAATCGCGATACCGGCCAAACAGCGTGAACGATGCAACGAACAACTTCTCTCGGTTAGAATGATCGCGGAACGTGCCCATGTCGTTTTCCGGGCTTTGACTGCCTCGCGCTGCTTTTACGGAAACCTCAATCGCTTGATTGCTAACCATGATCGCGAGGTCGGCCAGACGGTTCTTTTCGCTGCCGGTTTGCCCCACATCAAAATTCTTGTCGGTCAGACCGGGGATGTGCTTCTTCAACGACTCGCGGAAAGCGACCTCGGCATCGTCTTCAAAATTCCGCCACACTGTCGTGTAGCTTGTGGCGTAGGCGTTGGTCTTCATCGCCTCCGTGACTTCAGCGGCCAGCGTATCCTTCATCTCATCAAGCTTCGCGACAACTTCGGTGGCCGTCGGTGCTGCGACCGGTCCGGCAAACACGCGAATCGCGAGCAAGAAGCTGCAAAGTAGGTAGAGACGTTTCACCGGCGTGCCTTCTCCAATCGTTCTTTGGCAATGTTGCAGTACTTCCGCGAGAGATCGATGTGCACGAAATGCCGGCCAGTCTTCGCCGCGACAGTGGCCACCGTGCCGGTACCACCAAACGGGTCGAGCACGACATTGCCCCGGTAACTATAGAACTTGATGAGCCGGTAGATCAGTTCCTCCGGGAACGGGGCCGGATGCGCGTCGCCTTTCGCTTTCTTGCGGAATGGTTGCCGGCCTTTGGTTTCAGGACGTATCTGCCAGAAGCCGTCCGAGTATTTCATGAACTCGTCGCCGGTGATGTCGGCGTCGTGCTTGTTGCCGTCGAGTGTCCACGAGCCTTTTGAGAACACGAGCACGTATTCCCAACTCGGAACGATGTGCGGATTGCGCGGGCTTTTCCATGAACCCCATGCAGTGCGCCGGCGCATCGTTTGCTTGTACCAGAGAATCTCGGTGCGCATGATAAAGTCGAGATCGCGAAGTTGCCGGGCCATGTCGTAATGAATCGGGCGGAAATCCTTGATGCTCGTCGGTGCGATGTTGAGCGCAAAACGTCCACCCGGCACGAGCACGCGATAAAGTTCCCGCCACACCGGTAGCAACCACGCGAGATATTCGTCATAGCTCATCCGGTCATTATGCCCGTCGTAGTCGAGCCCGACGTTGTACGGTGGTGAGGTGATGGCGAGGTGGACGGAGTCCGCCGGCAGCTTCCGCGAGACGTTCCGGCAGTCGCCGCAGATGATTTGGTCAATCCATTTGCTACGCATGGTTTTTCGTTGCCCATTATACGCAGGCAAACTATATTCTGCCCGCGAATTCCTTCGGAGCGCCCATAGCTCAATTGGATAGAGCGTTGGTCTACGGAACCAAAGGTTGCAGGTTCAACTCCTGCTGGGCGCGCCAGTTTTGCTGCTTGCGTTGCGGGGTGCTTTCTGAAAAAACGTTGACAGTCCGATGGGGAAGAATCTAAAGATTGCCATCGGCTCGGATCATGGCGGGTACGAGCTGAAGGGTCAGCTTCTGGCTTATTTGCGCGAAAAGGGTTGGGCGGTCGAGGACTGCGGCACCCACAGCAAAGAGCCGGTGGATTATCCGCGCATCGCTTACGCGGTGGCGCGGCTGGTGGCGAGCGGCGATTGTTTTCGCGGCATCATTATTGACGGTGCCGGCATCGGTTCGACGATGGCGGCCAACAAAGTTCGTGGCGTCCGCGCGGCGGCCTGTTATAATGTCGCCCTCGCCAAGAACAGCCGGGAGCATAATGACGCCAACGTGCTCACGCTGGGCGCCGGGCAGACCGATGCCGCGCAAGCGAAGCTGATTGTGGACGCGTTTCTGGCGACGGAGTGTGTTGAGGAGAGGCATCGAAAACGGGTTGGACTGATCAATGCGATTGAAAACGGACCAATCGAAGTCGGACCACATCAAGCCACGTTGCTGGCGACCATCGGAGACGCGCGCGTGAGCACGTCACCCAACGATCTCGAAAAAATTGCCAAGCGCGTGCAGGAGCTTCTCGCCAAGCAGGGCAACCCGCCCATCGCGGCCTCCACGCCAACCCCCAAGCTCGACATCGCGCAACTCATCGACCACACCGTATTGCGTCCCGACACAACGCGCGCCGACATCGAACAACTCTGCCGCGAAGCCCGGCAATACAAGTTTTACTCGGTTTGCGTGAACCCGACATGGGTCTCGCTCGCCCGCGATCTGCTGGCCGGCTCGAACGTCAAAGTTTGCTGCGTCGTCGGTTTCCCGCTCGGCGCGCAGCCGGCCGAGACCAAGGCGATGGAAGCCCGGGCCGCCATCCGGCAGGGCGCGAAGGAGATCGACATGGTCATCAACGTCGGCGCGCTCAAGAGCGGCGACGACGAACTCATGCTGCGCGACATCCGTGGCGTCGTCGAAGCGTGCCGGGACGGCAGCGCCAAGTGCAAAGTGATTTTGGAGACCTCGCTGCTCACCAACGAAGAGAAAGCACGCGCGTGCGAGTTGGCGGTCAAGGCACACGCGGACTTTGTGAAGACTTCGACCGGCTTCAGCACCGGCGGCGCGACGGTCGAAGACGTTTCGTTGATGAGCCGCATCGTGCGCGACAAGGGACTGGGCGTGAAAGCGTCCGGAGGCGTCCGCAATTTGGCGGACTTGATGAAGATGGTGGCGGCGGGCGCGACGCGCATCGGCACGTCGAGTGGCATCAAGATTTTGAAGGAAGCAAGAGGCGAAGCCGTTTCGGGAGAAGGCGCGAAATACTGATTACGAAAGGAACGCATCATGGCAGATTTACGCTCGTATATTTTCTTGGATAGTTTGCAGCCGCAGGTGGCGTCGTTCTTCGCAACCGTGTCGGGTGGCTTCCTCCCGATTGCCGGGCAGGCGTCGCTGTTTGTGGAGATCTCGCCGGGCATGGAGATCAATACCGTCACCGACGTGGCCTTGAAATCCACCAAGGTTCAGCCCGGCATGCAGATCATCGAGCGTTTGTACGGCATGCTCGAAGTCCACTCCGAATCGCAAGGCGAAGTCCGGCAAGCGGGTGCGGCAATTCTCGAGGCGCTCGGTCTGAAGGAAGAGGGCCGGTACAAACCGCAGATTTTCAGCAGCAACGTCATCCGCCGCATCGACGACTACCACACGATGCTCATCAATCGGACACGCCACGGCAATATGATCCTACCGGGCCACACGCTGTTCACGATGGAATGCGGCCCGGCCGCCTACGCCGCGTTCGCCGCGAACGAAGCCGAGAAAGCCGCCGACATCAACATCCTCGAGATCCGCGCGTTCGGAAGTTTCGGCCGCATTTACATCGGTGGCGAGGAGAAAGACGTGGATGTCGCCGCCAAAGCCGCGGAGCAGGCGATCAACAGCATCAGTGGCCGCGAGATGAAGAGTGGCGGCGGTTAAACCGGAAAACATTTCACAGGAATCGCAAACAAGATAAGGAGACTGAATCATGGCAGATGCATTAGGCTTACTCGAGACGCGTTCCTTCGCCGCGATGGTGGAAGGCGCAGACGCAATGGTCAAGGCCGCGAAGGTTGAACTCGTCAGCTACGAGAAGACCGGCGGCGGTTACACGACCGCCGTGATCCGTGGCGACGTCGCCGCGGTCAAGGCCGCCACCGATGCCGGCCGCACCGCGGCGAGCCGCGTCGGCGAAGTCGTGGCCGTCCACGTCATTGCGCGTCCGCACCAGAACGTCGATGACGTTCTGCCGCTGCGTGGCAACAAAGCCGCCAAAAAGTAATCTCCGATTCGTGTTGGGGGCGGGTCTCTGACCCGCCCCCGGCAGGACTGGCATTATGAATCTTGGCAAAGTTGTCGGCACCGTCGTCGCCACGCGCAAAGAGTCCAGCATGGACGGCTTGAAGTTCATGCTGGTCAAGCACGTGGACACCGAAGGCAAGGAGACCGGCGGACAGGTCGTCGCCGTGGACGCTGTCGGCGTCGGCCCGGGCGAGTTGGTGCTCGTCGCTACCGGCAGTTCCGCGCGTCAAACACTCGCCACCAAAGATCGCCCGTGTGACGCGGTCATCATGGCGATTGTTGATACCTGGGAGATTGGCGGCACCGAGAAGTACCGAAAGGATTAAGTGAGCTATGGCGGGCCTCAGCGATCAGGAAATAGAGCTCATCGCCCAACGCATTGTCACTGACCTGACCGGCCGTGGCGCGGCGGGCGGTGGCAAGACGGAGAAGTCGAGTTCGATTCCGTCCAGCGCCGGCGAGATGGGCATCTTCGACACCATCGAGGATGCCGTCAAAGCTGCGAGCGTTGCGTTCTGCCAATACGATCAAATGGGTTTGCAGAAGCGCAACGATGTCATCGCTTCGATCCGCAAATCGATGCGCGAGCACGGCGACGCCCTCGCTCGCATGGCGTGGGAAGAAACGGGCCTCGGCAGGTACGAAGACAAGGTCAAGAAGAACAAGCTCGTTACCGAGAAGACGCCCGGCACGGAAGACCTCCCGGCACGCGCTGTGACCGGTGACGACGGCCTGACGTTGATGGAGCTTGCGCCCTACGGTGTCATCGGCGCGATCACGCCGACCACGAATCCGACGTCCACGATCATTAATAACACCATCGCCATGGTGGCGGCCGGCAACGCCGTCGTGTTTAACGTTCATCCCAACGCGAAGCGCGTGTCCTGCCACAACGTCGCGATGATCAACAAGGCCATCGTCGCCGCCGGCGGCCCGCGCAATCTCATCACATGCGTCGCTAATCCGACCGTCGAGAGCGCGCAAGCCTTGATGAAACATCCCGGCATCCGCCTCGTCGTCGTGACCGGTGGTGGCGGCGTTGTGAAGGCCGCGATGGAATCCGGTAAGCGCGCGATCTGCGCCGGCCCCGGCAACCCGCCTTCTGTTGTGGACGAGACCGCCGACATCGACAAGGCCGGACGCGACATCGTGCTCGGCGCGAGTTTCGATAACAACGTCATCTGCACGGACGAGAAGGAATGTCTCGTCGTCTCCAGTGTGGCCGACAAACTCATCAAGGCGATGACGTACAACGGCGCGTACCTCATTACGAAGGAACAACTGCCGGCCGTCGAGAAAGTCCTCTTCACGAAGCAATACGGCCCGCGTCAGGAAGCGGACATCGACAGGTCACTCATCGGCAAGAACGCTGGCGTCATCCTGCAGAAAGCCGGTATCCGTTGCGACGACAGCATCCGGCTCGGCATCTGCGAAGTGGACCACGATCATCCGCTGCTCTGGACCGAACAAATGATGCCGATCTTCCCGGTCACGCGCGTACGCGACGCCGACGAAGGCATCGACTTCGCCTTGCAGCTCGAACATCCGCGCCGGCACACGTTCTCAATGCACTCCGAAACTTTGTCGAACCTCAGCCGTATGGCGCGCGAGTGCAACGCCAGCATCTTCGTCAAGAACGGGCCGAACTACGCCGGCCTCGGCTTCGGGGGCGAAGGTTTTACCTCGTTCACCATCGCCAGCCCGACCGGCGAAGGACTCACCAGCCCGCGCAGCTTTTCGCGCTGGCGCCGCTGCACGCTCGTCGGCGCATTCCGGATTGTGTGAAAAAATTCCCCGCAATCGCGGTTGTCGAGTTCAACAGCATCGCCGACGGTCTGTTCACGACCGACGCGATTCTGAAAAAAGCTCCCATCGCCATGATCAAGTCCGGCACCGTCAGTGGCGGCCGGTATCTGACGATCTTCGGCGGCACGACCGGCAGTGTTGGCGAATCTCTCACGGAAGCCCTTACCATCGGCGCCGGTAGTGTGCTCGATCACGCATTCCTGCCGGATGTCCACGACCGTGTCCACGACGCCGTCCTCGGTAAACGTGCCGGCTGCGAACAGGAATCTATTGCCATATTGGAAACCGATACCGTCGCGGCGAACATCCGCGCTGCTGAAGCTGCGCTCAAGGGCACCGAAGTCGCATTGGTTGAGATTCGTCTTGCCGAGTACGAAATGTCCGGTAAGGCCATCAGCGTGTACAATGGTGTGCTCCACGAGATCGAAACCGCGATGGACATTGCCAACGACACGCTGCGCGGCCGGAGTGCCTTTACACGGCACCGCATCATCGCGCGTCCACACGATTCGCTGACTGCTCAACTTGATGCGACGACGCGCTTCGCCGATGCGAAACCGCATGAACTTGAAGGCGAGGAGGCGAACTGATGAAAGCCTTTGAATTCGTGGGAGCGACATTCCTGTCGCGATCCGGTCGGGGCAAGAATGCCCCTCCCACAAGAGGTGAACACAATGTTGTTGGGTAAAGTCATTGGCACACTCACGCCGTGCGTTGTGTACAAAGGGCTCGAAGGCGTTCCGATGCTCTGGATTCAACCCCTCGACAAGCAGGGTAATCCGAAGGGAGAAGCGCTCGTGGCCTGCGACGCGACGCGCATGGCCGGTCCCGGCGAGATGGTTTACTACGAAGGCGGGCGCGAAGCCGCGTTGCTGCTTGAACCGTGGTTCGTGCCGGTTGATCACGCTATTGTCGGCATCGTGGATGAACTGCATCTCGAAGGCGGTGCGTCATGATGCTCGGCACGGTCAAAGGCACGATCACCTCGACAATCAATCACCCGTTCTACACCGGCAAGAAACTGCTCGTTGTGGAGAAAGAAGATTTCTCCGGCAAGCCCGGCGGCTATCTCATCGCAATTGACGGTGGAGTGAGTGTCGGTGTCGGTGAGCGTGTACTCGTGATTGACGAAGGCAATTCGGCCCGGCAGGTCGTCAACGACAGCAAGGCGCCGTTGCGCTCCATCATCGTCGGCATTGTTGACCAGGTTAGCCCCGAGGCGTAAACTTTCGGTGGCGTGAGATTCGATGTCACAGTTGAGCAAAGCAGCGACGGCTTTACCGCTTCGTGCGAAAGTATGGCGTGCAACGCGCGTGGCCTCAGCCCGACCAACGCCCTCGACTCCCTTCGCGACGAAATCCGTTACCGGCTTGAACTCTGTCCCTGCACGACTGTCAACGACGACTTTGTCGAACTCAATGTGGTTTCGGCTCTGTAAGCCGCCGGCCACGCCCCGTTCCTTGGACTCCTTCGCTTCGCCGCATCCGTCCTGTCTTCCACGCCTCAACCTCCTCCTGTGTGGCTGCCGCAGGCCACACGGCGTCGCGACCGTCCCAGATTGAAAAGTATATGTTGCGCGGTTCAGATGAAAATGGGTTGCCGCCGTCATCTACGCAATTCTCTCCAACCGAGTACAGAACCCAATCATTGTCCCCCGTGAGCCGGTAGCGCAAGTTGCCGCCGTCCATGTAATCGTGCGGGACTCTGGCAAGGAACTCCGGTACAAGAGCTGCCAAGTCCGGCGCAAGCTTGCCATGGCGCAGTTCCAAACGCTTGAGCGCAATCGCCGCAATCGTCATTTCCCTTCGGGTTTCATATTCTAATAGCCGCTTCACGTCGTAGAATAGATTCCCCGGACCCCAAGTCCAACCCGAAGGATCGGGTATGGACATCTGGTATCTCCACTGATCGAAACTTGGCCAGCGGGAATTCCATTCATCTTGTCTTACCTTCTCAAATGCGTTGCGGGCAACAATCCACTTGGACGCGCTGACTGCCGTTCGGACGGCGTCCACTCCTTCCGCCCATAGCCAAACACCGCGCGCTTGGTCTTGTTCTCTCCACCCGGCGTACCATGCGCTGCCGCCCACTCGTCTGGAAATATCATGCCATGAAAGCATGTCTATCTCGGACCAACCTAGCAACTCACGCATCGGTTTGCTGACCACGCTGTCCCAGCGTTCGAGAGTGATCGCCCGTTCGACCTGTGCACTTGGCTCAAACTCATTGATCACTGACACTTCCTCCCAAGCTGTCTGCAAGCTGGAGAGTTGTGCGTCGTTCCACCCGGTCGTCTGCAAAGCTTCCCAAGTCACGTCGAGTGCGACTTCGCCGATGCGCAATCTTCTCATCTGCAATTCGTATAATGGACTGCCTCGTAGAGATCCCATCA
This sequence comes from Verrucomicrobiia bacterium, assembly GCA_041495285.1. Lineage (GTDB taxonomy): Bacteria > Verrucomicrobiota > Verrucomicrobiia > Palsa-1439 > Palsa-1439 > JBGQCJ01. The sequence goes on from JBGQCJ010000029.1 coordinate 11,024, forward strand.
ACTCGGTGCTGATCAGAATGTCCTGCAAGGCGAGGTCGAGATCGTTCTGGTGCAAGTCGCTTAGCGCGGCGACTGACGACCACGTACCAACTGCTGCCGCAGCCCTGTATTGAGGGACACCGATCTGAGTGCCGCGATAGTCGACTGACATTGCTAATACCGGCTTTTGCAGGGTCGCACGAATCGCGTCAAGCGGCTGGCGGGCGAAAGTGACTCTTTCTGCGAGTTCCTCCCAAGTAGCGACGTAATAAGCAGCCGTAGGGTCTCGTTTCTCGCCGAGTGAAGCGACTTCCGATGCCGTGTCTCGAAACCTCAAGTCCGTATCCGGCTGTAATCGGCGCACCATACAGCAGCCCGGCCCGATAAAACGGGGGCGACAGCTAAACTCGAGTGCGCCTGACACAAAGTCTTGGCTTAGGTTGGTCAGTTCACCGGCCGATATCATCAGTCCGTCATAGCCGGCACTTTCTATCGGCTTTGGGAAATTGAATTCCGCCAGCGTCAGCTTCTCGCCTTTGGCGCGGAGTTCGGCTTTGTAGCGGGCCAGCATGATGCGACCACGGATATTCTCTTCGAGGATGAAAACAACGACCACCACCAGCAGAACGAGGAGGATTCTGCCTGTCCAGCGCAGAACTGCCTTGAGTTTCTTCACAACCACTTCGCCAGCTTCTCGCGGTTCTTGGCGTAGATGAACGCAAGCACGAGCAGGATCACGCCGAGGCCGATGAATGTCAGGATGCGGTAGATTGTCTCCAGTCCGGCCAGATCGTGAAACACGGCGCGGAGCAAGCTGAACGCGAGCGCGACCAAACCCGCCAGCCGGTACGACCGTTCCTTGATCGCGAAGCCGAGCGCCAACAGCACAAAGGCCAGCGCGGCCCAACTCACCGTGAGAAACGCGCCGGTGACCAATCTGCGCAGCGCAACAATTGCCACCGCCGTCACGACGACAACAATCCACGCACCCAGTTTCGGCAGCGAACTCCGCCGCTTGCAGATGCGCTCGGAGACAATCAACAGGAGCGCCGCGACAAAGAAGTTGCCCCACGCTGCCGGTACGTCCGCAAAGAGGCTTCGTTTCGCGGTGAGATAACCGAGGGGGCCGATGATCATCGCCGCCAGCGCCAGCCACGCAAACGTACGCTCGTTCGCCATCGTTCCCGCGATGATCAACACCAGCGTCTCGGCGGTAAACACCGTCAGCCGCCACCGTTCGGGAGAGTGATCGACCGTCACCACCAGCATCACAATCATGGCAAGGAACGCATACGGCCGGAGTGCGTTCGTAGCCTGCACTTCGTCACCCTGCGCCCGCGCGCGGCTCCACCAAAAAATTCCGAAGGCCAGCGTGACCGCAATCAGCGCGAGTGACGGCGACAACGCCCACGCTCGGTCATCAAGTTGGGCGAGGTAAAACGCGCCCAGCGCTGTCGCCAGCGGCACGTGCGCGGTCCAACCGATTTCGCGCGAGCGCAGCGTTCCGTCGATCACCGCAACGATCACCGCGCACGCCGTCCAGACCCACGGCATCTGGCGCCTGTCGAATTGCTCATGTGCCGCGCTCATGACAAGCAGCGTTGAGATGAATGCGAAATAAAGTGCGCTGAACGAGATCCGATCGGTCTTTCGTTCCATTCGCGCGCAGAGGAAGCCGATAATCGCGGCAAGAGCGACACCGCAGATCATCCGGTTATCCCAATCGCCATAGCTATCCCACGCGTACACCGCCGCGACCGCAAACACGACGCGTCCGATCCAAGCCACCCAACGCGAATTCATCCACCGCGCCAACATCAACAGGAACACGCTTTCCAGCGCCAGCGCCGCGACGAGTTGCACGCCTCTGAGGTAACTCATTAGGCCGAGCGTGGCGACCGCCAGTCCTTGCACGAACAATGTGTCCAGCACACTGCGCTCGGGCTGGAAACGTTGGTAACCGATGGCGGACGCAATCAAAAGCATGCCGGCAAAAAGGAATTGGAACGTCCATTGCCGGTCCGGATACGCGTGATGCATCAGCAACGAGAACAGCACGAAGAAAAATGCGTTGTTCAGCGTGAACAAACCGTTGCGCTCCGGCACGGCCAGCGCATCGCGCCGCACGATGAGTCCACCGGCTGCGAACAATAGCCAGTACAGCGACAGAAACGCCGCGCGCAGCCGGAAGCTCGCGGCGTCGAGGTAGCCGGAGTCGAAAAGGAGATGATCCACGTTGCCCCACCGGCTCAGCTTCCACACCCAGATCATGTACGTGAGGTACGTCGCCAGTACGGCACCGAACGAAATCGTCACCCAGCGGTTGCGCGCGAGGAAAAAGATCGCGGCGAGCGCGAGCACCGCGTTCGAGGCAAGTGTGAAGGTTGCCACGCCGCTGATGATCGAGGTGTAGTAACCGAAAAACAGCGCCATGCCGCCAAGCGTCGGTGATTGACGCTCCTGCGCGACAGCCACGATGAACGCGACGACCACCGAGAGCATCGCGATTGCTACCGTGGGACTTTGAATCACGCGAAACGCCTCGACGAAGTGCGCGGCGTAAGTGACGAAGTACGCCAACGCCAGCGCACCGGCTTGCAGGATGCGCGCAAAGGCCGGCAGCTTCTTCTCCAGCCACAGTCCAAGCCCGCCCAACACGATGCACGCCAGATAGCCCATCGCTACTTTGTGAGGCACGGACAAGCGCGGCGTGACGTAGGCGGCGAAGAACACCATGCCGGTCAGCAGCACGGCAATCCCGATGCGCGGCAGCCAGTATGTTCCCAGCCGCACTTCAAACGATTCCTTCGGCGCGGGAGGAACCGGTGGCGGTCGCGGAATGACTGGCGGCGGCGCTTGCACCGGTGGGGCTGGCGGCGGTAGAGCAGTCTGCGGAACGACCGGAGGTGCGCTGACGGTTTGAACCGTATCCAACCGGCGGCTGACTTCGGCGAGCCGGTGCTGGAGTTGGCGCACTTCCTCGCGCAGTTGCTGCAACTCTTTCAATTGCTCATCGCTCATGACAGTTGCTAGACTCCTTGGCCGTGAAGCTGGACCGACTCTATCAGCAACCCACGTCGCTGCCAAGCGGTGAAACGGCGGTTGCTAACGAGCATATTCCCCGGCACGTAGTGTTCGCGGCATTGCTCGTCGGGTTGTTCACGTTTGCGCTCTTTGCCCCCACGTGGAGTCACCGGATGTTGTACTGGGACGATGACGAGAACGTGTTGCAGAATCCACTTGTCGTGCAGCCGGTCGTCGCAGGGTTGAGACAAATTTTCACCGCGCCGTTTTCCACCGACTATTATCCGCTCACGTACATCAGCCTTGCGCTCGATCACTTCGTCTGGCGCGGACACTTCTTCGGCTATCACGTGACGCAAACGCTGTTGCACGGCGCAAATGCATTTCTCGTCGTTTTGCTCGTGTGGCGTTGGACAGGGACGATTGGCGTTGCGCTGCTGGCCGGCGCGTGGTTCGCTTGGCATCCGGTCCAAGTCGAAACCGTCGCGTGGATCGCCGAACGCAAGAACGTCCTCGGCACGTTCTTCTTTTTGCTTGCGTGGCTGGCGTATTTGCGCGGCGGCAATCCCCGGTGGCGGCTGGCGTCGGTCGGTCTGTTCGTGTTGGCCGTGTTGTCGCACGCACTGGTGATCGTGATGCCGGTGCTGTTGATCGCCTACGAGTTGTGTCTGCGTCGCACAAGCGTACCGGAAGTAGTGCGTCGAACGTGGCTTTTTTTCGTGCCGGCAGCGCTTGCGGCGTTGATGCGTGTATTTGGTCACTCAGAGTCCGGTCAACTTGTGGCTTCATTTCACAGTTTCGGCGAAGGCGTACTGACGATGACGAAGGTCGTCGGTGAATACCTATCCTCGCTCGTATGGCCGGTGGGACTCAGCAATCACTACACGGAGCGCGGCGTAACCAGTCTCACGGATACCGGCTTCCTGATTGGGGTGGCGTGGATCGTCGCGTGGATGATCGCCGCGGGGCGCTCACGCTGGGCGTTGTTTGCCGGCGTGTGGTTTGTCGTGGCGCTGGCGCCGGTATTGCAGGTGGTGCCGCATCCGACGTTGCGCGCGGATCGTTATCTCTACGTTGCCGCGCTCGGAAGTTTTGTGCTCGTCGCGTTGCTGCTGGAGAAGAACCGACGATTGATCGCGGTGGTTGGTCCGGTATCCGCGATTTGTTTAGCCGCGCTGACGCTGGCGCGGATTCCTGACTGGCGTGACGCGAAGACATTATGGAGTGACTGCGTGCGAAAGAATCCCCGGTCGGCGGTTGGTTACTACAGTCTTGCTGGCTGCGCCGTCATGGAGAAAGGCTGGCCGGCGGCGGAACAGTTCCTTCGCCGGACAATCGAATTGAAGCCAGAGTTCGCTGAAGCGCACGAACGACTTGGCGGAGTGTATTTGATGGAAGGCAAGAAGCCGGAAGCGCGTGAAGAACTCGAACGCGCGCTCGTTTTGAATCCGCAACTCAGCGAAGCCCGGCACAACCTGATGATTCTTGAGCAACACCGTGAGTAATCAGTTCGTCGCATTGCCGGGGAACGAGACGCTGCACATTGCTTGGCCCACGCCGAATCATTCGCTGTTCGACGCGCCCGAAAAGTTTTTCGCGCGCACGCGCGTGAATCCGGACTACGGCAAGCCCGGTTGGACGCGCGACTACGGCAAACGTTTTCATCGCGGCTGCGACATCGCGCCGGTAAGCGTGACCGCAACCGGGAAGACCACGCACGTCATCTTCACTGACTGTGCGACCGACAAGGACTTCGAGAGCGAAGAACCGACTTTTGTCCCGCACGACGACGTGTTCCGTGTGTACGACGGCACCGTTCATGAGATCGTCGAGGATGAAGCGCTTTCAGATTTCGGCAAGCACGTCGTGATCGAACACACTTGGCCGGTCAGCGGCGAGAAATTTTACACGCTCTATGCGCACCTGGCGGAGATCAACGTCACCGGTCAACTCATCGGCAAAATGGGGCAGACTTCCCGGAGCGCGGATGCGCACAACTGGATGGCGATCGCGCCACACTTGCACTTCGAGGTGCGTGATGCCTCCGGTCAGTCCTACGATCCGGTCGAGTTCCTGCAAAAGTTCTTGCGTTGAAGTCGCGGTAGATTCAGACTAACTTTCTGCGAGATGAGACGCGTGCCGACAACGTTGGCGCTATTCATCGCTTTCGTCGTGGCGACAAGCGCCGGGGCGGAGAAGGTTGACCTGATCAAGATTGACGGCGCGATCGGGCCGGCCACAGCCGATTACATCTCGCGCGCTGTGGACGAGGCCGCCACGCAAGACGCGCAATGCCTGATCATTGAACTCGACACGCCGGGCGGGTTGCTGGAGTCCACCAAGCTCATCGTGCAGAAATTCCTCGCATCTCCGGTGCCGACCGTTGTGTATGTGTCGCCTTCGGGCGCGTGGGCGGGCAGCGCCGGTTGTTTCATCACGTTGGCAGCGGACGTGGCGGCGATGGCGCCGGCGACGAGTATCGGCGCAGCACATCCGGTCGCAATCGGAGCCGGTGGCGGGGAGGAGAAACTCGACAGCACGATGAAACAGAAGCTGGAGAATTTTGCGACGAGTTACATCGAGACGATTGCGGCCAAACGCAAACGCAACGTGGAATGGGCGAAGTCGTCCGTGCGGGAGAGTGCTTCGATCACCGCCGAGAAGGCGCTGAAGTTGAATGTGATCGACATTATTGCGAACGACGTGCCGGATTTGTTGCGGCAACTCAATGGACGCGAAGTGAACGGCAAAAAGCTGAAGACCGCCGCGGCCGAAGTGGTCGAGATTCCAATGTCGGCGCGGGAAAGAGTGTTTCAAGTACTGGCGCGACCCGAGGTGATCATGATTCTTGGCTTGGTCGTCCTCTATGGAATCATCGGCGAGTTGACGAGCCCGGGGGCGATTTTGCCGGGAGTGGTCGGCGCGATTGCGTTGGTGGTGGTTTTGTACATGGGCTCAGTGTTGCCGATCAATGCGGCCGGGTTGGCGCTCATCGGGCTGGCAGTGATCTTATTTATTGTCGACGTGTTCGCGCCGACACACGGGATTTTGACAATGGGCGGCATCGTCGCGTTTTTTCTCGGTTCGCTGATGCTCTTTGATCGTTCGAATCCGTACTTGCGGGTCTCGTTGGGATTTCTCATCCCGGCCACGCTCGTGACCGCCGCGTTTTTTGCGTTCATCGTGGGAGCGGGTTTGCGCGCGCAATGGATGCCGGTCAAGGCTGGCAAGGAGACGATGACCGGCGTGGTCGTGAACGCCTTGACGAAGATTGACGCGCAGAGCGGGAAAGTCTTTGTCGAAGGCGAGTACTGGAACGCGGTGAGCGACGTGCCGATTGAGCAGGGGAGGCCGGTCGAGATTGTGAGCGTGCAAGGTCTGACGCTGAAAGTGAAGCCTAAAACCTCGTAACGAAAGGAATTGTTATGGAAGCATTTTCTAGATTACTGAATTTGATGCCGTGGGTGGTGGTGATCTTTGTGCTGGCGGCGGTTGTGTTGCCGCAGATGATACGCATCCTGCGCGAGTACGAGCGCGGCGTGATCTTTCGGCTGGGAAAACTTCTCGGCGCGAAAGGGCCGGGCCTGATCTTCCTGATCCCGATCGTCGACCGCATGGTGCGGATGGACCTGCGCGTCATCACCATCGACGTGCCCAAACAGGAAGTGATGACCCGCGACAACGTCCCCGCCACCGTGGACGCAGTTGTTTACTTCCGCATCGTCGATCCGCAGGCGGCGGTGGTCAAGGTGGAGAATTTCCTGAAAGCCAGTTCGCTGATTGCCCAGACGACGCTGCGCAGCGTGATCGGGCAATCGCAGCTTGACGAGTTGCTGGCCCAGCGCGAGAAGATCAACCAGCAGCTTCAGGAAATCATCGACCGGCACACCGAGCCGTGGGGCGTGAAGGTCACGACGGTCGAAGTCCGCGACGTGGTGCTGCCCGACTCGATGAAACGCGCGATGGCCAAACAGGCCGAAGCCGAGCGCGAACGCCGCGCCAAGATCGTCAACGCCGAAGGCGAGTATCAGGCCGCCGAGAAAATGGTGCAGGCCGCCGGCATGATCGCGAAGCAACCGATCGCGCTGCAGTTGCGCTTCCTGCAAACGATGGCCGAGATCGCCAGCGAACACAACACCACGACGTTCATCCCGCTGCCGATCGAATTGTTCACGCCGTTTATGAAACGGAGCGACGATACGACTGCCGCGAAGTGACCGGCGCGTTACGGATACCGGCGTGAGTATGTAGCTAACCCAAATGGTCGGTAGCCGCGCGCGGCCTAGACGTACCGGCGAAAGATTGTTTCGTGCGAGCCGTCCGTTAGCGCCGGTAAGTCTTCCGTTGCCGGCTGCAAGACCGGCATTCAACTGGTGCGACACGACCGTTGGCCAGTGTCATACCGTCGTAGGTGCGTGCGACCTCGTTGTAGATACGTGCAAGCCGACATCACCGCCATCGGCACTGCCGAGAGCGGATTTGAAACTGGCCGGGAAGCCGGCGTGGGCAGCACCGCGTCCATCGGCCCGCTGATTGCCGCCGGCATGAAAGAGGTCACCTACCTCGACGCGATCATGCACAACAAATACAATCGCGTGGCCGACAAACTCACCGCATGGCTCAGTGCGAGTCACATTGAACGCGCCCCGCAGCGCGAGAAGAAACCCGCGCCGAAACCACCGCAATAATTCAACGAGCCTACGACACAAAAAAGAGAGGCCACACCGGCCTCTCTTTTCTTTTCGTCTGTCACCCGTCTCTGAAAAGTGATGCGACCCCGGCAACTCACCTTTTTCAGTGGCGCTCTAAAATCGAATGCTCGACGCTGGAACGCCATTCGGCTATAAGTGTGGCGGCTTATGACAAGGAGAGACCGAACGGTTGCGGAGTTCTTTTCGGGAATCGGGTTGGTTCGCGTGGCGTTCGACAACTGCGGGTGGAGAACTTCCTACGCCAATGATATCGACCCCGAGAAATGCGAGATTTACCGGCACAACTTTCCTGACGCCGACCAAGTTTTGGTTGAGGGCGATGTTCACAAGCTTACCGGCAAGGGCATTCCCACGGTAACGCTCGCCACTGCCTCTTTCCCATGCAACGACCTTTCGCTCGCGGGCTCTTGGCGCGGCATAGACGGCGCTGAATGAGACGATGAACGGCGTAACTGAATTTCGTGTTGGTGAACTCTACACAAACGATCAGATCCGTTTTACTTTAGACCTCGAAAACCTTGGTGGAATCCGCCCGTCTGTTGATGCAAGGAAGAATCTACGTCACGTGGCGATTCTGACCGCAGCCGATGAGTCGGGGAGAATCCCTACCGAGAACCCGTACCGTGATCGAATCGAAGGTGATGTTCTTCTCTACACGGCTCAGGGAAAGGAAGGCGACCAGCAACTCTCCGGTAGGAATAAGAGACTGATCGAGCAGTTCACGACGCCCGCGCCATTTTACGGATTTATAAATGTGGGGAAACAGACATATCGTTTTCTTGGACTTCTGGAGCTTCTCCGTCACTATCAAGAAGTACAGACAGATGCGCGCGGGACACTCCGTAAAGTGTGGTTGTTTGAATTTCGTATTCACCGGCAGCCAGAGATTGTGCCACTGGATCAAGCATGGACAATCTCTGCCAATCTTATCGGCGATGCGCGTAGACAGAATCCCCTATCCGAGCTTGAACGGGAGGTGAGCGATTTGCCAATCGCCACCAGTCAGACTGCGGATGTCCTCATGCCACTAGAAGTCGAAACCTTACGTTCTCGACTGCTCCAGATCGCCCCGTACCCGTTTGAGCATTTCGTGAAGTCGCTGATGGAATCAAAGCGATTTTCAAACGTTTCAGTGACTTCAAGATCGGGTGACGGCGGCATTGACATTAACGCGTACGTTGATGACACGGACGACTTCTTTGCCGGTACGCATGTTCAAGCGCAAGTCAAGCGATGGCGTCACGCCGTGGGTAGCGTTGAGATCAATAATTTTCGAGGGGCTTTGACGACGACAGCAAAAGGCGTCTTCATTACAACAAGTCATTACACACGAGCAGCCATCGCTGAAGCGCGCCATGAATCGAAGCCGTGCATAACACTCATTGACGGGAACAGGCTGGCATCACTGGTCATGGGCAGCAACTTAAACTTGGAGTCTTTCAAATGAAGATGCGTTTTTCATCGCAAGAGTCCCCGCAACAATGGGCGCGGATGATCCTACAGAGGTCTGGAAACCGGGCTCGGGTTGTCTGTCATCATCTGGTCGGAGCGACACTCCAAACGAGATTCCCAGATAAACGCATACCCGGTCGTCCACTGGCTAGACCTTCCGACGCAGCAGCCCGCAATAACGGTTACGAGATTGGCTCGTGCCTTATCCATGTTATCCCGCTCGTAGATGACATCCGGATTAAGAAATGGGCCAGAGAGGTTGTTGAGCGGCATTTTCCGATTCTCGTTGTCCTTGATACCGAGATTCGGGCGGCCCAGTATTTTGTGCAAGCCGCTGGCTTCGAAACACGGATAATGATTCGAGCCATCGAGGATTTCCTTGCTCAGAACCTCCTCGAAATGGCGGGCTGCGAAAAGGAAAAGCTCCGTGAAAAGTTGGATGCCATCTTAGCCGAGTACAACAAGCGCGTGGAAAACTTCGAACTGGACAAGTCCCTTCGGATCGAGCGCAAGTAGTCCCTCCGACAATGGCCGATGTGTTCACAAAGTCCGAACGCTCGGCAATCATGGCTCGCGTTAAGGGTCGTCAGAATCTGTCCACTGAACTGCGTTTGGTTCACCTCATGCGCCGACACCGGATTCGCGGCTGGCGTCGAAGCCTTCCTTTGTGCGGCAAGCCAGACTTTATATTTCGAGAGCAGCGTTTGGCCATATTTGTGGACGGTTGCTTTTGGCATGGCTGCCCGCGCTGCTACCGTCGTCCAAAATCTCGACGCAAGTATTGGGACGCGAAAGTTACCGGCAACATCTTAAGAGACCGGCGCAACCGCGCACGTCTTCGTCGGATGGGTTGGCGGGTGGTAAGAATCTGGGAACACGAACTCGTGACATCGCCGACGAAATGTGTTAAGAAAATCCAACGCAAGCTATCAGCGAAACTATGAACCGCATGGCAAAAGCAAATACCAGTGACCTTACCGGTTGTCGTGTCCTTGTTCTCACCGGCCGGTACGAAGGACGGGAAGGTGTTTGCACCGGTAAGTCTGCGGACGGCAAAGGCTGGGCGATCTCGCCAGACGGCAGCGACGAGATTCTGCAACTCGTCTTCGAGAAAGAGTTCGGCCTTCTGGTCGATCTCTCCGCGAATCCCGAAGACAACTGAAGCCGGCAAGTCTGCCGGTAAGACTGCGCCGCGCCCCGCCGTGCGGGGTAAATTTCAACTCCGGCCACCGCCTGCTTGACGCCCGGATTGCGTTAAGTCCATAGTCCCGATCAGGGGTACTGACGCTTCTGGGCGATTTCGAGGGCGAGAAGGCTGTAGGAAGTGACGAGGACGGGGTCGTTTTCCCACCACCGGTTGTTCTCGTTTTGCCAAAAGCCTTCGTGTTTCTGGAGGCCAACGAGTTTGTTCATCATCTCATAGCGCCAGTCGTGAGTCTTACCGGCGGCGTCGGCGAACGTATCGGCACCGTACGCGGTGAGAGCCTTTGTGAGCGTCAAGTAGTAGTAGTAAAGCCCTTGCGGGCCGAGGGCGGGATTCTCGTCGAGCGTGTAGTTGCGCTTCAACCAATTGATCACGCCGACGACGCGCGGATCATCCTTCTTGAGGTCGGCGTAGATGTAGCTCTTCAATCCCGCATAACTCATGCTGCCGTAACTGCGCAGCGGCGAGTGTTCGTCGTGCGGCTCGTTCTCGTCGGCCTCGCTGACGCCGGGCATGTAGACGAATCCGCCGAGATCGCGGTCGCCGGCATTCTTGGCCCACGGCTGATCGTTACGCGACGGAAGATTCTGGCAACGCTGGAGAAACGTGACCGCCCGTGCCCAGTGCAATTTCAAGTCGTCCTTGGGAGCAATACCCGGCATCATTTCTGTTGAGTGTGTTTCCACAAGGTGAATGGCTTCGAGCGCCCATTGCATATTGGAGAGGTCCGGCCGCTCGCGCCGGCCGTAGCCAATCCCGCCGTAGCTCGGGTCGCCGGGAAGAGTCTTATTGTTATCGCCGAACTGCGAATTGATGAGAAACTCGCGAGCTTTGCGGATCGTGTCCGCATATTGAGGCCTGTCGGCAGCCAGTAGTGCCATCGTGCAGATCGCGGTGGAGTAATTCGGATACTTGTCAGTTTCGCCGCCGCCGTAGATCGCGCCGTTCGGTTTGACGCACGTGAGGGTGAATTTCACGCCGCGCTCGACAGCTTCCTGCTGCTCGGCGGTGAGCGGCTTGCCGGAGCGCAGGAACGACGTGACGGCTAGCGCGGTGATGGCCGGATGATTGCGCCATGAGCCGTCCTTTTCCTGCTGTTTCAGCAACCAATTGAGACCGCGTTGTTGCGCGCGCGCGACTTCTTTGAGCAACGACACGTCGGTTCTGCTCGGCAATTCGGCGCCGACTGCGGAGATTGCGAAGGCAACGGCGAAAACGAGGGGAAAAGTTTTCATCACCGGCCAAGCTAGGCAAGCTGCCGAGTCTTGTCAAACGCAATTGGCCGCCCCGGAGAAAAGCTTGCTCCATGCCGGCGCTCAGGTAGTATTCTGCCCAGCAAAGGAGCACCCGCCATGAAACATGTCTTGGCCGCAGTAAGCATCGCGTTACTCACCGCCACGTTCGCCCACGCGCAGGTGAATCCGTTGCGGATTACGACCGAAAGGCAGCAGAAGACGCGCCGCGACGTCAAGCAGCGGGCGGATACCAAAGCGATTGGCTACGGTGTGACAGAACACAGGCCGGAGATCGCCGAGCAGTCGCAATCCGTCGCGATGAACATCAAAATCCAAAATATGAGCGCGAAGGAATTGCAGGGACTCACCGTCCGGTACATCTTGTTCGGCAAAGACAAGGTTTCCAACAAAGTCAAAGATGCCGGGCGCGGAGAGAGAAAGATTGATCTGAAGAGCCTGCAAACCGCAACGGTGGAGACCGAGCCGGTGGAGTTTTCTTCTGAAGAAAAGACGTTTCGCACCGGCTATTTTTCTGAACTCAATCAACGCAAAGGCGAGCAATACTACGGCATCGCCGTCGCGGTGTATGCCGGCTCGAACAAGCTGGCCACTTACTACGAGCCATCCAGCCTCGAGCAACAGAGCCGCAAACTCGGCGTCGAACCGTAACCGGCCCCGTTGCTTTTGCCGGGACGATTCACTACACTGGCCGCGATGAAAGCGGTCACCACCGCACAGATCCGGCAACTCGACCAACGCACCATCGCCGCCGGCACGCCCGGCGAAGAATTGATGGAACGTGCCGGCTTCGCCGTGGCCAAAACGACTGTCGAATTTCTCAAGCGCCACGATTCACGCTCCGTGTTGCTGTTCGCCGGCAAGGGTAATAACGGCGGCGACGCGTTCGTGGCCGCCCGGCATCTCGCCGGCGCCGGTTGCGCACCGACGCTCGTGTTGCTTTGCCGGCGCGACGAACTGACCGGCGACGCTCTCACGCACTTCCGCAAACTTGTCGGTGTCGAAATCGTCGAGTGGCCATCTGAACTGCCGGCGTGCGACGTGATTGTGGACGGCTTGCTCGGCACCGGACTCAACGGCGAAGTGCGCGAGCCATACGCGGCGGCGATCAAATTCATCAACAGCCTCCGCGTGCCGGTGGTGGCGATTGATGTTCCGTCCGGACTGGGCACGGCCACTTGCGTTCGCGCGGACGTGACGGTGACGATGGGATTGCCAAAGATCGATCTGCTCCGACCGGCGGCGGCGGACTCTATCGGCCAGATCGAAGTTGCTGACCTCGGTTATCCGCAGGAGTTCGTGGATGAGATTCAGACGGACATTGAGTTAATCACTAGCGCCGACATCGCGCTCTCGAAACGGCACCGCAGCGCGCACAAGGGCGACTTCGGACATTTGCTGATCGTGGCCGGCTCGGAAGGCTACACCGGCGCGCCGGTGCTTTGCGCCCACGCTGCCGCGCGCACGGGTGCCGGCTTGGTCACGCTCGCGGTGCCACGCGCGGTTTATCCCATCGTCGCGGCGAGTTGTCCGCCCGAAATCATGCCGCGACCGTTTGACGAATTTCCCGAGACTGCCGGCTTCGACGCGTTTGCCATCGGTCCCGGTCTTGGTCAGAAGCCGGAAGTGCAGAAACTGGTTTGGCGGCTCGTCTCCTCGATTCCGGCGCCCATGGTGGTGGATGCCGATGCGCTGAACGCGTTGGCGCAAGCGCCGGCCGCGTTGGCGAAAGTGCGCGGCTCGCTGGTGCTCACGCCGCATCCCGGCGAGATGGGGCGGCTGACCGGCAAGAGCGCGAAGGAAGTGCAGGCGAATCGCTGGGACGTGGCGCGCGATTTTGCGCGGGAGCATGGCGTGGTGACGGTGCTCAAAGGCGCCGGTACGGTCGTCACGGACAAGTCCGGTAAGCTGTGGGTCAATTCGACCGGCAATCCCGGCATGGCCAAGGGCGGCATGGGCGACGCGCTGACCGGCATCATCGGCGCGTTGTTGGCGCAAGGGTTGTCGCCGCTGGATGCGGCGCGGACCGGGGTTTTTGTGCACGGTCTGGCCGGTGACATCGCCAGCGAGCGTCATGGTCAGCGCGCGATGCTGGTCAGCGATTTGATCGCGAGCCTCGGTGCCGCGTTTGAGGCGCTGGACTAAGCGACGGTGCGGTGGCATATTCGGCGTGCTGCAGATAAGCAAAAGCCGGCGTAGCTCAATTGGCAGAGCAGCTGATTTGTAATCAGCAGGTTATCAGTTCAAGTCTGATCGCCGGCTCCACTCGTCTGCGGTTACAACCCACGCACTTACAACACGGGGCACAATGTGAGGCGCAAGGCGAAAACCACAGGGCTAGTCACAGGGCTAGTCACAGCCCGATTTGGAACACCGCCCCGGGAACGCTGATCGTCGCGGTCAGCACGGTCTTCTTGACGTGTATATATGAGGAGGGGGTGTCGAGAACTCGCTCGTCGGTGGAGCCGACCGCAGGGTCCTATAGGAAACCCGGCGTCCGAGATCCAGCACACGAGTCTGAAAACCAAGATTCACGGTGACTTACGGCGCTCGAGTAAGGGTTGCCAGTGCGGTGGGGTGTCTTAGCCTGCCAGCGACGAGCTGTGGCGCATTTCCGCTCGGTAAAGGCCGAAGGACAGAGAGAGGCTCCAGCAGTGCGCGAAGACGCCCCGGTTGACGCCAGAGAACGCTACAGGGGGTGATTTTCGGCTGGCCGGGTGAATGCCGATTGCTTCCGAGCCAGCACCAAGGCGCTGATGTCCTCCGGGCTAAACCCGCGCTTGCGTCTTTCAACCCCCGGTCGCCGCTTCCGGCGGATGAACCGCTTCTTGACCGGCGTCTCCGGAACGATCTCACTTGGCGAAAGGATCGGCTTGGCGTACTTGCCGTGGCGCCACTGGGGATGAGTGGGACCGCGTATTGAGAATCCGTAGCAGCGGCGACTGCAACGGACTTGGATTCCTCGAGGCGTCTTGCGTGGCCGGAACTCGCGCTTGCACACCGGGCAGGTCGCGCGCCTCGAGTGCTCCCGGAGCCATTCCAGCCAGCAAGCTACGGTGCAGAATCTCTGGTTCACATGATTCGTGTAGAACCAGTAACGGCACACGGGGCATTGGTGGCCGGTCGCACGCACCGATACCCGGTATGGGATATGGGGCTGGAGTAGCCAATCCAGATGTTTAACCATGGAAGTTGCCCGACGCTTAGGCGGACGCGTGAAGGATCTCACGCCAAGAAAAGTGGCCACGGGATAACAGGCGCAAGCCGATTGCTACGGCTCAGTCCGTGTGCTATCAGTGGCGGCACAAGGAGGCTGTTGTTCGTGTTCTCTCGCCGACTGAGAAGTGTGCTGTCACGGTGGTGTGTGCTGATCCCGCTCATCGCCGTTGAGTTGACTGCATTCACAGTCTTGTGCCTGTTCATTGCGGAACACTGGAATCGGCGGATGACGGACAACAAGACTCCTTTGGCGTGGCTTGTCTCAGCAACTGAAGCCGCCATCACGGACGATCTAGGTGAGACAGCTTCTCTACAACAGCCTGTTCAGGTGACGACCAACACAGAAGTGCTGATCGAATCCGACGACCAACCGCTTGACTCCTCATGGGAACGAACCTTTGGTGCATATACACTGCGGGCCAGCCAGCGCGGCAAAGAGTTGGATGGATTATTCGAGGTGGTGAGGGATGGCCAGGTCATCTTCAGCATGGCGGGACACCGGTTCTCGATCTTCGAGCAGGAGGGCGAAGACGCCACGAATCTCGTCGCCGCGGCGGGCACTGACCTCACGGGCGAAGGTCAGCCCGATGTTGTAGTCATGGAATACTCAGGTGGCGCGCACTGCTGTAGCACCTTTCACATTTTTCAGTTGGGCAACAGCTTTCGTCAGGTGGACTCGATCAATGGAGAGCACGGGGACATCCAATTCAAGGATCTCGACGGTGATGGGATACCGGAGATCGTCTTGCAGGACTGGACTTACGCCTACGAGTTCACCTGTTTCGCGGGATCGCCTGCACCCGAGTTAATTTTGCGATACGAGGGCGGTCATTATCAAGTGGCTCCCGACCTGATGAGAGCGCCAAGGCCGACAGACGAGGAACTCGAGGCAGAAGCCGAGAAGGTGAAGGCTGAGTATCGCGCCACTGATGAGAACGGGCAGATCCATCTCGCTTCTCCGAGTGAATGGGGAGCGGCCGATGCGTTGCTTTGGAAGGACCTGCTCGACCTCATCTACGGCGGCCACGAGGATCTTGCAGTGAAGTTCTTCGACATAGCGTGGCCGGAATGGGCAGACGGCAAGGAAGAGGCGCTCAAGAACTTCGCGGAGACAGTCGGAAAAAGTCCGTTCTGGCAGCAGATGGTGGACGGCGAAGAAAATCCGCCCGCACCTGATCAGGCCTCACTATGTTTCGACCCGTGAACAATCGTCGCAGACTCGGGCGTGCTCCTGACCCGTCGCGCGAGTTGATGGGCATGAGCATCTCGCACGACGGGGTTGTATGCAACAGGATTTTCGAGTCCGCTAATTGCTGCGAGCCTGCGAAATAACTTCGATTGTGCCGTCGAGGTAATAGCTCAACTGGTGCATCGTTGACCGAAAGTTCTACACGTCCAGCAACTCAAGGTCTTTGAGGTATTGCTTTCCGGTGAAGTCGGTCGGATACCGAAACTCTGCGCCGGACTTATCGCGCTCAGAGAACTCCGTAATAAGTTTCTCAACGTGGTTCAATTGGTCTTTTGAATCCGTTGGATAAATCCGTTCCATAGCTGGTCCGAGTGCTTTCCAAAGCAGGTCGATCCTGTGTCTACAATCCTTCGGAGTCTTTACCTCAACCAACCTTGAAGCGGCAAGAACCGCTTCTTTGAGTCTCAGTTCTATGTATTGGCGGCAGAGATAGACGTAAGGAAAAATCAAATGGTCTCGGTGAAGCGTTTTGTCTTTGTCACTCTTCCACGTTTGATAAATCGCTTCTGCCGCTTCCCAGTATCCCCACGCATAGATACCCCATTCCTTAGTGGTCTCAGGAACGGGCGGCGTGCTCGACTTTCCGTCGCAGTCCGCGAGTCGATTAACCGCGACTGATGACCATCACTGCTGAGTCAAAATGTTTGCCGGCCCCTCTACAGCGTTCGCATAATGAGATGGTAGATGAGTCCCAGCATGCCGCTGCCGAGCACCACGGGCACGACATCCCATTTCCAGCGCAGCATTCCGAGGAACGCAACCAATCCCACGACGACGGCGAACCAGTTGATGATGCCCCTTTCGGGAAACAACGTGTGCAACCCGAACCACACCGCAAGGTTCAAAACCACGCCAACTACTGCCGCCGTAATCGCGGACAGCCCGGAGTTCAGTTTCGCTTGGTCGCGCAGGCGTTCGATGTACGGAGCGCCAAGGAAAATCCAGAGAAAGCACGGGACGAACGTGACCCATGTTGTGATCAGAGCGCCAATGGTTCCGGCCAGCCACGGCGAGAGAGAGCCCGCATTGTGCCAGCCGCCCATGAAGCCGACAAACTGCAAGACCATGATCAACGGGCCGGGTGTTGTCTCCGCCAAACCGAGTCCATCAAGCATCTGCCCGGCTTGCAGCCAGCCGTATTTTGCAACCGCCGCCTGCGCCACATAGGGCAACACGGCATACGCGCCACCGAATGTCACCATGGCAGCCTTGCTGAAGAACACGCCCTCCTTCACGAATACACTCTGTCCTCCTTGCCAAAGCGCAAGCAGCAGAACGGGCGTCCACCACAACGCAAGACATAGGACGAGCACCCGCAGTCCGCGCACAAGCGTGGGTGCGACTTGGGCGTGGGGATGCATCGCCATTTGTGATTCATCTTCATTGGCGGCAGCATGGCCTTTGATCACGTTGAATTTTCTCGGCCAGAATTTGCCGCCGAGAAATCCCAGTATGCCCGCCAGTGCGATGATGACGGGGAACGGTACGCGGAAGAAGAAGATCGCCACGAACGCCACCGCCGCGAGCGTATACATGACCTCATTCTTGAGCGCCTTCTTTCCGATGCGCATCACCGCGTGTGCAACGATTGCCATTACTGCGGGTTTGAGTCCGAAGAAGATCGCCGTAATCCACGGGATGTTGCCATAGGCGGCGTACACCCAACTGAGCGCCAGCAGAATGAAGATCGAAGGAATGACGAAGAACGCACCCGCAACGATGCCACCCCATGTCCCGTGCAGCAGCCAGCCGACATAGATCGCAAGCTGTTGCGCTTCGGGGCCGGGCAGCAGCATGCAGTAGTTGAGCGCGTGCAGAAACCTCGACTCGTTGATCCATTTCTTCTTTTCCACCAACTCGGTGTGCATGATTGCAATCTGTCCGGTCGGCCCGCCGAAGCTGATGAAGCCGAGTTTCACCCAGAATCGAAATGCCTCGGCGAAGCTTGGCGGTGCGTCTTGTGTAGATTCGGTGTTCATGGCGTCTCCATTGAACAGGCGATTGTAATGAATGTCAAATAGGAGTAATAGTTGTTACATCACATTATGACATGGCTTTTTCTTGTCCACCAAGTGCAGACGCCGAACTCGCGTGAGCGGGTGAAGATCTGGCGCATGACGCGCAAGGTTGGGGCGATCCTGTACCGCAACTCCGTTTATGTTCTGCCCTATAGCAAGGAGCGGTTGGAGGATTTCCAGTGGCTCTGTCAACAAATTCGCGACTCGAAGGGAGAGGCGTCCGTCTTCGTCTCCGATGCCCATAATGAGTCGGAAGACAGGACGCTACGGACAACATTTGTGAGCGCCAGCGACGAGGAATACGCTGCACTACTGAAGAAGGCGGAGCGGTTACTCGACCGCATTGGGCGGGCGAAGGCAGAGGAGCGCCTATCGGAGCGATTGTTGAAGGCGCTCACAAAGGAGACAAAACAACTGGCCGACGCATTTGGCGAGGCCGAGCGGAAGGATTTCTTCGGCGCTCCGCTGGCGAAAAAGGCGCGGGCAACTTCGGAACAAGTCACGAAGTCGTTGGCAGCCGTTGAGCCACAGACGCAGTCGGTCACGCCGCCGAAACGACAGGATCGGCATGCGTTCAAAGGCAGGACGTGGGCAACGCGGGAACACATTCACATTGATCGGCTCTGCTCGGCTTGGTTGATCCGCCGGTTCATTGACCAAAAGGCACGGTTCGTCTTCGCCCCCGAATCAACGCTACCGAAGCAGGCCATACTGTTCGACGTATTCGGCGCGGAGTTCAGCCATCACGGTGAAGATTGCACATTCGAGACGTTGGTGAAGGCGTTTCAACTCAAGGACGACGGGCTGGAGGCGTTGGCGGAGATCGTTCATGACATTGACATGAAAGACCAAAAGTATGGTCGAGCTGAGGCAGCGGGGCTGGACTTGGTGGTGCGTGCTCTTGGCACAGCGAATCGAGATGATCACAAGGTGCTGGAAGCTGGCACAGTTGTCCTCGACGCGCTTTACAAACACTTCGCGACTGGCAAGCAAGGAGGAGTGAAATCTTGAAAGGAATAGTTCACAACCAACCGGACGGAAGGAGACAAATCATGAAAAGTAAGCTGATCGGTACGATAGCAATGGTGGCGGTGGCGTGCGCTTTCGCGGTGCGGGTGGCAGTCGCCGACCCGAAAGGCGCGGAAGTGACCGTTAAGGGCGAAGTCGTTGATTTGTGGTGTTACCTCGAAGGAGGCGACCACGGCGCGGAACACAAAGATTGCGCCGTCATGTGTGCGAAGACGGGTAATCCCATCGGCATTCTGGATGAAAAGGGCAACCTGTATGTCGCCATGGGCGTTAAGGATCATCAGCCCGGCAGGGAAGTGTTGATCGACAAGATGGCGGAGACAGTCACGGTGTCCGGTACGCTCGTCAAAAAGGGCGGCGTCCAAGTTATTTACGTGAAGTCCGTCAAATAAACGCCGCGTGAACGGTACCGGCGGTTCGTTCGAGAATTGCCGGTAGCGTTTGGAAAGAAGCCCATAAATACGAAACCCCGTTTGCTGATGACTTGTGCGGTGGCGTTCGCGCTCGCTTGTCTGGTCGGAGTGGCGGCGGCGGAGACAGCGCCGCTGCGCTTGGTTCAGACGATTCCGTTGGCTCATGTCGAGGGGCGCATTGACCACATGGCGGTGGACGTTGCGGGGCAACGCCTGTTTGTCGCCGCTCTGGGAAACAATTCGCTCGAAGTGATTGATCTACACGACGGCAAACGCATCCGCAGCATCAGCGGATTGCGAGAGCCACAAGGCGTCGCCTACGTCACCGAAGCGAATCAAATCTATGTCGCATGCGGTGGCGACGGCGAGGTCAAGGTGTACGATGCCAAATCGTTCGACCTTGTCACCACGCTACGCGACCTCGACGATGCGGACAACGCACGCTACGACGAAGCAGCCAAACGCGTATTCGTCGGCTACGGCGGCGGGGCACTCGCGATCATTGATGCCACGACAGCGAAGCGCGTCGGCGACATCAAGCTCGCCGGCCATCCGGAATCGTTTCAATTGGAGCAGAAAGGAAATCGAATCTTTGTCAATGTCCCCACGGCAAAACATGTGGCGGTTGTTGACCGGGAAAAACGCAGTGTTATCGCAACTTGGCCGCTAAAGGGCGCTGCGGCCAATTTCCCAATGGAGCTGGACGAGGCGAATCGTCGGTTGTTCGTCGGTTGTCGTGCCCCAGCCGCTCTCCTTGTACTCGACTCTAATTCGGGCAAAGAAGTTGCGGATGTGGCGATCGATGGCGATACGGACGATGTGTTTTGCGACGTGAAGAGAAGTCGCATCTACATTTCCTGTGGTGCAGATTTTATTGACGTACTCGACTGCGATGCTCGGCCTCCCTATAGCGTGACGGACAAGATTCCGACCGCTGGCGGCGCTCGAACATCGTTGTTTGTGCCTGAACTCAATCGGCTCTATGTCGCCGTGCCGCATCGTGGCGATCAACCAGCGGAGATAAGAATTTATGAACCACATGACAAAACTGCTAATTAACTTCCTGTGCCTCGGCTGGGCGACCGCCGTGCTTGGCGCGGGCGACAAACTCGACACGTCGGCCATCGAAAGAATCACCGGATTGAAGGGCGCATTCAATGAGCAGGAAAACGTCTTTAAGGTCAGTTCCCCGCGCAGCGACTTGAAGATCGCAGTGGACGGCTGGGCGATGTCTCCGTTCATGGGGCTGACATCGTGGGCGGCGTTTACGCCTGCCGCGAAACAGCAGGCGATGGTGATGGGTGATCTAGTTCTGATGCAGGACGAGGTCAATCCCGTCATGAGCGCACTGCTCGACAACGGGTTGAACGTGACTGCGTTGCATAATCACTTCCTCTTTGATGAGCCGAAGGTCTATTTCATGCACATCGCGGGCGAAGGCGGTGCCGAGAAACTCGCGACAGGCGTCCGCAAGGCGCTCGACACGGTGAAACAGATTCGCACTGATAATCCACAGCCTGCTGCAAGGTTCGGCGGTGGGCAGTTACCCGAAAAGAGTTCCATCACCGCGAAGCCGCTCGAAGAAATCTTCGGCATGTCGGGACAGGGCAAAGATGGAATGTTCAAAGTGGTCATCGGACGAAAAGCCAAAATGAGTTGCGGCTGCGAGGTGGGCAAGGAGATGGGCGTCAACACTTGGGCAGCGTTTGCAGGTAGTGATGACAACGCTGTGGTGGACGGCGATTTCGCCGTGCTTGAAGACGAATTGCAGTCCGTGCTCAAGTCGCTGCGGAAATCAGGCATCAACATCGTCGCCATTCACCATCACATGACGGGCGAGACGCCGCGCACGCTGTTCCTGCATTACTGGGGCAAAGGCAAATCCGCTGACTTGGCCAAAGCCGTCAAAGCCGCACTCAATGAATTCGCCGGAGCGAAAAAGGAAAGGGAAACAAAATGAGAATGCAACCGCAGCTTCAGATTCTCTTGGCAATGGTCGTTGCGATGGCGATACAGTTGCCAATACAGGCGGCCTTATCGCCCGCTGAGTCGGACGAATTTAACGGTCAGGAAGCGCCTGCGTTCTCTGTCACTACCGTAAAAGGGAATGCCGTCTCGCTGAAGGATTTCGAGGGACATCCCGTGTTGGTGAACTTCTTTGCGAGCTGGTGTCCCCCTTGCCGATCGGAAATCGGTCAATTGACTCACCTCTACAAGCAACGCTCGAAACAAGGTGTGGCAGTGATTGGCTTTGCGGTTGATTCGGTAGAAACCCCCGACACAGTCGGCGACGTGAAGCCGTTGGCTGAGAAACTGGCCATCCCTTACCCCGTGGCAATCGCAACGGAGAAGATCACGAAGGACTATCATAATCAGGGCATCCCGACAACGATCCTGATCGACAAGGACGGCAAGATCGCCAAGACGTTCTATGGATACCACGATCAGAAAGCGTTCGATGAATTGCTGCAAAGACTATTAAGCGAAAGCAAGCCCGCAGCCGGGAAGGCAGAAGCGCCATCCAAGCCTAGCACCAAGTGATGAGTGAACTACTTAAACCATTTTGGGAGGTTTGGACGGCCCCACCGGAGCATTGGCATCCCCTTCTGATCCACTTTCCCATCGTGTTCCTGATTCTGGAAGCAGTTCTTCTGGGACTCTTCCGTCTGACCGGCAAGCCTGATTACGAGCGGTGGTCATTCGTATTTCTACACTGGGGGTTTTGGGCGATCATGGTCGCCGCCGTCGCAGGATTCCACGACGTGGGTCTCGACCTCGGAGTGGGCAATCGCATTTGGTTGGGACTACAAGACCGTTGGCACAATGTGTTTCGGTTTCAAAGCGCCATCACTGTGCATGCTTGGTTGGCTCTCGGTCTGTTGGTGATCACGCTGACCCGACTGTTGTGGCGAAAATTAGGAGGAGCGGTCGCAATTCGAGGCGTGCGGGGCTGCGGCTATGCGGGGCTCACATTCGTAAGTCTTTGGCTCTTGACGGCCGCCGCCTACGTCGGCGGTCGTGTCGTCTACAAGTGATCGCAGGAGAAGAGGCGACGCAAACTGGCACATAACGTACGTAAGGAGACCAATAAGATGAGAGGCATAATTCCAACAACGATGATGGCAACGCTCCTCGCAGGAGTGGCGCTTGCCGAGACGATCACGTTCGACGATGGGAAACCAAGCCAGCTACCTACGGGCTGGGTGGGTGGCGTCACAGACCAAGGAACGCCAAAGTGGTCGGTGGAAGCAGACGAGTCTGCGCCGAGCAAACCGAACGTGTTGAAACAATCCGGGGAAGGAACGTACCCGTGGTGCGTGAAGAAAGATGTGGCCATCGCAGATGGATTCGTCGAAGTAAAGTTCAAGCCCATGGCGGGCAAAGAAGACCAAGCGGGCGGCGTGGTCTGGCGTTGGAAGGACGGCGACAACTATTACATCGCCCGCGCCAACGCGCTGGAAGATAACGTGACGATCTACCACACCACGATGGGGACTCGCCGGTCATTCAAAAGCGTGAACAAGAAGGTTGCATCGAACCAGTGGCATACCTTACGGGTCGATTTCAATGGCAACCAGTTCACGGTAAGCTTCGACGGGGAGCGGGTCATCGAGGCCAAGGACGACACGATCAAAGGAGCCGGAGCGGTCGGTGTCTGGACGAAGGCGGACAGCGTGACTCTCTTTGATGATTTTCAATACGAAGGCAAATGAGCGAACGCGGTAGGGCGAGTAAACTTTGGCGCAGCGGGCCGTCGTTGGCTCTGCTGGCAGCGGCATTGTTCGGCGGCAGCGTGCCGGTTGCTAAGCGGCTACTGGGGGGCATCGATCCGTGGTTGCTGGCCGGGTTGCTGTATCTTGGATCGGGGATTGGTTTGGGTGTGTGGTGGTTGGTTCGCGGAAGACGGGAACGCTTGCTGAAGCGGGCGGACTTGATGCCATTGGCCGGGGCGGTGACCTGCGGCGGCGTGATCGCGCCCGTACTGATGATGATTGGGTTGCGGCAGACGCCCGCGTCAACATCGTCTCTGCTATTGAATCTTGAAGGGGTGTTTACCGCCGGACTGGCGTGGTTTGTCTTCCGAGAGAATTTCGACCGGCGGATTTTCGCTGGCATGGCGCTCATTACGGCAGGCGGGATGTTGCTCTCTACATCGGAGCAGCCCTCACTCGCCGGTCTCGCCGGGCCGCTGGCGATTGCCGGTGCATGTCTAGGCTGGGGAATGGACAATAATCTGACCCGCAAGGTCGCCGCCGCTGACCCCGTGCAGGTTGCCGCAATCAAAGGATTGGTCGGTGGGGTCGTAAACAGTGTGCTGGCGTTAGTGTTGGGTGCTCATCTGCCGCACTGGCCGCTAGTCGCGTCTGCTGAGTTGATGGGGCTGGCCGGGTACGGAGTCAGCTTGGTGCTCTTCATTTTGGCTTTGCGGCATCTCGGCACAGCTCGCACCGGTGCGTATTTTTCCACCGCACCATTCATAGGGGCGCTACTGGCGCTGTCGCTCCTACACGAACCGGTCACATTGTCGTTAGGGGCAGCGGGACTCTTGATGGCGGTTGGCGTGTGGCTGCACCTGACCGAACGGCATGAGCACGTCCACTCGCATGAGGCAGTGGATCATGAACACATGCATCATCATGATGAACATCATCAGCATCAGCATGCGCCCACCGACCCACCCAACGAACCGCACAGCCATCCTCATCGTCACGAACTGCTGGTGCATTCGCACGCGCATTATCCCGACACCCATCACCGCCACAGTCATAAAGGAGACTGAGAATGAAATGGATCACACGCGAAAGAGTGAAGGTTGACCGAGTGGCTTGTCCATGGCTGATCAAGAAATTCGTGGACAAGGAAGCGGAGTTTTTCTTCGTGCCTGTGGACAAAGTGATGGAGGAAGCGAAACGGCTTAGCGCAACTCCGTTCGATGTGCCGAACGTTGAACTTGGGCATCACGGCAAAGAATGTTCGTTCGAGGCGATTCTGAAGAAGCACAATCTCACCAGCGACCCAGCGCTCGCGTTGCTGGGCAAAATCGTCAACGGCGCGGACACCGACAACACGCTCTGGAATCAACCCGAAGGCCCCGGTCTGGAAGCTGTCGCGGAGGGTTTTCGTCATCTCGGTTTCAAGAACGATCACGATATCAACGCCGCCGAGTGGATAGTGTACGACTCCCTCTACGCCTATTGTCAGGAGATGGTGCGACGGGGCAAAAGAGATGGCGCATTCAAATAGGCGTTCTTCCCCGCCCGCTAACCCGCCTGCATCTCGCCGCCTGATCCCCACCGCAAAATGAAAGCGGCGCACTCGGTTGAATGCGCCGCTCTCTTTTCTCCGCGCTTTAGTCCTTGAACCGACGAGGTTGATGGTTTGTGGGCTCGACCACAGGAACCCAAGTTCCTCTAACCCCCCCGCCGCGTCTCAAAGACCAAGAAACTGAAATTGAGACAGAGCAGTTGGTGTAGCTGTTCAAAGTCTGCCGCCGCAGTTCGCCGCATGAACCCTCGCAACTGTTCCGCTCCTAATTTCCGGACATGGAAAAGTATCCGTTCCCGGTCAGGCTCCGCAGCAATGATTGGTGCAAGTGTGGACGTATTTGACCTGCTTCAATTCCCTGACCATCTTTACGCCGCAACTGGGGCATTGGTCTGCGGTCACTGTCGTCTGGATCGTGCCATGGCCCGGCTTGGTCGCGACTTGCTCGTTGATCGTTACCGGAACCTTGCATAGGGAGCACTTCTTATCGACCGGGTAAACGTTCGCCTCGGTCTTGGGCGCAGGAACCTGCCTCCCGTAGAGCCACGGCTTCGTGCTGCTGGAAGCGGCTGGATTCTGAGCGGCGTTCGCGGTGATGGCGGCGAAGGCCATTGCTGCAACGATACTGAGTAACTTCTTCATGACTACTTCCTTTCGTGTTGCCGACGGGGTGTTTCGGCTTCACCAAGTAATACGTCAGCCGTCGGAAAAACCCTCGCAGGAAAAGACAGCCCGCTGGATTCCGCCGACTTGCCGTGGTTGATCTCCTTAACGCGGTTAGGAATCCCGTCAGAAGCCGAAGCCATCGCAAGAGATTGCGAGGGTTTTCTTTTCCTGCGTCGTTGCACTGGGTGAAGAGATGAAATCACCCCGTCACCCCGCCAAGAAGAAGGAGAGAACAATGAAAACGGTCTTGTCGCTTTCGGTAGCAACGCTGTTTCTAACCTTAACCCTCGCCTCAGTTTCCGGAGCCGATACGGCGGCCAGACGGCAAAGCACCAAGCCTTGGCTCTTCGGCCCTCTGACAAACGACGTGCAGCTCGCCCAACTACCGCCTAATGCGATGATCGCCATGGCGTGTGCGAAGTGCCAATCGGTTGTGGTTTTGCAGAAGGAACAACTCACAACCAAACCCGGCCATGGCACAGAGGAAGTTGCCGTCGTCGTCCATCAATGCCCCGGCTGTGGTGGGAAGATGGAAAGAGGGAAAGACAGCTCAAAACAAACCACTTGGGTTCATACCTGTAGCATGTGTGGCGACAGTTCGGCATTCTGCTGCTCAAAAACGCCGGACAAGGACAAACCGACACCCGGCATGGAGCAGAAGTAAGAACGTCACATCAACCCGGAGCAAATCATCCGAACTATCGGTCAGCCATTGACTACCGGCCACAGTGGACTAACATCAAGTCAATGCGTGCGCTGACTTCACATCCACGGACAGGAGTGCTCACCGCTCTCCTGTCGCTTTTCATCGTGTCGCTGTTTGCTTACGCGAATCTGTTGTGCGTGGCGGGGGGCGCGGCTTTCGACGTGTGCGCGCATCGCGATGCTGACAGCGATTGCGCTGACGTGGAGACGACGCATCACAACGAAGCGCCCGCGCACCCATCCAAGGATTGTTCCAAGGATTTGTGCTTCTGCATCACGATGAACACGGCCTCGACGCAGCCGACGATCACGCAGCCGAATCATACTTCGTCTCGACGGGTGGTTGACTTCGCCACACTCTATTTTCCTGACGTGATGCCTGCTTTGACGGAGGCGACGGCATACGAGCACGCACCACCCGGCCTGTCGCCGCCTGAATTTCTTTTAATCAGTTCGCTCTCGCCTCGCTCGCCTCCCGTTCTTGCTTGACGGCTCGATCTCGGATTGAGTCTCCTCTGTCGTATACTCCCGCCGGGGAGTTGTGCTTGAATGTTTTCAAAAAGGTTCGGTGCAAGAATGAAAAGACAAATCCTGATCGTGGCAGCAATGGTTCTGACGGGCGCGTTCGTGTTCGCACAAGAGTCGCTTACGCTGGACGCGGTGGTCGAACGCGCGCTGTCGAACAACCGCGAACTGGCGGCGGCGCGAGTACGTGTCGAGGAAACAAAAGCGCGGCTGGTGCAGGCTGGGCTGTGGCCGAACCCGGAATTGGAACTGGAAGGCCGGTTCGACAACGCGTTCGACAACGCCGGTGAACACGGCTTCGCGGCGGGCGTCAATCAGCCGTTCAGCGTTAGCGGACGGATCGGAGCGCAGAAGGGCGTGGCGCGTGTGGACATCGAGCGCACGTTCGCGGAAGTCGCCGAGTTGGAGCGGCGCGTGGTGGGCGAAGTGCGCCGGGCATTCTCCGAGTCTCTTGCGGTCGAAGCGCAGATCAAGCTGCAACAATTGCTGATCGGGCTTGACGAAGAATTACTCAAGGCGACCAAGACCGCACTGGAACGCGGCCAGATTTCCGAGAAGG
>JBGQCJ010000030.1:0-37718 GCA_041495285.1 Verrucomicrobiia bacterium
ACGTTCATCGCCATTTCCCGGAGGATGACTTTTTTCTCCTTCAGAAGCTCCGCTTCAGGGATCGTCGCGTTCATCATGCAATCGGCAAGGATGTCCACGGCGGTCGGCCAATTCTCCGACGGGATATTAATATGAAAGACGGTCTGCTCGAACGAGGTGAAGGCGTTGATGTAGCCGCCTTTGTTCTCGATCTGCTGCGCGATGTCGGCGACGCCGCGAGTGGTCGTGCCCTTGAAGATCATGTGCTCCAGCACGTGCGAGATGCCGGCCCCCATGTATTTCCCTTCCGTGATGCTGCCGGCGCGCACCCAGGCTTGCGCGGAGACGACCGGCGCGCTGTGGTCTTCGCGCACGAGCAAGGTCAACCCGTTGTCAAAAACGACTTTGCGGACCGGCGGTGCGTTCAGGGACTGCGCCTTCGATGTGGAAAGGATCATAATAATTGTAACTGTCAGGATCGCGCCCAAGGAGCGCGCAAAGCGAGGTGCCGACATGCCAGTTCAGACACTCAATTCGAACCGCTGCTCATTTTTTTCGCGCCGGAACTGCGCGGGCTTGCCGCCAGATGCTTGGCGGTGGCGCGGGTGTCCGCGCACGCGTGCCGGACGCTGGCGCGGCGTGGGGGCCGGTACGGTTTGACAAACGCTTCGTCGAAGTCGTAGCCATTCTTGAAATCTTCGCGCCGGTCGTGCTCGGACTTGCCGAGAATGCCTTCGTCCACCATGTTGAACACGATTTCGGCGAAATCCTCGCACTGACGCACGCCCCAGTAGTTGAGCACGGTCTTGGTCATGGGCCCGAACTGATGCAGCGCGTACCGGCGCAGACCTTCGAGCAATTCCTGGCCCGTCACGTGGCGCTTCGGCCCCGGCGACTCTTTCTTGAGCATCTTCAGCGTGAAATCCAAACCTTCGCGCACGAAATAGTAAGCGTCGTGATCGTAGCGGCCATCTTGTTTGAGGATTTTTCCCAGCGACTCCGAGAAGTTCGGTTTCTGCATGTTATCGTTCCCTCGTCTCCTTCAGTTCCGCCGACAACGGCTTGGGGTGACACGCGCGCCATTCCTTGACCGCCGTGCCCAGCAATAGCGCTCCCGCTAAGAACGCCACAATCAGTTGCTCCTGCCTCGTGAACTTAAACATTGGTTGCCCAATGCACCCTATCTGGCCGACAATATAACCGACTTTCCGCACGCCTCAACTAGAATTTTCCTGCGACCGGCGTCAAACCGCCACGATGTTGACCAGCTTGCCCGGCACGACCACAACCTTCTTGACCTGCTTGCCGGCCAGCGATTCCTTCACCCGCTCGTTGGCCAGTGCCAACTTCTCCAACTCGGCTTGCGCGGCGTTGGCCGGTACGCTGGCGCGGTCACGGAGCTTGCCGTTGACCTGAAGCACGATGGTAACAGTATCTTCCTTGAGCAAGGACGGGTCGTAACCCGGCCACGGCTCGTACGCAAGCGACTGCTTGTGCCCAAGCTTCTCCCAAAGCTCTTCCGCGAGATGCGGCGCGTACGGCGCCAACACCAGCACAAACGGTTCGAGCAACTTGCGCGGACGCGACTCCTGCGCTGTGACTTCGTTCACAAACTCCATCATACGCGAGACCGCCGTGTTGAACTTCAGCGCATCGGTGTCGTCGCCGACGCGCTTGATGGTGTAGTGCAACAGCTTCACAAGCTTCGCGTCCGGCTCGGAGGCGTCCACAATGAGCTTGCCTTCTTCGTCGCAGTAGAGCCGCCATACGCGACCGAGGAAACGATACACGCCTTCCGCGCCTCGCGTGCTCCACGGTTTCACCATGTCCAGCGGTCCCATGAACATCTCGAAGACGCGGAGAGTGTCGGCGCCGAATTCGCTGACCGGCACATCCACAGGAATGACATTGCCGCGCGATTTGCTCATCTTCTGATTGTCTTCGCCGAGGATCATCCCTTGATTGACGAGCTTCATGAACGGCTCCGGCGTCGAGACGTGACCGAGGTCGAACAACACCTTGTGCCAGAACCGCGAGTAGAGCAGGTGCAACACGGCATGTTCCGCGCCGCCGACGTACAGGTCCACCGGCATCCAATATTTTTCTTTGTCCTTCGCGACAAATTCCCGGTCGTTCTTCGGGTCAATATACCGGAGGTAGTACCAACAACTGCCGGCCCATTGCGGCATCGTGTTCGTCTCGCGTTTGCCGGGGCCGCCGCACTGCGGGCACTTCGTATTCACCCAATCCGTCGCCTTCGCCAACGGCGGCTCAGCGCTGCCGGTTGGCGTGTAATCCTTCATCTCCGGCAACTTGAGCGGCAACTCACTCTCCGGTACCGGCACCGTTCCGTGTTTGTCACAATGCACAATCGGAATCGGCTCGCCCCAATAGCGTTGCCGGGAAAACAACCAATCGCGGAGCTTGTAGTTCACCGTCGCCTTCCCAAGCCCGCGCTCTTCGAGCCAACCGGTAATCTTCTTCTTCGCCTCGGGCGTCGGCAGTCCGGTAATGATCCCGCTATTGACGGAAATGCCGTTACCGCAGAACGCCTCGTGGGAGGGGCATTCCTGCCCCGATCCGGTCGCGACAGGAATGTCGCTCCCACGAACAACTTCGCGAATCTCCAACCCGAACTTCTTCGCAAACTCGAAGTCGCGCGTGTCGTGGGCCGGTACGGCCATGATCGCGCCGGTGCCGTAGCCCATCATCACGTAGTCGGCGACCCAGATCGGAATCTTCTCGCTGTTGACCGGGTTGACGGCGTAACCGCCGGTGAAAACGCCGGTCTTCTCTTTCTCCAACTGCGTGCGCTCCAACTCACTCTTCTTTGCCGCCGCAGCCCGGTAAGCCTCGACTTCCGGCGACTTGAATTTGTCCACGAGCGGATGTTCCGGGGCAAGCACCATGTACGTTGCGCCGAACAATGTGTCCGGTCGTGTCGTGAAGACACTGATTCTGTCTTCTGAATTCTGAATTCTGAATTCTACTTCGGCGCCTTCGCTGCGGCCGATCCAGTTGCGTTGCTGCTCCTTGATGGACTCCGGCCAGTCCACAAGTTTGAGGTCTTCGAGCAATCGTTCAGCGTAAGCGGTAATCTTCAAGACCCATTGCCGGAGCGGTCGGCGCACGACCCCGGGATGACCTTTATCTTTGCAAGTGCCGTCGGCGTTGACCTCTTCATTGGCGAGCACGGCTTTGCAGACGTCGCACCACCAGACGGGGATTTCCGCTTCGTAGGCGAGACCTTTCTTGAAGAGCTGGAGAAAAATCCACTGCGTCCACTTGAAGTAATCCGGATCGGTCGTGTCCACCTCGCGGTCCCAGTCGTAAGAAAAGCCGAGCATCTGAATCTGGCGGCGAAACGTGTCCACATTTTCTTTGGTGGTGACGGCGGGATGCGTGCCGGTCTTGATGGCGTATTGTTCGGCCGGCAGGCCGAACGCGTCCCAGCCCATCGGGTGAAGCACGTTGAGGCCGCGCATACGTTGATACCGGCAATAGATGTCCGTCGCGGTGTAGCCTTCGGGATGGCCGACGTGCAAGCCGGCGCCGCTCGGGTAGGGGAACATGTCGAGGACGTAGAGTTTGGGGCGCTTCCGCTCGGCGCCGGTCTCTGACCGCGTCGAACGTTGTGCGGGGTCGGGAGACCCTCGCGCAACATCAGAGACTTCTTCGCGCGCGGCAAACGTCTTGTGCTCGGCCCAGTAGCGTTGCCACTTCGGCTCAATGTTGTCGAACGGATATTTTTTGCGGAGTTCCGGCATAAGGCGCGGCGCGACTATATCGGCGCGCAAAACCAGAGGCAAGTTTCGTTACAAATCCTTCACGCGCGCGATGGCGAGGCCGTCGATACGCCGGCGCATGATGGGCAGCAGGATTGTTTCGAGTTTCGGATGCCGGGCGAGCCTTTGATTGAAGTGTTTCATCGCTCTCACACTTGCGTCGCCGCCGGACAGCGCCACGGCGCCGCCGCGAATGACGTTGTCCGACAGAATCAGGCTGCCGGAATGCACGAGCTTCAGCGACCAGTTTAGGTAGTCGGGGTAACTGACCTTGTCGGCGTCAATGAACACGAGATCGAAGGGCTTCTCTTTCGCTCGAACCATCTTCTTCAGCGTCGCCAGTGCCGGGCCGACGCGAATCTCAACTTTGGAGAGAACACCGGCACGCTGGAGGTTCTTGTGCGCGACACGTGCAAAATCCTCGCTGATTTCCAGTGAGACGAGCCGGCCACCCTTCGGCAACGCGCACGCCAACCAAATCGTGCTGTAGCCGCCGAGCAATCCGATTTCGAGAATCCGTTTCGCGCCGGTGAGCCGCGCGAGCAGATAGAGCAGCTTACCTTCGTTGGGTGAAACGTTGATCTCCGGCAGCCCGGCCGCCTTTGCGTCGCGCAACGCCGCTTCGAGGGATTTGTCTCCCGGTACGCAGAGCCGCTCGATGTACGCGTCAACTTGCAGCAACAGCTTCGATGTCAGGCGGCGAGCCAAGCGCGTGTCTTTCCGGTCAGCCCGCCGACCAATCGCGCAGCGGACGACCTTCGTCGGCGTCGATATAGTCGAACATCGTCTGGATGTCGGTGCGGTGCGCCAAACCGCCTTGCTTCACTCTCTCGGCGAGCCGCTTGCTCGAGCCGTCACGCCAGCCGCGTTTGCGCATGAAGTCGTTCCAGATGTCGATCTCCTCCTCGCCGGGTTTGTGACCCTGCTCGAAGCACCACGTCAGAACATCCTCATCCGTGCCGCTCAATTTCACGCGGGCGGCGACGTCCTCGTATTGCACTCCGAGGAAATTGCAGCACCGCAAATCGAAACCCGTGCCGAGGTTGTCATGGTAGTCGGACGGCAGCTTGCCCTGCGCGTGCAGCCGAATCTTGTCGAGCATGCGCCCGAAATAGACAATGCCGCCGACTTTGTCGTGAGAACTTCTCAATCCGGGAACTTTCATACCGGCACTCTAGCAGATTTTCGACGCCACGCCACCAACGCGACCTGAACCACGACGAAGAATGCCAGCGCCGCCGCGCAGAAAAAATACGGCGCCCGCATCGCCGATTCACTCCCGACCCAGCCGGCCAGAATCGGCCCAAGAAACATTCCGCTGCCGACCATCGCCTCGTGAAACCCGCCGCCTTTGCCGCGTTCGCTGATCTCTTCGAGCGTGAACAGCAAGCTCGCCTGATACGCGTAGCCCGACACCACGCCGGTCACCACGAACGCCGCCGCGAACATCCATGTCCGGTCGGCCCAACCGACCCAAGCAATGCCAGCCACGCACACCAACTGCGCAACCCACAACGGCCACAACCGCGTCCGCCAAAACTTCAGCAATTCCAGCGCGACAAAACTCACCAACGCCGCCCCGCGTCCCAACGCCAGCAATGCGCCATGCACGTCCGCGGTGATGGCGAGATGCGTCGCCAATTGCGGAAACAATGCGACAGTGCCGGCCAGCGCGAAGTTCACCGCAAAATTCGCCAACCACGCCGTCTTCCGAAACCCGCGTCCCTTCGGCACCGATTCGTGGTAGGGCGCGACCGCCGGGCGCGCCGCATCCTTCGCCTCGCGTGCCGGCAAGAGCAGCAGCGCGATGGTGACGACGATCACACCCGAAGACGTGAAAAACGCCAAGCGCGGGCCGTGCCGGTACAACTCGCCGGCAATCCCGAAACCCAGCAACAATCCGATGTTCCACGCCACGCTGAATCGCGTGAGCCTGCCGGCCAGTCGCGCGCCGCTCGCGCGTTCGCTCAACCACGCAATCACCGACGGCCAGAACCCGGCCACACCCGCGCCGAACAGGAGCGTCAGACTCAGCAGATAACTCACGCGCGTCGTGTACGCGCACGCCAACGCAATCACCGCCGCCAACACGCAGCCGGTAATTGCGACCTTCCGGCGTCCGACCCGGTCGGAAATCCGCCCGGTCACCAACGCCAGCGCCGTGTACGCCCCGAACCAGACCGCGCCGAGCAGCCCCAGTTCCGTCGCCGTCGCCCCCAACTCCGCCGCCCGCCGCCCGATCGCAAACACCAACCCCGCCACCGCCATGTCCATTAATAGCGCGGTGAGATACAAGATGTAGATCTGGCTCATTGAAGAAACGGATTATAACTGCCCAACGGTAGACTTGTCCATGGAGGCAGACGATGCAACAGGGAGGGATGATGCTCCCCATTGGAATGGGGTAGCTATCGTGGTGTGAGCTTCTGCAAACGGCGAATGCCGAAGAGCGCAGCGGCACCCAACGCCAGTAGAGCCCAGGTTGCAGGTTCGGGGACCAGCACCGCGATAAATCCCGGGTCGTTCAAGCCGGAGTTGGCAAATAGCGTCCCATTGCCGCTGGAATTGAATTTCTCAACCGTGTTGTTGCCGTTGTTTACCGCATAGAGATTACCGCTATTGTCGAAAGCGAGGCCAACCGGGTTAGCCAAGCCCGAAGTTGCGAAGTCTGAGCCGTTTCCGTTAGAATCGAATTTCGCAATATCTGGCTCGAGCGTAAGGGCGACATAGAGATTGCCATTGTTGTCAAAAGCGAGGCCACTGAGTCCGAACGTAATGGGAGAGGGTCTGGAAAAGAAGACTGACCCATTGCCGCTCGAATCGAACTTCATAATTGAATTATCGCCCCAGTTCGCCACGTATAAGTTGCCATTGGCGTCGAATGCGAGCCCTCTGGGCGCGTTCAAGCTCGTGTTGGCGAAGACCGATCCGTTTTCGCTCGAATCGAATTTCTCAATCGTGTTGTTACCACCGTTTGCCACATAGAGATTGCCGCTGCTGTCAAACGTCAGACCATACGGATGATTCAGTCCTGAGTTGGCAAACGGAAATGCATTTCCACTCGAGTCAAATTTGACGATAGTGTTGTTGCCGAAATTCGCCACGTAGAGATAGCCACTGCTGTCAAAGGCCACACCTGTAGGCGCGTTCAAACCTGAACTTGCGAAAAGGGATGCATTGCCGTTGGAATCAAATCTCTCAACCGTGTTGTTGCCAGTATTCGCCACATAGATCATATCTGCGTTCGTTAAGCAATTAGCGAAGAGGCACGCCAAGGTGACGAGTCCGATGCAGAGTGGTTCGCGCGCTGTTTTCATCACTTATGGCTACTTCCTTAAGACACGACTGACAGATCGCACAACGGGATATTGACAACCCGCAGTTTATGCCGACCGCACCCTCCTGTCCAGCAAAATCCTGGCGAGCGGGCGAGGCGACAGGCACGCACTCTGTCCTTCATTTTTGCGGGGCGACAAGTATAATCACCGCTCATGCAACTTCTCGTCGCCACACGCAACAAACATAAACTCCAGGAACTTCAGGCGCTGCTCGCGGATTTGAAGTTCGAGATCTGTTCCTCGTCCGACAAGACGGAACTTTCCGAGGTCGCCGAGGACGAACCCACCGTTCGCGACAACGCCATCAAGAAGGCGCTGACTACCGCCGCGATCACCGGCATGTTGACGCTCGCCGACGATACCGGCCTTGAGGTGGACGCGTTGCAGGGCGAGCCAGGCGTGCGTTCGGCCCGGTTCGCGGGCGAGAAGGCGACGTATCCCGCGAACAACAAGAAACTTCTCAAGTTGCTTCAAGGCGTGCCGTTGGAGAAACGCACGGCGCGATTCCGGTGCGCGGTCGCCATCGCCGACCGGGAAGGACTGGTGGATTGCGTCGAGGGAATTTGCAACGGCACGATCCTCGAAGAAGAGCGCGGCGGAAGCGGATTCGGCTACGATCCGTTGTTCCTGCCGGATGGTCAGGTGAAAACATTCGCGGAGTTGCCGCCCGAGGTGAAGAACCGGATCAGCCATCGCGCGAAGGCGATGCAGAAGGCGTGGGCGGTGTTGAGCCGGTATCTGCGGGAGAAGGCAGAAGGAGGCCGTTAAAACCGGTGAAACCGTTAAAATCGTTAAAAAGTTGATCCGAATACCCATGCGCCATTTTAACGATTTTATCGGTTCTAACGCTTCCGCCCCATGAAAGCCTTCATCCTCGCTGCCGGACTGGGCACGCGGCTGCGCTCGCTGGGGTTGGACGTGCCGAAGGTGATGGTGCCGCTCGGCGGCAAGCCACTGTTGCAGCATCATCTCGAACTGTTCAAGGCGCAGGGTATCCGGGAGTTCATCGTCAATCTGCATCACATGCCGGAGAAGATCACCGGGTTCTTCGGCGACGGCAGCAAGCTTGGCGTGAGCATCACGTATTCGCACGAGCCGGAGTTGCTCGGCACGGCGGGCGCGGTGAAGAAGATGGAACACTTGCTGCACGGTGAACGGTTCATTGTGTTTTACGGTGACAATTTGGTGCGCGTCGAATTCGCGCCGGTCATTGAGTTTCACCGGACACGCGGCGCGCTAGCTACCATCGCGTTATTCGAGTCGCCGGATCCGTGGACGGGCGGGGTGGTGGAGACGGCGCCGGATGGGCGGATCACGCGGTTTGTGGAGAAACCCAACCCG
This sequence comes from Verrucomicrobiia bacterium, assembly GCA_041495285.1. Taxonomy (GTDB): domain Bacteria; phylum Verrucomicrobiota; class Verrucomicrobiia; order Palsa-1439; family Palsa-1439; genus JBGQCJ01. Next base: position 8,444 of record JBGQCJ010000030.1, read on the forward strand.
AAACAGGTTTCGACAAACTTGATCAGCGCTGGTATTTTTGTGGTCGAGCCGCAGGTGTTGGACATGATACCGGCGGGCCGATTTTACGATTTCGGGAAGGATGCGTTTCCCAAAATGCTGGCGGAAGGAAAACCATTGTACGCGATGAAACCCGAGGCTTACGTTCAGGACGTGGGCACGCCCGAGCGGTTGGCGAAGGCGCAGAGCGATTTCGAGAAGGGGCTGCTGCGATGATTATCACCCAAACGCCGTTGCGCGTGTCATTGGCCGGCGGCGGCACGGATTTCCGCGAGTTTTTTGAAACGCACGGCGGCAGCGTCGTCAGTTCGGCGATCGACAAGTTCGTGTATTGCGTCGTCAAGGAACGGTTCGACGACAAAATTTACGTCAACTACTCGAAGAAAGAGATTGTGGATAACGTTGACGAACTCGAACACGAGTTGGTGCGTGAAGCCATGCGCAAAGTGGGCGTGGTGAAGGCGGTGGAGATTTCGTTTCTGGCCGACATTCCCGCGGAAGGTTCGGGACTTGGCTCATCGAGCAGTGTGACGGTGGGCGTGCTCAACGCGTTGCATCATTTTGCCGGCGACACGCCCACGGCGGAGCAACTGGCCCGCGAAGCGTGCGAGATCGAAATCGACATTCTCGGCAAACCGATCGGCGTGCAGGACCAATACATCGCGTCCTACGGCGGACTGCGTTGCCTGCAATTCGGGCCCGGCAACGCGGTGAAGGTCGAGCCGATCAAGACGTCGCGCTCGGTGCTCGACGATCTGGACAACATGCTCATGCTGTTTTTCACCGGCAAAACCCGGCAGGCCGCCACGATTCTGTCCGAGCAGAAGTCGAACATCTCCGCGAAGGTGGACGTGTTGCAGGAAATGACGCGACAAGCGGGACGAGTCCGGCAAATCATCGAGTCCGGCGAGATCGAAGCGCTCGGCCCGTTGCTTCACGAAGCGTGGGCCGCGAAACGGAAGCTGGCGCGTTCGATCACGAGCAGCGAGATGGACGAAATCTACGAGCGAGCCGTGAAAGCCGGCGCGCTGGGCGGCAAAATCTCCGGTGCGGGCGGCGGCGGTTTCTTCCTGCTCTGCGTGCCGAGCGACAAGCGGCAGGCCGTGCGCAACGCGTTGTCGAACCTGCGCGAGATGCCGTTCCGTCTCGAACGCGGCGGCAGCCGGGTGGTTCTAACCATGCAGAGATATTGATTATGACGAAACGAGCGAGTGAATTTGCGAAGAGTTACCTCGATGGATTGAAGGGCGTGCTGGATCGGTTGCCGCTCGATGCCGTGGACCGCACCGTCGAGGCGATCGACGCCGCACACGCGGCCGGCAATCAGATTTTCATCATCGGCAACGGCGGCAGCGCCGCGACCGCCTCACACATGATGAACGATCTCAATAAAGGCACGCTCGGCCACAAAGGCGACGCGCCTTGGAAACGATTTCGCGTCATTGCGCTGACCGACAACGTTTCGCTCATGACCGCGTGGGCCAACGACACCGATTACAACACCGTGTTCAGTGAGCCGCTGAAAAACCTCGCGCAACGCGGCGACCTGCTCGTCGCGATTTCAGCGTCCGGCAATTCGCCGAACATCATCGCGGCGGTCGACGCGGCCAAGCAGCTCGGCGTGAAGGTGATCGGCCTCACCGGCTTCGGCGGCGGCAAACTGGCGAAGATGGCCGACGTGTCGTTCGTCGTTCCGTCCAACGAATACGGCCCGGTCGAAGACGTCCATATGATTCTTGACCACATCATCACCGGCTACCTGTACGAAAAACTCAGAGAGCAGAACCGTCAAAACCGTTAAAACCGTGAAAGTGCCCGCGATTAACCTTTTAACGATTTTGTCGGCTTTAACGGTTCTAACGGCCTTCCCCCAATGAGCAAAGGACGAGCGCTGGTCACAGGTGGAGCGGGGTTCATCGGTTCGCACACGGTGGAGGAATTGTTGCGCGCCGGCTACGAGGTGCGCGTGATGGACACCCTCACGCCGCCGGTGCATGCCGAAGAAGGCAACTGGCCGGAGTGGCTGCCGAAAGATGTTCAGCGCAACCTGGGCGACGTGCGCAGTTGCGAGGATTGGGAAAGGGCGTTGCGCGATGTGGACGTGGTGTTTCATCTGGCCGCGTATCAGGATTTGTTGCCAAACTTCTCGCAGTTCTTTCATGTCAACTCCGTCGGCACCGCGCTGTTGTACGAAGTCATCGTCGCGAAGAAACTGCCGGTCCGCAAAGTCATCGTCGCCAGCAGCCAGTTCGTTTATGGCGAAGGCCGGTACGAGTGCGCGAACGACGGCATTGTGTTCCCGGACGGACGCGACCCCGGGCGGTTGGCGAAAGGCCAGTGGGATCCGGTCTGTCCAAAGTGCGGTGCCGCCATCAACCCGTTGCCGCTACTGGAAACGCACGCGAATCCGAAAAACCAATACTCGATTGCGAAATACTCGCAAGAACTCATGGCCGTCGCGCTCGGCAGGAACTACGGAATTCCCAGCGTGGCGTTACGCTACTCCATCGTGCAAGGCCCGCGTCAATCCTTCCGCAACGCCTACTCCGGCGTGCTGCGCATCTTCACGTTGCAGATGATGAAAGAACATCCGCCCAGCGTGTTCGAGGATGGCCGGCAACTTCGCGATTACGTCAACGTCGGCGACGTGGCGCGCGCCAACCTGCTCGCGCTCGAACGCGACGAGGCGAACTTTGAAGTGTTCAACGTCGGCGGGGGCAAGGGTTACACGGTTCTGGAATTCGCACAGATTGTCGCCGAGGTGCTGGGGCAGGAATTCAAACCGAACATCACCGGCGAGTATCGCGTCGGCGACACACGCCATAGCGTTTCGGACATTTCGAAGTTGCAGCGGCTCGGTTGGCAGCCGACGAAGACGCCGCGCGACAGCGTCCGCGAGTACATCGAGTGGATTCGTGGACAGAAACTCGACAAGGATTATGCGGCGGAAGCGCTGACGAAGCTGCGCGAGATGGGCGCGCTCCGAAAGGCGGGATGAGCGGCGAGCCTTACTTGTCGGTCGTCATCCCGGCCTACAACGAAGAGGGACGGCTCAAACGGCATGTTCCCGGCATCGTCGAGTTTCTTCGGAAGAAGGATTTGAACTTTGAGATTATCGTCGTCAACGACGGTAGCAACGACGGCACGACCCGTGTGGCGCGCGAACTCGGGGTGCAACTGATTGATTTGAACCCCAATCGCGGCAAGGGCGGCGCCGTCAAAGCCGGTATGCTCGCGGCGCGAGGCCGGTATGTCTTGTTTACCGATGCCGACCAAAGCACGCCGATCAGCGAAGTGGACAAACTCCTGCCAAAACTGGAGCGCGAAGGTTACGACATGGCGATTGGTTCACGCGCCATGCCCGGGGCCGAGGTCGAGCAACCGCAGGTATGGTATCGGACACTGGCCGGCAAGCTGTTCGGCGTCGGCACGAAGCTGCTGTGCCTTCGCGGCATCTACGACACGCAATGCGGGTTCAAGGCGATGAAGCGCGAGGTCGCGCGGAAAGTGTTCGCGCACGTCACCTCGAACACGGCGATCTTCGACATCGAAATGCTGCTGGTGGCCACGCGCGAAGGTTACCGGATCGCGGAGTTGCCGGTGCATTGGGTGCACGACCCGGACACGCGCATTCCGTACGATTTGCGCCGGGCGTTGATGATTTGGGGCGAGCTGTTTCGGATTCGGCGGGCACAACGCGTCGGCTGGTCGCTGAAGGTGAGGAAGTGAATCGCCGGACTGAGTGGATCGCGTTGTCGGTGATCCTCGCGACCGGCGCGTGGCTGCGCTTCTCGCATCTCGATTTGTTGGAGTTCAAGGGCGACGAAGCGTTCGCGGCGAATCAGGCGCTGGAGTTTGTGCGGGGCGGCAAGCTGCCGACGTCGGGCTTGATGTCGAGCGTGGGTGTGTCGAATCCGCCATTGTTCATCTGGCTGTTGATCCCGATGTTTTTTATCACGTCGAACATTACGGCGGTTTGCTGCATGATCGGCGCGTTGGGGCTGGCGGCGGTGGCGGCGACGTGGTGGATCGGCCGGAAGTATTACGGGCCGCTGACCGGCTTGATCGCGGCGGCGCTGTTTGCCACGGCGCCGTGGGCGGTCATTTATTCCCGCAAAATTTGGGCGCAGGATTTCGTGCCGGTGTTTGCGACTGCGACGATGTGGGCCGTGCACGCGTTGGTGCTGGGCAAGAAACCGAAGGCGGTCTTCTGGGCGTTGTGTCTGCCGTTGTGCGTGATTCAGATTCATTACAGCGGATTCGCGTTGACGGCAACGGTGGTGGCCATCCTTGCGTTGCTGCGGCCGAAGATTGACTGGCGGTTTGCGGCCGGCGGCGTGGCGGCGGCAGCGGCGTTGGCCTTGCCCTACGTGATCGAACAACAGAAACACGATTGGGCCGAATGGAAACGCATGTCGGGCGAAGGAAGCAGCCGGCATTGGGAGCAACTGCCACTGGGCCTGACCATCAATCCGCAGACCGGCTACCCGTTCCCACGGCGACCGACCGAGGCGTGGCAGCACGCGCTGGCGATCATGAACGCCGGTGAGATCGAAGACGTGCTGGGTTTGAGCACGGGCGAGAAATTCGACGCGAACCGGATTTGGGCCGGCAAGAATGCCGGGCAAAACCGTTACTTTGAATCGTCGCTCATGCTGGGCGATTGGTTAGCGGCTTTTCAACGACTGGCGTTCGTGGCGGTACTCGTTTGGCTTTGTGTGGTGGCCGGGAAATCGTTGAAGAGTGTGTTGCGCCGGGACGTGACCGCCGACGAAGAATCGAAACGCGCGTGGATTCTGGCGCTGTGGTTTATCGTGCCGTTGGGTGTGTACCTGGTGGCCGGGCTGTGGACGTATCTCTCGTACTACGTCATCTTGTACCCCGTGTTTTTCCTCGCGTTCGGAGCACTCAGCCGGTCGGCGTTGCCCGCGAAGATTCTGGTGGCCGGAGTCGCGGTATTCGTCGCGGGCAACATCGTTTTCATGCTCGATCTGAATAACTATTTGAGCCGGTACGGTGGCACGCAGGGCACGTACGGTTCCGGACTCGGTTTCAAGAAATCGGCGGCGGAGTTTATTGCCGCGCGCGCGGATGCCGGCAAGCTGTTCGCGGACAACCGGCTGCTGCAAATGGACCATTGGCAGCGCGCCGAGCGGGCGCAGTTGGATTTGCCTTTTCTGGCATTGTTGAGCGGACGCGCCGGGCAGATGCCGGACAATTCGGTTGTCCTCGTCGTGGACGACAACCGGACGAGCTTCGAAGCCGGTCGGGCAAATTTCGGCGGCACGAGCACGAACTTCGGACCGATACGACTTTATTTCCTACAGCGATGACGAAGAACGAAAAACTGATTGCAGCCGGTTTGTTGCTGCTGTGGGCGTTGTTGTTCCTGCCGAACCTGCGGACAAATCCGAATTGGTACGGTGACGAAGGCGAGTGGATGGAGAAAAGCTGGACATTCATCCACGGCACGCCGCGCGTCGGGCCGATTATCAACGATTTTGTATTCCCGTATTCGTATCCGCCGCTCTACATGCTCGTCAATGGCGTGTTGTTGCGCGTATTTGGCAACGACATCGTCGTGGCGCGCTCGCTCGGTGCCGTGACGGCGCTGGCGGCGGCGGCCATTCTGTTTTGGATCGGGGCGCGGTTGCGGGACCGGAGTTTCGGTTTCCTGTGTGCCGCGGCGTTTCTGATGTACGCGGAGGCGAACATGAATTTTCGCTGGGTCCGGTCGCATCCGATGGCCGGGACGCTGGCGCTGGCATGCGTGGGGTTCCTGGTCCGGTACGTGCAGGAGAAACGGCTGCGCGACGCGGTGTGGGCGGGAGTGTTCTGCGCGCTGGCGACGGCAACGAATTATTTCACGTATCCGCTGATCGGCGCGGTCATTCTTACCGTGGCGGTGGTGAATTGGCGACACGCGCCGTTGGCGGCGGCGTGTGCCGGAGCGTTTGGCGCCGGGTTCGTGTTGCGGTACTGCGCGGTGTACGGGTGGGGGGAATTGATGGCGCAGGTGGGACGATTGACGAGCGTGGCGAGCAACGAGGTCCGGCTGACGTTTTTCGGTGAAGTGGAGCGGTTCTTGTCGAATGTGTGGGCGCTCGGATTCAAGACGCCAACGCAAATCGGACCGCGCGGGTGGGAGGGGAAGGATTACTGGTTGATGATCGCGACGGCGGGGTTCGTGTTCCTGCCGGTGACGAAAGCGAAATGGTTGCGCGCGTGGGTGCCGTTTTGGCTGCTGGTGTTGATGTATGGCGTGTTCAAGAAGCTCAACAACGTGCCGTTGTTTTTTTATCCCGCGACGGTTTTTCTGCCGTTGATGGCGGTCGGTTTTGCGGGCGTGGTGACGTGGGCAGGGGAAGGATTGAAACGGCTCGGCGCGCCCGGCGGTCGCGCCCTACCGGCAGTGGCGTTGGTTTTGTTTGCATGGCCGTCGTTGCAGGGTGCGTGGGGGCATTTCGATTCGAAGATTGATTTGTGGACGCAGCGTTCCGCGACGGAGGCGGAGGCGGCGATGAAGTATGTGAACGAGCACACGCAGCCCGGCGACTTCGTGATCGTGCCGAAACAGATTTACTGGCTTGTGAAAGCAGACAAGAAGAGCATGCTGACGTTTTGCGCGCGGTACGAACGCGTGCTCAATGACATGCCGGTGCCGGTGGCGATTCCGCAGGATCAGTATTGGTTCGATTGCCGGTACCAAAACGCGAAGTACGTGGTGATGGATTCGGGCGTGGATGCGGCAAGCGGGCGGCCAGTGGGGATCGACATCGTGTACACGGCCGGCTTGGTCGGCGTGCCGGAACGTGTGCAAGCGATGCTTGACGCTGGTTGGAAACCCGTGTACGTGGGCGGCAGTGGGCAGATGGCCGTGGTCAATTTTCGCGGGCATAAGTGGCCGGTGGCGGTGAACGGCGAGTACCTCGTGCTGTCGAATCCGGAACTGGTGAAATAGCATGGACGAACGAGCGTTGGTCATTATTCCGACGTACAACGAGAAGGAGAACATCCGCTCGATTGTCGAACTGGTGCTCGCGCAGGCACCGAACATTGATGTGCTGGTGGTGGACGACAATTCGCCCGATGGCACCGCCGCGATCGTCGAGGAGATGACGAAGACGAATCCGCGCGTGCACCTGATGAAGCGCGCCGGCAAGATGGGATTGGGCACCGCGTACATCGCGGGTTTCCAATGGGGCTTGCCGCGCGGTTACGCGTACCTCATCGAGATGGACGCGGATTTCTCGCACGACCCGCGCGAGATTCCGAATATGCTGCAGGCGATTCAGCAAGCCGACCTCGTGCTCGGCTCACGTTACAAGGACGGTGTCCGGGTGGTCAACTGGCCGCTGTCGCGGTTGATTTTGAGCAAGGGCGCGTCGTACTACGTGCGCGCCATTACCGGGTTGCCCGTGGCCGATCCAACCGGCGGCTTCAAATGTTTCCGGCGCGCGGTGCTGGAAGCGATTCAACTCGACAGCATTCACAGCAACGGTTATGCTTTCCAAATCGAAATGACGTACAAAGCGTGGATGAAGAACTTCCGCATCCGCGAAATCCCAATCACGTTCAGCGACCGTTATGCCGGTCAATCCAAGATGTCGGGCGGAATCGTGCGCGAGGCGCTCTGGGTGGTGTGGGCGCTGGCGCTGGCGCACGGGTTTCGCCGCAGTCCGCCCCGCCGCAGCAGCGGCGGTTGACCACGCCCATGAGTGAATTTCCCACGCAAACCACGGCACCGCCGACGACCGAACCGGCGCCGGCACGGCGCGGGCCGTTCTTCAACGCGCGCGACAAACTGGCATTTGCGATCGCGACCGGCGTGACGTTCGTCGGTTACGTGTGGACGTTGGCGCCGAGCGTGACGTTGGAGGATTCGGGCGAGTTCATCACCGCCGCGCACAACCTTGGGGTGCCGCATCCGCCGGGGTACCCGATCTGGACGATTCTCGCGTGGGTCTGGCAATGGATCATTCCGTTCGGCAACATCGCGTGGCGCGAAAATCTTATGTCGGCGTTCTTCGGCGCGCTGGCCGTGGGGCTGACCGCGTTGTTGATCTCGCGCAGCGGTCGCGAAATCGCGGCCACGGTCGGATTCCTGCGCGCGATTGGCAACGAAGAACTTGTCGGCCTGATCGTTCTGGCGAGTTCGGTTTCGGCGGCGTTGATGCTCGCGTTCACGCCGGTGCTGTGGTCGCAGGCGGTGATCACTGAAGTCTATGCGCTGAACGCGTTTTTTCTGCTGGTGACGCTGGTGCTGTTGTACCGCTGGAGTTTCGAGCCTGACCGGCGTTGGCGGTTGTATCTGGCGGCGTTCACGTGGGGACTGGGATTGACCAGCCATCAAACGCAGGTGTTGTTGGTGATCGCTTTTCCGTTGTTCATTTTATTTGTGGATCGAAGATTTGGCCGGGACGTGTTGCTGCCGATTTTGATTGTAGTGTTGTTTTCTTCGCTGGTGTCGGCCGGCTGGATTGAGAAGGCGTTTCATGGTCGGACCGCGCCGGGGTTGGGACTGTTGCTGGCGGTGATGCGCTTGGTGCCGAGCATCGGCGCCTTGTTCAAGCAGCCGAGCGAGCCGTTTACCGGCGTTTGCGGTTTGCTTGTGGCCGGGGCGACCGGCTGGTGGCTCTACCGGCTCGTGCGGGAAGGCCCGGGCTGGATGCGCACGTGGCGGCAGGTGATTACCTTGTATGTTGCCGTGGCGTTGGGACTTTCGCTGTACGCCTACATGCCGTTGTCCTCGGCGACCAATCCGCCGATGAACTGGGGTTACACGCGCACGCCGCAAGGGTTCGTGCATCACTTCACGCGCGGGCAATACGAGAAACTCCAGACCGAACGCAGCTTGGTGCAGGGCGAACATGGTTTGTGGGGCCAGCTCAACATGTTCTTCGATGACTTGCGGTCGCAGTTCAGCATCATGTTTGCGTTGGCGGCGTTGGTGGCCTTGTTTTTCTATCGCGACCTGGCGGATCGTGAACGCGACTGGCTGAAATTCTTGCTGGCGGCGTTCTTGTTTCTGAGTGTGGGTTTCATCTACCTGTCGAATCCAACGTTTGAAAAGCAGAAATTGTTTACCAACCGGGTGTTCTTCCTGCCGGCGCATTGTCTGTACGCGTTCTGGATCGGCCATGGAATGATTCTGGGTTTGGGGTACGTGCTTACGGAAAAACCGAAACTGCAGAAGGCCGCCGCCGGGCTGGCCGGACTGGCGGTCGTCGCTGGCGCCGGCTATCTGTTGTCGCACAAATCCAATCTGCTTGCCGGCGCCGTGATGCTCGGTTCTCTCGCGGCGATTGTGGGTTACTGCCATTTGCTTCCCCATTCACTCGTGCCGGCGCTGGGCTGGCGCAAGAGCATCGGATTGACGGCGGGACTGGTCGCGCTGCTGCCGGTCGCGTCGCTGGTTAGCAACTGGGCCGATAACGAGCAGCGCAACCATGACTTTGGGTACCGCTTCGGCTATTCGATGTTCAAACCCGGCGGAGAATATCCCGACATGGATCAAGACGCGGTGTTGTATGGCGGCACCGATCCGGGACGATTCGTGCCGACGTACATGATTTTTGTGGAAAGCCAGGTGCCGCCGCGCGCGAAAACGCACCTGAAAAAGTTTCCCGACAGCGGCACGTTTGACCGGCGCGACGTGTACATCATCACGCAGAACGCCTTGGCCGACGGCACCTACATGAATTACATCCGCGACCACTACGATTCCGGGCGGCCCGACTGGAACCATCCGGACACGTTGCGGGATCGTTCCGGCTGGCAGCGTTGGCTATTCGGGTTCGGCTGGCATTATCTGGGGCGTTCCTACGCTTATCCGAAGGAGCCGATTTGGATTCCCAACGAGACGGACACGCAACAGGCGTTCGCAGTATACGTGCAAGAGTTGCAGACGCGCGCGCCACTGCCCGGCGAGGAGGTCAAGGTGGAAAACGGCCGCGTGAGCGTGCAGGGCGTGCAAGGCGTCATGGCCATCAACGCCATCCTCACGCGAATGATTTTCGAGAAGAACAAAGACAAGCACACGTTCTACGTCGAGGAAAGCTTCGCGATCCCGTGGATGTATCCTTACCTCGAACCATATGGAATCATTTTGAAGCTCAACAAGGAGCCGCTCGCGCAGCTTGAACCGGCCCTCGTCGCGCGCGACCGCCGGTATTGGGACGCGCTCGCGCACGAGTTGCTGAGCCAACCCGAGTTCAAGCGCGACGACATGGCGCAAAAGACATTCGCGAAACTGCGTTCGGCCATCGGCGGCTTGTACGCGGCGCGCCGCATGGCGTCGGAAGCCGAGTATGCGTACCGGCAGGCGATTGAACTTTGTCCCGAGAGTCCCGAAGGCAACTTCCGTCTCGCGCAGCTTTACATGGAAACCGGCCGCTTCGACAATGCGACGGCCCTTCTCGATCAGTACGAGAAGCGCGATCCGTACAACGTCAAGATTCGTGAGGCCATCAACACCATCCAAGAGATGCGCAAACAAATCGAGAAGGAGCGGGAACTCAAAGAGCAATTCGCCGCCCAGCCGGACAATCTGACGGTGGCGCTGCAACTTGTGGGTCTCTACGCGCAACGCCAGCAAATGAACGAACTCGACGCGCTCGTCAACGCTCTCGCCGCGCGCCCGGACCTCTCGTCCCGCGATTTCCTTCAATTGGCCAATCTCTACGTCCAACTGCGCCGGCTGGATCGCTGCGCGGAGTTGCTGACGCGGTTCACGCAACGTTTCCCGCAAGACCCGGTCGGCTGGTACAACCTCGCCTTCATGCGCAGTTCGCTCCGGCAATGCGATGAGGCGCTGGCCGCGCTGGAACGCGCCTTCGCGCTCGACGCCGCGGCCGGTCAGGCGCGTAACACCGCGCGCCAGGACCCGCGTTTCAGCAATTGCCGGAACGATCCGCGTTTCCAATTGCTCGTTGGGCAGGGAACACTGTCGGCGTCGCCCGGCGGGTTTACGATCACGCACTAATTTCCGAACTTGATCACGACTTTGACGCCGACGAAGGCGCGTCGCGTGAACGGATCGAGATCAACATCCGATTTCAGGTGTGGATTGTCGATCGAACCCCAAAAGGGAAGCGGATCGCTGGCTCGCGCCGTGTCACTTGAAGGCGATGACCCGGTAGGATTGGGCATGGAATAGTCGAACTTCAGTGCGCCTTCGACGTTCTCGACCCACTCTTGAAGTTCAAACGCCGTTCTGTCCAACCGGTACTTCGCGGATGCCAGTCGCCCCTTCACGAACGAAGAATTTTTCTGGTCAACACCAAATTCGGTCTCGAATTTCTCCCACCGCTCGCCCTGCGTCAGCGCCCCTTGCCGGCCAGTGATTTGCGAGGAGGCCGACTCCGAAAGGGTCATAGTTCCCGGACCGCCGGCCGGTTGCGGAGGCGAAACCGCGGTCTGATGCATGGCCGTGAGTGCTGGGGAGACGTGAGTGACCAGCAATTGCCGGTCGCCTTCTTGCGCCCGCGCCGATTGCCGGGGACAGACACAAAGCGCCGCAATTACCGGCACTACCAAAACCATTCTCAGTGCCGCCGCGCAGGCTTGTCCGAAGGCGTTGCTCATGGTCACTCCGTTCTTGCCCTCGTCTCAACATACGCGTGAAATGCTGTCCGGTAAAGACGCGGGGCTAGATTGCTAGAGCATTTCAGAGGCCCATCCGGGGCTGTTGGCGCGACTGCTGCTATGCGGATGCGGCGAATGAAGCCGGCCAAACCCAGCCGACCCGACCCGCGTACGACCGCACTGCACGCCCTGAAACTTGCCCTTCTGGAAGGAGCCACGTGGCGCTACGAGCAACTCGTCACCACCGCCGTTCAGGCGGGGGCCACCGACGAGGATATTGACGCCCTAGTCCACGACGCATTGCAGGCATTGTTCGCCAACGCCGAGGAACCGTTGACGGCGCGTGCACTCGCTCACTTGCGGCCCCCGAGTCAATTTCGTCCGTGAGCCGAACATTTTTGCACCGCCCGGGGTCACCGTTCGCTCTTGACGGCGCCGGGCGCGCGTGATAGCGTCTGCCCACTTTTTTGCCGCCAACATATCGCCCAAGGAACTTATGAACTTAAGATCATTCATCGTCGCACTCGCCACCGTCCTTCTCGCCTCATCGCTGCAGGCTGAAAACAAGACGAAGCCGGCCCCTCAACCCGCGCCGGCACCGGCCGCCAGCGGTCCCGACGAAGTCGTGGCGCGTGTCAACGGCAAGGACATCAAACGCAAGGAACTGGACGCCGCCGCGCAAGGATACTTGGCGCAACTGGCGCAACGCGGTCAGCGGGTGCCACCGGAGCAGTTTCCGCGCATCGAGTACGATTTGCTGGATCAGTTGATCAGTCGCGAGCTGATCTTGCAGGAAGGTCGCAGCACCAAGATTACCAATCTGGATGAGCAGGTGAAGTTGCAGCTCAGCACGGTGAAGAAACAAGCCGGCGGCGACGAAGCTTTCGCCAGCGCGCTCAAGGACGGCGGCCTCACCGAACAGGATTACGCCGGGCGCGTGCGCGACAGCATCATCGTGCGCGAGACCATACAGAAGGTTGTGGACAGCAAGGTTCATATCACGCCCGAGCAGGTCAAATCGTTCTACGATCAGAACCGCGACAAGTTCGTGCAACCCGAACAGGCCCGGGCCAGCCACATCCTCATTCGCGTCCCGGCCGACGCGTCCGACAAGATCAAGGCGGAAAAGCACGCACAGATGGAGTTGATCCGCACGCGTCTGAAGCAAGGCGAGAAGTTTGCCGACGTCGCCAAAGCAGTCTCGGAAGACCCCGGCAGCGCCCAGAACGGCGGCGACCTCGGGTATTTCGGACGCGGCGCGATGGTGCCGGAGTTTGACCTTGCCGTCTTCTCTCTGAAAACCAACGAACTGAGCGACATCATCACCACACCCTTTGGCTACCACGTTCTCATCGTGACCAACCGCAAGCCGAAGCACGAAGTCCCGTTCGACGAAGTTAAAGCGGAGATCGAACCCTACCTCAAGAACCAGAAGGGTGGGGAAATTGCCCAGCAACACGTCAAGGACCTGCGGAAGACGGCGCAAGTCGAAGTGCTCATGAAAGCGCCGCCGGTAACCACGCCCGCGCCCTCCGGCAGCGCGCCCGTCGTCGAGACGCCGCCCGTCGCCGCGCCGACCACGAAGCCAGACCCAAAGAAGCCCTAACGCGCACCGGCCTCATGCCGGTCACCAACGTCGCGCAAATCGAAACGGTTGTGAAGCTATGGCTCGGCCTGAAGTAGTCACCTTCGCCAGCGCTGCTTCCGCTGACTCCCGTGTCGCGCCGAAGCCCCGGCGTAGGTGGATGACTACTGACTTCCCTGTCGCGCCGTAGTCTTGACGTAGGCGGATGTCTCCTGCCTCCTGCCTCGTGAAGTCCCACGGCGCGTCGAGGATTCAGCGTGTCGAGTGGGGAGTCGACCCTGCCGGCCGATTGATATGCGCCCACGGCCAGACCGTCAGGGCTCTTTGAGGAGATTCTTATAATCTCCGATGCCTTCGATAACGCGCCACATGGCGTTGCCCTTGAACAGCCTGCGATACCGCTGGTTCAGAATAGTATCTGCTCGGCGCAGCAAGGCAGTAACATCTTCCTCCGTCAGTGGATTTGTGTCGGCAGAATCTAATCGGCCCAAGATGTTGCGTGGGTCTTTATGAACGATTACTCGATTACGGCTGTGGTCGAGCTTTGCAACGAGTGGATCGCTATTGCTCATTGACTGAAGATCTTCGTCGAGCTGCGCGGAGTCCGGTCTGTCAGCCGACGCAGCCAAGCTGTCCACAAATGGATCACCTTTGAACCGTTGGCGGAAGTCGGCTTCATCAAAGACATGAAGGTTGTCTTTAATTGTCAGGAGAAGCCGGCGAAGGTTGAGTGAAGCCCTGTCTTGATCGTACATTCGGCAGAGCCTGAGAAGAACTGCGTCATCGTGGGCACGCAATGTTAACGTCCAAAAGGTCTTTGCCGCCTCGAAAAGCTTCGGGCGTGCAGTAAGATCATAAAAGAGACTTACACGCTCTCGAAATATTGACTCGGCGTACACATAGTCAAAAACCAACGCTTCTAGCAGCAAATCAAAGTCCTTGGAGTCCTTAATGCGAATCGATTTCATCTGTCATTCGGGAGGCCTGACCAACTCTGGCTTCAACTCACCCGCACGACGGAAGGCGGCATCGGCCTCCTCAGTGTGCCCGGACCAGCGATACGCGACACCTAAGTCTTTCCATGCCCCGCCGTGATCGGGTTTCAGTTTGATGGCCTGACGCAAGGCCGCAATCGCCTCCTCGTAACGGCTGGCAAATGTACAAACGACCCCCAATTCGTGCCACGTCACGACCTCGTCAGGTTTGAGCTTAGCTGCTTGCCGAAAGGCCCCGGCCGCATCATCGAACAAATTCAAACTTCCGTAAGCACGCCCAAGGTAAAAATGCACCCACGCGTTATCTGGGTAACGGGCTGCCAGGAGTTTGGCGCGCTTGAGCTTCTCGACGTGGTCTTCGAAATATTCGGCGTCAAGAGCCGCCCAAAAATCAGGGTCAGAGAAAATGGCGTCCTGACCGCTGCTCACAAACTGGCCGAGCGGCTGCGGCTTGGCAGATGGGTGCACGTTCGCCAAAAGTCTATTCGCATAGTCTATGGGCAGGGCGAAGTTCAATGCTTGTCCGCCTCGTAGTAGTGCCGAGGCGACACCGATGACATCGCCCTTTGCGTTCATCACCGGCGAGCCGCTGGAACCCGGTGAAATGGCGGCGGTGACTTGCAGCACCTTTACGTTGCCAACCAATTCTCGCACCGCCGACACAATCCCTTCCGATAGCGTTCCCTCCAAGCCGAGCGGGCTGCCGATGACGGCGATGCGCGTGCCGCCTTCGATCTTGTCGCTGTTGCCGAGCGGTAGGAACGGCAAATCTTTGCCTTTGAGTTTCAGCAGTACGAGGTCGTTCTTCGGATCGTCTGCCAGAACGCCTTCGACGGGGAACAGGCCGCCGTTCTCGGCTTTGGCGACGGCGCTGGCGGCGTGTTCAATGACGTGGTGGTTGGTGATGAGCTTGCCATCGCTGGAGACGAGGAAGCCGGTGCCGGTCGCAATCTCTTTGCCGGCGGCATCAGACACAACCAGCAGCATCACGGCAGGCCGGGCTTTCTTGGCGAGAGCCTTGAGATCAATCGTCTCGGTTTCAGCTCGAAGAGTGGTGGCAAGGCTGGCAGCCATGAGGACTGCCATGATGAACAGAATCAGACACCCGCACCGTTTCATGGGAGGCAGAATAACAAGCGACAAACGCGGCAGCAAGCGCCATGTGGAATCCTGTCCGGGATCAGAGTCCGTTCTCGACAAACTCCAGCGGCAGCCCACCAGTTGCCGGGTGGTTGACGCTACCGGCGGGAGTTTCATACACTGTGCGCGGGGCTTATGCTGACCACGCTGACTATCGAACTCACTGCGCTGGGCGTACTGTTGGTATTGTCGGCGTTTTTCTCGGGCACCGAGACTGCACTGTTCTCGTTGAGCAAACTTCAACTTCGCCGCCTGCGTCAGGCGCATCCGGCGCAAGGACAGATCGTCAGCCAGTTACTTGACCAGCCGCACCGGCTGCTTTCGACCATTTTGCTCGGCAACACCATCGTCAACGTCAGCGCCGCCATCGTCGGCTACGGCGTCCTCCAAACGCTCACACCCGACCATGCCGAGGCGCTCGCCGTGCCGGCCATGACATTGCTGATTCTGCTGTTCGGCGAAGTGACGCCCAAGACGATTACCATTCGCAATGCCGAATTCTTCGCCGCCCACCTCGCACGACCCACGCAATGGGCGGTTGCTTTCGCCTCGCACATTCGTCGTACCGCTGAAGCGCTCTCTGCCAAGGTGGTGAATGCGATCGAACGGCTGCCGTATTTTTCAAGCCGCAAAGTCCGCACCACGCCGACCGAAGACGAATACCGGACACTGCTCAGTGCCAGCGAGCGCGCCGGCGTGCTGCGCAAGGAAGAGCGCTACATGGTCAACAAAATCCTCGCGCTCGAAAACATGCAGGTGAAGGAAATCATGACGCCGCGCGTGGACATGCAATGCATCGAGGACAGTCTCGGTTCCGACGAAATGGGCGTTGCCTTGCGCAAAATCAAACATCGCCGCGTGCCCATCATTCACGAAACGCCGGACACCGTCGAAGGTATGCTCAACGTCAAAGATTTTCTCATCAATCCGTCGCGCGAACTCGACGAAGTCGTCGAAATGCCGAACTTCGTCCCGGAAACCATGAGCGTGGCCCGCTTGCTGAAGAATTTCCGGAAGCAGGAGCACCCGGTCGCCGTCGTGGTTGACGAGTACGGCGTCACGCAAGGCATGGTCACGGTAGAAGATATCCTCGAAGAAATCGTGGGTGAGATCGAAGACGAGTTCGACGCCAGCGAGATCATGCTCCAAAAACTCGACGATGGCCGGTACCTCATCAACGGCAAGGCCCGCCTCGCCCTCGTCAACGAACAATGCGGCCTCAACCTCAAATCCGCCGACGTCGAGACCATTGCCGGCTGGATGATCGCGCAACTTGGCACGTTGCCCAAAGAAGGCGAGCAGGTGAATTTTGACAAAGTGCGAGCCACCGCACGCAAGGTCGTCAAGAACCGCGTCGGCGAAGTGTTGCTGGAAATCGAAGGCCGCTGAATGACGATCTTCTGGCACATCGCGCTCATCCTGCTCGGCATTCTCGGCTCCGCATTTTTCGCCGGCACCGAGACGGGCTTGATCTCGCTGAATCGCGTCCGCCTCCGGCACGAGGTCGAACGCAAGAACCGGCGGGCCATCATCCTCAACGGATTCGTCGAGAACAACGAGCGGCTGCTCGGCACCACGTTGCTCGGCACGAGTCTCGCCAACGTGCTCGTCGGCGTGTTCGCTTCCGCGCTCGCCGCGCACTTGCTCGACCACAGTAATTTTTGGGTCGATCTCGCCACCACGCTCGTCGCGTCGTCAATGCTGCTCATCGTCGGCGAGATTGTGCCGAAGACGTTGTTTCGCCATTACGCCTACCGGTTGTGCATGAGTGTCGCTGACGTGCTCAACGGCTCCGCGTGGCTGTTCGCGCCCATCGTCGGACTGCTCAGCGTGCTCATGCGCGCCATCACGCGGGCCGGCGGTTCCGACGAATCACCGAAGAGCGTCTTCGTCACGCGTGAGGAATTGAAGTATCTCGCCAAGGAAGGCGAGGCCGGCGGGGCGCTCACGGCTGAGGAACGCCAGATGATTCACGGCGTCTTCGATTTCCCATCAAAGACGGTTTACGAAGCGATGATTCCGCTGGCGCGCGCGGTGACCGTGTCGCGCGACACGTCCGCAGCGGAGTTGTTCGACATCTCGCAACGTACCGGCTTTGCCCGCTTCCCGGTGCGCGAAGCGGACAAGGTCATCGGCATCGTCAACGTCTATGAGATTCTCTTCGAGAGCGCAACCGCCGACGGCAAGACCGCCGGTGATCTGATGCGCAAGCCGCAGTTCATGCTTTCCACCGAACGCATCAACCGCGCACTGCCGGTGCTGCGCGCGGGCCGGCACCCGATCAGCATCGTCGTCAGCCCGGAAGGCAAACACGTCGGCATCATCACCATCGAGGACATCGTGGAAGAAATCGTCGGCGACGTGGAAGGTTAGCGCGGTTGCCAGAAATCGTTTCCGAGAACTCTCAAACACACATCCCTCACCCGTCCTTCGGTCACGCTCTCCTCGCTTCGCGGGGAGAATGGACAGGGTGAGGGGCACCGCTGTTCAAATCGGCAATTACTATTGGCAATCGCTCAAAAATACATTCCAGTGGAATGTATCTAGGAGACCACGCCAGACGAGGGGATCGAGCCAGGAAATCCCAGGGGAAAGGGAACATTAGAGTTCGAGCAGAGCGTTGGTGGCGGCGACGAACGCGCGCCATTGTTGGCGTTGCTCTTTCCAGACACGTTCGCCGCGCGCGGTCAGCCGGTAGTAGCGGCGCTTGTGGCCACGGACGGGCGCGACCAGTCGGCTCGTGACGAGGCGCCGCTGTTTTAAGTGATGGAGCACCCGGTAGATCGTGCCGTCCCGCCAGCGAAGTGTGCCGTTCGATTGTTCCCAAATCCGGCGTTTGATCCGGTAGCCGTAGGCCGGTCCGTCCCGCAGTACGTCCAGCACGACCAGGTCATAGCTTCCGGTCACAAGGTCTTTGTCGAAGCGATTAGCCAAGAGTGGTGGTCGCCGATACATTCCAGTGGAATGTATCTTCTCAGACCGGCGTGACGGAGTCAATCGTCCCGGGTGCGGCGCCATGCGAAGCGGGCGTATTTGGACACTGGCGACGGGTCGCAATCCGTGCTGTGGAGTGTGCGCTGCCTGCTCGAGCGTCGTACGGAGTTCTCGACGCAACCGGGGCTTGGTGCTGCTAACGCGCGACCATCTCGGCGCTGACACGGACGATGATCCGGTTGCCCAGCGAGTGGAGATGATCCCGCTGCGTGCTGGACAACGCGGCTTCGAGCATGCCGCGTTCGCCCGCGCGCAACACGCACAAGGCGGTCCCGTGTTGCTGGACGAATTCCTTCAACCCCTCCGCGCCGACAATCACCGGCAACGGGTGCGGCGTGAAGAACGGCTGCGGCTGGTTGGCCAGTACGATGAGCGGTTGTTGGGTGTAGAAGAAAATCCCGCGGGCCAGAATCCGCGAGCACACGATCGGTTCGCCGTCGCGTCGCATCCGGGCGGCTTCCAACGCCACCGGCTTGATCGAAGTCATCTCTTCGATGCGTGCGTTCGCCGACGTCATGGCGACGATGACAAACGCGAAAATACCGGCCGCCGAAGTCGCGATCCAACTCCAAGATAACCGGCGCAGCCCGAGCACCACGGCCAATGTCAGAAAACCGCCGACAGCCATCGCCGCTAGCGCAAAGGATTCATGCACGAGCAATCCCACGATCGCCACGGTTTGCAGCGCGCCAACGAGCAACGCCAGCACGCGTTCGGTGCCGTCGCGAAAGCCGTTCTGCAACACCGCGTCCAGCGTTGACCCCATGAGTAGAACCAGTGGCGGATAGAGGACGAACCCGTAGGACGGAAGTTTCGACGCGGCCAGCGTCAGGAAAACGAAACTCGTCAGCAGCCAGCACCAGAGAAACACGTGCACGGCGTGCCGGCGCGCTTCGGCGCGGGCCCGACCGATCACAAGAGGAATCAGCGGCGACCACGGAATCGAGCCGACCAGCAGCAGCGCGAGATAGAAGTAAATGCGGTTAAACTTCGGATGCTCGGCGCGGAAGAAGCGCACGATGTTTTCGTGGATGACGAACGCGTTGAAATATTCCCAGCCGAATTTCCAGAACATCGCGGCGTACCACGGCCCGGCAATGATCGCGTACGCGGCCAATCCGCCCCACAGGCCGGCGCCGCGAAACGGGTGGCGGCGTTTGGTGAACAGGAGCGTGGCCGCCGCACCGAGCATCGGGAGCAGCGAACCGAGCGGCCCCTTCGTCAGCACGGCCAACGCGCTGCACACAAAACTCAGAACGACCCACTTGTTGCGCCGGGCGTCATCCTCCGTCGCGAACCAGAAACAAACCAGGGCACCGCTGACGAACAGACCGAACGGGACATCCGTCAACACCAGCCGGGCCATCAGGATGTACTGCCCGCCGGTCGCCAGAATCAGTGCCGCGAGAAATCCGGCCCGCCGTCCCAGCACGCGCGACCCGAACCAGTACAACGCCAACACGAGCAACGTGGCGAAGAGCGTAGCCGGTGCGCGCGCGGCAAATTCATTCTCGCCGAGCAGCTTGAACGCGTCCGCCTCCAGCCAGTAAAAAAAGATCGGCTTCTCGAATTGCGGCAGGCCGAAAATCTTCGGTGTGACCCAGTCCCCGGTACGCACCATCTCCCGAGCCGTCTGCGCGTAGAACGGCTCGTCGGGATCAATCAAACCGAGTTTGCCGAGCCGCCACCAGAAAGCGACGGCGCAAATGGCCAACAGAATAATGATGTCTAGCTTGGTCGCTCTTGAACGGTTTGACAAATGAATCTCCTCAACGGGAGCGCGAGACTAACATCAAACCGGCACCGTGAAAAGAATTCCTATCGCGCAGTTGCTGCACGAGGAAATACCGAGAGAAACCGGCAGCAGAGGGCAGGGGAATCTGCGCCCTACCTCATGCCGGGATGCTGCAGCGTCAAATTGCCGTACACTACGAGAGCTTCAAGAATGCCCACACGACGAGCACTGAGAAAGCCACCAACGCGAATAGCCATTGCACGCGGACGTTTTTGAACAGGTTTTCCATGATGCCCATTAAGAGCAGGCCAAATGCCACCGGAAGCGGCGGCGCCAACCTCAAATCACAATAGCGTGATCGCGTCGCCGCGCCGAATTAGACCGGGCTTGACCACGCGCACGCAGATTCCGCCGCGACCTTTGCTCAACGCTTTGGTCAAACCGGGTTGTTGCGTGAGAGATTGGATGTAACTGCACGGCGGACGCGGACGATCATATTCCAGCACCGCCTCGCCGATGGAGAACTGTTTGCCCTCCAACTCATGCAACCGGACACCACGCGTCACGATGTTGCGGCGGTGCTCGCCGTTGCGCACGCTGAGGCCGGTTGTGGCTGTGATCTCGTCCAGACCCTCAGCTTCAATCCACGTCACTTCGCACTCGTCCACGCCCGACCAATAACCGAGGCGCCGCAGGTACCGGTCGCCGCGCAACCCGGCATGAGCCACCGCTTCCACCTTGGCGACCCGCCCCATGTCGTGACCGCCCTCGCTCGCAATGAAAATGTCTTCGACGATGCCGGTCATGGTTTCTCTCCGTAGTTGGCAGCATCCCATTGGATGCCGGTCGGCGCAATCCGTTTCGCGGCTGCGCCGAGTATGGACAAATTCAGTGCCTTGGTGCAGCATCCCGCGCCGTGAGAGTTTATGGGAGCTAATCCGGTTGTGTTCATCGGCGTTCTGGTTCTGCCGTATGTCTTGATCGTGGCGGGTTTGGTTTTTCTTCTGCGGACCGCTTATCGTTCCGGTTCGCCGGTCAGGGCGCTTTTCCTTTATCCGCTGATTTGTTCGGCGACCGCAACTACCGGTTTCATCATTTGGGGACACTACGCCATCGCCACGTCGAGGTCATCTACAGCCGCTGTTGGATACATCTTTCTTCCGTTTTACTCGGTGGCCGTCGCCGGTGCCGGGTTTCTGGTCTCGTGGTCGGTGATGTACATCGTCCGTTTCACCGTCGAGAGGCTGGGGATCATTTCGAAACGGATCACGGCGATCCCGTTGCTCATCGTGGCGGTTCTGACGTTGTGTACGACGGCTCTTATTGCCCGGCACCGGCTCGTCCGGCAGGAGCTGTTGCGTGCCGCCGCGTCCGCTTCCACGAATCCGGATAGACTGGAGAAGATTCTGGCCGGTGCATTCTCATCCCGCGACTTGCCGGTTCTGTCGTTGCTGGCCAAGAATCCGAGCACGCCCCCGGCCGACCTGATTCGGATTTACGATTTCTCCAAACACAGCGTCTCCGAGTTCAATCCCCCGGAATACGTGGTCTTCCATTCGCTGGCCCAGAATCCCCGGACGCCACCGGACATTTTGGTCGTCTTGGCCGCGTGCCCCCAGATGTCCATCCGGGTTGGCGTGGGGATGAACCCCGGTACGCCGACGGAAACTCTCCGTAAATTGTCGCGAGACAAGGAGAATCTGGTGAGGTCGTGGATGACTTCGAATCCGAAGATACCAAAGGAGCTTCTGCTGCAGTTGGCGAACGACCCGGATCAAATCGTGCGGAATTATGCGCAATCGTACTTGACCTACCGGGGTTTTGACCGCGAAGCCCGATCGCCGTAGAGAGTCGGGCCGTTCCCAAAACGCTTGTGTTCGGCTTGCGCGGCGTGTTAAGTGGACGCGCATGTTACCCACCGGGCAAGGAGGAATCCGACTATTTCGCGCGGCCGGGATCAATGTCTATTTGCATTGGTCGTGGTTTCTCGTTGCCGCGTTTGAAATCCAGGCCCGTGGCCGGAGTTACACGTCACTGACATGGAACGGGCTGGAGTATCTGTCGCTGTTCGCCATCGTGACGATGCACGAGTTCGGGCACGCGTTGGCCTGCCGGTCGGTGGGCGGTCGCGCCGAACAGATCGTGCTCTGGCCGCTGGGCGGCGTGGCCTACGTGAACCCGCCGCCGCGACCGGGCGCAACGCTGTGGAGCATCGCCGCCGGGCCGCTCGTGAACGTGGTGCTGTTTCCCATCCTGACCGGCCTCACGATGCTGAGCCGCTCGCTGGGGTGGGCGGACACCATGCCGAACGTTCATGCATGGTTGCGGACGGTCTTTTCCATCAACCTGATTCTGCTGATCTTCAACCTTCTGCCGATTTACCCGCTCGACGGCGGGCAAATTCTGCGGGCGCTGTTGTGGTATCCACTGGGACGGGCCCGCAGTTTGATGGTGACCGTGATCATCGGTTTCGCGGGCGTGGCCGGCTTGATTGCGCTCGCGGTGTACATGCAATCGGTCTGGTTTGGGATCATGGCAGCATTCATTCTCATGAATTGTTGGCGAGGGCTGCAACAAGCGCGGGCGTTGACGCGGCTGCTGGCGTTGCCGCGCCGGGAAGGCTTTGCCTGCCCCTCGTGCAAGGCAGCGCCGCCGGTCGGCAACTTCTGGATATGCGGCAAATGTCGAACCGCATTCGACACGTTCGAAACGCAGGCGGTTTGCCCGCAGTGCGGGACTCAGTTCGCCGACACGCGGTGCATCGAATGCGGAAGTATGAATCCGGTCGCCGCCTGGGCTTACCACGCGTAGGCTTCGGGCGCTTCGCCGCCGGGACCGGGCCAGATTTCATCCAACCGCTTGAGCGCTTCGGCGGAGAGCTTGATCTGGAGACTGCGCAGATTGCCGTCAAGTTGGTCGAGCGTGCGCGGACCGATGATCGGCGCCGTGACGGCTGGATTGTGCAACAGCCACGCCAGCGCAACGTCGGCTGGCTTCTCGCCGAGTTCCCGGCAAAGTTTTTCGTACGCTTCGAGTTGCTTCCGGTATTTTTCGAGATCCTTGCCCCATTCTTTGTCGCTCGCGAGCCGACCGGTTTTGATTTTCTCAACACCGGCAAGCAACCCGCCGTGGAGCGGACTCCATGGAATCACGCCAAGCCCATACGCGCGGCAGGCCGGTAACACTTCCAACTCAACCGTGCGGTCGGCGAGGCTGTATTTGCTCTGCTCGGAAACGAGGCCGAGGAAGTGCCGGGCTTTCGCCGTTTCCTGCGCTTGCGCGATGTGCCAGCCGCCGAAATTACTGCTGCCGACGTAGATGACCTTGCCTTGTTGCACGAGGACTTCCATCGCCTGCCAGATTTCTTCCCACGGCGTTTCGCGATCGACGTGATGCATCTGGTACAGATCGATGTAGTCGGTCTGCAACCGGCGCAGACTGTCTTCACACGACTTGCGAATGTGCAGCGCGGAGAGCTTCGATTGGTTCGGCCAATCGCCCATGTTGGCGTACACCTTCGTCGCGAGCACGACCTTGTCGCGCCGCCCGCCGCCTTGCGCAAACCACCGGCCGATGATCTCTTCGGTGGCACCCTTGCGCTTGCCCCAGCCGTACACGTTTGCGGTGTCGAAAAAATTGATGCCGACTTCGACCGCCTTGTCCATGATTGCAAAGCTGTCCGGCTCTTCCGTGACCCAGCCAAAATTCATCGTCCCGAGACAAAGCTTGCTGACTTTCAATCCAGACCGACCCAGTTGCGCGTAGTGCATGAACAGATTGTGGCAGAAGCGCGACCGTCCGGCAACGTCTGTAGGTTTTGACCTCATTCCGCCGATCTGGTAGAAGAGAAGACTCATGGCCAAGCGAATCAAAGGCAAGGAGTATGGTCTGGAGTTTGGGCTGATCGTCCTGAACTACCTTTTCAAATCGAAGGCGCTGCACTACGGCTACTGGGAGCCGGGCGACGAGGTGCATCTGTTTCAATTCGGCAGGGCGCAGGAGAAATACACGGACGTGTTGATGAGCCACGTGCCAACCGACGCGCACGACGTGCTCGACGTCGGCTGCGGTACCGGCATCGTGGCGCAACAGCTTGTCGCGCGGGGTCACAACGTCGAGTGTCTCTCACCCTCCGCGTACCTCAACGAAGTCGCCCGCACGAGCTTGCCGGCCGCGACGCTGGTGCACCAGACGACGTTCGAGGAATTCCAGACCGGCAAGACATACGATCTCGTGATGTTCGTCGAAAGTTTTCAGTACGTGCAAATGCGCGAGTCGTTGGAAAAAGTGACGAAGCTACTGCGCCCGGGCGGCCGACTGTTGATCTGCGACGTGTTCCGTCTCGACCGGCCTGACCGCGGCCCGATCGGCGGGGGCCGGTATTACTCGGAGTTCCTGAAGCTGCGCGACGCGCTCGGGTTCCGGTGCGTGAAGGATGTGGACATCACGGCGAACATCGCGCCGACGTTCGATCTGGTGTGCGATGTCAGCTTGAACCTGTTCAAGCCGCTGTACGAGAATTTCGTGCGCGTCATGAAAGCGAATCATCCCGCCGCGAGCAAGGCCGTGATGTGGACGTTCAGGAAGAACCTCCAGAAGATGCAGAAGCATTTCAATCCACGCCGCAACGCGCAGAGCTTCATCGAGTACAAGACGTACCGGATTCAGGTGCTCACACACGATGCTGGCTAAACGCATCATCCCATGTCTCGACGTGGACCGCGGGCGCGTGGTGAAGGGAACGAAATTCCTCAACCTGCGCGACGCCGGTGATCCTGTCGAATGCGCCAAGGAATACGACCGGCAAGGCGCGGACGAACTGGTGTTCCTCGACATTACCGCCAGCGCAGAGAATCGCGCGACGATGATTGATGTCGTCGAGCGCACGGCGAACGAGTGTTTCATGCCGCTGACGGTCGGTGGCGGCATTCGCACTGTGGACGACATCCGCGCGATGCTCAAAGCCGGTGCGGACAAGACGAGCTTGAACACCGCCGCCGTGCAGAACCCGGACGTGGTGCGTGCCGGTGCGGAGCGATTCGGTTCGCAGTGCATCGTCGTGGCGATTGATGCGAAGCGGATGGGCGAACGCTGGCAGGTGTTCACGCACGGCGGGCGCAAGCCGACCGGGTTGGACGCCGTGGAATGGGCGCGGCGCATCGAGTCGCTCGGTGCCGGGGAGATTCTGCTGACGAGCATGGATGCGGACGGCACGAAATTCGGTTATGATGTTGCCCTGACGCGTACCGTGAGCGAAGCGGTGACGATCCCGGTCATCGCCAGTGGCGGTGCCGGTAAGCTCGAACACATGGCCGACGTGCTCAACGCCGGCAAGGCGGACGCGGTGCTGGCCGCCAGTATTTTTCACTTCGGTGAGTACACGGTTGGCGACGCGAAGAAGTTTTTGAGAGAGAAGGGAATCAGTGTGCGGTTATGAAAATACTCGATGAGTTGAAATACGACGCGAACGGCTTGATACCGGCGATTGCGCAGGAGCACGGTACCGGGCGCGTGTTGATGATGGCGTGGATGAACAAGGAATCGCTGCGGCGCACGCTGGAACTCGGCGAAGTGGTTTATTGGAGCCGGTCACGCAAGGAATTCTGGCACAAGGGCGCGACGAGCGGCCACACGCAAAAGGTGAAAGATATCGCGTTCGACTGCGACAAGGACGTGCTGCTGATCCAAGTCGATCAAGTCGGGGCCGCGTGTCACGAAGGCTACAAGTCCTGCTTCTTCCGCAGCATCCAACACGACGGCGAAGTGAAAGTGACGGAGAAACAATTGGTCGAGCCCGGAAAAGTTTACGGCAAGAAATAGCGGCGCATGTTCACGCCATCCAAAGCTGAGTTTATCGAACTCGCGAAGCATGGGAATCTCATTCCGGTGTACCGCGAGATTCTGGCCGACGCCGAGACGCCGGTCTCTGCGTACCAGAAGCTCCACAAGCGCGGCGGCTCGTTTCTGCTCGAATCCGTCGAAGGCGGTGAGCATATCGGCCGGTACTCGTTCCTTGGAACGAATCCACGCAAGCTGATTCGAGCCGACGGCGATACCGGCAGCGATCCGTTGAAGGCCGTTGAAGCCGAGATGGCGCAGTTCAAGCCGGTGGCAGTGCCGGGCCTGCCGCGATTTATCGGTGGCGCGGTCGGATTCATCGGCTACGAATACATCCATCACATTGAGCCGACGGTGCCGCGTCCGCAACGCAACGATCTGGGCACCCCAACGCTGTGCTTCATGATCACCGAAACGATTCTCATCTTCGACCGCGTCAGCCAGACCATCAAGGTTGTCGCCAACGCGCACATTGACGGCAAGCCAGAGACGGCCTACGCCGGTGCGTGTGCGCGCATAGACGAAATCGTGATGCAATTGGAACAACCGCTCGCGGCCCGCGCGTTGGAATTCCGGCGTGAACCGTCGCCGGTTCAGGTGGACTCGAATATGACTGCCGAACGTCACGCCGAGATGATCACGAAAGCCAAGGAATACATCAAAGCGGGCGACATCATTCAGGTCGTGCTCGCGCAACGATTTCAAACGCGCGCGAAGGCGTCACCGCTCGACATCTACCGGGCTTTGCGTTCGGTGAATCCTTCGCCGTACATGTTCTTGCTCGATTTCGAGAAATTTCAGCTTGTCGGCGCGTCGCCGGAGGTTCACGTGCGCTGCGAAGACGGCAAAGTCGAGATTCGTCCCATCGCCGGCACGCGCTGGAGAGGTAAGACGCCTGAGGAAGATGCCCGGCTCGAAAAGGAGTTGCTCGCCGACGAGAAGGAGCGCGCCGAACATTTGATGCTGGTGGATCTTGCGCGTAACGACATCGGGCGCGTGTGCGATTTCGGCAGCGTTCACGTGCCGGAGTTCATGGTCATCGAGAAATACTCCCACGTGATGCACATCGTCAGCGGCGTCGAAGGGCGATTGCAGCCGGGACGTTCGCCGTATGACTTGATGCGCGCAACGTTTCCTGCCGGCACCGTCAGTGGCGCGCCGAAGATTCGGGCGATGCAGATCATCAGTGAGTTGGAGCAATCCCAGCGCGGGCCGTACGCCGGTGCGGTTGGTTATTTCAGCTTCAGCGGCAACCTCGACAGTTGCATCACGCTGCGCACGGCGCTGCTGAAGGAAGGCATAGCGTACGTGCAGGCCGGCGGCGGGATTGTCGCCGACAGCGAGGCCGGATACGAGTATCAGGAAACCGTCAACAAAGCCAAAGCGATGCTGAAAGCCATCGCGTTGGCAGAAAGTTTTAAGTAAATGCCATTCAGCAAACTTGGATTATCTCCAGAAGTCCTACGCGGCGTGCAGGCCGTCGGCTACGTCGATCCGACGCCGATTCAGTTGCGCGCCATCCCGCTCGTTTTGGCCGGCAGGGATGTGATCGGCTCAGCCCAAACAGGCACCGGCAAGACCGCCGCGTTCGCGTTGCCGATTCTCACGCTGTTGAAGACGCACGGCAAGTGCCGGTGTTTGATTCTCGAACCGACGCGCGAATTGGCGGCACAAGTCGAGACGGCGTTCCGCGACTATGGCCGGTTCACGGATTTGCGCACGACGGTCATCTACGGCGGCGTGGGTTATGGCCAGCAACGCGAAGACTTGCGACGCGGCATGGACATCGTGGCGGCGACGCCGGGACGCTTGCTGGATCTGCTGGGGCAGGGTGACCTGCATTTGCGCGACATCAACATTCTGGTGCTCGACGAAGTGGATCGAATGCTCGACATGGGTTTCCTGCCGGATGTGCGCAAGATTGTGGAACGTTGCCCGAAATCCCGTCAAACACTGCTGTTTTCCGCAACGATACCGGCGGAAATTGAGCGACTGGCCGCGTGGGTGTTGCGCGACCCGGAGTCGGTCGAGATCGGCGAGCGACGCATGCCTGCGGAAACTGTCACGCACGCGTTTTATCCGGTCGCCTCCAACCAGAAGTT
Organism: Verrucomicrobiia bacterium; assembly: GCA_041495285.1. GTDB lineage: Bacteria > Verrucomicrobiota > Verrucomicrobiia > Palsa-1439 > Palsa-1439 > JBGQCJ01. Next base: position 36,437 of record JBGQCJ010000030.1, read on the forward strand.
CGATCTGCTGCTGGAATTGCTGAAGCGGACGAATTTCGACAGCGTCCTCATTTTCACGCGCACCAAGCACGGCGCGGACAAGATCGCCCAACGCTTGAAAACCGCACAACACTCGGTGGCCGTGTTGCACTCCAACCGGACACAGCGCGAACGCGTCGAGGCGCTCGAAGGCTTCAAGTCCGGCAAGTATGAAGTGATGGTGGCCACGGACATCGTTGCGCGCGGGATCGACGTGGAAGGAATCAGCCACGTCATCAACTACGACGTGCCGCAGCATCCCGAGGACTACGTGCATCGCATCGGTCGCACCGGCCGCGCGCAAACCGTGGGCGACGCGTTCACGTTGATCACGGTGGAAGAACTCGACCACGTGCGCGCGGTCGAGCGTTTTATCGGACGGAAGGTCCCGCGTCTTAAACTGGACAACTTCCAGTACCTTGCCACGGCGATGTTTCAGGAAGACCAACTTTCAACCAGCCGCCGCAGCGTGCACATGGGCCGCACCGCCAAGGGCGGCTATTCGTTCAGTCCCAGACGACGCCGGTAAGTCGCAAACATAACTGAAGGATCAACTACAACGTCCTCTTCAAGGAAGCATCGGGCGAAGCCAGCCAAGCCAAAGGAGGCGCTCCGGCGTGAAGTCGCCGGGAAGTTTTCCGTTAATGTTGGCCGGTAAGCCCCGACGGAATCGCAGCGCAGTCTTACCGGCAGACTTGCCGGCTTCCTCGGGCTTCTGCTACAGTGCCGCGCATGAAAGAGGTCCGAACCGACATTATCCAGGGCGACTGCCTTGAAGTGTTGCGGTCGATTCCTGACAATAAGTTTGACCTCATCATCACCAGTCCACCTTACGCCGACCAGCGCAAGAACACATACGGCGGCATCCGTCCAGACGAGTATGTCAGTTGGTTTACCCCGCGCTCGGCGGAGTTTCTGCGAGTGCTCAAGCCGACCGGGAGTTTTGTCCTCAATATCAAGGAGAAGGCTTCCGATGGGGAACGGCACACCTACGTGATTGAGCTAATCTTGGCATTGCGACGGCAGGGCTGGCTCTGGACTGAGGAATACATTTGGCACAAGAAGAATTGCCATCCCGGCAAGTGGCCGAATCGCTTCCGCGATGCTTGGGAGCGTTGTCTGCAATTTAACAAGACCCGGTATTTCAAGATGTATCAGGACGAAGTGAGAGTCCCGATGGGTGATTGGGCGAAGGCGCGGTTAAAGACTTTGGGCAAGAATGATGTCGTTCGCTTTAACTCCCGCGTCGGCTCGGGGTTCGGGA